>NZ_JAXQNS010000012.1:0-173875 GCF_034427815.1 Pseudomonas gebzensis
CGTTGGAATCGAGCTCTGGTTAGCGGCATCGATGGCGACTGCGTCGATAGTTTCGCCGTTGGCTTGTGTTGGTTGCAGTGTGATGGTGAACGAGCCGTCTGCGGCGGCGATAGCGCTACCTAGCAAGGTGCCGTCAGCCCCTCGGGCTTCAACGCGGTTTCCAGGCGTGGCAAGGCCGCTCAATTCCGAGCCATCGGCGTTCAGCGTCAACCCGGTCGGGCTAGCGGGCGCAGGGGTGGCCGGTACGGTGAAGTCGAAGCCAACCGAAGCATTACCGGCGGCATCGGTCTGGGTCAGGTTGATGGTTTCGCCAGCGATGAGCGCCGAATCGAGCGACAGCACGAAGGTCCCGTTGGCCGCGACGACCCCAGCGCCAATGACGGTGCCGTTTGCATCGCGCACCTCGACCGCCGCCCCGGCTTCGCCACGGCCTGAAACGCTCAGGCCATCGGCGCTCACGACTACACCTTGGATGGCATCGGGTGCGGTGATATCGGGCACTTGGAACGCGAGTGGCGAAGACGTATTCCCCGCCGCATCGGTCTGGCGAACATCGATGAACTCACCATTGGCCTGCGCCGGATCCAACGTCACGGTGAACCCACCGTCCGCACGAACCTGGCCTGTACCAATCACATTCCCAGCCGCATCACGAACCTGCACCGTGGCGCCTGGTTCGCCTGTACCCGTCAGCGTCACGCCATCGGCAACCGCCAGATCCGTCGGCTGAGCCGGCGCCGTGAGGTCCGGCGTCAGCACCGACGCTGCTGCAGAAACATTCCCCGCCGCATCGGTCAGGTCGACCTGCAGCGCGCTGCCATCGATCACCGCAGGGTTCAGTGAAACGCTGAAGTTGCCGTCTGCCCCTACCACTGCGGTGCCAATCACCGCCCCCTGGGCATCGCGCACCGTCACAGTCGTGCCCGGCTCACCGCGTCCGCCCAGTGCTCGCCCGCCTGCGCTCACCAGCAGGTCGGTCGGCGCATCAGGCGCCGTGGTGTCGGGTGGCGAAGCGGCGTCCGGCGCGGTCAAGGTCGTGGACGTAGAGGTATTGCCCGCCGCATCGGTGGCGCTGACCTGCAGGGGCTGTCCGGCGCTCTGCGGCGGCTGCAAGGTGACACTGAAGCTACCGTCAGTGCCGGCTACGGCGCTGCCCAGCAGCGTACCGTCGGGGCCGCGCACCTGCACGGTCGAACCGGCCTCTGCGGTCCCGGACAGCACATCACCCTGGGGCGTGATGCGCAGGTCGGTGGGCGGTTGCGGGGCGGTGACGTCCGGGGCCGTGACACTGGCCGGATCGGAAGTGTTGCCGGCTGCATCCGTCAAGCTGACGTCCAGTGGCTCGCCATTGAGCTGTGGTGGCTCGAGCGGCACCTGGAACACGCCGTCGCTGCCCACCGTACCGCTGCCGAGCACGTTGCCTGCCGCATCGCGCACGTTCACCGTAGCGCCGGCCTCGCCACGGCCACTGACACTACGCCCGTCGGCGCTTACCAGCAGGTCGGTTGCGCTGGCAGGCGCAGTGACATCCGGGTCGTTGCTACCGCCACCACCACCACCACCACCTCCGCCTGCGCCCGCCGCAGCGGCCGCGCCGCCTGCGCCGAGCAGGCTCAAGCCGGCAATGGCGAAGGTCGGCGTGGCGTTGCCGGCTTCGCCCAGCCCGGCCATCAGCTCATCGAGCGAGGCAACATCATCGAAGGTGAATCCGGTAAAGGCATCGGCATCGTAGATGGCGTGCCAAAGGGTGCCGTCGTCGCCGACGAAGACCAAATCGTTGCCCACACCGTCCTGATCGACGACGAAGAAGTTGCCAAGGGAGATCTTCTCCCCGGACCTTAGCGTCACCACCAGGTTTTGCCCGTCACGAACCACGTTTGCGACCTGATCGGGAGGAACAGGCAACTGCACCAGGCTGGCCTGCTTCAGGCTCAGGTCACCCCAGGCGGTTTGCGACAGTTGTGCGGTGGCTTTATCGGCGACGACGATGTTGTCCATACATGCTCCCTGCTGGATGAGGGGCCGACACCGTGCGTAGGTGCCAGCCAATCCTGCTTCCCCGTGCGCAGATCACTCCGCGCGCGCCGGGAAGCCCGTAACAGCCCTGTTACAGATCGTCTGGGAGGTATAGGCAGTGTTGACCGAACGGACCAGTTTGCGTGGCGCGCCAAATAATGGTGAGTCAGACTGTTGGCGTTCAGTCCAACTCGAGCCGCTTGGCCAGCCGGCTCAGGTTGGCGCGATCAATACCCAGCTCGCGCGCTACAGCGGCGCGGTTTTGCCCATGGCGAGCAAGCGATTGCAGCAGCAGTTGGCGCTGAAACTCGTCCACCGCCTGGCGCAAGCCGCCTTCGATCAAACCGACCGGTGGTAGTGCCGGATCAACGGCGCGGGGCTCGCTGGCAAGGCCGAGGGCGAGGTCCAGGTCCTTGGCCGTCAGGGTGAGGATGCGTGGGCGCGCGGGCTGTTTGCCCAGCGCTTTGAGTGCGCTGCGGCCGATCAAGTGCTCCAGCTCGCGCACGTTGCCCGGCCAGTCGTAGTGCAGCAGGGCGGTCTGCGCATCGGCGCTCAGGCGCAGGCTGTTCAAGCCCAGACGCGAGCGGTTCTGTTCGAGGAAATACCCAGCCAGTAGCAACACATCGCGGCCCCGCTCGCGCAGCGGCGGCACGTGCAGCGGATAGACACTGAGGCGGTGGTAGAAATCGGCGCGAAAGCGACCCTGGCGCACCTCCTCGCTCAAGTCGCGGTTGGTCGCGGCGATCAGGCGCACATCCACATGGTGCTCGCGGTCCGAGCCCAGGCGCTGCAACTGGCCGCTCTGCAGCACACGCAGCAGCTTGGCCTGCATCGCCAGCGGCAGTTCGCCCACTTCATCGAGGAACAAGGTGCCGCCGTGGGCCACCTCGAATTTGCCGCGTCGCTCCGCATGGGCACCGGTAAAGGCGCCGCGTACATGGCCGAACAACTCGCTTTCTACCAAGGTATTGGGAAGCGCTGCGCAATTGAGGCTGATCAGTGGTTTGTCAGCGCGGTGACTGGCCTGATGCAGCGCCTGGGCGACCAGCTCCTTGCCCACACCGGTTTCGCCGGTGATCAGCACGCTCAGTTCACTGTTCGCTACCAGGCGCACTTCTTCGAGCAACTGGCGGTGTACGTCGCTTTGGCCGATCAACTGCGGGGCTTGGTGCGTGGCCTGGCGATAGGTTTCGGCGCGTTGGCGCTCATGCTCGGCACGCAGGGCCAGGTGCTCGATGCGCTCGGCGGCGGTGACCGTGGCCGCTGCCAGGCTGGCGAACGCTTGCAGCGCGTCGAGCTCGACGCTGTGGAACTGCTCGGGGCGCAATGCATCAAGGGTCAGCAGGCCCCAGGGGCGCTCATCGATCATCAGCGGGCAGCCCATGCAGTCGTGCACGTGCAGGTCGACATCGGGAGCATTGACCAACCCGTCGTAGGGGTCGGGCAGGTCGCTGTCGCTGGCAAAGCGCGTTGGGGTGGGCTGGCTCAGCAAGATCTCGAAGCGCGGGTGTTCACTGACCCGGAAACGCCGACCCAAGGTGTCGGGGGTCAAGCCGTCCACCGCCAGCGGGACCAGCCACTCGCCGTCCAGGCGCAGCAGCGCCGCCGCATCACATGGCAGCAGCCCGCGCATGGCCTGCAGCAGGCGACGGTAACGTTCGTGGTCAGGCAGCTCGCGAGACAGATCGCTGACCAGCGGCCGGAGGGCGGTCAGCAGTGCGGTGGCGGTCATAAAGACTCCCCATGGTCATCATGACTAGACCGAACTGTAGGTCATTTCGACACGAAACGTAAGACGGTGCCCGAATTGCCTGGGTTTCAGGGTTGGCACGCTTCGTGAAATAGCACGGGGTATCTCGTTCAGAACCGTTGCCCAGGAGTTGCCTGCATGCTCACCGCCGACCAACGCGCCATCATCAAAGCCACCGTCCCGCTGCTCGAAAGCGGCGGTGAGACGCTGACCACGCATTTCTATCAGATGATGCTCAACGAGCACCCCGAAGTGCGGCCGCTGTTCAACCAGGCCCACCAGGCCAGTGGCGATCAGCCGCGGGCGCTGGCCAATGGGGTGTTGATGTACGCCCGGCACATCGATCAGCTCGAACAACTGGGTGGGTTGGTGGCGCAGATCATCAACAAGCATGTGGCCCTGCAGATCTTGCCCGAGCATTACCCGATCGTTGGCGGCTGCCTGCTGCGGGCAATCAAGGAAGTGCTGGGGGAAGACATCGCCACACCCGCGGTGATCGACGCCTGGGGCGCCGCGTACGGGCAACTGGCCGACATCCTCATTGGCGCTGAAGAAAGCCTTTACCAGGCCAAGGAGCACGCCACCGGTGGCTGGCGTGGCACGCGCGCTTTCCGGCTGGCGCGCCGCGAGCAGGAGAGTGCGGAAATCGTGTCGTTCTACTTCGCCCCGGCCGATGGTCAGCCGGTGCTCAAGGCCGAGCCCGGCCAGTACATTGGCCTGCAACTGTTCATCGACGGTAGCGAGCAGCGCCGCAACTATTCCTTGTCGGCGCTTTGCGATGGCCGTGAGTACCGCATCAGCGTCAAGCGCGAGGTGGGTGGCAAGGTGTCCAACTACCTGCACGATACCTTGCAGGTAGGCGATACCTTGCAACTGTTCCCGCCGGCGGGCGACTTCACCCTGACCGCGGGCGACAAGCCGCTGGTGTTGATCAGCGGTGGGGTTGGCATCACGCCGACCCTGGCGATGTTGCAGGCCGCGCTGCAAGGCGGCCGGCCCGTGCATTTCATCCATTGCGCACGCAACGGTGGGGTGCATGCCTTTCGCGACAGCGTGGATGCGCTGGCCGCCGCTCACCCGCAGCTCAAGCGTTTCTACTGCTACGCCGAAGACGATGGCAGCGCCCATGCCCATGCGCTCGGCCTGATGAGCCAGGACCTGCTCGGTGAGTGGTTGCCCGGTGAGCGGGACGTGGATGTGTATTTCCTTGGGCCCAAGCCGTTCATGGCGGCGATCAAGCGCCAGTTGAAGGGGCTGGGGGTGCCCGAGGAGCAAAGCCGGTTCGAGTTCTTTGGCCCGGCGGCGGCGCTGGAGTGAAAAAGAGGCGGTCTGCGTACTGCCCGATGGCTTGGCCAGGCAATGCACGCTGAGCGCGACGGGCTCGCCCATCCCGACCCGCCCTCCTGGCCGGGCAAGCCGCGCTGCTGCGATGAGCCCATGTTTGCCCGCCGTCAGCGCGAGCCCGCTCGCGAAAAATGACCAGGCATCGTGAGCGCTCGGCCAGGTAGGGTTTCGGTGGCCCTCTTGGCGAGCAGGCTCGCTGTCCTGGCACTCAACGGAACCTGTTGCCTGGGCAGGGCCCTGGGGCGCGGCGTCGTCCGGCGCTGCCGTTAGCCGCGATGGGCGGCAGGTTGGCGTTGCTCGTCAGCCGCGCGAAGCGTGGCGTGAACAACTGCGAGTGGTCTACCTGGCATAGCCCGGGGTCGCTTTACGGCAACCATCACCGGCGTATCAGCTTGGGCACCCAACGGACGTAGATCAGTTCGGCCACCAGTTCCACCAAGGTCTGGGTCATCACGGCAGCAGCCGCGTGGGTGCGCCATTGCGGCGGCAAGGCCAAGGCCAGAGGCAGCACCACCAATGAGTTGCGTGTGGCGGTGCTGAAAGCCAGCGAGCGGACCTGCGCGAGCGGCAGGCGCCACAGACGCGCCGTGAGCATGCCCACACACGGCGCCAGCAAGGCGAAACCGATGTACACCGGCAGCACCGGCACCCATCGCTGCACATCGCGCAGCACCTCGCCGATCTGTGAACCCACCACCAGCACCAACACCAGCGCCATGGCGGGCACCGGCAGCCAGGCGCAGGCATGGTTCCAGGCCGCCATCGCGGGCAGGCGCCTGGCGCTGGCGCAGCTCAGCACCGCGAGCAACAGCGGCAGGGCAATCAAGCTCAGAAACGCCTCGATGAACGGCGCCAGCGTCAGTTGCACGGTCAGGTCGTCGCCCATCATCAACGGCAGGTACACCGGCAACAGCAGCAACTGCGCGAGCAGCAGCACGGGTGTTGCGGCAAGGGTCGCTCGGGCATCGCCTTTGCCCAGGTGGGTGAACACCACCACGTAGTCGATGCACGGCGTCAACAGCACCAGCAGCGCGCCCAGCAGTAACCCCGGGTGCTCGACCAGGCCGCGCGTTCCTAGCCAGACCAGCGGGGGGATGAAGACGAAGTTGGCCAGCAGCAGCGCGCCCATGAAACGGCGCTTGGGCAGCGATGTACGCCTATCGAGAAAAGGCATTTGCAGAAACATCGCGTACATCAGCACGGCGATGGCGGGGCTGATCAGAACGGCCAGGCCAGCGCTGGCGGTGGGCGCCAGCAGGCCGCTGACGACCGCGATGGCCACTGCGGCGAAGTAGAGTGGGATCTGCTGCTGTTCGAGCTGGTCGCGGGTCAAGGTCGGGGCTGCCTGGCGTTGTGCATGGGGGCGAGTTTTGCGCCAGGTTCAGCAGGCGTCTGGCTGAAGGCGGCTGGCAGTATGCCTGAGGCTGGCGTGGGGAGGGGCTGGGCTGATCACGCTCGCAACGGCTCAGATGGCGTGTCGTCAGTGAGTCGGCGGGGGAATGGGTGGGGCGGCTTTGCCGCCCATCGCGACCCAGGTCGCTCCTGCAGGTGCCGATTGCATCAAGACGTTGCGTGTCGTTCCAGGTGGGTGTTGAGGGGGCATGGCCCCGACCTACCGTCAGGCCTCGATCGGGGTGTGTGCGCTCTGACGCCCCGCCGACCTTGGCCCGGCAGGGGCCGGGTATCAGCTCGAGCCATCGACCCGGCCCTAGCGCTCGATCGCCAAGGCCACCCCTTGGCCACCGCCAATGCACAAGGTCGCCAGCCCTTTGTGCGCATCGCGCTTGAGCATCTCGTGCAGCAGCGTCACCAGCACGCGGCAGCCCGATGCGCCGATGGGATGGCCGAGGGCGATGGCGCCGCCGTTGACGTTGACCCGCGCCGGGTCCCACTGCAGCTCCTTGCCCACGGCCAGCGCCTGGGCGGCGAAGGCTTCGTTGGCTTCGATCAGGTCGAGGTCCTGCAACTGCCAGCCGGCCTTGTCGAGGCAGCGGCGGGTGGCCGAGACCGGGCCGATGCCCATGATCGCCGGGTCCACGCCAGCGCTGGCATAGGCGGCGATGCGCGCGAGAATCGGCAGGCCAAGGGCCTGGGCCTTGCTCACGCTCATCAGCAGGACGGCGGCGGCGCCATCGTTGAGCGTCGAGGCGTTGCCGGCGGTCACGCTGCCGTCCTTGCGGAAGGCCGGGCGCAGCTTGCCCAGGGTTTGCGCCGTGGTGCCGGCGCGCGGCTGCTCGTCGGTGGCAAATACGGTGGGTTCGCCTTTTTTCTGCGGGATGTGGATCGGTGTGATTTCAGCGCTGAAGCGCGCGCTTTCGATAGCGGCCAATGCCTTGCGCTGGGAGTCGGCGGCGAACGCGTCTTGCTGTTCGCGGCTCAAACCATAGGCCTCGACCAGGTTCTCGGCCGTGATCCCCATGTGGTAGTCGTTGAAGGCGTCCCACAGGCCATCGGTGATCATGCTGTCGAGCATTTGCCCATGGCCCATGCGCTGGCCGGTACGGGCACTGGGCAAGACGTAGGGCGCCAGGCTCATGTTCTCCTGGCCACCGGCAATCACCACCTCGGCGTCACCGCAACGAATCGCCTGGGCCGCCAGGTGGATGGCCTTGAGCCCCGAGCCACAGACCTTGTTCAGGGTCATGGCCGGCACCGCGTGCGGCAAGCCGGCCTTGACCGCACTCTGGCGCGCTGGGTTCTGCCCGCTGCCGGCGGTCAGTACCTGGCCGAGAATCACCTCATCGACCTGGGACGGGTCGAGGCCGGTCTGTTCCAGCAGGCGGCGGATCACCGCGGCGCCCAGCTCAACGGCAGACACGTTGGCCAGCGCCCCCTGAAAACTGCCGATGGCGGTGCGGGTGGCGGCGACGATGGCGACTTCGTTCATTGCAGTGCTCCCTGGACAGGCTCTAAAGCCTGACAGCATCCACAGCCTGAGCCACATTGAGAAGTTTGTTTTTCTCGCCGATTGATCGCCTTTTCAAATCAATCATGGCGATTGAGGCTGATTGCCTGCGTGGTTGAAACCTCGGGCGCAGCCCTTAAGATGTGTCGCGACGCGCACGGGTGTAGTCTCACCTTCCCAGAAATCCCAGAAATGCATGAAGTCGCCACCGGGCGACTTACACCTGCTCAAACCTGACGAGGTACAGACATTGGCCATCATTCATCCTAAGGTTCGCGGTTTCATCTGCACCACGACCCACCCGAAGGGCTGCGAGCTCAACGTCCGTGACCAGATCGAAGCCACCCGCAAACAGGGTGTGCGCGACGATGGTCCGAAGAAGGTTCTGGTCATCGGTGCTTCCAGCGGCTACGGCCTGGCCGCACGCATCACCGCCGCCTTCGGTTTCAAGGCCGACACCCTTGGCGTGTTCTTCGAAAAGCCCGGCACTGAAACCAAGGCTGGCACTGCAGGCTGGTACAACTCCGCTGCATTCGACCAATTCGCCAAGGCTGAAGGCTTGTACAGCAAGTCGATCAATGGCGATGCGTTCTCCGATGAAGCCCGCGCCAAGGTCATCGAGCTGATCAAGCAGGACATGGGCGGCAAGGTCGATCTGGTCATCTATTCCCTGGCCTCCCCGGTGCGCAAGCTGCCCCAGAGCGGTGAAGTGATTCGTTCGGCGCTCAAGCCCATTGGCCAGCCGTACCAGTCGACCGCGATCGACACCAACAAGGACACCATCATCCAAGCCAGCATCGAGCCGGCTTCGGAGCAGGAAATCGCCGACACCGTGACCGTCATGGGCGGTCAGGACTGGCAGCTGTGGATAGACGCCCTGGCCGGTGCCGACGTATTGGCCGAAGGCGCGCGCAGTGTGGCGTTCAGCTACATCGGCACCGAAATCACCTGGCCGATCTACTGGGATGGTGCGCTTGGCCAGGCCAAGAAGGACCTCGATGCAACCGCCCGGCGCCTGGACCAGAAACTGGCCGCTACCGTGAAAGGCGGTGCCAACGTGGCGGTGCTCAAGTCGGTGGTCACCCAGGCCAGCTCGGCCATTCCGGTGATGCCGCTGTACCTGTCGATGGTGTTCAAGATCATGCAGGAAAAAGGCGTGCACGAAGGCACCGGTGACCAGCTCAACCGCCTGTTCCGCGATCGTCTGTACCGCGCCGACGGCCAGCCGGCCGAGGTCGATGAGCAGAGCCGTCTGCGTGTGGACGACTGGGAGCTGCGTGACGACGTGCAGAACGCCTGCAAGGCGCTGTGGCCGCAGGTCACTACCGAAAATCTGTTCGAGTTGACCGACTACGCCGATTACAAGAAAGAGTTTCTCAATCTGTTCGGCTTCGAGCGCAGCGATGTCGATTACAACGCCGATGTGGCCACCGATGTGAAGTTCGACTGCATCGAGCTCTGAGCCAATGCCGGGGGGCACTCGATTGACGAGAGTGCGCCCACCGCAAGACACCTGTCGCGTTGTCAGCGCTGGCGTGGGGTGCAGGTGTCGTTCGGCCAACTGCGATTTGCGCGGGGCTGGATGGGCAGGTTCGGCCCACTGAACCATTGCCGTCTGCGTCAGGCCGGTGCAGCCGGGCTGACGCAGACGCTGCGCACTGGCAGGGAAATGGTGGTGGCAGTGTTGGGCCGGCTTTGCCGGCCATCGCGGCTGATCGGGTTACCGGACCAGCCGCCACAGGCCTTACCCCAACCGCTGTAGCGGTTGCTCTGCGAACGTTACCGCCGTCAAACCCTCTTTCATCAGCGCGCGGATATTGCCGTGGTCGCTGCCTTCTGGCGTGTCCAACACACTGCGGTAATGCTCGCCGAAGGCCAGCAGGGCTTCTTCTTGGGTGAAGTTTTCCAGCAGCGCCAGGCCGAGGGTCTTGCACGAGCCTTCGTTCTGCCCGGCGATGCTCACCAGCCCGCCGTTGTCGAAGCCTTGCGGCGTGTAAGTGTAGTGCTCGGCAACAAAGGCGAGGGTGGTGGCGAAAGCGTGTTCGCCGCTGGTCAGCGACTGACGGAAATTCGCGAGGTCGGTCATGGTTGTTTCCCTTGGTCGAACGCCGCCTGTTGTTCGGCGCTGGCTTCTTTCTGGTACTGGGCTTTCCACTCGGCGTAGGGCATGCCGTACACCGCTTCGCGGGCGTCGTCGAGGCTGAGGTCGATGTGCTGCTCGTCGGCGGCGGCCTTGTACCACTTGGACAGGCAGTTGCGGCAGAAGCCGGAGAGGTTCATCAGGTCGATGTTCTGCACGTCGGTGCGCTGCTGCAGATGGCTGACCAAGCGGCGAAACGCGGCGGCTTCGAGTTCGAGCTGTTGTTGTGGCGTCATGGTTGGGGTCTCAGAGGATACGGTTTTTCAGGTGTCGGCCGCCGTTGATGGTGATCTGGCTACCGGTGCTGTACTGGCTCTGCAGCAAAAACAGCACGGCCTCGATCAGCGGCTCGGCGCCGGGTTCGAATTCCAGCAGGGCCTTCTGCAGGGCCTGCTGGCGATAGGCTTCGTCGCCTTCGGGCTTGAACATCAACAGGCCGGGCAGGATGCCGTTGACGCGCACGTGCGGGGCATATTTCTCGGCGAACGACAGCACCATGTTCTGCAACGCGGCCTTGGTGGCGGCATAGCCGATGTGGCTCTTGCTGCCGCGCGATGAGGTTTCATCGCAGATGTGGATGATGTCGGCCTTGCCGGCGTTCTTGAGCAGTTCGCCCAGGGCCAGGTTCAGGTGGTAGGGCGCTTCGACGTGCAGGCGGAACATCGTGTCGAGGTTGCCGGGGCTGTCATCGAGCCACAAGGACGCGTTGTGGATCACCGCGCGCAGGCGGGTACAGGTGCGCTGCAGGTGGTCGATCAGCGCTTCGCGGTCGGCGGCCTGGCACAGGTCTGCCTCGAAATGCTGGATGTTCGGGTGCGCCGGTGGCTGGCTGCGGCTGGCGCTGATCACGCTATGGCCGGCCTGCGCCAAGGCCTGTGCCAAGGCCAGCCCGACACGCTGGCTGGCGCCGGTGAGAAGGATTGGGCTGTTCATGTTCGGGCGGTCAACTTGTCTGTCCTTGCGAGAGGGCCAGCATACCCGAAGTGTTTCCTCCTGTGCTGCCACTGCCGGTTATCGCCGGGCAGCGCTCGATGCTGCGCCACGGCAGGTTGAATCGACGTCCAGCGCCCTGCAGCGCAAGGGGCTTTTTTTCTGATCGCCCGGGCGTACCCCACGTACACTGGCGCTTCATTTCAAGGCGGGCGTCGGGCACATGAATCAGCAGCACGAGGATTTGCAGGCCAGCGCACCCACGTACCATTCGATTGGTGAGGTGGCCCGCGACACCGGTGTCAACGCCGTCACCCTGCGCGCCTGGGAGCGCCGCCACGGCCTGTTGCAACCGACCCGCACCGACACGGGCCATCGCCTGTACAGCCAGGCGGACATCGACACCGTGCAGAGCATTCTCGGCTGGCTCGAACGCGGCGTACCGGTGAGCCGTGTGGCCCGCATTCTGGCGCGTGGCACAGCGGCTGCGCAGGTTCAGGCCGCGGCTGAGACGGCCCAGGCGCCGCGCTGGTGGCAAGCACGGGCGCGCGAGGCGCTGGCCGATTTCGATGACCAGCGCCTGGTCCAGCTGCATGAGCAGGCGGTCGCGGCCGTGGGCCTTGACGCGGTGTTCGAGCAGGTGTGGATGCCATTGTGGACGTCGCTGCACGGCGCCAGCGCGTTGTACGGCCAGGTCAGCGAACGCCTGTTTCTCGATCAGTTCCTGTGCCACCTGGTGTCGGGGTTGCTGCGCGGGCCTGGTGCAACCTGCGCTGCGCAGGTCTTGGTGGCGCCGCTCAATGAGGACGTGCGCATGCTCGAACTGCTGGTCGCTGGCCTGCTGCTGAGCAGCGCTGAAATGTCGGTCACGGTACTGCCGGTGGGCCAGCCTCTGGCCGAGCTGGCCTTGATCTGCGAGCGGCGTGCGGCCGATGCCCTGGTGCTGGTGTCGCATCACCATCCGCCGGCCGAGCTGGGCCGGCGTCTGGCTCAGGTGGCACGCGGCTTGGGCTGTCCGCTGGCGCTGGCGGGGGAAATGGCCGACTTGGCCGACACGCTGCTCGCGGGGAGCCCGGTGGCCTGCCTGGGCGCGCAGGCGGTGGGGATGCGCCAGCGCCTGCAGCGGTTTCTCGCCGGTCAGCTCGATACCTGAGTATGCAGCTCTGGATGGGCCTGGCGGTGGGCCTGCAGCACGTAATCGCGCAGCCGATCGATCTCGTCGCGGTCGCTGCCGCTGAGGTCATACGCGGCCAGGTCCGGGCCGATGCGCCGGCGCAGCTCGCCATGCAGCGTCATGGCGGCAATGCCCGTCGGGGCAAAGTCCAGATCGAACTGCGCCGGTGCCGGATGTTGCCCGCGCACTTCGACCAGCATGCCGTTGAACGAGAGGTCGCGTACCCACAGGGTACTGAGCTTGCCAAGCGGGTCGCGCAACGGGCTCGGCTGCTCGAGCGACAACCGCCAGGCGCGCAGCATGGGGCCGTCTTCATAGATTTCCGGTGAGCCCAGGTGCAGGTGCAGGGTATGGAATTCATCCTCGACCAGCTGCAGCGGAAAACTGATCTGCTGGTTGTCCACGGTGGCCTGCAAGGTCACCTGTTCCTGGCCGATCAGGTGCGTGAGCAACTCGCGGGTCACCTGCTGCCCTTGCACCCGCAGGCCCGCGGACGGTCCGCTGAGGTCCGTCTGCAGGCCCTGTTGCAGGTCCTGGATGAAGTCCAGTTCAGCCTGGCTGAGGAGTGGGTCTGGTTGCATGGCAATGCTCGTACGGGCTCGGGTGGTGACAGGGTGGCGGCGGCGCTGAGCGACTCAGCAACGCTCCCGTTCGGCCAGCGCCGCCTGGGCTTGGACCAACTGGCGCTCCAGCTCGACCTGGCGGGTGACGTCTTTCTGGATACCGATGTAATAGGTGCGCTGGGAAATCGGATCGTGCAGCGGCGTGATCGACAGCTCGTTCCAGAACACTTGGCCGTCCTTGCGGTAGTTGCGCAACACTTCGCGGCACGGTTGGTGCTCTGCCAGCGCGCGGCGGATGCGCGCGCGGGCCAGTTGGTCGCGGTCATCGCCTTGCAGAAAGCGGCAGTCCTGATACAGCACTTCAGTGGGCGAGTAGCCCGTGAGGCGCGCAAAGGCCGCGTTCATGTAAATCAGAATGGTGTCTTCACCTTCGCGTTCGGCGACCACGATGCCGTCGTTGGAGGCATCGACCATCGATTGCAGCAAATAGGCATTGATCATCGGCAGGACCTGGGGCGATGGAGGCGGCATTGGGGCGGGCTGCGCTTTCGTGCGCGGCGAAAGTGAGTATCCTACGTTTTCACTCAGCTTCGGAAATCTTTCCCGATGAAAATCGCCATCCTTTGCGGCTCGGTCTACGGTGCGGCCGAAGACGTCGCCCGCCACGCCGAAGCGGTACTCAACGCCGCGGGCTTTGAGGCCTGGCATGCGCTGCGGGCCGGTTGTGAAGACATCCAGCGCTTCGCGCCAGAGGCCGTACTGGCCATCACCTCGACCACCGGCATGGGCGAATTGCCCGACAACCTCATGACCGTGTACAGCGAACTCAAAGACACCTTGCCCGCTACCTGGCGCGGCCTGCCCGGCGGCGTCATCGGCCTGGGCGATTCGAGCTACGACACGTTTTGCGGCGGCGGCGAACTGATGGGTGAGCTGTTCGATGAGCTGGGGGTCCGGGCGCTGCTGCCGATGCTGCGCCTGGACGCCAGCGAAACCGTGACCCCCGAGACCGATGCCGAGCCGTGGCTGGCTCAGTTCGCGGCGGCATTGAAGGCCCGTTAAGCCTTGCCGCTGACCGTCCGGGCCAGTGTCCCGCACGGCCATCAAGCTGGCTGCCAACGCAACTTACCGCCTGTGGCGGGGTGGCTAGACTCACCTTGAGACCAAGAGCACACCCATGTGCCGAGAGGTGAATCCGCCATGTTCGCAGCCCTGATGACCCATCGTTGCGCACCCCGGCAGGGGCGCAGCTGATGCCCCTCGCCGAAATCCCGTTGTGTGTGTGGCGTACCCGGGGTCAACCCTTCACCTTCCGTGGCCAGAGCATTCGCTACTGGACGGCCGGGCAGGGCGAGCCGCTGCTGTTGCTGCACGGCTTTCCCACCGCCAGTTGGGACTGGCACTACCTGTGGGCGCCCCTGGCCCAGCGCTTTCAGCTGGTGGCCTGCGACATGCTCGGCTTTGGCGATTCGGCCAAACCGCTGGACGACAGCTACAGCTTGCTGAACCAGGCCGACCTGCAACAGGCGCTGTTGCAGCACCTGGGTATCGACCAGCCGGTGCACCTGCTCGCCCACGACTATGGCGGCAATGTGGCTCAGGAACTACTGGCCCGGCACCACGAAGGCCTCGCCGAGGTGGCCAGTTGCGTATTCCTCAACACTGGCCTGTTGCCTGAATGCCACCCGTTGCAGCTGGCGCACAAGCTCTTGCTCAGCCCGTTGGGCTGGCTAGTGGGGCGTGCCTTCGGGCGTGAAGATCTGGTGCGCAACCTGTCGCAACTCAACCGCCTCGACAGCCACCTCAACGAAAGTGCGCTGGACGACTACTGGAGCCTGATTCTGTCCAATCGCGGCACGCGCATCCTGCACAAGCTGATGGGCTTTGTGCGCGAGCGGCGTGTCCACCGCCCGCGCTGGCTGGAGGCGTTGCAGCGCGGCGGGGTGCCGGTGAGGCTGATCAATGGCGCGCAGGACCCACTGTGCAGCGCGCACGTGCTCGAACGCTACCGACAGTTGCTTCCCGAGGCCGAGATCATCTTGTTGCCGGATATCGGACATTTTCCGCATACCGAAGCGCCGGTACAGGTATTGGGTGAGTACCTGGCCTTTCGCGAGCAACCCTTGACGTACCTGCCGCAAAAGCCCACCTGGGGCGAGCTGCACGCGGCGCAGCCATAAAAAAAGGCCGCTGCATGCGCAGCGGCCAATGAAGACGGCAGATCAAGGAGCTTCAAAATCGGCCAGGGTACCTGGGCCGGCACCGGTCACTGGGGGTTCGCGCTGCCAAGGCCAGGGACGCCGAGCATAAGCCGTTGATCGCTTTGGAAATATACGACCTTCAGACAATCACTGTTACGCGTCCGGCAACAGTGCTGCCTCATCCCGCTTCATAGCCCATGCGCCAACTGGCCGCTTGCGTCGCCGCGCGCAGCCGCTCGGCCGCTGGGCCTTGGCTGTCGGCGTTGAACATCGAGGTCGGGCCAACCACGGTCATCACCGCAGCGACCTGGCCCAACGCGTTGAAGATCGGCGCCGACACGGCATCTACCCCCGGCATCAACAGCCCATGCACCGCATGCAGCCCCTCGGCGCGGATCGCTGCGAACGCCGCGCTGTAGTCACCGGCCTGGTGCTGCAGGCGTGCCAGCTCCTGATCGCGCAGGTCGCTGGTTTCACGCTCCGGCAGGTAAGCGGCGAACACCAGCCCGGTGGACGAACTGAGCAGCGGCAGCACCGAGCCGATCTGGGTCACCACCGTGACCGCGCGCACCGCAGGTTCGATGCTCACCACCGTCGCGCCCTGGTTGCCCCAGACCGCAAGAAAGCAACTTTCATTGAGCGTGTCGCGCAGCTGCGAGAGCGGCGCCGCCGCGACCTTCAGCACATCGATGCTGCCCAGCGCGGCCAAGCCTACCCGCAGCGCTTCGCGGCCCAGGCCGTAGTGGTTGGTGGCCGGGTTCTGCTCGGCGAAGCCGCTGGCGATCAAGGCCTGCAGGTAGCGGTGCACCTTGCTTGCGGGCATGTCGACGAACTCGGCCAGGCGCGACAGCGACGTGGAGGGTGCCAGTTGTGCCAGGGCCTTGAGAATGTCGGTGCCGACTTCCGCCGACCGGACCTTCTGCTTGCCGCTGTCGGCGGGCGAATTGACCTGGGTCATTGAGCTGTGATTCCGGAGGAGATGGCGACCTTATAGCTTGACGACCGCCATTGAGCAAATTACGTTAAGCGTAATCTGATTACGATAAATACAACTCGGCGAGGTTGCCGCAGCCACGACTGCCGGTGACCCGCGATCAGCCCGGAGGCCTCGATGCAGCGCACCCCTTGCGAAGACCTGCAGTACCTGAGCGGTTTTGCCAACGAATTTGCCAGCCAAGCCTTGCCGGGCAGCCTGCCGCAGGGGTGCAATTCCCCGCAGCAAGTGCCCTACGGGCTGTATGCCGAGCAACTGTCCGGCACGGCGTTCACCGTCCCGCGCCACGAGCAGCGGCGCAGTTGGCTGTACCGCATTCGCCCCAGTGCGCTGCACCCGCGTTTCGAACGCCTGGCGCGGCAACCGCTGACGGCCGCCGGGGCGGTGCCCACCCCCAATCGCTTGCGCTGGAACCCGCAGCCCATGCCCGCCGAGCCAACCGATTTCATCGACGGTTGGCTGCCCATGGCTGCCAACGCGCCGGCCGACGCGCCCAGTGGCGTGAGCATTTACCTGTACGCCGCCAACCGCTCGATGCAGCGGGCGTTCTTCAACGCCGATGGCGAGCTGCTGCTGGTGCCCCAACAGGGCAGGCTGCGCCTGGTCACCGAACTGGGCGTGCTGGAACTCGGCCCACTGGAAATTGCGGTGGTGCCGCGCGGCATGAAGTTTCGTGTCGAGTTGCCCGATGGCGAGGCGCGCGGCTATTTGGCCGAGAACCATGGCGCCTCGTTGCGCATTCCGGATCTGGGCCCGATCGGCAGCAATGGCCTGGCCAACCCGCGCGATTTCCTCACCCCGGTGGCCCACTACGAAGACATCACCGGACCTGTGCAGCTGGTGCAGAAATACCTGGGCCAGCTTTGGGGCTGCGAGCTGAATCATTCGCCGCTGGACGTGGTGGCCTGGCACGGCAACAACGTGCCTTACAAATACGACCTGCGCACCTTCAACACCCTCGGTACGGTCAGCTATGACCATCCGGACCCCTCGATCTTCACCGTGCTCACCTCGCCCAGCAGCGTGCCGGGCATGGCCAACATCGACTTCGTGATCTTCCCGCCGCGCTGGATGGTGGCCGAGAACACCTTCCGGCCACCGTGGTTCCACCGCAACCTGATGAACGAGTTCATGGGCCTGATTGCCGGCGCCTACGACGCCAAGGCCGAAGGCTTCCTGCCCGGGGGCGCTTCATTGCACCCGTGCATGAGCGCCCACGGCCCTGATGCCGAAACCTGCGAAAAAGCCATCGCCGCCCACCTGACGCCGCACAAGATCGACGGCACCATGGCCTTCATGTTCGAGACCAGCCAAGTGCTGCGTCCCAGCCAGCAGGCGATGAGCAGCCCGCAGCTGCAGGACCGTTATGACCAGTGCTGGGCAACGCTCGCCACCACCTTCAATCCGCAGCGGAGCTGACCGATGAACGCATCCACCCTGGCCCGCAGTTGGGTCGAACACGCCAACGGGCACGCCGATTTCCCATTGCAAAACCTGCCCCTGGGCATCTTCAGCCGGCCCGGTGAAGCACGGCGCTGCGGGGTCGCCATTGGCGATGCGATTCTCGACCTGCCGGCGGTGCTGGACGCCGGGCTGTTGGAGGGGCAGGCCAAGGTGGCCGCCGAGGCCGCCAGTGACGCCTTGAATGCCCTGTTCGCACTCGGCCGGCCGGCCCGCCTCGCCTTGCGCGAGCGCCTGCTGGCCCTGCTCGCCGAGGGCAGTGAACACCAGGCCGCGTTGCGCCCACTGCTCTATCCGGCGCACGCATGCCAGATGCACCTGCCGGCGCAGGTTGGCGACTACACCGATTTCTATGTCGGCATCCAGCACGCCAGCAACGTCGGCAAGCTGTTCCGCCCCGACAACCCGCTGCTGCCCAACTACAAATACGTGCCTATCGGCTACCACGGGCGTGCTTCCACCTTGCGCCCGAGCGGTGTCGAGGTGCGCCGCCCCAAGGGCCAGACCCTGCCGGCCGGCCACAGTGAACCGCGCTTTGGCCCTTGCGCGCGCCTGGACTACGAACTGGAACTGGGTATCTGGATCGGCCAGGGCAACGCCATGGGCGAGGCCATCGACATCCGTGAAGCCGGCGAGCATGTCGCTGGCCTGTGTTTGCTCAACGACTGGTCGGCGCGCGATATCCAGGCCTGGGAATACCAGCCGCTCGGGCCGTTTCTGTCGAAAAGCTTCATCACCACCGTGTCGCCGTGGGTGATCACTGCCGAAGCACTGGCGCCGTTTCGCTGCACGCAGCCGGCTCGTCCCGAGGGTGACCCGCAACCGCTGCCGTATCTGCTCGATGCGCAGGATCAAGCCCAGGGCGCCTTCGACATCGAACTGGAAGTGCTGCTGCTGACCCCCCAGATGCGTGAAGCGGGGGCGGCGCCTGAGCGCCTGGCCCTGAGCAACAGCCTGAGCATGTACTGGACCGTCGCGCAGTTGGTCGCCCACCACAGCGTCAACGGCTGCCAGTTGCAGCCTGGCGACCTGTTCGGCTCAGGCACGTTGTCTGGGGCGGGGCAGGGTGCCTACGGCAGCCTGCTGGAGATCACAGAGGGCGGCAAGCATCCGCTGCAACTGGCCAATGGCGAGCAGCGCAGCTTCCTCGAAGATGGTGACGAGATCATCCTGCGCGGTCGGTGCGTACGTGAGGGTGTGGCCAGCATCGGCTTTGGCGAGTGCCGCGGCAGGGTCGTGGCCGCCAATTGAGGAGGGCCGTGGTGATGGAACTGTTCACCTACTATCGCTCCACCGCTTCCTACCGGGTGCGTATCGCACTGGCGCTCAAGGGCCTGGAATACCAGGCCATTGCCGTCAATCTGCTGGGGGGCGAGCAGCTCAAGGCCGATTATCGCGCCCTCAATCCACAGGCGCGAGTGCCGACCTTGCGTACCGACGACGGCGAGCGGCTGATGCAGTCGTTGGCGATCATCGAGTACCTGGAGGAGGTGTACCCCACGCCGGCCCTGCTACCCGCCGATGCGCCGATGCGGGCAAGGGTGCGGGCGATTGCGGCATTGATCGCCTGCGACGTGCACCCGCTGCACAACCTCAGTGTGCTCAACCGGCTGCGTGGATTGGGGCACGACGAGGCCCACGTGACGGAGTGGACCTGCCATTGGATCACCCAGGGACTGGCGGCGGTCGAGCCGTTGATTGGCGATACGGGCTATTGCCTGGGCGCCGAACCTGGACTGGCGGACATCTACCTGGTGGGTCAGCTCTACGCAGCGCAGCGCTTCAACGTCGATCTCTCGTGTTATCCGCGCATTGCCCGGGTGGCGGCACTGGCCGCACAACACCCGGCGTTCATTGCAGCGCATCCCGCCAATCAGCCGGACACGCCTGTTCAATGAAGCGAGCGGGACGCGCTCGGTAGCTGGCCCAGGCGTTCGGTCAGCTTCAGGCGTTGCAGCGGATCGTCGCTGAGCAACAGCGCGTGTTGCAGGTCGAAACGCTCGGCCTGCGGGCAGCTCAGGCGCCCATACAGCGTGGCCCGGGCCAAGTAGTCGGCACTGCTCACCGGGCCCAGTTGCATGACCCGTTCTGCATCGATCAGGGCGGCCAGGTCGTTGTCGTGATGGGTGTGCAGTTGCCGCAGATTGCGGGACAGGCGCTGCAGCATCTGCGCCGGCGAAGCCACCGCGAAGTGCTCGGCGTTCAGCGCGGCATTGGCGCCGTACTGCCGGTGCAGCAGCTCGCGGCAGTCAGCGGGATACAGGCGGCGGCCGCCGCACGGGTCGAGCAGGTAGTCGGCGCCGGGCACGCGCAGCAGGAAATGGCCTGGAAAGTTCACCCCCTCCAACGGAATGTGCAAACGGTGCGCCAGCTCCAGCGCGAGGATGGCCAGCGCCAACGGCTGCCCGCGTCGACGCTGCAGGACGTGGTCGAGCAGTGCCGCCTGGGGGCGAATGGGTTGGTACTCGTCCTGCTGGAAACCCAGGGTGTTGAGCACGCGCAATAGAGGCTGGGCCAGTTCTCGAGGGGGCAATACCGGCAGGCTGTGGGCGATGTCCAGTTGCAGCGGGTGCAGCTGCGCCAGGGCGCTGGCAGGCACGACCGTGGGGTCATGTTCAGCGGCGATCCACAGCGCCGCTTCCAGCAGCGAGGCGGGGGTGCGTTGCAGGCACAGCAGGCAGTGTTGGCGTGGGTTCATCAGGGCCTCCACACAACGGTATCGTCCAGTCTAGACGTCCAGGCTCGGCGTGCGCGTTCGTCCAGTGGTCCGGCCGCAGCTCATGGCGCCGGGCGCTGCCTATACTGGGAATCTGCACCATTATCGGGAGCCCGTCGATGTTCGCGCTCATGCACGCTACGCGTACCCAATCGCTGCACCTGTGGCAAGACCCCGACACCGGCCTGCGCGCCGTGGCGGCCATCCACAGCGAGCAGTTGGGCCCGGCCATGGGCGGCTGCCGCTACCTGCCTTATGCGGATGACGAAGCGGCCATCACCGATGCGCTGCACCTGGCCCAGGCCATGAGCTACAAGGCTGCCTTGGCCGGCCTGCCTGTGGGGGGCGGCAAGGCGGTGATCCTGCGCAACGCTCAGGTCGAGGACCGAGCGGCGATGTTCGAGGCCTTTGGTCGCTTCATCGAAAGCCTGCGCGGCCGGCTGGTGATCGCGGTGGACAGCGGTACATCCCTCGCAGACATGGACTGCATCGCCCGCAGCACCGCACATGTCAGCAGCACCAGCGTAACGGGTGACCCTTCGCCGTTCGCCGCTCAAGGCGTGTTCGCTGGCTTGCGCGCCACGGCCCATGCGCGCTTGGGCAGCAGCAACCTGGAAGGTTTGCGGGTGGCCGTGCAGGGGTTGGGCAACGTGGGCTACGCGTTGGCCGAGCAGTTGCATGCCGCAGGGGCCGAGCTGTTGGTCAGCGACCTGGATGCTGACCGTGTGCGGCGCGCGGTGGAGCAGCTCAATGCCTGGCCGGTGGCGCACGATGCGCTGTTGAGTACCCCGTGCGACCTGTTCGTACCCTGTGGGGTCGGGCCCGTGCTCAATGCCCAGAGCGTGATGCAGCTGCGCTGCGCGGCGGTGGCAGGTTCGGCGAACAATCCGCTCACCACCCTGCAGGTGGCCGATCAACTACAAGGCCGCGGCATTCTTTATGCACCCGACACCATCATCAATGCAGGCAGCCTCATTTATGCCGCACTGACCCACCACGGCGAGACCGCAGGCACTATCGGCGCCCACCTTTCACGTATCCCCGCGCGGCTGACTGAAGTGTTCGCCCACGCCCAAGCGGAAAATCGTTCGCCCGCGCGGGTGGCGTTGATGCTCGCTGAGCGGATGCTGTATGGAGAAACGGGAACCTGAGCGCCGCGCCGGGCTCTGAGATGTGGTCCGGACAGCCCTGGGCGGGTTATAGGTGCGTTGAAAACCGCCTCGGCCGATCGCCGTCCAAGGCCGTCCAGACTGAGCCCGCAGAGCAATGGTCTTCGGTCAGGCACCACGGTTGCACGGCGCTAGGCGCCGCGCCTCAGCGCTCTGGCGCATGCGCTGGGTCACGCTTGCTCGACCGCGCCGCTGCAGGCAGCGCATCCTTCAAACGATAAGGTTTTCCATGACTTCACAACACACTGCACCTCACGCGGGCACGGCGTTGGTGCTGTTCGCGTTGGCTGTCGGTGGCTTTGCCATCGGCACCACGGAATTTGCCACCATGAGCCTGTTGCCGTTCTTCGCCCCGGACCTTGGCATCGACGCGCCCACGGCGGGGCATGTGATCAGCGCCTACGCCCTGGGCGTGGTGGTCGGCGCACCGTTACTGGCGGTGCTCGGCGCGCGCCTGTCGCGGCGCACCTTGCTGATCGGCCTGATGGCTTTGTTCGCGCTAGGCAACGGGCTGTCTGCGCTGGCGCCGGATTACCACTGGATGCTGGTATTCCGCTTCATTGCAGGCCTGCCTCACGGCGCCTATTTCGGCATCGCCTCATTGGTGGCAGCTTCTCTGGTGCCACCGAATCGCCGCACCTGGGCCGTGGGGCGGATGTTCTTCGGCCTGACCATCGCTACCATCGTGGGCGTGCCCCTGGCCAACTGGCTGGGGCAGCTGTTCGGCTGGCGCTACAGCTTTGCCCTGGTGGCCGTACTGGGCATGGGCACCATGCTCGCCCTGGCCCTGTACGCACCGCGCGACGCCGCCAACCCTGCGGCCAGCCCGCTGCGTGAACTCAGTGCACTGCGCAACACACAGGTGTGGCTCACCCTGGCCATCGGTGCCATCGGCTTTGGTGGGCTGTTCGCGGTGTATACCTACCTGGCCGACATCCTCGGCGCGGTGACGGGGGTGGGCCACGGCACCGTGCCGCTGATCCTGGCCGTGTTCGGCGTGGGCATGACCCTCGGTACGCTGATCGTGCCAATGTTCGCCGACCGTGCGCTGATGGCCACGGCCGGCGGCATGTTGGTGTTCAGCGCGGTGATGCTGGCGCTGTTCCCGTTTGCCGCGGGGAATATCTGGACCATTTCCCTGTGCGTGCTGCTGATCGGCTCGGGCGGCGCCTTGGGCACCGTGCTGCAGACCCGTCTCATGGACGTTGCGGCCGATGCCCAGGGGCTGGCCGCAGCCCTGAACCACTCGGCCTTCAACTTCGCCAATGCCCTGGGCCCATTCCTGGGCGGCCTGGCATTGACCGCCGGTTACGGCTGGACCTCACCGGCCTGGGTCGGCTGCGGCCTGGCGCTGGGCGGTCTGGCTATCTGGGCGGTATCAGCCGGGCTGGATCGCCGCAGCTCGAGCGCCGCCGCAGAGCGGGCCTGACGCGTTTGACCTGCCGGGAGGGGGCCAGACCGCGGCCTCCTTCCGCTGCAGCCTCACTCGCTGGGCGTGGCGTCCAGCTCTGCCAGGGCGGCGGCATTGCTCTTGAAGGCCGTGGCGAAGATCGCCCGGTTCTTGGCCATGAAGATGCTCGCTTCTTCGGCCAGGTTTTCATCCAGCCCAGCTACGTTTTTCACCAGTACCTGGGTGAGCACCTCGGCCAGTTCGAGCATCTGGTCATGGGCATCTGCAAGTTTGCGGTCCAAGAACGTCGTCTCCAAATCGCGAGTGCTGCGGTAAAGAATCTCAACAGCCATACGAGGCCTCTCAGTCAGTGATGTCAGGGCGCCGATGCGGCGCGGCCTGTGTCGCCACGATGAACGCCGTCAAGCAGGACGGCGTGGTCGTTCAAGCGGGGTGGTGGTTCGGCTACAGATTGACTGTATCGATATACAGTATACGCGCCGATTTCCTTCCTGCAACCGCCTTGTGCTCACCGGTTGCCTACAGTTCCGCGCAAAGGTGCGCGCTGGAGGTGCCCTGCGGCGTTCGGTCGCCTTCCAAGGTGCGGGGTTGGCCTTTTAACTGCATGGCACAAGCGTCACACCGTGAGTGCATGCTTGCTCTTCGACTGGGGGAAACCGTTACCGTGAACATCAAATGGGCTGAAAAACTGCGCAAGGGCCTGCATGGCTCGGCGGATTCGCTGGGTAACCTGTGCGTCGAGGGGTTCCACTACCTGGCCCTGTTCGGCATCGGCGGGATCACCGCCTGGGCTGCCGTGATGACGTTTCTGGAGATGCTGGGCAAGGGCGGGGTGAACGTCGATGACATTCTGCTGCTGTTCATCTACCTGGAGCTGGGGGCGATGGTGGGGATCTATTTCAAGACCAACCACATGCCCATCCGCTTCCTCCTGTACGTCGCCATCACCGCCCTGACGCGCCTGCTGATCGGCGATGTGTCGCACCACAAAGCCCCGGACGTCGGGCTGTTGTACGTCTGTGGTGGCATTCTGCTACTGGCGTTCGCCATCCTGGTGGTGCGCTATGCCTCGTATCGCTACCCCTCCACGCGGACGCTGGATGCGCATGGCAAAGAGGTCGATGAGGGCCGCTAGGGGCTAGTTCAACGGTCATGCTCAGCGCCGTCCAGGTGCTGATTATCTAGCGCCGATCCATCGGCTGCACACCCTTCAATGCGCGCTCTGCGGCCGCGGCGCGGATCACATCGATCTGCGCGCGGCCGGTGGTTGAATCGAGGAGAACACCATGAGCGCATTTGAACGAACCGAAGTCTTCGAGTTTCTGCAGGGCTACCTGCAACCCTTGGGGCTGGACTTGGAAAACACCCACATCAACGAGATCGGCAACCTGATCGAGGCGCAGGTCATCACCTCGCGCCCGCTGGTGGACGAGGTCATTCACTGGTTGGACGTGGGTGAGGAGCCGACCTATGACGTCGGTCTGGTCGGGGTTTTCCACGAGCCGCACAGCTTTGCCGACGAGCACCGCGAGACGCGCCTGCGCTTGAGCGATCTGGAGCGTGCGATCCGCGCGCTGCTCGACTCAGCAGGCTGACCACAGGCCGGGCTGTGCGGCGGCAGGGTGTTCGCTGAAGTTGGCGAGCGCTTGCAATGTCTCATCGCTGCCTGCCGCCAGCCCCGCCCGAATGCTGTCGATGACCCGCTGCAAGCGCTGTGGGTCATTGCGTTGGGCGGGGTCGATCAGGCGCTTGGCCGCGATGCCCGACGCGTCAGACAAGGTCAGCATGATGCTGCCATCGAGCCCGACGATACGCAGGTTGACGCAGTACTCAGGGGCGAACGCACGGTTGATCTGGTCGAACGGGTTGTACATGGTCGAGTTCTTTGCCGTGGAACATGCTGGAAAAGACTCGGGTTTACGCAGGAAGGTTCATTGATCCCAGCACCGGCGGCATACGAAAACGCCCGAGGCACAGGCCTCGGGCGTTGATCTGTGAAGCGGTGCGATCACTCTTCCGGGTCGCTCAGCTCCGGCACAGCGACACGTTTGCTGCGCAGCTTGCCGTAGAGGTGCTCAAGGGCGTGATCGAGCTTGGTGGCCGCGCCATCGACCGCCTGTTCAAGGGTGTTGGCGGTATCGCTGACTGAAATCGGCGGATGGCCTTTGGGGCGAGCTTCCAGCTGGCAGCGTTTGTCATGCGGGCCGGGCTTGGTGCCGTTCTCGTCGCTGAGATGAACTTCGATGCGGGTGATGTCTTCGGCGTATCGTTCGAGACCACTTTCCAGCGTGCTGCGGACCCACTCGTTCAAACGGGCACTGCCTTCGATCTGGTTGCTGCTGTTGACCTGGATTTGCATGATTCAATCCTTATTCAGCGGGCTCAAGTGGCATTTCCAGGGCATTGATACCCATGGAAATCTTCACCTCTTGACTCTAAGGTCAGGCAACCTGACAGCGATTTCAAGCCCTGCTGAAAAATAAATCTTCTGTAGCAATTGCCATCGAACCAATGCGCTCAGGCCCGCGATATAGACGCAGCGCTAGCACTTGGCAAGTGGAAAAGACGATTCATCAGGCAAACTTTGCTTGTGAGAATTGAAATCATTACTATTACAGCCCCGACACCCCGGATCACCGTCATGAAACCCAAAGCCCCGGGCCTGCCTGTGCCGTATCGCCTGGCAGTCGCCTCCCGTTGCCTGGCTGCACTGTTGGGCGGTTATTGGTTGGCCTCGATGACCAGCGTCTTCATGGCCCTGCTGGCGCCGCTGCGTCAGGTCGATGCCGCGCTACTGGGCATGATGCTGTCGTTCATCGTCTACCTGCTGGCCTTCATCTGGTGTTTCGCCTGTCGCAACGCTCGGCGCGCCTGGGCGGGGGTCCTGGCACCAGGGCTGGTGCTGGGGCTCATCAACGCACTGGCTTATTGGATGAACCTGCCATGAAAGAGGGCTTTCGTCAGGCCATGGCCTGGCTGCACACCTGGACCGGGTTGATCTTCGGCTGGTTGCTGTTCGCGATTTTTCTGACCGGCACGATGTCGTATTTCAAGGAGGAAATCAGCCATTGGAGCCAGCCTGAGATCCAGCGTCACGCGCTTGACCCGGCCAACAGCCTGGCACTGGCGCAACGCTATCTGCAGGCTAACGCCGGCCCGGCGAGCAGTTGGTTCATCCGCTTGCCCAGCGCGCGCGAGCCGGCGATCAGTGTCGGTTGGCGCACGCCGGGCGAAGGCCGCCGTGGCTTTGTCAGCAAGGACCTCGACGCCGCCAGTGGTGAAGCCGTGCAAGCCCGCGACAGCCGCGGCGGCGACTTCTTCTACCGCTTCCATTTCCAGCTCGAAATGCCTCACCCCTGGGGGCGCTGGCTGTCGACCTGGTGCGCGTTCATCATGTTCCTGGGGCTGATCACCGGGATCATCACGCACAAGAAGATCTTCAAGGAATTCTTTACCTTCCGCCCCGGCAAGGGCCAGCGGTCGTGGCTGGACGGGCATAACGCCATCGGCGTGCTGGTGCTGCCATTCCACCTGATGATCAGCTACAGCAGCCTGGTGCTGTTCATGTACATGGTCATGCCCGCGGGCATCCTTGCCAGCTATGGTGGCGAGACCAATCGTTATTTCAGCGACCTGTTCGGGCGCGATGTGGAGGTGACCCCGGCCGGTGTCGTCGCCCCGCTGGCGGCCCTGCCGGCGCTGTATGCCAAGGTTCAGGAGCAGGCGCCTGGGGCCAACATGGGCTCGGTGCAGATCCAGAACCCCAACGATCAGAACGCCCGCGTCACCTTCACCCGCGCCTCGGCCGACAACGTCGCCTACCGCCGCAGCCAGAGCTGGAGCTTCGATGGCGTCAGCGGCCAACCGGTGTCCGGCGGCGCGCCGGAGAGCGGCATGATGATGGCCGCCTTCAGCTTTGCCGGCCTGCACATGGGCAACTTTGCCGGGCCCTGGCTGCGCTGGCTGTACTTCGTGTTCGGTATTGCGGGTACGGCCGTGATCGGCACCGGGCTGGTGATGTGGCTGGGCAAGCGCCAGCTCAAGCATGCCAAGAGCGCGCGGATGCCCGGCGAGCTGCGCCTGGTCGAGGTGCTCAACATCGCCAGCATGAGCGGCCTGATGCTCGCTGTGGCCGCGTTCTTCTGGAGTAACCGCTTGTTGCCGGTGGCGCTGGAAGGCCGCGGCGAGTGGGAGGTGAATGCGTTTCTCGGGGTCTGGGCCTTGTCGCTGCTGCATGCACTGTTGCGCCCTGGCCGCCGTGCGTGGGCCGAGCAACTGGGGCTGGGCGCGCTGGCGTTCGCCCTGCTGCCACTGCTCAACGGCGTGACCACCGGCCAGGGCCTGAACCATTCGATTGCCGGAGGCGATTGGGTGATGGCTGGCTTTGACCTCACGGCCCTGGCGGTCGGGCTGTTCCTGGCCTGGGCCGCGAGGCGCATGCTGCGCACGCCCAAGCCCGCCGCCAAACGCTTGCCGCGGGTCGCCAAAGCCCGCGTCGAAGCGGTAACCGAAGTGGAGGCGCACTGATGCTGAGCATCGCTTTGATGGGTTACGCAGGCTTCGCTGCGCTGTGCCTGGCCATGGAAAAGCACTTCAAGGAACTGCTCAAGCGGCCACCGTCTGCCGCGCGCCTGCGCGCGTTGCGCCTGGGTGGTTGGGCGTTTTTGCTGGTCTCTCTGGTGCTGGCCGTGCAGGTGCGCGGCTGGGCACACGGCTTGGTGGAATGGATCGCCGTGCTGATGGCCGGGGTTACCTTGTGGGTGTTCGTGCTGCCGTATCAGCCCCGTGTATTGCTGGCGCTGGCGGCGCTCAGCGCGGTGCTCGGGCCGCTGCTGGCGATGCTCGGCGGTTAATGCACAAATGCCGCCCGGTAGGCCCCCGGCGTGGCGCCCAGCGCCTGGCGGAAACGGTTGCTGAAGTGGCTGGCGCTGGCAAAACCGCAACTCAAGGCGATATCGCCCAGGCCCACTCCACCCAGGCGCAACAAATCGCACGCGCGCTGCAAGCGCCGCGCAAGCACATACTGGTGGGGGGGAAGGCCGAAGCTTTGCCGGAACATCCGCGCAAAGTGGTACTCCGACAGCTGGCAGCGCTGGGCCAAGGTGCCCAATGCCAACGGCTGATCGAGATGGGCCTCGATGAACGCCCGCAGTGAGCGTCGTTGATACGGCGCCAGCCCACCTTTGAGACGCAGCCCCTCACGCATCCCCACCTGGCACAGCACGGCGTGGTCGACGATGGCATGGGCGATGCTGCTGGTCAGCAAGCGCTCCCCAGGCTCGTACCAATCCAGTGCGATCAACTGACGAAAGCGCTGAGCCTGCTCGGCATCGTCGAGAAAGGTGGCATCGTGCAACTGCATTTCGCGGGGTTCACGGTCGAGCAGACCAACGCAGCCCAGCGCGAACTGCGCTTGGCTGACGTAGAGATGGGCCAGCCGGATCGGCCCGTCGATCACCCAGTTCGACTCGTGCCCGGCCGGCAGCACGCACAGCTTGTCAGGCGCGCCCTTGAACAGCGGGCGTTGCCGACGAAACGTGCGGGTGCCGCCGGCGATGTAGCACGACAACGTGTGATGCCGGGGGGCGTGGTAATCGCGCGCGTCGTCGCGGTTGCTCCACAGCGCCGCCGCCAGGCCATCGCCCAGCTGCGCGCTGGCCTCCAGGCGCGCGTGGGGCGAGGCATGCAGTTCGTTGAACACTTCCAGTTGGGTGAAGCTGGACATGGGCCTTTCCTCTGAGCGCTCATCCTACCGCCAAGCGTTGCCCAAAGAAGCGCTGCCTGATGTAAAAGCGCAAGTTCTTGCAAGCGCGCGCACGGTCCGTGCGGCAACACTGGGGGCCTGCTCACTCGCCAAAGGCCCTGTGCCATGAACCTGTTTCTCTACGCCCTCACCGTACTCATCTGGGGCACCACCTGGATCGCTTTGAAGATGCAACTGGGCACGGTCGAGATTGCCGCTTCGATCGTCTACCGCTTCGCCCTGGCGGCACTGATCCTGTTCGCGGTGTTGCTGCTCAGCCGTCGTCTGCAGCCGATGAACCGTCGCGGCCACCTGATCTGCCTGGCGCAGGGATTGTGCCTGTTCTGCCTGAATTTCGTGTGTTTTCTCAGTGCCAGCCAATGGATTGCCAGCGGGCTGGTGGCGGTGGTGTTTTCCACCGCCACGCTGTGGAACGCGCTCAATGCCCGGCTGTTTTTCGGCCAGCGCATCGAGGCCAACGTAATGGCCGGCGGCGGCGTGGGGTTGCTGGGTTTGGGGCTGATGTTCTGGCCGGAACTGGCCGACCACGGCGCCGGCGCGCACACCCTGCTGGGCCTTGGCCTGGCACTGTGCGGCACGCTGTGTTTTTCCGCTGGCAACCTGTTGTCGAGCCAACAGCAGCGCGCCGGATTGAAGCCGCTGACCACCAACGCCTGGGGCATGCTCTATGGCGCCGGCATGCTGGCCAGCTACTGCCTGCTGGCGGGTGTGCCGTTCAGCGTGGACTGGAGCGCGCGCTACCTCGGCTCGCTGCTGTACCTGGTGATTCCAGGCTCGGTGATCGCCTTTACCGCCTACCTGAGCCTGGTCGGCCGCCTGGGGCCGCAACGCGCCGCGTACTGCACGGTCCTGTTTCCGGTGGTGGCGCTGAACGTCTCGGCCGTGGCCGAGGGGTATCAATGGACCGCGCCGGCGCTGTGTGGCCTGGTGGCGGTGATGGTCGGCAACCTGCTGGTGTTTCGCCGCAGGGTCAGCCCTTCCACACCTGCGGGTTCACCAGATCGCGCGGACGCTCGCCGAGCAGCGCTGCGCGCAGGTTGTCCAGCGCCCGATTCGCCATCGCTTCGCGGGTCTGGGCCGTAGCCGAGCCAACATGCGGCAGGGTCAGCGCATTGGGCAGAGCGAACAGTGGGGATTGGCCTAGCGGCTCTTTCTCGTATACATCCAGGCCCGCGCCGCGAATCGTGCCGTCGCTCAGTGCCTGGATCAGCGCGCCTTCATCGACCACCGGCCCACGGGAAAGGTTGATCAGAAACGCGCTGGGTTTCATCAGTTTCAGCTCGCGCGTGCCGATCAACTGACGCGTGGCCTGCGACAACGGGACCATCAGGCAGACGAAGTCCGACTCGCCCAGCAATTGCTCCAGGCTGCGGAACTGTGCCCCCAGCTCCTGCTCCAGCGCCGGCTTGCGGCTGTTGCCGGCGTACAGCACCTGCATGCCGAAACCCAACGCACCCCGACGGGCGATGGCTGCACCGATGTTGCCCAGGCCGACGATGCCCAGGGTCTTGCCATGCACGTCACTGCCAAACAGCGCCGGGCCGACAGTCGCCTGCCAGTTGCCGGCCTTGGTCCAGGCGTCGAGTTCGGCAGTGCGCCGCGCGCAGCCCATGATCAGCGCAAAACCCAGGTCAGCCGTGGTTTCGGTGAGCACGTCAGGGGTGTTGGTCAGGGCGATGCCGCGCTCGTTGAAGTAGTCGACATCGTAGTTGTCGTAGCCCACCGACACGCTGGACACCACCTCCAGCTTCGCCGCGCCTTCGAGCTGGGCACGCCCCAGCTTGCGCCCCGCGCCGATCAGGCCGTGGGCCTCGGGCAGCGCTTCGTTGAACTGGGCCGTGATGTCGCCCTGCTTGGGGTTGGGCACGATCACGTTGAAGTCCGCTTGCAGGCGTTCGGCCATGGCCGGGGTGAGGCGGCTGAAGGCCAGGACAGTCTTTTTCATCAGGCGGCGTCTCTGCGGTTAGGGGGGAAGGGGTGCACGCTACCATTGTCGCGCGCCGCCCCGCAGCCGCTTTTTCAGTGGGCGATCAGCAACTCGTGGATCTTCAGGTCAGCGTCGTGCGCCGCAAGAATTTCCGGCAGCGAGTTGCGCAGGTACTCGACCCAGGTCTTGATCTTGGCATCGAGGTACTGGCGCGACGGGTAGATCGCGTACAGGTTCAGCTCCTGCAGCCGGTAGTCGGGCAGCACACGCACCAGGCTGCCGTCGCGCAAACCGTCGATGGCGCTGTAGATCGGCAGCACACCCACGCCCATGCCGCTGCGGATCGCGGTTTTCATGGCATCGGCCGAATTCACCTGGAAGGGCGAGGAGGGCACATTGACCACTTCCTGGCCTTCGGGGCCATTGAAAAGCCATTTCTCCAGGGGGATCACCGGGCTGACCATGCGCAGGCAGGCATGCTTGGGCAGGTCAGCCGGCTTCTGCGCGAGGCCGTGGCGGGCCACGTAGTCAGGCGAGGCGCAGACGATGCTGTAGGTGATGCCCAGACGCTGCGAGACGAAACCGGAATCAGGCAGCTCGCTGGCCAGCACGATGGACACGTCGTAGCCCTCGTCGAGCAGGTCGGGCACGCGGTTGGCCATGGTCAGGTCGAAGGTCACGTCCGGGTGGGTTTCCCGGTAGCGGGCGATGGCGTCGACCACAAAGTGCTGGCCCACGCCGGTCATGGAGTGGACCTTGAGCTGTCCGGCCGGGCGCGCGTGGGCGTCACTGGCTTCGGCTTCGGCTTCTTCGACGTAGGTCAGGATCTGTTCGCAGCGCATCAGGTAACGCTTGCCGGCTTCGGTCAGGGCGATGCGTCGGGTGGTGCGGTTGAGCAAGCGGGTTTGCAGGTGCGCTTCGAGGTTGGAGACCGCGCGTGACACGTTCGCGGTCGTGGTGTCCAGTTGGGCGGCAGCGGCGGTGAAGCTGCCGAGCTGTGCCACGCAGCTGAACGCACGCATGTTTTGCAAGGTGTCCATGGGTCACTCTCGGGGTTGAGGGCGAAATTGTGACATGAAGCAACGGCTATGGGGCTTCGACCAAAGCCGGATTATCGCTCTTTTGGTAATAAAGATTCGCACGAATCTGCGCTTATCGCTTTGTGTGGCGCCGCCTAGAATGGCCCCGCCCACCCCACCTCTCGCCCCGGAAACCGCCGCTGTGCAGCGTCGCCCCATCAGCGCACGTCGTGTGCTTAGTGTTTGTGCCCTCAGTTCGATCCTGAGTGGTTGTATCAGTACCCATGGCATCGCCCCTTATCAGCAGCCGCTCAAACCCGACACGCTTGCCCTCGACGCCGCCATCGACACGGCGCAGGCCGACGCACACTGGCCGCAGCACGCCTGGTGGCAGGCCTACGGCGATGCCCAGCTCAATCGGCTCATGACCCAGGCTCAAGCCGGCAGCCCGGACCTGGCGGCGGCCCTGGCGCGCCTGCGTGAGGCGAAGGCGCTGGCAGGCGTTGCCGAATCGGCCGAGCAGTTGCAGGCCGAGGGTCAGGCGTCGCTGAATCGCCACGGTTGGCCGCAAGACCCGTTCTACGGCCCCGGGGCGTTGTCGGGCGCCAGCACCTGGGACAACCACGCCAGCATCGGCCTGAGCTACCCGCTCGACCTCTGGGGCCGCGAGCGCGCCACCAGCGAGCAAGCACTGGATGTGGCCCACCAGCGCGCCGCCGAGGCGCGCCAGGCACAACTCGAACTGCTGAACAACGTGGCCAAGGTCTATATCCAGCTGGCCCTGCATTTCGCGCAGCGCGACATCGTCGAGCGCGAACTGGCCCAGCAAACGCAGGTTCTCGCCCTGGCCCAGCGCCGCCTCGACGCGGGCATGGGCACCCAGCTGGAGGTCAGCCAGGCGCAGACGCCCCTGCCGCAAACCCACCGCCAGCTCGACAGCCTCGACGAAGCCATCGCCCTGACGCGCAATCAACTGATGGCCCTGGCCGGCCTCGGCCCAGGCTCGGGCAGGGCGCTGAACCGCCCGAGCCTGGCCCTGGCCGCACCCCTGCCGCTGCCCTCGCACCTGCCTGCCGAACTGATCGGCCAGCGCCCGGACGTGGTCGCCAGCCGCTGGCAGGTGGCCGCCCAGGCCCGGGGCATCGAGGTCGCCCACGCCGGGTTTCTGCCCAATGTCGACCTGCTCGGCAGCCTCGGTTTCATGGCCACTGGCGGCAGTGCGCTGAGTTTTTTCAGCGCCCGCAAGTTCACCTATCAAGCCGGTCCGGCCCTGAGCCTGCCACTGTTCGACGGCGGGCGCCTGCGCGCGCAGCTCGGTGCGGCCTCGGCGGGGTATGACCTGGCCGTGGCGCACTACGACCAGAGCGTGGTCCAGGCGCTCAAGGCCATTTCCGACCAGCTGATTCGCCGCGAATCGATGCAGACCCAGGCGCACCTGGCCGCAGAATCGGTGGCCACCGCCCAGCGCAGCTACGACCTGGCGAGCCTGGCGTTCCAGCGCGGGCTGACAGGCTACCTGGACGTGCTCAACGCGCAGACGCAACTGCTGCGCCAGCAGCAGATCCAGCAACAGGTCTGGGCTGCGCGCCTGACCGTGCATGCCGAGCTGGCCACCGCCTTGGGGGGCGGCCTGCAGGCCGGGGCCGATACGCCAGCGCCCGCCCGCCAGGCAGCGCCGCCGGTTCCCGCTGCGCTGCGCCTGATGCAGCCGGTCGAGCACCGTCGATGACCTGCCTTGACCCGGCCATGCGCCCCCTCAGGACCTGTGAGTCGCATCGCAGCCTGTTCGCCCGTCTTGCGTGCCGAGGCAGTGACGCGTTCGCACGAGCACGGTCGACGAGCCGCGCGCGGCTGGCCGCACATCCGCCTGAGAGCCTCAGGTCGTCGTACGGCCAGTGGGTGCGTGCACGCCGCGGTAAGAGAGCTGCCGCCAGCGAGGCCAGGCAATGAACCTGGCGAACCTGGCCTGGCGCCAGCTCCAGGCCCTCGAATGGCGCCGCGGCTTGAATGCCTGGGCACGCACCGACGGCGTGACCTGGGTGTACATCTGCAAAGTGCTGGCCGCCGCCTTTCTCACCCTGTGGCTGGCCATGCGCCTGGAGCTGCCGCAGCCGCGCACGGCGATGATCACCGTGTTCATCGTCATGCAGCCGCAAAGCGGGCACGTCTTCGCCAAGAGTTTCTACCGCGTGCTCGGCACGTTGGCGGGCTCGGCGATGATGGTGCTGCTGATGGCCCTTTTTCCGCAGAACACCGAACTGTTCCTGCCCAGCCTGGCGCTGTGGGTGGGGCTGTGTGCGGCCGGGGCGATGCGCTACCGCACGTTTCAGGCGTACGGGTTCGTGCTGGCGGGCTACACGGCGGCGATGACTGGCCTGCCAGTGCTGCAACACCCGGACCAGGCATTTCTGGCCGCCGTGTGGCGGGTGCTGGAAATCGGCTTGGGCATCGCCGTGTCCACGGCGGTCAGTGCGGCGATCCTGCCGCAATCGGCGAGCGCGGCGCTGCGCAACGCCCTGTACCAGCGCTTTGGCGTGTTCGCGGGTGTGGCCGTGCAGGCGCTGCGTGGCGGCAACACCGCAGAGCATTTCGAGGCCAGCAATGTGCGCTTCGTCGCCGAGGCCGTGGGCCTTGAAAGCCTGCGCAACGTCACTGCCTTCGAGGATCCGCACATGCGCCGGCGCAGTGGCCGCCTGGTGCGCATGAACAGCGAATTCATGGGTGTGACCACGCGCTTCAACGCGCTGTACCGGTTGCTGGAGCGCCTGCGCGCACGCGGCTCGGCGCAGATCAACGCCGCGCTGGCGCCGGGGCTTGCGACCTTGACCGAACTGCTCGAACCCTATGTCGACCGCCTGCTGACCGACGCCGATGCCCTGCGCCTGACCCTGGAACTGGCCGCCTACCGCGAGGGCCTGCAGCACCAGGTGCGCGAGCTGCGCGCCAGCTACCTGGCCAGTGCTCCGAGCGAGGCCGAGCTGCTGGATTTCCATACCGCCTTCGAGCTGCTCTACCGCTTCATCGATGACCTCTACAACTACGCCCAGACCCACGCGTCGCTGGCGGCGCACAAACACGTGCGCGAGCAGTGGGATGAACCCTACGTGGCCCTGACCAACTGGCGTGTCTCGGCCGCCGCCGGAGTGCGCTCGGCGGCGGTGCTGCTGTTGCTCGGCAGCTACTGGCTGCTCAGTGACTGGCCCAGCGGGGCCATGATGACGCTGATCGCCACGGTCACGGCGGGCCTCTCGGCGGCCTCGCCCAACCCGCGCAAGATGGCTTTTCAGATGGCCTGCGGCACGTTGTTCGGCGCCTTCGTCGGCTTTTTCGAGACCTTCTTCGTGTTTCCCTGGATCGACGGCTTCGCGTTGCTCTGCCTGGTCCTGGCGCCGGTGTTCGTGCTCGGCGCCTTCCTCGCTTCGCGCCCTGCGTATGCCGGTTATGGCATCGGCCTGCTGGTGTTCTTCGCCACAGGCTCGGTGCCCAACAACCTCACCGTGTACAACCCCTATGTGTTCATCAACGACTACCTCGGCATGATCATCGGCATGCTGGTGTGCGCTGCGGCAGGCGCGATCATCCTGCCGCCCAACAGCCGCTGGCTGTGGCAGCGCCTTGAGCATGACCTGCGCGGCCAGGTGCTGTTCGCCCTGGGCGGGCGCCTGCGCGGGTTGGGTTCGGCCTTCGAGAGCGGCACCCGTGACCTGCTGCACCAGGCCTATGGCCTGGCCGCCGGCAAACCACAGGTGCAGCGCGAGCTGGTGCGCTGGATGTTCGTGGTGCAGGAAATCGGCCACGCCATCATCGAGCTGCGCAAGGAGCAGGCACAGGCGCCGATCCATCCGGCCTATGCCCAGTCGCAGCCCTGGCGCCAGGCGATCCGCGTGATGGGCCGGTCACTGGCGCGGCTGTTCCTGCAACCGAGCGCCAGCAATCACCAGCGCGCGCTGGTGGCGGTGGACCACGCCATCAGCCGCGTGCAGGCCACCGACGAGCCTTTTGCTCGGCACTTCGACACCTCCGTGTTGCGCCGCGTGCAGAGCTACCTGCACTTCATCCGCACCTCCTTGCTCGACCCGCACTCGCCACTGGCCGCCGCCCAAGGAGCCCAGCATGCCTCGTGAAATCGCCTTCCACGGCCTGTACCTGCCGACCCTGACGCTGCTGTTCCTGCTCGCCGCCGCCCTGGCCTGGGGCCTGGACCGGTTCATCGCAAGCCTCGACGGCTACCGCTTCTTCTGGCACCCGGCGCTGCTGCGCCTGGCGCTGTTCGTCTGTCTTTTCGGCGCCCTGGCGCTGACTGTCTACGGGTAAGCCACGTTCGATGAAAAAGTTCTTCAGCCTGATCGCCACCTTGCTGGTGGTGGCCGCCGCCGTGTGGATCGGCCGCGTGTTATGGGTCGACTACATGACCACGCCCTGGACCCGCGATGGCCGCGTGCGCGCCGACATCATCAACGTCGCCGCCGACGTGCCGGGCTATGTCGTAGACGTAGTGGTGCACGATAACCAACGGGTGAAAAAGGGCGACCTGCTGATCCAGATCGACCCCGCGCATTACCAGGTCGCCGTGGACCAGGCCAAGGCGCTGGTGGCCGCCCGCAAGGCGACCTGGCGGATGCGCCAGGTCAACGCCAAGCGCCGCGCCGACCTGGACGACCGGGTGATCTCCCAGGAAAACCGCGACGACGCCCGCGACACCGCCGGCGCGGCATTGGCCGACTACCAGCACGCCCAGGCCCAGCTCGCCGCCGCTGAACTGGACCTGGCGCGCACGCGCATCCTGGCCAGCGTCGATGGCTACGTGACCAACCTCAACGTGCACCGCGGCGACTACGCGCGCACCGGCGAGGCGGTGATGGCAGTGGTCGATGAGGACTCGTTCTGGGTGTACGGCTATTTCGAGGAAACCAAGCTGCCCCACGTGCGGGTCGATGACCCGGCCGAGCTGCAGATGATGAGCGGCGAGCGCATGAGCGGGCACGTCGAGAGCATCGCCCGCGGCATCTACGACCGCGACAACCCGCAGAGCCGCGAACTGGTGGCCGATGTGAACCCGACCTTCAACTGGGTACGCCTGGCCCAGCGGTTGCCGGTGCGCATTCATATCGATGCGGTGCCGGAGGGTTTCCTGCTGGCTGCGGGGACGACCTGTACGGTCGTGGTTCACCCGCGCCAGCCCTAGGCTGAAGCACCGGCTCGCCGCGCCTGCTACCCGTCAGTCAAGCTGCGATGGCCGGCGCAGCCGGCCCCCGTCCACGCGCCGCGCACTTGTGGTAGATCGGGGTTTAAGCATTGGGCTGAACAGTGGCCCCGATCACTTGACTGACTGGCATCACGTGCCTGGCCTGGGTTGAGCGATTTCGCTCACAGCCCCAGCGGCAGACGTTTCAGTGAGCGGAAGTCGGGGCCACCAGCACCGGCCATTGTCCCTGGTCGATGACCTTGCTACTGACCGACGGATCGAGCAAACGCCCCAGGCGTGACAAGTGCCGGTGGCCCATGACGATCAACGTGCAGTTCAGCGCCCTGGCAGTGTCGAGAATGACATCGACAGGATCGCCTGGCGCGGTGCGCCCTTCGCAGTCGAAGCCGGCTGCGCGCAGCGCGTCGACTGCGCAGGCGACGGCATGCTCGGCCAATTGCTGTTCTTCACAGGCGGCGGGGTACTGGTCGCGCTCCTGATCGGTGTAATCGCTGGGTGCGCCATGCACCGCGAAACTGGGGTCGACCACCAGCAGTACGTGCAGCGCCTGTTCCGCAGGGCGGCAATAGCGCTTGGCAAGCTCGACGATGGCATGGCTGGCAGGGGAGGCGTCGATGGCAATCAAGACAGGGCGGGGCATGGCAATTCCTTCGCAGTGAATAGGCTAGTGCGCATTTTCGAGTGCCGCGTACGTGGAATAAAGCCCCTGGCGCGCACAAGCGGATTGCGTCTGGTGCAATGGTGCGAGCTGGTAAGCTTGCGTTTCGCACCTCTTTTTCGGAAAGCCCAATGCCACTGCCGGACATGAACCTGTTAGTTGCCCTCGACGCGTTGCTCGACGAGGGCAGCGTGGTCGGCGCGGCCCAGCGCATGAATCTCAGCCCCGCAGCCATGAGCCGTACCTTGGGGCGCATTCGCGAAGCGCTGGGAGATCCGATTCTGGTGCGAGCGGGCCGAGGTCTGGTGCCCACACCACGGGCGCTGGCCTTGCGCGAGCAGGTCGGCCTTCTGGTGGAGCAGGCCGGGCAAGTGTTTCGCAGCGCTGAAGATGTCGATCTGGCGAACCTGGACCGCGCGTTCAACATCCGCACCAATGACCTGTTCATTGCCTTGTACGGCGCGCAGCTGCTGCGCATGATGCATGAACAGGCGCCGCGCACCGTGCTGCGTTTCGTGCCGGAAAGCGGGGGCGATGACGATGCGGTGCTGCGCGATGGCCGTACTGACCTGCTGATCAGTTCGACCGTCGACCTGGGCCCGGAGATCAAGGTGCAACGGCTGTTCCATACCGTGTATGTAGGCCTGGCCCGGCGTGACCACCCCATTTTCGATGAGCCCATCACCCCCGAGCGCTTTGCGGCCTACCCACAGATCAGCGTGTCGCGACGCGGCCGCGCCAATGGCCCGATCGATGCCGAGCTCGCCGTGCACAAGGTGCAACGCCACGTGGCGCTGATCACCCCGAGCTTTCACTCGGCGATGTTCTCGCTGCCGGATTCGGACCTGATTCTGCCGATGCCGGCCAATATTCTTGCCAGCGTGCACAAGCTCGGGCTGCCGTTGCGGGCCTTTGATATTCCGCTGCCGATGGAACGGGTGACTGTGATGCAGGCGTGGCATCCGCGTTTTCACAACGATCCCGCGCATCGCTGGCTGCGCCAGACGCTCAAGGCCTGCTGCAACCTGGCGCCCTCCAGCACTGGCGACTGGTAGACGTCGTTTCGTCAGGGGCGAACTCGCCCCGATACAGCCTGCGGCGGCCCGCTCGGTCGGTCGCCGCCAGACAACGGCAAATGACGCCGGCTTCAACGCGGTCTGGTGCACACCAGTGCGCTGCGGATTGCGTCTGGCGCAAATTAGAACTTCCAATAAGTCAGTTTTCGTAAGCATTCGATCTTTTTAGACTCCCCAGCCTTAAATTATTGCTGGAGATGTCAGGCATGGCGGTGTCGTCTACCCCCTCGGCTGCGCTTGGCCCTGCGCCGTCGGTGGCCGCGCCTGCGCAGTCGGCCTTCGGTCTGCAGGTGGTGACCGGATTGTTCGGCGTACTGCTGGCCGTGCTGTGTGCCGGGCTCAACGAGGCGGTGACCAAGATTTCCCTGGCCGACATCCGGGGCGGCATGGGCATTGGCGCCGACGAAGGGGCGTGGCTGCTGGCGGTGTACAGCGCAGCGTCGGTGTCGGCCATGGCCTTTTCACCTTGGCTGGCCACCACGTTTTCCTTGCGCCGCTTCACCCTGTGCGCGATCGCCCTGTTTGCAATGCTGGGCCTGCTGCAGCCGTTCGCGCCCAATCTGCACAGCCTGATGCTGTTGCGAATCCTGCAAGGCCTGGCCGCCGGTGCCCTGCCGCCCATGCTGATGAGCGTGGCGCTGCGCTTTCTGCCACCGGGTATCAAGATCTACGGCCTGGCCTGCTACGCCCTGACGGCCACCTTCGGGCCGAACCTGGGCACGCCGCTGGCGGGGCTGTGGACCGAGTACGTGGGCTGGCAGTGGGCGTTCTGGCAGATCATCGCGCCCTCCGTGCTGGCCATGGCCTGCGTGGCCTGGGGCCTGCCGCAAGACCCGCTGCGTCTGGAGCGCTTTGGCCAGTTCAACTGGCGCGGCGTGGTGCTGGGCCTGCCGGCGCTCAGTGGCCTGGTGCTCGGGCTGTCGCTGGGGGATCGCTGGGGCTGGTTCGATTCACCGCTGATCACAGCCTTGCTCGGCGGTGGTGGGGTGCTGCTGGTGCTGTTCCTCTACAACGAATGGTCCGAGCCTGTACCGTTCTTCCAGCTGCGCCTGCTGTCGCGGCGCAACCTGGCTTTCGCGCTGGTGACCTTGGCGGGCGTACTGGTGGTGCTCTCGGGCGCCGGCAGCCTGCCCTCGGCGTACCTGGCGCAGATCCAGGGCTACCGGCCTGCGCAAATCAGCCCATTGATGCTGCTGGTGGCCCTGCCGCAACTGCTCGCGCTGCCGCTGACTGCCGCGCTGTGCAACCTGCGCGCGGTGGACTGCCGCTGGGTGCTGGCCTTGGGCCTGGGCTTGCTGGTGCTGTCGTGCCTGGGCAGCCATGGGCTGACCAGCCAGTGGATTCGCGACGACTTCTACCCGATCTACCTGCTCCAGGTGTTCGGCCAGCCCATGGCCGTGCTGCCGCTGCTGATGCTCTCGACCAACGGCATGAGCCCGCAGGAAGGCCCCTTCGCCTCTGCCTGGTTCAACACCGTCAAGGGCCTGGCCGCCGTGGTGGCCGCGGCCGTGCTGGAGCTGCTGGGCACCTGGCGTCGGCATTTTCATTCCAATCACCTGGTCGACCAACTGGGCAACGCGCCGCAACTCGATGACCGGGCCGCAGGGCTCGCCCAACGCATTCATGAACAGGCCCAGGTGCTGACCTCGGCCGACCTGTATCTGGTGATGGCAGCCGTCGGCGTCGCGCTGATCTGCCTGATTCCTTTCGTACCTACCCGGGTCTATCCGCCGCGTGCGGTGGCCTGAACCTGTGACCGAGACTGCTGCCATGAAGGACAACCGCAAGACCCTGATCATCGCCGGCGTGGTGGCCGTGGCCCTGCTGGCCGCCGTGGCCGGGCCCTGGCTGCTGGGCCGCGACCGCCGTCAGAGCACCCAGGACGCCTACGTGATTGCCGATTACACGGTGGTCGCGCCCAAGGTGGCCGGCTTCATCAAAGAGGTGCTGGTCGAAGACAACGCGTCGGTCAAGGCTGGCCAGTTGCTCGCCACCCTCGACGACCGTGATTACCAGACTGCACTGGAAGCAGCGCTGGCCCTGCAGAGCGTGGCCCAGGCGCAACACGCCAACGCCCAGGCGACCCTGGAGCGCCAGGTGTCGCTGATTGCTCAGGCCGAGGCGGCCGTCAAGGCGGCACAGGCCGAAACCGGCTTTGCCGAACATGAAGTGGGTCGCTACAAGCGCCTGGCCGAGCAGGGCGCCGGCACCGTGCAGAACGCCCAGCAGGCCAGCAGCAAGGTGGAGCAGGCGCGGGCACGGCAGGCCAACGCTCAGGCCGCGTTGCTCGCCACGCGCAAGCAGGTCGATGTGCTGGACGCTCAGTTGGCCAGCGCCAAAGGCCAGCTCAAGCAGGCCGAGGCCGGTGTGGCCAAGGCCCGTCTGGACCTGTCCTACACGCGCATCAGCGCACCGATCGACGGCATGGTCGGGCAGCGCGCCTTGCGTGCCGGGGCCTATGTCAGCCCCGGCACACGGCTGCTGTCGGTCGTGCCGCTGGACCAGGCCTACGTGGTTGGCAATTTTCTCGAAACCCAGCTGACCCACGTCCAGCCTGGCCAACCCGTCAGCTTGCGTGTCGATACCTTTGCCGAGCAGCCCTTGCACGGGCGGGTACAGAGCATTGCACCGGCCACCGGCGTGACCTTTGCGGCGGTCAAACCGGACAACGCCACCGGCAACTTCACCAAAGTGGTCCAGCGCATTCCGGTGAAGATCCTGTTCGATGCAGATCAACCAGGGCTGGCGCGGCTGCGCGTAGGAATGTCGGTCGAAGCCACGATCGATACCAAGAGCGATACCGAGCACCAGGCCGCTGGCGATACGCTCGACCGGCATGCGGTGAGTGCGCGATGAAGGCCTTGACGTGCATCAGCCCAGTCGTCTTTGCATTGACTGTCGCGGGGTGCAGCCTAGGCCCTGACTTTCACAAGCCCGACCGCCCGGCGCCCGCGCACTGGCCGGCACCCCAGGCTGACGTCGCGCCCAGCCAGCCCTTGACCGGCCCCCTGCAACGGCGTTGGTGGGACAGCTTTCACGATGCCCGCCTCAGCGCACTGGTCGAGCAGGTGGCGGCGCGCAATCTCGATCTGCAGATGGCCAGCGCCCGGGTGCTGCAAAGCCGCGCCGCGCGAAGTTCGGTGGCGGCCGACGAAGCGCCGAGCGTGGGCGCCGACGCCGGCTACAGCCGGGCGCGCAACAGCGCTGAAGGCCTCAACGACCCGTCCGGCCATGCTGGTAAATCCGCCTATGACGTGTGGCAAGGCGATCTGACAGCTGGGTGGGAACTGGACCTGTGGGGCCGCGTGCGTCGCCAGGTGGAGGCCGCCGATGCCAATGTGCAAGTCGCTGAAGACGACCGCCGCGGTGTGCTGCTGACCCTGCTCGCCGAAACCGCGCGCGACTACATCCAGCTGCGCGCCGTGCAGCGTACGTTGGGCGTTACCGAAGACAACCTGACACTCGCCCGCCACAGCCTGAAACTGTCGCAAGATCGCCAGGCCGAAGGCGTCGCCACCCGCCTGGACGTGGCCCAGGCCAGTGCGCAGGTGGCGTCCATCGAAGCGCGCCTGCCCACTCTGCAAGCGCGCCGCGACGACCTGATCAACGCTCTAAGCCTGCTGGCCGCCGAGCCGCCCGGGCGCTTGCAGGCGCAATTGCTGGCGCCCGGGGCGCTGCCCGAGCCGCAGCAGCGCTTTGCCATTGGCCTGCCGTCGGAGCTGGCGGCGCGGCGCCCGGATATCCGCCAGGCTCAAGCGCGTCTGCATGCCGTCACTGCGAGCATTGGCGTGGCCGAGGCGGATTTCTACCCGCGCATTCGGCTGTCCGGCAGTGTGGGGCTGCAATCGCTGCAACTGGCCGACCTCGGCAGCTGGAGCGCGCGGCGTTTTGCGCTCGGGCCACAGGTGTCTTTGCCGATCTTCGAAGGCGGGCGGCTCAAGGGCACGCTGCAACTGCGCGAAGCCCAGCAACGGGAGGCGGCCGTGAACTACCGCAAGACCGTGCTCGGCGCCTGGCATGAGATCGACGATGTTCTGCGCCTGTACAACGCCAGCCAGTTGCGCCGCGACCACTTGGCCGAAGCCGTGCGGCAGAACCGCATCGCCCTGGACACTGCCCAGCGCCAGTACGTGGAAGGCGCGGTGGATTTCCTCAACGTCCTCAGCGTGCAGAGCGCACTGCTGACCAGCGAGGAGCAATGGATCGACAGTTCTTCAGCCGTCGCGCAGGCCCTGGTCGGGCTGTACAAGGCGCTGGGCGGGGGCTGGGAGGCGTTCGAGACACAGCCACCTGGGGCTAGAGCCAGTTGAAACGGCTGTAGCTTGGTGCTTGCCAGCGTCGGCGCGGGTGCACGTCGTGACCTCGCAATGCCTGAATCATTGGAGGCGTGAGGCACGAGCGGTTTGCGCAAGATTGACCTACAGCGAACGCAGCAATCCGAAGCGTTTGCGCAGCGCCCAGTCCAGCAAGCGCCTGGGCAACAACCACGCCATCAAGGGCAACAGCCGGCTGCCGTTGCCTGCGCGCACCACGGCGGGCACCGTTCGTCTGCCGAGGGCGGCCAGCACCGTCTGGGCCAACTGCGCGGCGGGCGTAGGTCGGTCCAGCGAGGCACGGGCCCGTGCCTGGACCTGTTCGCGCAGCGGCCACCAGGGTGAATCCGCGTGCAGCACCTGGGCCGCCTCACGCTGGGCAGCGCTGGCGAACTGCGAGGCGATGGCACCGGGTTGCACCTCCATCACGCGGATGCCGAATGGCGCCAGTTCCAGGCGCAGGGCATCGCTGAGAGCATGCACTGCCGCCTTGGACGCGCAATAGGCGCCGGCGAAGGGCGTCACCAGTACACCCGATACACTGCCGATGTTCACCACCGTGCCGCGGCTGCGGCGCAGCAACGCGAACAGCGCGCGAGTCACCTCCACCCCTGAGAACACGTTGGTCTCGAACTGCGCGCGCAGGGCCTCGGCGCCGCCATCGAGCAGCGGCCCCATCGCGCCGAAGCCGGCGTTGTTGACCAGCACATCGAGCGTTGCGCCGCACGCTTGCAGCTCGTCAGCGAGCGTGGCCAGGGCCTGGGCGTCGTTCACATCCAGCGCGCGGGCGATGAACCCGTCACTGGCCAGGCGCTCGACGTCGCCGGCCTTGCGCGCCGTGGCCCAGACCTCGAATCCGGCATCGCGAAAGGCGTCGGCCAGGGCGCGGCCAATGCCGCTGGAACAACCGGTGATCAGAACAGTGGGCATGGCGGTAAACCGTGGGGCAGGGAAGGTGGCCAGTGTGGCAGAGCGCGGCGGGGAATGCGCTGCGGCCGGTCAGCCTGAGCGTTGCAGCGCACACGTCGCAGTGTCTGCGCAACGGCCCTGTTCCCTGACGGGCTGGCGGCGCGCTACTGGCACGGGCGCCTGGCGTGATCGCCTGGTGAGCTGCTGCCGTCTACCGCTGAGACGCGCAGCCAACTGCGATATGGCCGCTGGCCACCCTAAAGATTCTCGCGGCCACGGCGTCCTCCAGACATCCACACCAAGGAGGTAACGCACTATGGAAGGCCTTTCTCGTCGTCGCCTGGTCGGGTTGACGGCTGCGCTGCCGCTGCTTGGCCAAGTCAGCTGGGCAGCGCCTGCAGCGGCAACCGAAACCCTGAGCGCAGCCCAGTCGCCGGTGCGCCTGAATTTCAACGAAAGCCCTTGGGGGCCCAGTGCGAGCGCACGCACGGCCATGCACGAAGGGGTCGCCAGCTGCGGCCGTTACCCGTACCCACTGCAGTACGCGCTGATCGAAACCTTCGCGCGCCAGCAAGGCGTAGCCGAGGACCACGTGCAGCTGTTCTGCGGCTCGAAACTGGCGCTGCAATACGCTGTGCATGCCTTCACCGGTGCTCGCAGCCTGGTGGTGCCCGAGCCGTCCTACGAAGCGCCGGTCGACACCGCCCTGACGCGCCAGACCCCCGTGCATGCGGTGGCTCTGGATGCGCAACATGCCCATGACGTGGACGCCATGCTCGCCATCAGGCCGGCGCCGGGCATGATCTATGTCTGCAACCCCAACAACCCCACGGGCACGGTGACGCCAGCGGCCGCGCTCGAGCGGCTCATCGCCAAGGCGCCGAGCGACACCGTGGTGGTCGTCGACGAGGCCTACATCCACTTCAGCGATGCCCCCAGTTGCATCCCCTTGATCAAGGCGCACCCCAACCTGCTGGTGCTGCGCACGTTCTCGAAACTGTACGGCATGGCCGGTGCGCGCGTGGGCCTGGCCATCGGCCAACCGGCCTTGCTCGAAGCACTGGAGGCGTTCGATGGCTACAACGTTGCCGCCGAACCCAGCCTGCGCGGCGCCTTGGCCAGCCTTGAAGAGTCGGGCTTGGTGGCGCAGCGCAAGCGGGACAATCTGCGCCTGCGCGAGGCCACGGTGAGCCGCCTGAGCGCGGCCGGTTGGCGGTGCACGGCGTCCCAGGCCAACTGCTTCATGGTGGACGTGCGCCAGCCGGCGCAGGCGGTGGTCAAGGCGTTGGCCGATGCGCAGGTCAAGGTGGGAAGGGTCTGGTCGAGTTGGCCCACCTGGATCCGCGTCAGCGTAGGTGACGCCGCGCAGATGCAGCGCTTTGAAGCGGCGTTTTTCCAGGTCTTGGGCCAAGCGGCCTGAGAGGTCCAGGCGGTCTGAGTGCTGCGGTCGGACCCAGGTCAGCATCTAGCTTCGAGCGTGACTCAGTTGGCGAAGCTGCCCTGCAGGTGCTCGGCACGAAACGCCAGAGTCTGCGCGCGATAGCCTGAGCGCAGTGGCGGCAGCGGCAGGCAGTCGTGCCACTGGGCACCGGCCTGCAGCTCGCCAGGGCCGCGATAGCGCGGCGCGCTGTAGGTGCTTTCGGCGAGGTTGACAGTGTCGCCCGGCGCGTGGGCAGCCACGCGCCAGCGCAGTTCGGTCAGCGGCACTGGGTTGGCGTTGGTCAGTTGCACCTGCAGCGGACGATCGGCCGGACACTGCGCGGGGGCATAGCTCAGGCGCAGGTCGAGCCGCGCCAGTTGCGAGGCTTCACGGTTGTCCTGCCAGACCACCCACAGCGCCACCAGCCCGAGACCCGTGACCGCCGCCAGGGACAGCGGGAATGCCTTCTGCGGGTAACGCAACAGCAGGACCAACCAGGTGAGAAGGAGCAGCGCGCCGATGAGCATGGAGTGCGGGCCTAGGTGGAGGAGTGCTGGTCATCCTAGCGGCATTTGCGCCTGCGCTCAAAAGCGCTGGGCGCTCGGCCAGTGGGTGTGCGCCTGCGAACCTGCTCGTCTGCCTCAGGTCGGCGCCTCGTCGCGCAGAAACACCAGATGGTCCGGCCTGGACTGCTCGGCGCTGTAGTAGTAGCCCTGCTCGTCGAACTGCTGCAGGTGCCTGGGCTCGCTGATGCGCTGCTGGATCACGAAGCGGCTCATCAGGCCGCGGGCCTTCTTGGCGTAGAAGCTGATGATCTTGTGCTGGCCGTTCTTCCAGTCCTTGAAATCGACGTTGATCACCCGGGCCTGCAGCGCGCTGCGCTTGACCGCGCTGAAGTATTCATTGCTGGCCAGGTTCAACAGCAGGTCGTCGCCCTGTTCGGTCAGGGCCTGGTTGAGCCACTGGCTGATGCGCGTGTCCCAGAACGCGTACAGGTCCTTGCCGCGCGGGTTGGCCAGCTTAGTGCCCATTTCCAGGCGATAGGGCTGCATCAGGTCGAGTGGGCGCAGCAGGCCGTACAGGCCCGAGAGCATGCGCAGGTGGTCCTGGGCGTAGCTGAAATCATCTTCGCTGAGGGTCTGGGCATCGAGGCCGGTGTACACATCACCCTTGAACGCAAGCAGCGCCTGCTTGGCATTGGCCGGGCTGGACTCGGCGCTCCAGCTACCGAAGCGGGCAGCGTTGAGGCCGGCCAACTTGTCGGACAGGTGCATCAGGTCACTGATCTGCGCAGGGCTCAGCTCACGCAACTGCTCGATGAGCAGCTCGGAATGTTCGAGGTGCTGCGCCAGGGTGAAACGCTTGGTCACCGGCGGGGTGTCGTAGTCGAGGGTCTTGGCGGGGGAAATCACCGTCAGCATCGGTTGGGCTCCTGAAGTCAATCGAAGGATTCTACGGGCCTCGCGGTTTTAGTCCAGATCAGCGGTGCGACAAACGCAGACCCTGGCCGGGCCAGGCGCTATAGTGCGGGCCATGCTTTTTGCGGAGTGACTGATCGTGCGCATTGCCTTGGGCCTGCTGGCCGGCCTGTTGAGCCTGGCCGTTCCTGCCGCGCCTGCCTCGCCTTATGCCAGCCTGGATCGCACGGTGTGGCCCGAGCAGCTCGACAGCCCGGTGCTGTTCGATGTCGCTTCGCGCGCCGAAATCCTGTCCTTTGCCCGCGCCCTGCACGACAGCGAACAACTGGACGAGCCGGCCTTGGCGGCGCGCCTGGGGCTGCGGCAGATCAACCTGCAGAAGGTCCGCGCCGTGCGCGCGCGGCTGTGGTTGCGGCTGTGGGAAAACTACCAGCAGGCGCACCTCAGTTGCGAACAAGACGCCTCGTTCTGCTACCCGCTGCACAGCATGGCCGAGCTACGTGCCCAGGCCGCCGATTTCGCCAGCGATGTCGGCGAGTTCTACCGCGGCTGGGTCGAGCCGAGTTATCGCTTTCACCAGCGCTACCTCGACGAGCAATTGCGCAAGGCGGCGTTGTTGGGCCAGACCTCCAGTGAAGTCGAACGTTTGTCTGCGTCCGAGCGGGCCGGGGATGAGCTGAACGATCGCGTCTTCCTGTTGACCTTCGTCGGCGGTCCGGGGCCGGTAGGCGGCAGCACCGATGGCCTGACCGACTATTTGCGGCGCCAGCAGGTGCAGGGTACGTTCTTCGTGCTGGGCAACCGCCTGCAGCAACGCCGCGCCGCCACCTCGGTCGCGGCGCTGAGAACGCTGTACGCCAGGCAGTGCGTGGGCATTCAAGGCTGGGAGTACCGCTCGCATGCCCAATGGCAGGGCTGGCAGGACTCGTTGCGGCGCAGCCAGGCCCGTGTGCAGGCGGACTTGCCCGCGCACTACGTGCCGCTGTTCCGACCGCCTTATGGGCAGCGGCGCAGCGATGGCGAGGGCTTCATGCTCAGCCAGGGGCTGCAGGTGTCGTTGTGGGACATCGACGCCCAGGATGACGGCCCGCTAGACAGCGAAGCATCGGCGCAGCGGGTGCTGACCCTGATGCTGCTGTGGCGCAAGGGCGTGCTGCAGTTTCACGACACGCTGCCCAAGGCGCAGCCGGCCGTGCAGTGGCTGCTGGAGCACACGGCGCAGAGCGGGTTGGGCTGGGAGGATTGCCAAGGCTATGGCGCGCAAGGGCGTTGAACGGGGCGCCGGGGCGTTGCGCCGTGGGCACTTGACCTATCACTCTAGCCGTCTGCTGGCCGCGCGCAAGCCCGCTCAGCCAATCGGAAAAATAAACTTCATGTACGCGTAAAATTACTTTTTTCCGTCATACGTTTTGCGGTATGAAAGAAGCAGACAGCCGATTCCTGCAGCACAGGTGGCGTCATCCAGACCCTCCTTTGCCAGGATGTGCCCCCCGCCCGTAACGACGCGGATACGGGGAGAACGGCCGTCAACTTGCAGCGCAGCGGCACGCGCTACGTGGCTTCGATATAAGGTGACCGAGTATGGATGACCAAGGACGCACCCCTTCCTCCAGCAAGCCAATCCTGTATGTCCTCGATACCAATGTCCTGATTCACGACCCCAACGCTCTGCTCAATTTCGAGGAGCACCATGTCGCTCTGCCGATGACGGTGCTGGAGGAACTCGACAAGCTCAAAACCGGCAAACAGTCCGTGGCCGCTGACTGTCGCCAGGCCATTCGCCTGATCGACCAGACCCTGGGCGATGCGTCGCCCAGCGCTGTCGAGCAGGGCGTGCCGATCCAGCGCGGCAAGAGTGGGCCCAAGGGCTTCCTGTCGATCCTGATGAGCCCGCGCAACGAGCCCACGCGCCTGCTGCCTGAGCACCTCAACGACAACATCATCATCAACCAGCTGCTGGAGCTGCGCGCCAAACGCGCCGACCTGGACGTCGTGCTGGTCACCAAAGACATCAACATGCGCCTGAAGGCGCGCGCCTGCGGTATCGCCGCCGAAGACTACAGCACCGACCAACTGGTCGATGATGTGTCGCTGCTGTCCAAGGGCTATCACTCAGTTCCCGGTTCGTTCTGGGACCGCGTCAGCAAGGTCGACACCCGCCAGGAGCGCGGCCGTACCTGGCACCGGGTACAGCTGGCAGAGCCATTGCCGGCCGTGCACATCAATGAATTCATCATCGACGAACAGGGCTTCGTGGGCTGGATCAAGGGCACCCGCGACGGCGAACTGCTGCTGCTCGACCTGCACCAGGAGCCGTTGCTGCACCAGGAGGCCTGGGGCCTGAAACCGCGCGATATCCACCAGAGCCTGGCGCTACTGGCCTTGCTCGATCCGGACATCCATCTGGTCAACCTCACCGGCGCCGCAGGCTCCGGTAAAACCATCCTGGCCCTGGCCGCCGCCATCGAACAGACCATGGTCAGCAAGCGCTACCGGCGCATCATCGCCACCCGCAGCGTGCAGGGCCTTGACCAGGAAATCGGCTTCCTGCCGGGCACCGAGGCCGAGAAGATGGAACCCTGGCTGGGCGCCATCACCGACAACCTCGAAGCCCTGCACATGGACGACGAGAGCACCCACGGCAGCGTCGAGTACATTCTTGAGCGCGTACCGCTGCAGTTCAAATCCCTCAACTACATTCGCGGTCGCAGCTTCCAACAGAGCCTGATTCTCATCGACGAGTGCCAGAACCTCACCCCGCACCAGATCAAAACCATCATCACCCGTGCCGGCACGGGCTCCAAAGTGGTCTGCCTGGGCAACCTGGCGCAGATCGATACGCCCTACCTGTCGGCCCCAAGCTCCGGCCTGACCTACCTCACCGAGCGCTTCAAGGACTTCCCCCACGGCGTGCACATCACCCTGCAAGGGGTGCCGCGTTCGGTCCTGGCCGAATACGCCGAGTCGCACCTGTAGCGTCAGACATCGGGCGGTTCGCCGCCCGATTTTTCCCCAGCTCGACATGGCCCTTGGCGTTACACTGCAGGTTCCCTTTACAGGAGCAGAGCAGTGCTGACACACCTTGATTCCCAGGGGCGGGCCAACATGGTCGACGTCACCGAGAAAGCCGTGACCGCGCGTGAAGCCGTGGCCCAAGCCCGTGTGCGCATGTTGCCGCAAACCCTGCGCATGATCGTCGATGGCCAGCACCCCAAGGGCGACGTGTTCGCCGTGGCGCGCATTGCCGGCATTCAGGCAGCGAAGAAAACCAGCGACCTGATCCCGCTGTGCCACCCGCTGATGCTCACCAGCGTCAAGGTCGAGCTGAGCGCCGACGGCGCCGATGGCGTCCTTATCCGGGCCCGCTGCAAGCTGGCCGGGCAGACCGGCGTCGAGATGGAAGCGCTGACTGCCGCCAGTGTCGCGGCGCTGACGATCTATGACATGTGCAAGGCCGTGGACAAAGGCATGGTCATCGAGCAGGTGCGTTTGCTGGAGAAACGCGGCGGCAAGAGCGGCGATTTCCAGGCGCAGGTGTCATGAGCGTGCACGCGATGGACACGGAAATGCTCATCGGCCGGGTGAGCCTGTTCGAGACGCGCAGCGATTTCCAGGTGGAGGCGTCATGAAGGTGCAGGTGGTGTACTTCGCTCGCTACCGCGAGCAGTTGGGCGTCGAGGGTGAGGCCGTCGAAGGCGATTTCGCCGTCCTGGATGACGTGCGCCTGGCCTTGCTTGCACGGGGAGAGGCGTATGCGGTGCTGGGCGAGCAGAACCTGATGTGCGCACGCAACCAGGATCTGTGCCGCCTGGGCGAACCCCTCGCTGAGGGTGATGAAGTGGCGTTCTTCCCGCCGGTCACGGGAGGTTGAGCATGGCTGTACGGGTGCAGGAAACGGCCTTCGATCCAGGCCATGAGGTCAATGCCATGCACGCGGCCAACGTCGGTGTGGGTGCGGTGGTGAGCTTCGTCGGTTACGTGCGCGACTTCAATGATGGGCGCGAGGTCGCAGGGATGTTTCTCGAGCACTACCCGGGTATGACCGAGAAGGCCCTGGAGAAGATCGTCGTGGATGCCGAGGCTCGCTGGCCGCTGCTCAAGGTCCAGGTGCTGCACCGCATCGGCGCATTGGCGCCGGGCGAGCCGATCGTTTTCGTCGGCGTTGCCAGCGCCCACCGCCAGGCCGCGTTCGAGGCCTGCGATTTCATCATGGATTACCTGAAAACCCGCGCGCCGTTCTGGAAGAAGGAAACGACCGCAGAGGGACCGCGTTGGGTCGAGGGCAAGCAGAGTGATCAGGCGGCGGCCGAGCGCTGGTAGACGCTCGGACGGCTGCTCAAGGGCCTGCTGCTTGCAGGCCCTGTCGTGGCGTTACTGCGTCTTGCGCACCACCGGCTTGAGCAACGCTTCTGGCGGCATCTCGCACTTGATCTTGCGCCCCAGCAGTTGCTCGATGGCCGGCAACTGGTACGAGTCGTCTTCGCCGGCAAAGCTGATCGACACGCCACTGGCTCCGGCGCGACCGGTGCGGCCGATGCGGTGGACATAGTCGTCCGGGTCTTCGGGAAGGGTGAAGTTGATCACGTGGCTGATGCCGTCGATGTGAATGCCACGCCCGGCCACGTCGGTGGCCACCAGCACGGTCACGCGGCCTTCGCGGAAGTTTTCCAGCGTGCGGATGCGCTTGTGCTGCGGCACGTCGCCCGACAGCTGCGCCGCGTTGATGCCATCGCGCACCAGCCGCTCTTCGATGCGCCGCACTTCATCTTTGCGGTTGGCGAACACCATCACGCGTGGCCAGCCGCTCTGCGTGACCAGGTTGTACAGCAGCGTGTACTTGTCGCTGCCGGCCACGGCATAGACGTGCTGCTCGACCGTGTCGCTGGCGACGTTTTCCGGCTCGATCTCGACAATCGCCGGGTCGGTGGTCCACTGCTTGGCCAGGTTCATCACATCCTCGGTGAAGGTCGCGGAGAACAGCAGCGTCTGGCGTTCGGACTTGGGCGGGGTCTGACGGATGATCTGGCGAACCTGCGGGATGAAACCCATGTCGAGCATGCGATCGGCTTCGTCCAGCACCATCACTTCGACCATGTCCAGGTGCACCTCGCCGCGCTGGTGGAAGTCCATCAGGCGGCCCGGTGTGGCCACGAGGATGTCGCAATGGCGCGCTTCGAGGGCCTTGAGCTGCTTGTCGAAGTCCATGCCGCCGACGAAGGTCATCACGTTCAGGCCGGTGTATTTGGTCAGCGCTGCGGCATCCTTGGCGATCTGCACGACCAGTTCGCGGGTCGGGGCGATGATCAGCGCGCGCGGTTCACCCATGAAGCGTTCCTTGGGCGGTGGCGTCTGCTGCAACTGGGCGATGATCGAGATCAGGAACGCCGCTGTCTTGCCGGTACCGGTCTGCGCGCGGCCGATGGCATCCTGGCCGCGTAGCGTATAGCCCAGCACCTGCGCCTGGATCGGCGTGCAGTACGGGAAGCCCAGGTCGTGGATGGCATGCATCAGGGTGTCGGACAGCGTGAAGTCGTGGAAGCGCGTCTTGCCTTCTTGCGGCGCGACGGCGAAGTCTTCCAGCTTCCACAGTGAGGCCTGCGGCTTGGGCTTGCGTTCGCGGCGTGGCTTGGCCTTGCCAGCGGGCTCGTCCTGCGTGGCGGGCATGTCCGGCGCGACGGGTTCGACTGGCGCCGGCTGGGCTGCAGGAAGCGGCTGGGGGGAGCGCGGGGAAACCGGTTCAGAGACGGCCGGCGGCGTTTGTATCACGGGGGCAGCGGGCGCGACGGCCTGAGCGGCGGCCTCTTCCTTGCCAAATAGTTTTTTGAGTGCCTTGAGCACGATGGTCTCATCAACTGGTTAAGGAATGTACGCCGGGCAGTGTAAAGCAAGTTCCATGCGCGGCGTAGTGCAGGGCGGGAAGAACTACAAACCCCCGGTCGGGCGAGGGCAGGCTGGACGCTGCCCGCGCGTCGGCCAGCGCCGCGTGGGCGCGGCGCACGCGTTTAACGCAGGCGTGCGGCCAGCCAGGTGTAGATGTCCTGAATTTCCTTGGGCTGCACCTCGTGCTCCATCGGATATTCTTCCCAGCTCGCCTCGACGCCCCAGCGCTTGAGGTGCTCGAAGGCGGTGCGGCCCATGGACGGGATCACCACCGGGTCGTGCACGCCATGCAGGCACAGCGCCGGGGTGCGTTGCTGGCAGGCGCTGAGCTGGTGTTCGTCGCTGAACGTCGGCGCGTAGGTCGACAGCGCCAACACCCCGCCCAGGGCCTCCTGCCATTTCACGTAGGCGGTATGCAGCACCACCGCGCCGCCTTGGGAGAAACCGGCCAGAACGATGCGCGAGAGGTCGATGCCCTTGCTGCGTTCGGCTTGGATCAGGGCGATGACCTGCTCGGCGGACTCGTCCAGTTCAGCTTCATCGATCGCCCGTGCCGGGCTCATGGCCTTGATGTCGTACCAACTCGGCATGGCGTAGCCGCCGTTGATGGTCACGGCGCGGATGGGCGCCTGAGGCATGATGAAGCGGGTGCTGAGCAGGCCTTCCTGCAAGGCTTCAGCCACGGGCAGAAAATCGTAACGGTCGGCGCCCAGACCATGCAGCCAGATGACACAGGCATCGGCGGTTTTCTGCGGTTCAAGCATCAGCGGTTCAGTCATGTGCGCTCCAGGCGGTGGGCATTGTCCTGTTCAGGTGCAGGAAAGCGCCGGCCATTAGGTAAGTGGTGCAAAGCATGGCGCAACCCTACACGTTTTGTCGTCGGCACGTGCGCAGGCACGGCCTTGGCCTGTGCAAGGCTACTTGTCCTCTTTCTTGACCACAGGTGCCGGTGGCGGCCGAAACCCGACCTCGGCGATCAGCTTGAGCTGCTTGCCGTTGCGCATCACTTCGATGGCCACCTTGTTGTTCGGTTTGATCCGCGCCACCTGGTTCATCGACTTGCGCCCGTCGCCAGCCGGCTCGCCATTGATGTTGAGGATCACGTCGCCCACCTGCAATCCGGCACGCGCCGCGGGACCCTCGCGGAAGATACCGGCGATGACGATACCCGGGCGGCCCTTGAGGCCGAACGACTCGGCCAGCTCCTGGCTCAGCGGCTGCACCTCGATGCCCAGCCAGCCGCGAATCACCTGGCCATGCTCGATGATCGACTTCATTACCTCCAGCGCCAGCTTCACCGGGATGGCGAAGCCGATGCCCTGGGAACCGCCCGACTTGGAAAAGATCGCCGTGTTGATACCGGTCAGGTTGCCGTTGGCATCGACCAGCGCGCCGCCGGAGTTACCTGGGTTGATGGCGGCATCGGTCTGGATGAAGTCTTCGTAGTTGTTCAGCCCCAGCTGATTACGCCCCGTGGCGCTGATGATGCCCATGGTCACTGTCTGGCCGACGCCGAACGGGTTGCCGATGGCCAGTGACACATCGCCGATGCGCAGGGTGTCGGAGCGGCCGATGGTGATGGCGGGAAGGTCCTTGAGGTCGATCTTGAGCACTGCAAGGTCGGTCTCGGGGTCACTGCCGATGACCCGGGCCAGGGTCTCGCGGCCATCCTTGAGCGCCACCACGATCTGGTCGGCACCGCTGGTGACGTGGTTGTTGGTCAGCAGATAGCCCTCGCGGCTCATGATCACCGCCGAGCCCAGGCTCGACTCCCAGCGCCGCTGCTTGGGCAGGTTGTCGCCGAAAAAGCGGCGAAACTGCGGGTCTTCGAACAGCGGATGGGCCGCGTTCTTGTTGACCACCTTGGTGGTGTACAGGTTGACCACCGCCGGTGCTGCAGTGGTCACGGCGTCGGCATAGGACACCGGGCCCTGGACCATCTGCGTGGTCTGTGGCGCCTGTTGCAGATTGACGTCCTGGCTGGGCAGGCCCACCCATTGCGGAAAGCGCTGGATGACCAGCAGCGCGATCAAGATCCCGGTGAGAAGGGGCCAGCCAACGTAACGCAAAGCCTTGAGCATCGAATCGATCCTGGGAGTAGGGCTGTGGCCGCAGGGCCAGGGCAGGCGCGCCCAACCTTTTCAACCCTGCGGCGAGCGGCGACGGTCAGCGGTGTTCGCGCAGCGGTCGGCAGCTCATAATGGCCGGCATTATACGGGCACTCGGTCCGTCACCAATGCCGATTTGAAGGAGTTTTTTCCATGGCAGTTGCGCTCGATACGCTGGTCGCCGAAGCCGAACGCTACCTGGGCAGCAAAGGCTTTGCCGACTACTGCCCCAACGGCCTGCAGGTCGAGGGTCGCCCGCAGGTCAGGCGCATCGTCAGCGGCGTGACCGCCAGCCAGGCGCTGCTCGATGCCGCCGTCGAGGCCGAGGCCGACCTGGTGCTGGTGCACCATGGCTATTTCTGGAAAGGCGAGAGCCCGTGCATCACGGGGATCAAGCAGCGCCGGCTGAAGACCCTGTTCAAGCACGACATCAGCCTGCTGGCCTTCCACCTGCCGCTGGACGTGCACCCGGAGGTCGGCAACAACGTGCAGCTCGCGCACCAGTTGGGCATCGCCGTGGAAGGGCCGCTGGACCCGGACGACAAGCGCGTGGTCGGCCTGCTTGGTTCGCTTGCAGAACCGCTTTCGCCCCGCGACTTTGCCCGCCGCGTGCAAGAAGCGCTGGGGCGTGAGCCGTTGCTGATCGATGGCGAGCAGATGATTCGCCGGGTTGGCTGGTGCACAGGCGGCGGTCAGGGCTATATCGACCAGGCCATCGCCGCCGGCGTGGACCTGTTCATCAGCGGTGAGGCGTCGGAACAGACCTTCCACAGTGCCCGCGAAAACGGCATCAGCTTCATCGCCGCCGGCCACCATGCCACCGAGCGCTATGGTGTGCAGGCGCTGGGCGATTACCTGGCTCGGCGCTTCGCCGTGGAGCACCTGTTCATCGACTGCCCCAACCCCATCTGAAACCGCGCCACGCTAGCGCCGGCGGGCGCTTGAGGCCAAACCGACAGTCATATGGTTAGATTCTTTCGATCTAGCCCGGTGCCTAAATAGAAGCAGCCGCTGTGATAGAGTGCCTCGCTCGAACACGGCCCGCAGGCCGTCCATAAGATCGTTTTTCGTGAGTAGCCATGGTCGACAAACTGACGCACTTGAAACAGCTGGAGGCGGAAAGCATCCACATCATCCGCGAGGTGGCCGCCGAGTTCGACAACCCGGTCATGCTGTACTCGATCGGCAAGGATTCCGCCGTGATGCTGCACCTGGCGCGCAAGGCCTTTTTCCCGGGCAAGCTGCCGTTTCCGGTGATGCACGTCGACACCCAGTGGAAATTCCAGGAGATGTACCGTTTTCGCGACAAGATGGTCGAGGAAATGGGCCTGGAACTGATCACCCACGTCAACCCTGAAGGGGTGGCGCAGGGCATCAACCCCTTCACCCACGGCAGTGCCAAGCACACCGACATCATGAAAACCCAGGGCCTGAAACAGGCGCTGGACCAGCATGGTTTCGACGCAGCGTTCGGCGGCGCGCGTCGCGATGAAGAGAAGTCCCGCGCCAAGGAGCGCGTCTACTCGTTCCGCGACAGCAAGCACCGCTGGGACCCGAAGAATCAGCGCCCGGAGCTGTGGAACGTCTACAACGGCAAGGTCAACAAGGGTGAGTCGATTCGCGTATTCCCCCTGTCGAACTGGACCGAGCTGGACATCTGGCAGTACATCTACCTCGAAGGCATCCCGATCGTGCCGCTGTACTTCGCCGCCGAACGTGACGTGATCGAGAAGAACGGCACGCTGATCATGATCGACGACGAGCGCATCCTCGAGCACCTGTCCGAGGAAGAGAAGGCGCGCATCGTCAAGAAGAAGGTGCGCTTCCGCACCCTGGGCTGCTACCCGTTGACGGGCGCGGTCGAGTCCGAGGCCCAATCGCTGACCGACATCATCCAGGAAATGTTGCTGACGCGGACTTCCGAACGCCAGGGCCGGGTCATCGACCACGACGGCGCAGGCTCCATGGAAGACAAGAAACGTCAGGGCTACTTCTAATTTTCAGGGTCATTCCATGTCGCACCAATCCGATTTGATCAGCGAAGACATCCTCGCTTATCTGGCTCAGCACGAGCGCAAAGAACTGCTGCGGTTCCTCACCTGCGGCAACGTCGACGACGGCAAGAGCACCCTGATCGGGCGCCTGCTGCACGATTCCAAGATGATCTACGAGGACCACCTCGAAGCCATCACTCGCGACTCGAAGAAGTCCGGCACCACCGGTGAAGACATCGACCTCGCGTTGCTGGTCGATGGCCTGCAGGCCGAGCGCGAGCAGGGCATCACCATCGATGTCGCCTACCGCTACTTCTCGACCGCCAAGCGCAAGTTCATCATCGCCGATACCCCAGGCCACGAGCAGTACACCCGCAACATGGCCACCGGTGCCTCGACCTGCGACCTGGCGATCATCCTGGTCGATGCCCGCTACGGCGTGCAGACCCAGACCCGCCGCCACAGCTACATCGCGTCGTTGCTGGGCATCAAGCACATCGTGGTCGCGGTCAACAAGATGGACCTCAAGGGCTTCGATGAAGCCGTCTTCGAGTCGATCAAGGCCGATTACCTGGACTTTGCCGAGCGCATCAACCTGCAGCCGTCGAGCCTGCACTTCGTGCCGATGTCCGCGCTCAAGGGCGACAACGTGGTCAACCGCAGCGAGCGTTCGCCGTGGTACACCGGCCCTGCGCTGATGGAAATCCTCGAAACGGTGGAAGTGGCGGCCGACCGCAACTTCACCGACCTGCGTTTCCCGGTGCAGTACGTCAACCGCCCGAACCTGAACTTCCGCGGTTTCGCCGGCACCATCGCCAGCGGCATCGTGCACAAGGGTGACGAAGTGGTGGTACTGCCTTCGGGCAAGAGCAGCCGGGTCAAGTCCATTGTCACCTACGAAGGTGAACTGGAGAGCGCGGGCCCAGGCCAGGCGATCACCCTGACCATGGAAGACGAGATCGACATCTCCCGTGGCGACCTGCTGGTGCATGCCGACAACGTTCCGCCGGTCACCGACCAGTTCGACGCCATGCTGGTGTGGATGGCCGAAGAGCCGATGCTGCCGGGCAAGAAATACGACATCAAGCGCGCCACCAGCTACGTGCCGGGTTCGATTGCCAGCATCGCGCACAAGGTCGATGTGAATACCCTGGAAAAGGGCGCTGCCAGCGCCTTGCAGCTTAACGAGATCGGTCAGGTGAAGGTCAGCCTGGACTCGTCGGTGGCCCTGGATGGCTATGACAGCAATCGCACCACCGGTGCGTTCATCGTCATCGACCGGCTCACCAACGGCACCGTGGGCGCCGGCATGATCATCGCGCCGCCGGTGCTGCCGCACGGCGGCACTGGCCAGCATGGCAAGACTGCCCACGTGGCCACCGAAGAGCGCGCGCTGCGCTTCGGCCAGCAGCCGGCCACCGTCCTGTTCAGTGGGCTTTCTGGCGCGGGCAAGAGCACCCTGGCCTATGCTGTGGAGCGCAAGCTGTTCGACATGGGCCGTGCGGTCTACGTGCTCGATGGCCAGAACCTGCGCCACGACCTCAACAAGGGTCTCCCGCAAGACCGCGCCGGCCGTACCGAAAACTGGCGCCGCGCTGCCCATGTGGCGCGCCAGTTCAACGAAGCCGGCCTGCTGACCCTGGCCGCCTTCGTCGCGCCGGATGCCGAGGGCCGCGAGCAGGCCAAGGCGCTGATCGGTGCCGAGCGCCTGGTCACTGTTTACGTGCAAGCCTCGCCACTGGCGTGCCGCGCCCGTGATCCGCAAGGCCTGTACGCCGCCGATGGCGATAACATCCCGGGCGAGAGCTTCCCGTACGATGTGCCGCTCGATGCCGACGTCGTTATCGACACGCAGACAGTGAGCGTCGAAGAAGGCGTCAAGCAGGTGCTGGATGTGCTGCGTCGGCGCGGTGCGATCTAAGCGCTGAGCTGAAGCTGCATCGACCAACAACCCCGCTTCGGCGGGGTTGTTGGTTTTCGCAGGAGCGTTGTTCTGTGGTCAGCGAAGGCGCCCCTGCCGGCTCGAAGTCAGGGGCCATGGCAAGCGTTCACGCCTTGTAGCTGGGCGCTGAAATGGGCGAGCGGGTAAGGCAAAAAGTCCGGCTTGTGAACGTCCCTCGTACTATCAGAAAAATCCCCACCCCCTGTTACTGTATTCCTCACCCTACTGCGGTAAATACGGACGGTGCTGAACGGCTCGATTCTTACACTTGTAGTTGTACATTTCGTACGTATAACAACAGTGGAGTAGCGCATGAAGTTCGCCATCAACAAGACCCTGTTCGCAGCCTCTTTGGTTACCCTGACCCTGTCGGGCGCCGCTCACGCGGGCGGAGACGTTGGTCAGCCGTGCTGCCCGTTCAGTGACGAGACGTTGAAGAATTCGGTTCAGCCGGTGACAAATGCGACACAAAAAGTCTTGCAACTGCGCGGCGTCGAGTTCAAGTGGAATGATTCGGGCCGTGACGATGTGGGTGTGATCGCGCAGAACGTCAACGAAGTGTTTCCGCAACTGGTGCACAAGAAGCAAGGCCTGATGACGGTCGACTATGACAAGCTTGTTGCCCCGCTGATCGAATCGGTGCGTGAGCTCAACGCACGGATCGAAGTTCTGGAAAAAGCCAAGGCGCAGTAACACGCGTCTGCAGGGCAGCCCGGCTTAGGCCGCGTTGCCATTACGGCGCGAGGATTGGCAACGTGTCACCGGTGCAGTGGCTAAGCTTTGAGCAAACCACCGGAGGCACGATGCCATGCATGACGCCGACCAACGCCAAGGGTTCAACACGCGAGCCATCCATCTAGGCTACGACCCGCAATCCCATCAGGGCGCGCTGGTGCCCCCTGTCTACCAGACCACGACCTATGCCTTCCCGACCGTCGAGCAGGGCGCGGCGTGTTTCGCCGGGCAAGCTGACGGGTATTTCTACAGCCGTATCTCCAATCCGACCTTGGCCTTGCTCGAAGCGCGCATGGCGTCGCTCGAAGGCGGTGAGGCCGGCCTCGCACTGGCGTCGGGCATGGGTGCAATCACCGCCACGCTGTGGACCCTGTTGCGCCCTGGCGATGAAGTGATCGTCGGTCATACGCTGTACGGCTGCACCTTCGCTTTCCTGCACCATGGCATCGGTGAGTTCGGCGTCACGGTGCGCCATGTCGATCTGAACGACACCCTGGCGGTGCAAGCGGCCATCAGCCCTCGCACGCGGCTGTTCTACTTCGAAACCCCGGCCAACCCCACCATGCAGTTGATCGATATCCAGGCCCTGGTGCGGATTGCCCGAATGCATGATGTGCTGGTCGTGGTCGATAACACCTACTGCACACCTTACCTGCAACGCCCGCTGGAGCTGGGTGCCGATCTGGTCGTGCATTCGGCGACCAAGTACCTCAGTGGGCATGGCGACCTCAGCGCAGGCCTGGTGGTGGGGCGCAAGGCACTGGTCGACAGGGTTCGTCTGCAGGGGCTCAAGGACATGACCGGCGCCGTGCTCAGCGCGGCGGATGCCGCTTTGCTGATGCGCGGGCTCAAGACCCTGACCCTGCGCATGGATCGCCATTGCAGCAATGCCCAGGCCGTTGCGCAGTTTTTGCAGGTGCAGCCTCTGGTGGACGTGATCCATTACCCCGGGCTGCCCAGCTTCGCTCAGTACACGCTGGCTCAGCGGCAAATGCGCCTGCCCGGTGGCATGCTGGCGTTCGAGTTGAAGGGTGGCCTGGCAGTCGGGCGACGCTTCATGAACGCGCTACAGCTGTTCACCCGCGCGGTCAGCCTGGGTGATGCCGAGTCGCTGGCGCAGCACCCTGCAAGCATGACCCACTCCAGCTACACGCCCGAGGAACGCGCGGCGCATGGCATTTCCGAAGGTCTGGTGCGGCTGTCGGTAGGGTTGGAAGACATCGAGGACTTGATCGCCGATCTCAAGCAGGCGCTGGCAGTCTGCGCCTGACCACGGCCGGGCGCCGGCCATGAAAAAGGCCGCTTGCGCGGCCTCGTTCAAAATCAGTGTTTCAAGCCGTAGCTTTCATCCAGCATGCCCGGCGAGTTGGGCGCTTTGGGCGCGTAGTCGCGTGGCACTTCGGCGCTGTCGCGCGGCGGGGTCAGGCGGTCGCGGTGATGATGCGGCGCCTCGGCGTGCAGCGCGGCAAGCAGGCGCTGGCGGGTGAGGTCGTCGAGTGCCAGGCGGTCGGCACCTTCGGCCAGGTGATTTTGAACGTCCTGGTAGCTCTGCGTGAGGCGCGTGACCAGGGTCGCGGTGCTGTTGAAATGCGTTACCACTTCATTCTGATAACTGTCGAAGCGCTGCTGGAGATCATCCAGTTGACGCTGGGAACTGCTGGGGGCTGCGTTGGGCAGCAAGCGTGCAGCAACAAAGCCGGCGACGACGCCAACCACCAATGCCAGGGTCGGCAACAACCAAACAAGGAGCGAGAGTTCCACGAGTCCTTCCTCTATAAACGGCTTTGCTTTACGTTAACGGCTCAGACCTGCGCTGTATACCGCGAGCGATCGCAACTATCTCAGAACAGAATTCAATCCGCTAGACGAATCGACCCCTCCCCAGGTCACGGAGTAGTCCCTTGCTTGTCCGCGAAACCCCTTGTGTCATCGACGGTCCCGTCGGCCCCCTCGAAGCCCTGCACCTGAGCGTCGCCGACGCGCGCGGCGTAGTGCTGATCTGCCACCCGAACCCGGTTCAGGGCGGCACCATGCTCAACAAGGTGGTCTCGACCCTGCAACGCACCGCCCGTGACGCCGGCTACAGCACCCTGCGCTTCAACTACCGAGGCGTCGGCCAAAGCGCCGGCAGCCATGACATGGGCGCCGGCGAAGTCGACGACGCCCAGGCTGCGGCGCAGTGGCTGCGCAAGCAGCACCCGCATCTGCCGCTGGTGCTGATGGGCTTCTCCTTTGGAGGGTTCGTTGCCACCAGCCTGGCGGGGCGTCTGGAGCAGGCGGATATCGAAGTGGCACAACTGTTCATGATCGCCCCGGCGGTGATGCGCCTGACCGAGCAGTTCCCCCTGCCACAGCGCTGCCCGATTACCGTGATCCAGCCTGATGCCGACGAAGTCGTGCAGCCCCGGTTGGTTTACGATTGGTCTGCCGCACTGCCGCGTCCCCACGCCTTGCTGAAAGTGGCAGAATGCGGACACTTCTTCCATGGCAAGCTGACCGATCTGAAGGATCTGCTGTTGCCGCGCCTCTCGAACTGAGCCAAGCCTGACCAAGCGAACACCCATGACTACGCGCATCCTTACCGGCATCACCACCACCGGCACCCCGCACCTGGGCAACTTTGCCGGCGCCATCGGCCCGGCGATCCGTGCCAGCCAGCAGCCCGGCGTCGATTCGTTCTATTTCCTGGCTGACTACCACGCCCTGATCAAGTGCGATGACCCGCAGCGCATTCAGCGCTCGCGCCTGGAAATCGCTGCCACCTGGCTCGCCGGTGGCCTCGACCCGGACAAGGTCACCTTCTACCGCCAGTCCGACATTCCGGAAATCCCCGAGCTCACCTGGCTGCTGACCTGCGTTGCCGCCAAGGGCCTGCTCAACCGGGCACATGCCTACAAGGCCTCGGTCGACAAGAACCTCGAGCACGGTGAAGACCCGGACGCCGGCGTAAGCATGGGGCTGTTCAGCTACCCGGTACTGATGGCCGCCGACATCCTCATGTTCAATGCCCACCGCGTGCCGGTAGGCCGTGATCAGGTGCAGCACGTGGAAATGGCGCGCGACATCGGCCAGCGCTTCAACCACCTGTTCGGCCAGGGCAAGGAATTCTTCACCCTGCCGGAAGCTGTGATCGAGCAAAGCGTCGCCACGTTGCCGGGCCTGGACGGGCGCAAGATGTCCAAGAGCTACGACAACACCATCCCGCTGTTCTCCAGCGCCAAGGACATGAAAGACGCCATTTCGCGCATCGTCACCGACTCGCGCGCCCCGGGCGAAGCGAAAGATCCGGACAACGCCCACCTGTTCACCTTGTACCAGGCGTTTTCCACGCCAGTGCAGGCCCAAGCCATGCGCGACGACCTGCTGCAAGGGCTGGGCTGGGGCGAGGCCAAGCAGCGTCTGTTCCAACTGCTCGACCAGCAACTGGCCGCGCCCCGCGAGCGCTACCAGCAACTGCTCGCTCGCCCGGCAGACCTGGAAGACATCCTGCTTGCCGGCGCCGTCAAGGCCCGCAAAACCGCGTCCCCGTTCCTTGAGCAATTGCGCGAAGCGGTCGGCCTGCGTTCGTTCCGCACCCTCGTCGCCAGCACCACCGAGACCAGCAAGAAGGCAGTTAAAAGCGCGCGTTTTGTCAGCTTCCGCGAAGACGACGGCACCTTCCGCTTCCGCCTCCTGGCGGCCGATGGCGAGCAACTGCTGCTGTCGCAGCGCTTTGCCGATGGCAAGAGTGCAGGTGCCGTCAGCAAGCAACTGCAACAGAGCGATGACGCCGACGTGCGCGTCGAAGGCCTGGGCTTTGGCCTGTGGCTGAACGGTGAGCAGGTCGCCCAAGGGCCGTCGTTCACTGACGCCGCCGCCCGTGACGCTGCGGTCCAGCGCTTGCGCGCGGCGCTCAAGCCCGTCGAGAACTGAGGCACATTGACGCAAGTCTCATTGCCATTGCCCGGGGCCGTCGCTACAGTGACGGCCCGGTTTTGTTGCCTTGCTAACGAATTATGACGCCTCTAGAACGATACCAAGCAGATCTCAAACGCCCTGACTTCTTCCACGACGCGGCGCAGGAAACGGCAGTGCGTCACCTGCAGCGGCTGTATGACGACTTGATCGCGACGCAGAACAACAAGCCGGGCCTGTTCGGCAAGCTGTTCGGTCGCAAGGAGCAGACACCGGTCAAGGGTCTGTATTTCTGGGGCGGCGTCGGCCGCGGCAAAACCTACCTGGTCGACACCTTCTTCGAAGCGCTGCCGTTCCAGCAGAAGACGCGCACCCACTTCCACCGCTTCATGAAGCGCGTGCACGAAGAGATGAAGACCCTCAAGGGCGAGAAGAACCCGCTGACGATCATCGCCAAGCGCTTCTCGGACGAAGCGCGGGTCATCTGCTTCGACGAGTTCTTCGTCTCTGACATCACCGACGCCATGATCCTGGGCACCTTGATGGAAGAGCTGTTCAAGAATGGCGTCACCCTGGTGGCCACCTCGAACATCGTGCCCGACGGCCTCTACAAGGACGGTCTGCAGCGCGCACGGTTCCTGCCTGCCATCGCCATGATCAAGCAGCACACCGACGTGGTGAACGTCGACAGCGGGGTGGACTACCGTCTGCGCCACCTCGAGCAGGCCGAGCTGTTCCATTACCCGCTCAACGAAGCCGCCCAGGAAAGCCTGCGTCAGAGCTTCAAGGCGTTGACGCCCGATTGCACGCGGGCGGTGGAAAACGATGTGCTGATGATCGAGAACCGTGAAATCCACGCGTTGCGCACCTGTGACGATGTCGCCTGGTTCGACTTCCGTGCATTGTGCGACGGGCCTCGCAGCCAGAACGATTACATCGAGCTGGGCAAGATCTTCCACGCCGTGCTGCTGAGCAACGTCGAGCAGATGAGCGTCACCACCGATGACATCGCTCGACGCTTCATCAACATGGTCGATGAGTTCTACGACCGTAACGTCAAGTTGATCATCTCTGCCGAGGTCGAGCTCAAGGACCTGTATACCGGGGGCCGGCTGAGCTTCGAGTTCCAGCGCACCCTGAGCCGTCTGCTCGAAATGCAGTCCCACGAGTTCTTGGCGCGCGCACACAAGCCCTGAACCATTTCATGTTCATCGCCCCATGAAGAACCGGACGTTCGTCCGGTTTTTTTATGCGCGCTGCACGCTCAAGAGGCGCTTGCCGAGGCCAAGCGCTCGCTGTCCTGCATGAACTGCTGGCGGTACTGGTTGGGCGACAGCTCGGTGTGCTGGCGGAACAATCGCGCAAAGAAACTCGCATCGTCGTAGCCCACCTCGTAACTGATGGTCTTGATGCTCTTGCGGGTGCTCGACAACAGGCCCTTGGCGGTTTCGATGCGCAGGCGCTGCAGGTAGTGCAGCGGTTTGTCGCCCGTGGCGCCCTGGAACCTGCGCATGAAGTTGCGAATGCTCATGCCGTGGTTGCGGGCCACGTCCTCGAAGCGGAACTTGTCGGCGAAGTGGTCTTCGAGCCAGTGTTGGATCTGCAGGATGATTAGGTCCTGGTGCAGCTTCTGTCCACCGAAGCCCATTCGCCCCGGCGTGTAGTTGCGTTGCACTTCATAGAGGATGTCGCGCGCCACGGCCTGGGCGACATTGGCACCGCAGAAACGCTCGATCAGGTAGATGTACAGGTCGCAGGCCGAGGTGGTGCCGCCGGCGCAGTACAGGTTGTCGGCGTCGGTCAGGTGCTTGTCCTGATTCAAGCGCACCCGGGCGAAGCGTTCGGCAAAAATGTTGAAGAACCGCCAGTAGGTGGTCGCTTCCTTGCCATCGAGCAGCCCGGCTTCGGCCAGCCAGAACACCCCGCTGGCCTCGCCACACAGCACCGCCCCCCGCGCATGCTGCGCGCGCAGCCAGGGCAAGACCTGCGGCGCGCGGGCCAGCAGGGTGTCGAAATCGCCGGAAAACGCCGGGAGGATGATCACGTCGGCATCGTTCAGGCCGCCGTCGACCGGAATCCGTACCTTGCTGAAACTGTCCACGGGCTGGCCGTCGGGGCTGACCAGGCAGATGTCGAACATCGGCTGCTGGTTCAGGCCCAGCTGCTTGCTATAGCGCAGGCTGGCCAGGTGAAAGAAATCCTTGGCCTGCATCAGCGTCGAGGCGAACACGTGGTCGGTGGCCAGGATGCTGACCCGCTGCAAGTTCGCGCTGGAGGGAGTGAGCGTCATCGTCGTTATTCTTATAGGGGAAAGTGGTCAATCACTGGCTGGATCGTCTTATTTTTTTGCCGGCATGTCTAGCACGGGCCTGCAGGGAAGGGCGCCGCAGCGCCCGCCTGGAAGGTCAGGGTGCCGGGTTGGGCTGGTCCTGGTGGATGGCTTCGATAGCAGCCAGCAGTTCGTCGCTAAGGCGAATTTCGCTGCTGTCCAGGTTGCTCTTGAGCTGTTCGAGGGTAGTGGCGCCAATGATATTGCTGGTCACGAACGGCTGTTGAGTGACGAACGCCAGGGCCATGTGCACGGGGTCCAGGCCGTGCTTGCGCGCCAGCTCGACGTAGCGGCTGCAGGCGCTGACGGTCTGCGGGTTGGAGTAGCGCGCGAAGCGGCTGAACAGCGTCAAGCGAGCGCCTTCGGGGCGCGCACCCTGCTCGTACTTGCCCGACAGCATGCCGAAGGCCAGCGGCGAATAGGCCAGCAGGCCGCATTGCTCGCGGATCGCCACCTCCGCCAGGCCCACTTCAAAGCTGCGGTTGAGCAGGTTGTAGGGGTTCTGGATCGACACGGCACGTGGCCAGCCCCGGCTTTCAGCCAGTTGCAGGAACTTCATGGTGCCCCATGGCGTTTCATTGGACAGGCCGATGTGGCGAATCTTGCCCGCGCGGACCTGCTCGTCCAGTACCTCCAGGGTTTCCTCGATCGGCGTGAAGAGGTCGTTGGACAGGTGCTGGTAGCCCAGCTTGCCGAAGAAGTTGGTGCTGCGTTCCGGCCAATGCAGTTGGTAGAGGTCGATGTGAGTGGTCTGCAAGCGCTGCAGGCTGGCGTCGAGCGCCGCCACGATGTGCTGGCGGTTGAGCTTGAGCTGCCCGTCGCGGATATGGCTGATGCCGTTACCCGGCCCTGCGACCTTGCTCGCCAGGGTCCAGGCGTCACGATCGCCGTGCTGGCGGAACCAGTTGCCGATGATTCGTTCGGTGGCGGCATAGGTCTCCGGGCGAGGCGGGACCGGGTACATCTCTGCGGTGTCGATGAAGTTGACCCCGTGCTCGCGCGCCATGGCGATCTGCTCGAAAGCCTCGGCCTGGCTGTTCTGCTCGCCCCATGTCATGGTGCCCAGGCACAAGGCGCTGACGGTGAGGTCGGTACGACCCAGCTTGCGGTATTCCATGTGGCAATGTCTCCTGATGTGAATAGATGAGCGATGCGGGTTGAAATTCTCCGGGAAATCTGGATAATTATGCGCCTTCGTGCGCTGCGGAAGTGATGCACCGCGTTGTACGAGAAACCTTTGCCGAATCTGGACGCGCCGACCCGAGCCCCCTATAGCGTCCGTATGCGGCTGCGCGCTTGACTTGTCAAGTGATGCACTAACCAGTAAGATTCGCCGTCTTAATTTTCGCTGGGCGGCCTCTGAGGCTTTTAGAGAATGAAAACTTTTACTGCTAAACCGGAAACAGTAACGCGCGACTGGTTCGTCGTCGACGCCGCTGGCCAGACCCTGGGTCGTCTGTCCACCGAAATCGCTCGTCGTCTGCGTGGCAAGCACAAGGCCGAGTACACGCCTCACGTTGACACCGGCGACTACATTGTCGTCATCAACGCCGAGCAGGTACGTGTTACGGGTGCCAAGGCTACAGACAAAATGTACTACTCCCACTCCGGCTTCCCGGGCGGTATCAAGGAAATCAACTTCGAGAAGTTGATCGCCAAGGCCCCCGAGCGCGTGATCGAGACCGCGGTCAAGGGCATGCTGCCTAAGAACCCGCTGGGCCGCGACATGTACCGCAAGCTGAAAGTGTACGCGGGTGCTGCTCACCCACACACTGCACAGCAGCCTCAAGAACTGAAGATCTAACGGGATAGTACATTATGTCGGCGACTCAAAATTACGGCACTGGCCGTCGCAAGACCGCAACCGCTCGCGTGTTCCTGCGTCCAGGTACTGGCAACATCTCCATCAACAATCGTCCTCTGGACACGTTCTTCGGCCGCGAAACCGCTCGCATGGTTGTTCGCCAGCCGCTGGAACTGACCGAGAACCTTGAGAAGTTCGACATCTACGTCACCGTTGCTGGTGGTGGTGTCAGCGGTCAAGCCGGTGCAATTCGCCACGGCATCACCCGCGCTCTGATGGAATACGACGAAGCCCTGCGTCCGGCCCTGCGCCACGCTGGCTACGTTACCCGCGATGCTCGTGAAGTCGAGCGTAAGAAAGTGGGTCTGCGTAAAGCGCGTAAGCGTCCTCAGTACTCCAAGCGTTAATCGCGCTTCGGCAGTCGAGAAAAACCCGATTCCTTGGAATCGGGTTTTTTTTTGCCCGTCTACTAGCCTCTCAGCAAGCTCGCGGCCCATCTCCTTATAGACGCAGATCAAGCAATGCGAGGGTTGCAGCCGCCAGGCGGCTAATCACCTTGTCACTGTGTGGATTTGTTTCTTACCATGGCGGCCAAATTTTGGTGCCACAGACATTATCTAAATAGATGCCTGTTCAAACAGGTCATGACCGCTGATGGGGAGAGGACTGAATGAGTAATGACGGCGTCAACGCAGGGCGGCGCCGCTTCCTTGTAGCTGCCACATCAGTGGTGGGTGCAGCGGGGGCAGTGGGCGCTGCAGTACCGTTCGTGGGGTCGTGGTTCCCCAGTGCCAAGGCGAAAGCTGCAGGCGCGCCGGTGAAGGTCAATATCGCCAAGGTCGAGCCTGGCCAGCAGATGGTCGCCGAGTGGCGCGGGCAGCCGGTATTCATCGTGCGGCGCACCGAAGAGATCCTCGGCAATCTCAAGAAAGTTGTCGGTGACCTGTCTGATCCGGAGTCCAAGGCGTCGGTTCAGCCCACCTATGTCGATCCGCACGTTCGCTCGATCAAGCCGGAAATTCTCGTGTTGGTCGGTCTGTGCACCCACTTGGGGTGCTCGCCGACGTTTCGTCCTGAAGTGGCACCGGTAGACCTGGGGCCCAAGTGGGTCGGCGGTTATTTCTGCCCTTGCCACGGCTCGCACTACGACATGGCCGGCCGCGTGTACAAGTCGCAGCCTGCGCCGCTCAATCTGCCCGTGCCACCGCATGTTTATGAGTCGGACGACATCATCGTCATCGGCGTCGATCAGGAGAACGCATGATGAGCAAGTTCATGGAGTGGATCGACGCGCGCTTCCCTGCGACCAAGATGTTCGAAGACCACCTGAGCAAGTACTACGCGCCCAAGAACTTCAACTTCCTGTACTTCTTTGGCTCGCTGGCCTTGCTCGTGCTGGTCAACCAGATCGTCACCGGCGTGTGGCTGACCATGAGTTTCACCCCATCGGCCGAAGAAGCGTTCGCGTCGGTGGAATACATCATGCGCGATGTGGAGTACGGCTGGATCCTGCGTTACCTGCACGCCACTGGTGCATCGGCATTCTTTATCGTGGTGTATCTGCACATGTTCCGCGGCCTGCTTTATGGCTCTTACCAGAAGCCTCGCGAACTGGTCTGGCTGTTCGGCATGCTGATCTACCTGGCGCTGATGGCCGAAGCGTTCATGGGCTACCTGTTGCCGTGGGGGCAGATGTCCTACTGGGGTGCGCAGGTGATCATCTCGCTGTTCGGCGCGATCCCGGTGATCGGCGATGACCTGACCCAGTGGATTCGCGGTGACTACCTGATTTCCGGCATTACCCTGAACCGCTTCTTCGCACTGCATGTGGTTGCATTGCCTATCGTGATTCTGGGTCTGGTGGTGCTGCATATCCTGGCGCTGCACGAAGTGGGCTCGAATAACCCCGACGGCATCGACATCAAGAAGCACAAGGACGAAAACGGTATTCCCCTCGACGGCATCCCATTCCATCCCTACTACACCGTCAAGGACATCGTCGGCGTGGTGGTCTTCCTGTTCGTGTTCTGTTCGGTCGTGTTCTTCTTTCCGGAAATGGGCGGCTACTTCCTGGAAAAACCCAACTTCGAGCAGGCCAACGCCTTCAAGACACCCGAGCATATTGCCCCAGTCTGGTACTTCACACCGTTCTACGCGATCTTGCGCGCGGTGCCCGACAAGCTGATGGGCGTCATCGCCATGGGTGCAGCGATCGCCGTGCTGTTCGTGCTGCCCTGGCTGGATCGCAGCCCGGTACGCTCGATGCGTTACAAGGGTTGGCTGAGCAAAGTGTTCCTGCTGGAGTTCTGCGTGTCCTTCGTGATTCTGGGCGTGCTCGGCGTACTGGCGCCAACCCCAGGCAGAACGTTGCTCTCGCAGGTCTGCACCGTGCTGTATTTCGCCTACTTCCTGCTGATGCCGTTTTATACCCGGCTTGAAAAGACCAAACCGGTTCCGGAAAGGGTGACTGGCTGATGAATAAGCTGATTGCTGTACTGCTGCTGGCAATGATGCCGTTGTTTACCTGGGCTGCCGAGCATGGCGTTGCGCTGGACAAGGTCGATATCGACCTGACCGACAAAGCAGCCCTGCAAGATGGTGCGCGTACGTTCACCAACTACTGCATGGGCTGCCACAGTGCCAAGTTCCAGCGTTATGAGCGCGTGGCTGATGACCTGGATATTCCGCACGATGTCATGCTGCAGAACCTGGTGTTCACAGGGGCGAAGATTGGCGACCACATGAAGATCGGCATGCAGGCCCAAGATGCCAAGACCTGGTTTGGCGCTGCGCCGCCTGATCTGACCCTGGTCGCTCGGGTACGTGGGGAAGAGTGGTTGTACAGCTACCTGCGCAGTTTCTACGCAGATCCATCGCGACCCTATGGCGTGAACAACAAGGTATTCCCGAACGTAGGCATGCCAAACGTGCTGGTCGGTCTGCAAGGTAACCAGGTGATTGGTTGCAAACAGGTGCAGACCGAGGTCGACGGCAAGAAGCAGTTCGACCCATTGACGGGTAGCCCATTGACCCATGAAGCGTGCGATCAGCTGACCGTTGAGCCGAATTCCGGTACCCTTACGGCCGAGCAGTTCGACGAGAAGGTCAAGAATCTGGTGACCTTCCTGGCTTATTCGGCCAACCCGGTCAAGCTGGAGAGCCAGCGTATTGGCACCTATGTGTTGCTGTACCTGGCTTTCTTCTTCGTATTTGCCTACTTGCTCAAGCGCGAATACTGGAAGGACGTGCACTGATCACGCAGTCATAGCGGGGAATTGAACGCGCCCCGAGGCGGCCTGGCACTATGTCCAGTGCCGCCTCGGGGCGCGTTTGCGTTTACGGTTTTATACGCATTGATATGCGAGGAGTCATTTCATGGGCGTCACCAACAGGTTGGCCTGCTATTCCGACCCCGCTGACCCTTACTCTCATCGCGTGCGCCTGGTGCTTGCCGAGAAGGGTGTCACCGTACAGGTCATCGACGTCGATGCTGCGCATCCGCCGCCCAAGCTGGTCGAGGTGAATCCCTACGGCACGGTCCCGACCCTAGTAGATCGTGACCTGGCGCTGTATGAGCCGAGCGTGGTAATAGAGTACCTCGATGAGCGCTACCCACATCCGCCGTTGATGCCGGTCTATCCGGTGGCGCGCGGCAATAGCCGGTTATTGATGCATCGTATCCAGCGCGACTGGTGCGCGCTGGCCGATACCGTGCTGGATCCGCGGAGCACGGCGGCCGTCAGCGGCGAAGCGCGCAAGGCATTGCGTGAAAGCCTCACTGGGGTCTCTGCGCTGTTTGGCGAGTTCTCCTGCTTCATGAGCGAGGAGCAAAGCCTCGTCGATTGTTGTCTACTGCCTATCCTCTGGCGTTTGCCGATGATGGGCATCGAATTGCCGCGGCAAGCAAAGCCGCTGCTGGATTACATGGAGCGGCAGTTTGCTCGCCCGTCCTTCCAGGCGAGCCTGTCATCCGTTGAACGCGAAATGCGCAAAGTTTAAGGAGCCGGTGATGAACTCCAGTCGCCCCTATCTGGTTAGAGCACTGTACGAGTGGATCGTCGACAACGATTGCACGCCCCATATGCTGGTCAACGCCGAATACCCGGCGGTTCAGGTCCCGGATGGTTTCGCCAGTGATGGTCAGATCGTCCTCAACGTTTCGCCTAGCGCCGTGCGCAACCTGCACATGGATAACCAGGCGGTCAGTTTCGAGGGGCGCTTTGGTGGCGTCCCGCACAGCTTGTATGTGCCAATTGGCGCCCTTCTCGGAATCTATGCCCGGGAAAACGGCCAAGGGATGGTCTTCGAGCTGGAGCCGTCCATGGAAGAAGACGATGATCAGTTGCTGGAAGACGAAGGGTTCAGGTCAGACGACGATGACTCGCCCGACGGTGGTGGGCAACCGCCACGGCCGACTGGGCGACCCAGTCTGAAGGTGGTCAAGTAAGTAAAAAGGCGATCCGGTTGGATCGCCTTTTTTTGTAAAGCGCTGGGTGCATGGGTTGCGGCGCACGTGGTCAGTCGATGTACTCGAACAGCTTGACGATCTTCTGCACGCCGGAAACGCTCTGAACGACATTGGTGGCCGATGCAGCCTCGCCGTTGGTCACCAGGCCCAGCAGGTAGACAATGCCGTTCTCGGTGATCACCTTGATGCGCGAGCTGGGTACGTTCACGTCAGTCAGCATCTGCGTCTTGATCTTGGTGGTAAGCCAGGCATCGTTGTTGCGCGCCAGGATCGAGGACGGCTGCATCACCTGCAGTTCGTTGTGCACACGCTTGACCCGCTGCACCTGGCCAGCGGTTTGCTCGGCCAGCGCCTTGAGCTCGGCGCGTGGCGTTTGCCCGGCCAGTAGCACAATGCCGTTGTAGCTGCTGACGACAATGTGCGAGCCCTTGTCGAGGTCGGGGCTGGCCTTGCCGATATTGACCGCAACCTTGGTTTCGATCAGCGAGTCGTCGATCTTGCTGCCAATGGTGCGCGTGCCGCGATCATCATCAATCGGCGAATTGCGTGACGATGACACGATCGAGCTGCAGCCTGAGAGGCCCAGGCACAGGGTGAGGGCCATCAGGCCTAAACGCTTGGACATCATTCTTCACTCCCGAACAGTTGGCTGTCGATCAGGTCGCACAAGCAGTGGATCGCCAGCAGGTGGACTTCCTGGATGCGCGCGGTGACCGTGGAAGGTACGCGAATTTCCACATCCTCCGGCAGCAGCAATGAAGCCATGCCGCCGCCATCGCGACCGGTCAAGGCTACGACAATCATTTCCCGGTCATGTGCGGCCTGAATAGCCTGGATCACGTTGGCCGAGTTGCCGCTGGTAGAGATGGCCAGCAGTACGTCACCGGGTTGCCCCAGTGCGCGGATCTGCTTGGAAAAGATTTCGTTGTAGCTGTAGTCGTTGGCAATCGACGTGATGGTGGAGCTGTCAGTGGTCAGGGCGATGGCCGGCAGGCTTGGGCGCTCGCGCTCGAAGCGGTTGAGCAGCTCAGAGGAGAAGTGCTGGGCATCGCCTGCCGAGCCGCCATTACCGCAGGCAAGCATCTTGCCCTCATTGAGCAGCGCATTGACCATGACCAGACTGGCATGTTCGATGTGCGGCGCCAAGACGTCCATGGCCTGTTGCTTGGTGTCGATGCTGGCCTGAAAGAGGCGGCAGATACGGGATTGCATGTCCATCGGGTGAGACCTTAAAAGGAGCGGTAGCCAGCGCGGGGCGCAACCAAGACCCGCCCGCGAAGCATAGAGCCAAATAATCGGATCAGGTTCAGCAGTCGAAGGCGTTTTTCAGCCACTCGAGCGGCTGGCCGGCATGACCGCTGCCTTGCAGCGCGACGATGTCGAAGCGGCAGGGCCGATCAGCCCAGCGGGGTTCGGATTGCAGAAACAGACTGGCGGCGAGTGTGAGCTTTCGTTGCTTGCGTTCATCGATGCTGGCCAGAGCACCACCATAACCGGCGTGCAGTCTGTAGCGGACTTCGACGAATACTACTGTATCGGCGTCGAGCATGACCAGATCAAGCTCACCACCCCGGCATCGCCAGTTGCGCGTGACCAGCTGCAAACCTTGCCCTTGAAGGTGCCGAAGGGCTTGGCTTTCAGCAGCTTGGCCGGCGCGCGTTGGCGATGCCGTGGCCATCAGCGAGGCGTATCTGGCAGGCGTTTGACCTGACCGCCCACGAACTCGGCCCACGGCAATTGGCGCTCGATGCGCTGGTTGCCGTTGACGCTGAGGCTGCCGGACAGGCCGTCGATGCGGTTGTCAGGCAGGGCTTTCAATTGGCCAAGGCGCGGTGCCAGGGTATAGGCGTCCACGCCCATGGCGTACAGCCGGCCCAGGCTGCCGCCGGCTTGCGGCCATTGCTGGACCACTTGCTGGCGCAGTGGGTTGCTGGTGTCGAGCAGCCACGGCGTTTCACAGAAGCGAACGCCGGTGAGGTCGTTGTACTGATTCACATCACCGCTGGCGCTGTAGAGGTTGGAGGTGGCGTATACCGGAATGTCGCCTGCGTACTGGAAGTTCAGGGTCGGCTTGATCTGCTGAGCCTGCTGGGGGGTGGCGGCAAGGAAGATGAAATCGATGTCCTGACGGCGCGAGGGCTGTGCCGCTACATCGCCACCCACGGCCTTCTGCAGGCTCTGGGCGCGACCTTCGCTCTGGCGCAATTGCAGGAGGTCGGCGATCTGCTTGGCCAGCTCGACGGGCTGTGCGATGCGCTGGGCGGCCATCAAGGTGCCGCCGTTGCCTTCCCAATCCTGACGGAAGGCTGCCAGCACACGGTCACCCCACTCGCCACTGGGCACCAAGGCGACGGCACGTGTCAGGCCGTCGGCGTGGGCGCGGCGCGACACCTCACGGGCTTCGTCCTCAGCGGCCAAACCGAACTGGAACAACTGTGCGGGGGCTTTCTGGCCGGCGTCGGCATAGTTCAGGGCAAGGGTGGTGATGGGCAGTTGTGGGTAGCCTGCCATTTGCTTGACCAGCGCCTTTTCCAGCGGGCCGATCACCAGTTGCGCGCCGGCTGCCTGGGCCTGACGGTAGAAGTCGTCGAGCGAGGTCATGCGTGAGCTGTCGAACACTTGCACTTCAGGCACTGGTTTGCCGGATTGCTGAGCCTGGAAATGCGCGGCCATGAAGCCATCGCGTAGCGCCTTGGCCACGCCCGCCAGAGGGCCTTCCTGGGGCAGCAGCAGAGCGATCTTGGTCAGTGGCTGGCTGGCCAGTTCCTTGAGCTTGAGCAGTGGCGCAGGCAGCTGAACGGCGGCGGGGTGATCCGCGTGTTGTTTGCGCCAGGTATCGATCGCCGTCTGCTGCTGTTCCAGCGTGCCGGCTGTCTTGACTGCCAGGGCAAGGCTGGTCCAGCCCGATACGGTTGCGTTGGTGGTGGGTTGCAGCTGTTCGACCGGCAAGGACGCCACCAGATTCCAGAGGGCATCGCGGTTGGCGTCTGCAGCCTGGCCGCTCAGCAGTGGTGCGAGCAGGACCCGTTGCTCGACCGCGGCGAGGGTCTGGCCATCGGCCTCGAACGCTGCGGTATGCACAGTGTAGGTGCGCACCTGTTGGGCTTCAGGCAACTCGCCCAAGTGTTGCAGGCTTGGGTGTTCGAGGGCTTTGATCGCTGCCTTGGGCTGGTTGCGGCTCATGGCCAGTTCAGCGGCCAGGGTGCTGGCAAAAATCTGTTGCGCCGGCTTGAGTGGCTCCACAGGCACTTGTTCAAGGATGCCCGTAGCGCGAGGGTAGTCCCTCTGCTGATAGGCGAGGTCTGCAGCGCTCAGGCGCAGCAGTGCGGCATCCTCGGCAGACTTGCTGGCGGCAGCCTTCTCGAGCAGCTGCTCGATGCTGGCATCCGGCGTGCGCGGCAGTTCGCCCAGGCTGGATGAGGGCGAGCTGGCGCAAGCTGCGAGCAGGGCAGCAAGGCAGAGGGCTGTAAACAGCCGCAGGCAAGCGATCATGGAAGGGTCCTGTTTTCTTGGTCGAGGTGGGCGGCAATTGTACCCAAGCGCTGGCCGGGGCGCGATGTCGCTGACGTACACGCTGCAATATAGGTCGTGTGCGGTGCGATGGGTTCCAACTTCGTTGCGTGACGTTGCGCAGGCTCGCGCTACAATGGCCGCTTTGTTTCAGATCAGCAGGTGGATTCAGTGACAGACGCGGCAGGGGCTACGAAATCCGGGACGGGCACGCTCTATGTGGTCGCCACGCCCATCGGCAACCTCGATGACATCAGTGCGCGCGCTTTGAAGGTGCTGGCTGATGTGGCACTGATTGCGGCCGAAGATACCCGCCACTCCATTCGTCTGATGCAGCACTTCGGCATCAGCACGCCACTGGCCGCGTGCCACGAGCACAACGAGCGCAGCGAGGGCGGGCGGTTTCTCGAAAAACTGCTGGCGGGCGATGATGTCGCGCTGGTCTCCGATGCCGGAACGCCCCTGATCTCCGATCCGGGTTATCACCTGGTGCGGCAGGTGCGCGCGGCGGGTATCGCGGTGGTGCCGGTGCCAGGTGCCTGCGCGCTGATCGCGGCGCTGTCGGCCGCAGGCCTGCCATCGGATCGCTTCATCTTCGAAGGCTTTCTGCCCGCCAAGACAGTGGCGCGGCGCACGCGCCTGGAGCAGGTCAAGGAAGAGCCGCGCACGCTGATCTTCTATGAAGCCCCGCACCGGATTCTCGAGTGTCTTGAGGACATGCAGGCGATTTTCGGGGATGACCGGCCTGCAGTGCTGGCGCGCGAGATCAGCAAGACCTTCGAAACCATTCAGAGCCTGCCGCTCGGCGCGCTGCGCGAATTCGTGGCGGCGGACAGCAACCAGCAGCGTGGCGAGTGTGTGGTGCTGATCGGCGGGTGGGCAGCGCCGCAGGAGGGGGAGCAGGTCGATGGCGAGGCGCAGCGGGTGCTTGGCTTGTTGCTCGCGGAAATGCCGTTGAAAAGAGCCGCTGCGCTGGCCGCCGAAATCACTGGCGTGCGCAAGAACGTGCTTTATCAATTTGCGCTGGAGCTGCAGAAGGACAAGTAGCGGCAAAATCGCATCGCTCGATATGTTACTTGTTATGAGCGCGCGCTATCGGTAACCTTGTCGGCGGAGAGTCGGTTGGACAGTCGCTGCCTTCTTTTGTTCCGCAAAAGAGGGGGGAGGAAAGTCCGGGCTCCATAGGGCAGAGTGCCAGGTAACCCCTGGGAGGCGTGAGCCTACGGAAAGTGCCACAGAAAATAACCGCCTAAGTACTTCGGTACCGGTAAGGGTGAAAAGGTGCGGTAAGAGCGCACCGCACGTCTGGCAACAGTTCGTGGCTAGGTAAACCCCACTCGGAGCAAGACCAAATAGGGTTCCATATGGCGCGGCCCGCGTTGGAACCGGGTAGGTTGCTAAAGGCGTCCAGTGATGGCCGTCGTAGAGGAATGACTGTCCTCGACAGAACCCGGCTTACAGACCGACTCTCCACCTTCTTTTCCTGCTCTCGATCGATAGCAGATCCCATTTGGTAATACCGAAAAAATCTTACTCCTCATAAATCACTTTAACTCACGGGCGTAGGTCGTTGAGTTCGCCGCGATTTTGCATTTCTGGAGTTCCCCAGGTTGTTCTTCCCTCTTCTTTTTGTGCGCTAAATCGCCTTGCTCTAAGGGTTTTCCGTATGAACGTGCCTTGACGGTGCAGCGGACGGATTCCTATAGTGTGCGCAAGTGGCGAAAAGTGGGAGAAAGTGGGTTTTTTGCCATCATCTAGCCAAAAATCAGAGGGATCGCCACCGTGTTTCGCGGAGCCAATGCCGTCAGCCTTGATGCCAAGGGCAGGCTCGCCATGCCGAGTCGGTACCGTGACGAGTTGGATTCGCGTTGTAATGGGCAATTGATCATCACCATCGACGCTGCAGACCCTTGCCTGTGCGTCTACCCACTGGATGAATGGGAACAGATAGAAGCCAAGTTGCGCGCATTGCCGTCATTGCGTGAAGAGAACCGTCGCCTTCAGCGTTTGCTGATCGGCAATGCGGTCGATCTGGAGCTGGACGCAAGCGGGCGATTTCTGGTGCCCCCGCGGCTGCGTGAGTACGCCCGGCTCGACAAGAAAACGATGCTGGTAGGGCAACTGAACAAATTCCAGTTGTGGGAAGAGCAAGCCTGGAACGACGTTTCGGCAGCCGATCTCGCAGCTATTCAACAACCGGGCGCCATGCCCGACGATTTGCGTGACCTGATCCTGTGACTATAGATAGCGGCTTCAACCACATCACCGTGCTGCTCGACGAAGCTGTCGAGGCACTGGGCCTGCGCGACGAAGGTTGCTACGTCGATGGCACGTTCGGTCGGGGTGGACACAGCCGTCTGGTACTGAGCAGGCTGGGGCCGCAGGGGCGGCTGCTGGGCTTCGACAAGGACCCACTGGCCATTGCCACGGGACAAGCGCTGGCGGCCGAAGATGGCCGCTTCGTCATTGTGCAGCGCAGCTTCGCCGAGATGGCCGACGAGATCGCCACCCAGGGCCTCGCAGGCAAGGTGGCGGGAGTGCTGCTCGACCTGGGTGTCTCGTCGCCACAGCTCGATGACCCCGAGCGCGGTTTCAGCTTCCTCCATGACGGCCCCTTGGACATGCGCATGAATCCCGGGCAGGGTTTCAGCGCCGCCGAGTTCATCGCCAGTGCCAGCGAAGAAGAGATTGCCCGCGTCTTCAAGGAATACGGGGAAGAGCGATTTGCTCGGCGCATGGCCAGAGCCGTGGTGCAGCGCCGCGAAGAACAGCCATTCACGCGCACCGCAGACCTCGCCGAAGTGCTGAAAGTCGCCAACCCAGCCTGGGAAAAAGGCAAGAACCCGGCCACACGCGCCTTCCAGGGGTTGCGCATCCACGTCAACAACGAGCTGGGCGACCTCGAAGCAGGGCTGCAAGCGGCCTTCGATTCGCTGGAGATCGGCGGACGTCTTGTCGTCATCAGCTTCCACTCGCTGGAAGACCGCATCGTCAAGCTGTTCATGCGCAAGCTGGCCAAGGGCGAGGCCGACAACTTGCCGCGCAATCTGCCCGTACAGTACAAGGCCTTCGATCCGCGCGTGCGCCTGATCGGTAAAGCTCAATTCGCCTCCGAGGCCGAGCTCAAGGCCAACCCGCGTTCGCGCAGTGCTGTGATGCGCGTTGCGGAGAAGTTGCGGTGAGCAAGCTCTTCGCCAAACCGCTGCCTGGCGGAAGCTTTCTGATGCTCTTGTTGTTCATTGGTGTGCTGGTTTCGGCCATCGCCGTGGCCTATAGCGCGCATTGGAATCGTCAGTTGCTCAATACCCTGTACGGGGAGCTGAGCGACCGCGACAAGGCGCAAGCCGAGTGGGGCCGTCTGATCCTTGAGCAGAGCACCTGGACCGCCCACAGCCGTATCGAGAACCTCGCCAGCGAGCAGCTGAAAATGCGTGTGCCCGCCGCCGATGAAGTCCGGATGATCGCGCCATGATGAAACTCGAAGGTGCGCTCTACCCCTGGCGATTCCGCGTGGTCATCGGCTTGCTGGCCCTGATGGTAGGTGCCATTTGCTGGCGCATCATCGACCTGCAGGTGGTCGATCGAGACTTCCTCAAAGGTCAGGGCGATGCCCGTAGCCTGCGGCACATTCCCATTCCCGCTCACCGTGGCCTGATCACCGACCGCAACGGTGAACCGCTGGCCGTCAGTACCCCTGTCACCACCCTGTGGGCAAACCCCAAGGAAATGCAGGCCTACAAGGACCGCTGGCCGCAATTGGCGGCAGTGCTGGGGCAGAACCCGCAGCAACTGACCGAGCGCCTCACTCAGCAGGCCAGCAAGGAATTCATCTATCTGGTACGCGGCCTTACCCCCGAGCAGGGCCAGCAGGTACTCGACCTGAAAGTGCCGGGCGTCTATGGCCTGGAAGAGTTCCGCCGTTTCTATCCCGCAGGCGATGTGACCGCACACATGGTCGGCTTCACGGACCTCGACGACCATGGTCGTGAAGGGGTAGAGCTCGCCTATGACGAATGGCTGGCCGGTGTGCCGGGCAAGCGCCAGGTGATCAAGGACCGGCGTGGCCGGCTGATCAAGGACATTCAGGTCACCAAGAATGCCAAGGCCGGAAAGACCCTGGCTTTGTCGATCGATCTGCGCCTGCAATACCTCGCAACCCGCGAATTGCGCAACGCCATTGCCGAGCAGGAAGCCAAGGCGGGCAGCCTGGTGATCATGGACGTCAAGACCGGTGAAGTGCTGGCCATGGTCAACCAGCCCACCTACAACCCGAACAACCGCCGCAGCATGTTCCCCGCCGCCATGCGCAACCGGGCGATCATCGACGTGTTCGAGCCAGGCTCGACGGTCAAGCCGCTGTCGATGAGCGCGGCGCTGCAAAGCGGGCGCTGGAAGCCGACCGACAAAGTGGAGGTGTACCCCGGGAGCTTGCAGATCGGTCGTTACACCATCAAGGACGTGTCCAGAAGCGAAGGGCCGATCCTCGACCTGACCGGCATCCTGATCAACTCCAGTAACGTCGGCATGAGCAAGATCGCCTTCGACATCGGCGGTGAAGCCATTTATCGCGTCATGGCCCAGTTGGGCCTCGGCCAGTACACAGGCCTCGGCTTCCCAGGCGAGCGGGTCGGCAATCTGCCCAACCACCGCGAGTGGCGCAAGGCCGAGACCGCCACGCTGTCGTACGGCTATGGCGTGTCGGTCACGGCCCTGCAACTGGTGCATGCCTACGCAGCGCTGGCCAACGACGGCAAGATGGTACCGCTGTCGATCCTCAAGCTGGATAAAGAGCCGGAGTCTTCCCAGGTCTTGCCCAAGGACATCGCCGAAACCGTCCAGGGCATGCTTCAGCAGGTCATCGAAGCGCCACGCGGCGTGTTCCGCGCCCAGGTGCCGTTCTACCACGTGGCGGGTAAGTCAGGCACTGCGCGTAAGGCAACCGTGGGCTCCAAGGGCTACACCGAGAACGCCTACCGCTCGCTGTTCGCCGGTTTCGGGCCGATGAGCGATCCGCGCTACGCCATCGTGGTGGTCATCGACGAACCGAGCAAAGCCGGCTATTTCGGCGGCCTGGTATCGGCGCCGGTGTTCAGCAAGGTCATGTCCGGAACGTTGCGCCTGATGAACGTGCCGCCAGACAACCTGCCTGCGCCTAGCGATCCGCAACAAGCCAGTTCAGTACCCGCTAAAGGAGGGCGTGGATGATGACGATGCCATTGACCAAGCTGTTCGCCCACGCCAGCCGCGACCCACTGATCCGCGAGCTGACGCTCGACAGCCGGCAGGTCCGCCCTGGCGACCTGTTCCTTGCTGTGCCTGGTGCCAAGCTCGATGGACGCGCGCACATCGCCGACGCCCTGAAGCAAGGCGCCGCCGCCGTGGCCTATGAAGAGCAGGGCACTGTGGTGCTGCCGCTGACCGATGTGCCGCTGATTCCGGTCAAGGGGCTGATTGCCCAGCTGTCCGACATCGCTGGGCGCTTCTATGGCGAGCCCAGCCGCCAGTTGGTACTGGTCGGTGTGACCGGTACCAATGGCAAGACCAGCGTGACGCAACTGGTGGCCCAGGCCCTTGACCTGCTCGGCCAGCGCTGCGGTCTGATTGGCACCTTGGGTACCGGCTTCTACGGTGACCTGCAGAGCGGTCGCCTGACAACACCAGACCCGATCGCCGTGCAGTCGACCCTCAATGACCTGAAAAAGGCCGGTGCCCGGGCGGTGGCCATGGAAGTGTCGTCGCACGCACTCGATCAAGGCCGTGTGGCTGCGCTGGCCTTCGACATCGCCGTCATGACCAACCTGTCCCGTGATCACCTCGACTACCACGGCAGCATGCAAGCCTATGAGGCGGCCAAGGCCAAGCTCTTCGCGTGGCCGGGCCTGCGCTGCCAGGTGGTGAATCTGGACGATGAGTTCGGTCGGCGCCTGGCCGCCGATTTCGCCCGTCGTCCCGACAGCGACTTCAGCGAAACGCGATTGATCAGCTACAGCCTGGAAAACGCCGACGCTTCGCTGTACTGCCGCCAAGCGAGTTTTGGCGACGACGGCGTGCGCGCCACACTGGTGACGGCGCAGGGCGAGCGCACGTTGCGCAGCCAACTGCTGGGCCGTTTCAACCTCAGCAACACGTTGGCTGCCGTTGCCACGCTGCTGGCCATGGACTATGCGCTGGATGAAATTCTCAAGGTGATCGCGCACGTGCACGGCCCGGTCGGCCGCATGCAGCGCCTGGGGGGTGGGGACAAGCCGCTGGTCGTGATCGATTACGCGCACACGCCGGATGCGCTGGACAAAGTGCTGACCGCTCTGCGCCCGCATGCACATGGCAGGCTCCTGTGCCTGTTCGGCTGCGGCGGGGACCGCGACCGTGGCAAACGCCCGCTCATGGCCCAGGTGGCCGAGCATCTGGCTGACCGCGTGGTGGTCACCGATGACAACCCGCGTAGCGAACAGCCTTCGCGTATCTTCGATGATATCCGCCCGGGTTTCACGGGTGAGGGGGGCGAATTCATTGCGGGTCGCGGCGCCGCAATCGCTCACTTGATCGCCTCGGCCGGCGTCGATGACGTGGTAGTGCTGGCGGGCAAGGGGCACGAGGATTACCAGGAAATCGCGGGCGAGCGCCACGCTTTTTCCGATCTGATCGAAGCCGAAAAGGCCTTGGCCGCCTGGGAGAAGCCCCATGCTTGAAGCCATGAGCCTCAGCCAGTTGATCGAGCCGCTGCAGGCGTCTCTGCTGGGCGCCGATGCGCGCTTTGACGGTGTCAGCATCGACAGCCGTTCGGTCGGTCCGGGTCAGTTGTTCGTTGCCCTCAGCGGACCGCGTTTCGATGGCCATGACTACCTGGCTGATGTGCAGGCCAAAGGCGCTGTTGCAGCGCTGGTGGAGCGCGAGGTGCCAGGCATCGATCTGCCGCAGCTGCGCGTCGCCGATTGCCGTCAGGCCTTGGGTCAGTTGGGCGCGTTGAACCGGGCGGCGTTTACCCAGCCGGTGGCCGCCATCACTGGCTCCAGCGGCAAGACCACGGTGAAGGAGATGCTGGCCAGCATCCTGCGCACGCGCGGCGACGTGCTGGCCACCCGTGGCAACCTCAACAACGACCTCGGCGCGCCCTTGACGCTGCTCGAAATCGCGCCGCAGCACAGCGCCGCAGTCATCGAGTTGGGCGCTTCGCGCCTGGGTGAAATTCGCTACACCGTAGGGCTCACGCAGCCTCAGGTGGTGATCCTGAATAACGCCGGCACCGCCCATGTGGGCGAGTTTGGCGGCCCGGAAAAAATCGTCGAAGCCAAGGGCGAAATTCTCGAAGGCCTGGGCGAGGGGGGCACTGCCATCCTCAACCTGGACGACAAGGCCTACCCGATCTGGCACGCTCGGGCCGGTTCGCATCGGGTGGTCAGCTTTGCCCTGAGCAACCCGCAGGCCGACCTCCATGCCAGCAACATCGACCGTGATGCACGGGGCTGTCCGTCGTTCACGCTGCACAGCGCGCAAGGCAGCGCCACGGTGCAACTGAACCTGCTGGGGACGCACAACGTCAGCAATGCGCTGGCGGCGGCGGCGGCGGCGTTTGCCATGGGCGTGGACCTGGAACACATCGCCATCGGCCTGAATGCCGTGCAGCCGGTCAAGGGTCGGACGGTCGCGCAACTCGCGCCTGGCGGTGCCCGCGTGATCGATGACACGTACAACGCAAATCCCACCTCCATGTGCGCAGCCATTGATATACTCGCCGGCTTTTCCGGCCGCACTGTCCTGGTGCTCGGAGATATCGGCGAATTGGGGCAATGGGCCGAGGAAGGTCACCGACAGGTCGGTGAATACGCCCGCGGCAAGGTCGATGCCTTGTATGCGGTGGGTGCCCAGATGGCGCATGCCGTCGACGCCTATGGCCGAAATGGCCACCACTTCGCTTCTCAAGCCGAGTTGATCGAGGCCGTACGCGGCCAGGCCACCGGCAACACCACTATCTTGATCAAGGGCTCGCGCAGCGCTGCGATGGAAAACGTCGTGGCGGCACTGTGTGGTTCCAGCGGGGAGAAACATTAATGCTGCTGCTGTTGGCTGAGTATCTGCAACAGTTCCACAAAGGCTTCGCGGTCTTTCAGTACCTGTCCCTGCGCGGGATTCTCGGGGTGCTGACCGCGCTGTCGCTGTCGCTGTGCCTCGGGCCCTGGATGATTCGTACTCTGCAGATCCGCCAGATCGGTCAGGCCGTGCGTAACGACGGCCCGCAATCGCACCTGTCCAAGTCCGGCACGCCGACCATGGGCGGTGCGCTCATTCTCTCGGCCATTGGCATCAGCACCTTGCTCTGGGCCGACCTCTCCAATCGCTACGTCTGGGTAGTGCTGATCGTCACCCTGCTGTTCGGGGCCATCGGCTGGGTCGATGACTACCGCAAGGTGATCGAGAAGAACTCCCGGGGCTTGCCGAGTCGCTGGAAGTACTTCTGGCAGTCGCTGTTTGGTCTGTGCGCTGCGATCTTTCTCTATAAAACCGCGCCGACCAGCGTTGAAACCACGCTGATCGTGCCGTTTCTCAAGGACGTGACCATTCCCCTGGGGATCGGCTTCGTGGTCCTCACCTACTTCGTGATCGTCGGTTCCAGCAACGCCGTCAACCTCACCGATGGGCTCGATGGTCTGGCGATCATGCCGACTGTCATGGTGGGTGGTGCGCTGGGGATCTTCTGCTACCTGTCGGGCAACGTGAAGTTCGCCGAATACCTGCTGATTCCGTATGTACCGGGGTCGGGCGAGTTGATCGTGTTCTGTGGCGCCTTGATCGGGGCGGGGCTGGGCTTTCTCTGGTTCAACACGTATCCGGCCCAGGTGTTCATGGGCGACGTCGGCGCGCTGGCGCTGGGCGCAGCCCTGGGCACCATCGCCGTGATCGTGCGCCAGGAAATCGTGCTGTTCATCATGGGCGGGATCTTCGTCGTCGAGACCCTGTCGGTGGTGATCCAGGTCGCCAGCTTCAAGCTGACCGGCAAGCGCGTGTTCCGCATGGCGCCGATCCATCACCACTTTGAATTGAAAGGCTGGCCTGAGCCGCGGGTCATCGTCCGCTTCTGGATCATCACCGTGATTTTGGTGCTGATCGGTCTTGCCACTCTGAAACTGAGGTAGACGCGCGTGTCATTGATCGCTTCTGACCACTTCCGCATCGTTGTCGGCCTCGGCAAGAGCGGCATGTCCCTGGTTCGCTTCCTGGCGAACCGGGGCATCGCTTTTGCGGTCGCTGACACCCGTGCGCAGCCGCCAGAGCTGGAGACGCTGCGCCGCGATTACCCGCAGGTGGAAGTGCGCTGTGGCGAGCTGGACGTCGAGTTCCTGTGCCGCGCCGATGAGCTGTATGTCAGCCCGGGCCTGGCCCTGGCCACGCCTGCGCTGCAACAAGCCGCCGCGCGCGGTGTGCGCTTGTCGGGTGACATCGAGCTGTTCGCCCGCTACGCCAAGGCGCCCCTGATTGCCATCACCGGTTCCAACGCGAAGAGCACCGTGACCACGCTGGTGGGCGAAATGGCGGCCAAGGCCGGTAAGCGCGTGGCCGTCGGTGGCAACCTGGGCACCCCCGCGCTGGACCTGTTGGACGATACGGTCGAGCTGTATGTGCTTGAGCTGTCGAGTTTCCAGCTGGAAACCACCGACCAGCTCAACGCCCGGGTCGCAACGGTATTGAACATCAGCGAAGACCACATGGATCGCTACAGCGGGCTGCCGGCGTATCACCTGGCCAAGCACCGGATCTTCCGCGGCGCCGAGCAGGTGGTGATCAACCGCAACGACGCGCTGAGCCGGCCACTGCCGGTGGCGGGGCAGACCTCATGGAGCTTCGGCCTGAGTACTCCCGATTTCAAAGCCTTCGGCCTGCGTGAGCGTGACGGTGAGAAATACCTCGCTTACGAATTCGAGTGCCTGATGCCGGTACGCGCGTTGAAAGTCCGTGGCGCTCATAACCAGAGCAATGCCCTGGCTGCGCTGGCCCTGGGCCATGCGGTGGGCTTGCCGTTCGCACCAATGCTCGAGGCGCTGCGCGAATTCACCGGTCTGGCTCATCGCTGCCAATGGGTGCGCGAACGCAACGGTGTGCAGTGGTACGACGATTCCAAGGCCACCAATGTGGGGGCTGCACTGGCCGCGATCGAAGGCCTTGGGGCTGATGTCGACGGCAAGCTGGTGCTGATTGCGGGCGGCGATGGCAAAGGCGCGGATTTCTCGGCGCTGCGCGGGCCGGTTGCACGCTACTGCCGTGCGGTGGTGCTACTGGGCCGTGATGCCGAGCGCCTGAGGCAGGCGCTGGGCAATGACGTCCCGCTGATTCACGTCGCCAGCCTCGATGAGGCGGTCGAGCAGTGCGCGGTGCGTGCCGAGCCTGGCGATGCAGTGCTGCTCTCACCCGCCTGCGCGAGCCTCGATATGTTCAAGAATTTTGAAGAGCGCGGGCGCCTGTTCGCCCACGCTGCTGGGAGGCTGGCATGATCTTCGGCATCATCAAGCCTTATCCGTCGCCGCTGATCAGCGGGCGCGGCATCGATCTGGACTTCGCTTTCCTGGCAGGCTGCATGGCCTTGCTCGGCCTGGGCCTGGTCATGATCACCTCCGCCTCGTCGGAGGTGGCTGCCGTGCAGTCCGGCAATCCGCTCTACCACATGTTCCGCCACCTCATTTACGTGGCCCTTGGCCTCGTGGCCTGCGGCATGACCATGCTGGTGCCGATCGCCACCTGGCAGCGCATGGGTTTCACCATGCTGGTCGGCGCCTTCGCTTTGCTGGTGCTGGTTCTGGTGCCGGGCATTGGCCGCGAGGTGAACGGTTCGATGCGCTGGATCGGTTTCAGCTTCTTCAACGTTCAGCCGTCCGAGATTGCCAAGGTGTTCGTGGTGATCTACCTCGCCGGTTACCTGGTGCGTCGTCAGCAAGAGGTGCGCGAGAGCTGGATGGGCTTCTTCAAGCCATTCATCGTGCTGTTGCCGATGGCCGGCCTGCTGCTGATGGAGCCCGACTTCGGCGCCACGGTAGTGATGATGGGCGCGGCGGCGGCCATGCTGTTCCTGGGCGGGGTGGGGCTGTTCCGCTTCAGCCTGATGGTGGTGCTGGCAGTGGTCGCGGTGTTCGTGCTGGTGCAGGCGCAGCCGTACCGGATGGCACGGCTCATCACCTTCACCGACCCCTGGTCGGACCAGTTCGGGTCCGGCTACCAGCTGACCCAGGCGCTGATTGCCTTCGGCCGCGGTGAATGGCTGGGCGTGGGCCTGGGCAACAGCGTGCAGAAGCAGTTCTACCTGCCCGAGGCACACACTGACTTCGTGTTCTCGGTGCTGGCCGAGGAACTGGGCGTGGTCGGTACGCTGTGCACCGTCGCGCTGTTCGTGTTCGTCACGGTGCGTGCGCTGTACATCGGCCTGTGGGCCGAGAAGGCCAAGCAGTTCTTTGCGGCCTACATGGCCTTTGGTCTGGCGTTCCTGTGGATCGGTCAGTTCCTGATCAACATCGGCGTAAACGTCGGTCTGCTGCCCACCAAGGGCCTGACCCTGCCTTTCCTCAGTTACGGGGGCAGTTCGCTGGTGATCTGCTGCGCCTGCGTGGGCTTGCTGCTGCGCATCGAGTGGGAGAGCCGAACCCATCTGGGCAGCGAAGAACATGAATTCAACGAGAACGATTTTGCCGAGGAGCCTGCCCATGGCCGCTGACGGCAAGCACATCCTGATCATGGCTGGTGGTACCGGCGGCCACGTGTTCCCTGCGCTGGCCTGCGCTCGTGAGTTCCAGGCCCGTGGCTACACCGTGCACTGGTTGGGCACACCGCGTGGCATCGAGAACGAGCTGGTGCCCCAGGCGGGCATCGCGCTGCACCTGATTCAGGTCAGCGGGCTGCGCGGCAAAGGCAAGCTGTCGCTGCTCAAGGCACCGCTGACGTTGGTCAAGGCCGTGCTGCAAGCGCGGCGCATCATCCGTGAGCTGCAGCCGGTCTGTGTGCTGGGTTTTGGCGGCTACGTGACAGGTCCGGGCGGTGTCGCCGCGCGCCTGTGCGGTGTGCCACTGGTGATCCATGAACAGAACGCGCGGGCCGGCACTGCCAACCGCTTGCTGGTGCCGATGGCAGCGCGGGTCTGCGAAGCCTTCCCGGACACGTTCGCAGCCAGCGAAAAACGCCGCACCACCGGCAATCCGGTGCGCCCCGAACTGTTTCTGCAAACCCCGCGTGAACCACTGAGCGCACGCCGTGCACGGCTGTTGGTGCTCGGCGGTAGCCTGGGCGCGGAACCATTGAACACATTGCTGCCTAAGGCCCTGTCTGAAGTGCCCGCCGGCCTGCGTCCGGAGGTGTTCCACCAGGCCGGCAAGCAGCACGCGGAAGTCACCGGCCAGCGTTATCACGAGGTGGGCGTCACGGCTCAGGTCGAGCCCTTCATCAAAGACATGGCCCAAGCCTATGGCTGGGCTGACCTGGTGGTCTGCCGGGCGGGTGCGCTGACCGTCAGCGAGCTGGCCGCAGCTGGCCTGCCATCGCTGCTGGTGCCCTTGCCCCACGCGATCGACGACCACCAGACCCACAATGCCCACTACTTGGCGCAGGACGGCGCGGCCTTCCTGCTGCCACAAGCGACAACTGGCGCAGCGCAGCTCGCTGAACGCCTGAATGAGGTGCTGATGCAACCCGAGAAACTCCACGCCATGGCCGACACTGCCCGTCGCCTGGCCAAACCTGCAGCAACCAGCACCGTGGTCGATATCTGTCTGGAGGTGGCCCATGGTCGATAGCCAGAGCGCCATGCCTCATCCGAAAATGGGCCGCATCCGGCGCATCCACTTCGTCGGTATCGGCGGCGTGGGTATGTGCGGGATCGCCGAGGTGCTGCTGAACCTGGGTTACCAGGTATCGGGCTCCGATCTCAAGTCTTCGCCAGTGACCGAGCGGCTGCAGTCCTTCGGTGCGGAAATCTTCGTCGGCCATCGCGCCGAGAACGCCGTGGCCGCCGATGTGCTGGTGGTTTCCAGCGCCATCAATCCGGCCAACCCGGAAGTGGCGACGGCTCTGGAGCGGCGCATTCCGGTGGTGCCGCGGGCTGAAATGCTCGCCGAGCTGATGCGCTACCGCCATGGCATCGCCGTGGCCGGCACCCATGGCAAGACCACCACCACCAGCTTGCTGGCCTCGGTATTCGCCGCCGGCGGCCTCGACCCGACGTTCGTCATCGGCGGCCGTCTGACCGCGGCCGGCACCAATGCGCAGCTTGGCACCAGCCGTTACCTGATCGCTGAGGCCGACGAGAGCGACGCCAGCTTCCTGCACCTGCAACCGATGGTCGCGGTCGTCACCAACATCGACGCCGACCACATGGCCACCTACGAAGGCGACTTCAACAAGCTGAAGAAGACCTTCGTCGAGTTTCTGCACAACCTGCCGTTCTACGGCCTGGCCGTGATGTGCCTGGACGATCCCGTGGTGCGCGAAATCCTGCCGCAGGTCAAGCGCCCAACCGTCACCTACGGCTTCAGCGAAGAGGCGGACATTCGCGCCATCAACGTGCGCCAGCAGGGCATGCAAACCCACTTCACCGTGCTGCGCCGCGACCTCGCGCCGCTCGAGGTGTCGGTGAACATGCCGGGCAATCACAACGTGCTCAATGCGCTGGCCACCATCGCCATCGCCACCGATGAAGGCATCAGCGACGAGGCCATCATTCAGGGCTTGTCGGGCTTCCAGGGTGTGGGCCGACGCTTCCAGGTCTATGGCGAACTGCCGGTCGACGGTGGCAGCGTGATGCTGGTCGACGACTACGGCCATCACCCGACCGAGGTGGCGGCGGTAATCAAGGCGGTGCGTGGCGGCTGGCCGAGCCGTCGCCTGGTGATCGTCTACCAGCCGCACCGTTACAGCCGTACCCGCGACTTGTACGACGATTTCGTGCAAGTGCTGGGCGATGCCAACGTGCTGCTGCTGATGGAAGTCTACCCTGCCGGCGAAGAGCCGATTCCGGGCGCCGACAGCCGCCAGCTGTGCCACAGCATCCGTCAGCGCGGCAAGCTCGACCCGATCTACATCGAGCGTGGCGCCGAGCTGGCGCCGCTGGTCAAACCGCTGCTGCGTGCCGGTGACATCCTTATCTGCCAGGGTGCCGGCGACGTCGGCGGCCTGGCGCCACAGCTGATGAAAAGCCCGCTGTTTGCGGGTGCCAAGCCCCTGCAGGAGACGTTGAAATGAGCAGCGCCTACGACAAGCTGCACGCCAGCGTCGACCCCAAGGCCTTTGGCCGTGTCGCTGTGCTGTACGGCGGCAAGAGCGCCGAGCGTGAGGTTTCGCTGAAGTCGGGCAATGCCGTGCTGGGCGCGCTGCGTGAGGCGGGTGTGGACGTGGTTGGCATCGACGTCGGCGACGATCTGCTGCAACGTCTGCTCAACGAGAAGATCGACCGCGCCTTCATCATTCTGCACGGTCGTGGCGGTGAAGACGGCAGCATGCAAGGTCTGCTGGAGTGCCTGGGTATTCCCTACACGGGTAGCGGTATCCTGGCGTCGGCGCTGGCGATGGACAAGCTGCGCACCAAGCAGGTCTGGCAGAGCCTGGGGATTCCGACCCCGCTGCATGCGGTTCTGGCCAGCGAAAACGACTGTATTCGCGCCGCCACGGAACTGGGCTTCCCGCTGATCGTCAAACCCGCCCATGAAGGTTCAAGTATCGGCATGGCCAAGGTGAACAGCGCGCAAGAACTGGTCGCTGCCTGGCAAGACGCCGCTCGTTACGATTCCCAGGTCCTTGTCGAACAATGGATTCATGGTCCCGAGTTCACTGTCGCGGTTTTGCGCGGCCAGGTGCTGCCGCCGATCGCCCTCGGCACGCCCCATGTCTTCTACGACTACGACGCCAAATACGTCGCCAATGACACCCAGTACCGTATCCCGTGTGGCCTTGAAGCCGCCCGCGAGCAAGAACTGATCGACCTGACTGCGCGCGCCTGCGATGCCATTGGCATCGAAGGCTGGGGCCGGCTGGACGTGATGCAGGACGAGCAGGGCCGGTTCTGGCTGCTTGAAGTCAATACCGCACCAGGCATGACCGATCATAGCCTGGTACCCATGGCGGCCCGCGCGGCTGGCCTGGATTTCCAGCAGTTGGTGCTGGCAATCCTGGCCGCAAGCGTCGAGACGCGAGGTTAACGAGCCATGCAAGGCGCGATGGTACGTCATCAGCAACCCGCCACCGGCCGCAGCAAGCCGGTGCCGCGCGGTGCCAGCCGGCTGGAGGCCACCGAGCCGATGTCGGCGCGACTGCCCAAGGCCAGTTTTTCTGGCCTCAAGCGCTTGCTGTGGCCTGTGTTGCTGGTTGTGGCTGGCTATGGGGCTTATGAGGGCGCGATCCGCCTGATGCCCTATGCCGACCGCCCCATCAGCAAGATCGCCGTGCAGGGCGACCTCAGCTACATCAGCCAGCAGGCGGTGCAGCAGCGGATCGCGCCATTCGTGGCCGCCAGTTTCTTCAGTGTCGACCTCACCGCCATGCGTATCGAGCTCGAGACCATGCCTTGGATCGCCCATGCCGAAGTCCGTCGGGTCTGGCCCGACGAGGTGGTGGTGCGCCTGGAAGAGCAATTGCCGGTTGCCCGTTGGGGCGATGCGGCACTGCTCAACAACCAGGGGCAGGCGTTCACCCCGCGTGAGCTGTCCAACTACGAGCATCTGCCGCAGTTGGCCGGGCCGCAACGGGCACAGCAACAAGTGATGCAGCAGTACCAGGTCCTGAGCCAGATGCTGCGCCCTCTCGGTTTCTCCATCGCGCGGCTTGAACTGCGCGAGCGGGGCAGCTGGTTCCTGACCACCGGAGCCGTTGGCTCGGGTCCGGGCATCGAGCTGCTGCTGGGGCGTGACCATCTGCTCGAGAAGATGCGCCGTTTCATTGCCATATACGACAAGACACTCAAAGAGCAGATCAACAACATCGCCCGCATTGATCTGCGCTACGCCAACGGCCTGGCCGTTGGCTGGCGGGAACCGATTGCACCGACGACGGCCCAACCCGCCGTCGCGAAGAATTAGAGAGAGGCAGGACCATGGCAAACGCGCAGAGCGGCAAGATGATCGTTGGGTTGGACATTGGCACCTCCAAGGTGGTGGCGCTGGTGGGTGAAGTCGCTGCTGACGGCACCCTGGAGATCGTGGGCATCGGCACCCACCCGTCACGCGGCCTGAAGAAGGGCGTGGTGGTCAACATCGAATCGACGGTGCAGTCGATCCAGCGTGCCGTGGAAGAAGCGCAGCTGATGGCCGGCTGCCGGATTCACTCGGCATTCGTCGGGGTGGCCGGCAATCATATCCGCAGCCTCAACTCCCACGGCATCGTTGCCATTCGCGACCGTGAAGTCAGCGTCGCGGATCTGGAGCGGGTACTCGACGCAGCCCAGGCGGTGGCGATCCCGGCCGACCAGCGCGTGTTGCACACGCTGCCGCAGGATTACGTGATCGACAACCAAGAGGGCGTTCGCGAGCCGTTGGGCATGTCGGGCGTGCGCCTGGAAGCCAAGGTCCATGTGGTCACCTGTGCCGTCAATGCCGCGCAGAACATCGAAAAATGCGTGCGCCGCTGCGGTCTGGAAATCGACGACATCATCCTGGAGCAGTTGGCCTCGGCCTATGCCGTGCTGACTGACGACGAAAAAGAGCTGGGTGTGTGCATTGTCGACATCGGCGGCGGTACGACCGACATCGCGATCTTCACCGAGGGTGCCATCCGCCACACCGCCGTGATCCCGATTGCCGGCGACCAGGTCACCAACGACATCGCCATGGCCCTGCGTACCCCGACCCAGTACGCCGAAGAAATCAAGATTCGCTACGCCTGTGCCCTGGCCAAACTGGCCGGTGCGGGTGAAACCATCAAAGTGCCGAGCGTGGGCGACCGTCCACCGCGCGAGCTGTCTCGCCAGGCCCTGGCCGAAGTGGTCGAGCCGCGTTACGACGAGCTGTTCACGCTGATCCAGGCCGAGCTGCGTCGCAGTGGCTACGAAGACCTGATCCCGGCAGGCATCGTCCTGACCGGCGGCACGGCGAAAATGGAAGGTGCCGTCGAACTGGCCGAAGAAATCTTCCACATGCCGGTACGCCTGGGCGTACCGCACAGCGTTCGGGGCCTGAGCGATGTCATTCGCAACCCGATCTACTCCACCGGCGTTGGCCTGCTCACCTACGGCCTGCACAAGCAGACCGATGACATGCCGCTGTCCGGTAACAGCAACAACAACAGCTATGGCGATGAACCTAAAGCCCCAGTGCTCGAACGCTTGAAGCGCTGGGTGCAGGGCAACTTCTAAGTTTCAAAGCAGTAGTGGTAGGCGCAACAACTAGAGAACTGTAAGGAGAGGGAAAATGTTCGAGCTCGTAGACAACGTCCCGCAAAGTCCGGTCATCAAAGTGATCGGCGTCGGTGGTGGTGGTGGCAACGCCGTCAACCACATGGTCAAAAGCAGCATCGAAGGCGTTGAGTTCATCTGCGCCAACACCGATGCCCAAGCGCTCAAAAGCATTGGCGCGCGTACCATCCTGCAATTGGGTACAGGTGTCACCAAGGGCCTGGGTGCCGGTGCCAATCCGGAAGTCGGTCGTCAGGCCGCGCTGGAAGACCGAGAGCGTATCGCCGAGGTGCTGCAGGGCACCAACATGGTGTTCATCACCACCGGCATGGGTGGCGGTACCGGTACCGGTGCAGCGCCGATCATTGCTGAAGTGGCCAAGGAAATGGGCATCCTCACCGTTGCGGTGGTGACCCGTCCGTTCCCGTTCGAGGGTCGCAAGCGCATGCAGATCGCCGATGAAGGCATTCGCATGCTGGCTGAGAGCGTCGACTCGCTCATCACCATCCCGAACGAAAAACTGCTGACCATCCTCGGTAAGGACGCCAGCCTGCTGTCGGCCTTCGCCAAGGCTGACGACGTATTGGCCGGTGCCGTTCGCGGCATCTCCGACATCATCAAGCGTCCGGGCATGATCAACGTCGACTTCGCCGACGTGCGTACCGTCATGGGCGAGATGGGCATGGCGATGATGGGTACCGGCTGCGCCAGCGGTCCGAACCGTGCGCGTGAAGCCACCGAGGCGGCGATTCGCAATCCGCTGCTCGAAGACGTCAACCTGCAGGGCGCCCGCGGCATCCTGGTGAACATCACCGCAGGTCCTGACCTGTCGCTGGGTGAATACTCGGATGTGGGTAGCATCATCGAGGCGTTTGCGTCCGACCACGCGATGGTCAAGGTCGGCACCGTGATCGATCCGGACATGCGCGACGAGCTGCACGTCACCGTTGTGGCCACTGGCCTGGGTGCGCGCATCGAGAAGCCGGTCAAGGTCGTCGACAACACCCTGCAGACTGCGCAGGCCGTGTACGAGTCGTCCAATCCCGCGCCGGCCAGCCGTACAGCCGAGAAAGCGGAGATCAACTACCGCGATCTGGAGCGTCCAACCGTCATGCGCAACCAAGCGCACGCCGGGGCCGCCGCTGCCGCCAAGCTGAACCCTCAGGATGACTTGGACTACCTGGACATTCCTGCTTTCCTACGTCGTCAGGCCGATTAATGGAATTTATCAGGGGTATAGGGGTGATTGGTATTCATCAAAGGTTGGCTCTGGTATTATTTCCAGCCTTTGTTGATACCAGTTCGCAATTAGCGCTGAAGCGACCAATGCCATGATTAGACAACGCACCCTGAAGAACACCATCCGCGCCACCGGCATCGGTCTGCACTCCGGGGAGAAGGTCTACCTGACCCTCAAGCCTGCACCGATCGATTCCGGCATCGTCTTCCGTCGTGCCGATCTTGACCCTGTGGTCGAGATCGCTGCGCGTGCGGCCAACGTTGGCGAGACCACCATGTCCACCACGCTGGTCAACGGTGAGGTCAAGGTCGATACGGTCGAGCACCTGCTGTCCGCCATGGCGGGTTTGGGCATCGATAACGCCTACGTCGAGCTCTCCGCCTCGGAAGTGCCGATCATGGATGGCAGCGCAGGTCCCTTTGTATTCCTGATTCAGTCCGCCGGTCTCGAAGAACAGGACGCACCCAAGAAGTTCATCCGCATCCTGCGTGAGGTGACGGTGGAAGAGGGCGACAAGCGCGCCACCTTCCTGCCTTTCGAAGGTTTCAAGGTGAGCTTCGAGATTGATTTCGACCACCCGGTACTGCGTAACCGTACCCAGAGCGCCAGTGTCGACTTCTCGAGCACTTCGTTCGTGAAGGAAGTCAGCCGCGCACGGACATTCGGTTTCATGCGTGACATCGAATACCTGCGCAAACATAACCTCGCGCTTGGCGGCAGCGTCGAGAATGCCATCGTGGTGGATGAGGACGGCGTGTTGAATGAAGACGGCCTTCGTTATGAAGACGAATTCGTCAAACACAAGATCCTCGATGCCATTGGCGATCTTTACCTGCTGGGCAACAGCTTGATCGGCGAATTCAAGGGCTATAAGTCCGGCCATTCGCTGAACAATCAACTGTTGCGTAAGCTGATTGCCGAAACAGACGCTTGGGAAGTGGTCGTTTTCGAGGATGCCAGTACGGCACCGATCTCCTACATGCGCCCTGTTGCAGCCGTGTAAGTTCGAACACTCTCTAGTTCATTGAGGCCACCTTCGGGTGGCCTTTTTATTGCCCCTCATACCTGGATGCATAAGTAACAGAGGGCAGCGCTGGCACGTTATGTTCTGTTTTTTCCATGCGCGGCCAAGCGCTCCAGGGCTGCGCGCAGGTTCGGATCAGCAATGCCTTCAGCCGAACCGAGAATGCTGTCGGCGGCGACGGTCGACAGCACTGGGCCTTGCCCGGGGGGCCTGGGAGCCACCAGTGGCGGCTGCACCTTGAACAGAATCCGGCTGAGGTTGGCGAAGGCCTCCAATGCTTGCAACTGGCGCAGCAGGCGCTTCTGCTGGTAGCGCAGGCGTGTGGCCCAGTGGCCGTCGGTGACGATCAGCAGCAGTACCCCGTCGCGCCAGGACGCGATGTGGCAATGCGCGCGCGCAGCCGGCTGCAACTGGCTCTCCAGCAAACGCTGCAGGTGCGCGATACGTTCGGCCTGGCTGAGCAGGCGGCGCAATGGACGGGCCTGGCGCAGCAAGGCGGCAGGAGGCAGTGCGGGTGAAGGCTTGTAGGCCATGGATGCTGCCAAGAGTTGCGGAGTACCCAGTTTAACAGACGCACGATGCAGTGCCGTTGTGGTCAATGTTCGACGCTTGGCTGAACAGATTCAGCCGCTGTTGAAAACTGACCTGGATCACGGCTGCCAGCTTTCATGTTGCTGCGCCTTGAACTTGGCAATAATGACCTTATGTTACAAACGCCCCTGCCAAAGCGCTGTGCCAGCATCGTGGACATCGACCACTTTCCTCACCATCGTTTCCGGGTAGAATGCTCGTTCGCATGCGGCCTCTGGCTGCACGGGCGACTCACGGGGCCGCCCTCCATTCCCACGTGTGGAAGATCCTGCCTATATGTTTGCGCCTTTGTTAAAGAAACTTTTTGGAAGCAAGAACGAGCGTGAAGTCAAACGCATGCTCAAGACGGTCACCACCGTCAATGCCTTCGAAGAGAAAATGGTCGCCCTCTCCGACGAGCAGCTGCGCGCCAAGACCGCAGAGTTCAAAGAGCGCCTGGCCAAAGGCGAGACGCTTGATCAACTGCTGCCTGAAGCCTTTGCCGTGGCCCGTGAAGCCGGTAAGCGCGTGATGGGCATGCGTCACTTCGACGTACAGCTGATCGGCGGCATGACGTTGCACGAAGGCATGATTGCGGAAATGCGTACCGGCGAAGGCAAGACCCTGGTCGGCACCCTGGCCGTGTACCTGAATGCCCTGTCCGGCAAAGGCGTGCATGTGGTCACGGTCAACGACTACCTGGCGACCCGTGACGCCAACTGGATGCGCCCGCTGTACGAATTCCTTGGCCTGTCGGTGGGTATCGTTTCGGCGTTCCAGCCACCTGAAGTCAAGCGCCTGGCCTACGGCGCCGACATCACCTACGGCACCAACAACGAATTCGGTTTCGACTACCTGCGCGACAACATGGCGTTCAGCCAGGAAGAGAAATTCCAGCGCGAACTCAACTTCGCCGTGATCGACGAAGTCGACTCGATCCTGATCGACGAAGCGCGCACCCCGCTGATCATCTCCGGACAGGCCGAAGACAGCTCCAAGCTGTACATCGAAATCAACCGCCTGATTCCGACCCTGACCCAGCACATCGAAGAAGTCGAAGGCCAGGTCACCCAGGAAGGTCACTACACCATCGATGAGAAGACCCGTCAGGTCGAACTCAACGAAGCCGGTCACCAGTTCATCGAAGAAATGCTGACCCAGGCCGGTCTGCTGGCCGAGGGCGAGAGCTTGTACTCTGCGCACAACCTGGGCCTGCTGACCCACGTTTACGCCGGTCTGCGCGCGCACAAGCTGTTCCACCGCAACGTCGAGTACATCGTGCAAGACGGGCAAGTGCTGCTGATCGACGAACACACCGGCCGTACCATGCCGGGTCGTCGTTTGTCCGAGGGCCTGCACCAGGCCATCGAAGCCAAGGAAAACCTGAACATCCAGGCCGAAAGCCAGACCCTGGCTTCGACCACCTTCCAGAACTACTTCCGCCTGTACAACAAGCTGTCCGGCATGACCGGTACCGCTGACACCGAAGCGTTCGAATTCGCGCAGATCTACCAGCTCAACGTGATGGTGATTCCGCCGAACAAGCCGCTGGCGCGCAAGGACTTCAACGACCTGGTCTACCTGACCTCGGACGAAAAGTATCAGGCGATCATCGCTGACATTCGCGAGAGCATGGCTCAGGGCCGCCCGGTGCTGGTCGGTACCGCTACCATCGAAACCTCCGAGCACATGTCGCGCCTGCTGACCGATGAAGGCATCGAGCACAAGGTACTGAACGCCAAGTACCACGAAAAAGAAGCCGAGATCATCGCCCAGGCCGGCCGCCCAGGCGCGCTGACCATCGCCACCAACATGGCCGGTCGCGGGACCGACATCCTGTTGGGCGGCAACTGGGAAGCGGAAGTGGCCGCGCTGCAAGACCCTTCTGCCGAGCAGATCGCGCAGATCAAGGCCGACTGGCACAAGCGTCACCAGCAGGTCATCGAGACCGGCGGCCTGCATGTGATCGCCTCCGAGCGCCATGAATCACGCCGTATCGACAACCAGCTGCGTGGCCGCTCCGGCCGTCAGGGTGACCCGGGCTCCAGCCGTTTCTACCTGTCGCTCGAAGACAGCCTGATGCGCATCTTCGCCTCTGATCGGGTGAAGAACTTCATGAAGGCGCTGGGCATGCAGTCTGGCGAGGCCATCGAGCACCGCATGGTCACCAACGCCATCGAGAAGGCTCAGCGCAAGGTCGAAGGCCGCAACTTCGACATTCGCAAGCAACTGCTCGAATACGATGACGTGGCCAATGAGCAGCGCAAAGTGATCTATCACATGCGCAACAGCCTGCTGGCGGCCGAGAACATCGGCGAAACCATCATCGCCTTCCGCCAGGAAGTGCTCGATGCCACCATCAGCCAGCACATCCCGCCGCAGTCGCTGCCCGAGCAGTGGGACGTGGCGGGTCTGGAAGCGTCGTTGTCCAGCGACTTCGGCATGAAGCTGCCGATTCAGCAGTGGCTCGACGAAGACGATCACCTCTACGAGGAGACCCTGCGCGAGAAGCTGCTGGCCGAAATCACCACCGCCTACACCGAGAAAGAAGACCAGGCGGGCGAAGAGGCACTGCGCTCGTTCGAGAAACAGATTCTGCTGCGCGTGCTGGACGACCTGTGGAAAGACCACCTGTCGACCATGGATCACCTGCGTCACGGTATCCACCTGCGCGGTTACGCGCAGAAGAACCCGAAGCAGGAGTACAAGCGCGAGTCGTTCACCCTGTTCCGCGAGCTGCTCGATTCGATCAAACGCGACGCCATCCGTGTGCTGTCGCACGTCCAGGTCCGCCGCGAAGACCCGGTCGAGGAAGAAGAGCGCATGCGTCGTGAGGCTGAAGAGCTGGCCAGCCGCATGCAGTTCGAACACGCTCCGGCACCGAGCCTGGACGTCGACCCGAACGCGATCGAGGAGCAGACCGAAGTGGCCGTCGCCGCCGCTCCGGTGCGCAATGACCAGAAGCTGGGCCGCAATGAGCCGTGCTGGTGTGGCTCTGGCAAGAAATTCAAGCATTGCCACGGTCAGATCGAGTAACCGGGGCCGCGTGCCCCTCCCAGGCCAGGTCCAGCACCTGGCCTGACTGCTGTTTCACCGGGGCCGCTCAGCGGCCCTGGTCTTTTCTACCCCGCTGCGCCATTGACGGCGCATCACCACCCCACACATTTTTTGTCTAGGAGCGTTCACATGGCTGTCGGTCTCGGTCCTCTGCCCACCCTGCACCCGGTTCCCGGTTTCGAACTCGGCATCGCTTCGGCGGGCATCAAGCGCCCGGGGCGCAAGGACGTGGTGGTGATGCGCTGCGCCGAAGGCTCCAGCGTGTCGGGGGTGTTCACGCTCAATGCGTTCTGTGCAGCGCCCGTGATCCTCTGCCGCCAGCGCGTGCAAGGCACCGTGCGCTACCTGCTGACCAACACCGGCAACGCCAACGCCGGCACTGGCGCACCGGGCCTGGCCGCGGCCGAGCGCACGTGCGCCAAGCTGGCCGAGCTGACCGGCGTCGACGCCAGTGCCGTGCTGCCATTCTCCACCGGCGTGATCGGCGAGCCCCTGCCGGTCGAGAAGATCGAAGGTGCCCTGCAAGCGGCCCTGGATGACCTCAGCGAAGACAACTGGGCCGATGCCGCCACCGGCATCATGACCACCGATACCCTGCCCAAGGGTGCCAGCCGCCAGTTCCAGTTCAACGGCCAGACCATCACCGTCACCGGTATCAGCAAGGGCGCCGGGATGATCCGCCCGAACATGGCGACCATGCTCGGCTACATCGCCACCGACGCCAAGGTCGCCCCGGCAGTGCTCAAGGACCTGATCCTCGACGGCGCCAACAAGTCGTTCAACCGCATCACCATCGATGGTGATACTTCGACCAACGACTGCTGCATGTTGATCGCCACCGGCAAGGCCAATGTGCCGGAAATCAGCGAAGCCTCGGGCGCGCTGTTCGAGGCACTGAAGGCCGCAGTGTTCGAGGTGTGCATGGAAGTGGCCCAGGCCATCGTGCGTGACGGTGAAGGCGCCACCAAGTTCGTCACCGTGCAGGTCAACGGCGGCGGGAATCCTCAGGAATGCCTGGACGTCGGCTATGCCGTCGCGCATTCGCCGTTGATCAAAACGGCACTGTTTGCCTCCGATCCGAACTGGGGTCGCATCCTCGCGGCCGTGGGTCGTGCTGGCGTGCCGGACCTGGATGTCAGCCTGATCGACGTCTATCTGGGCGAGGTGTGCATCGCAAGCCAGGGCGGGCGCAGCGCCAGCTACACCGAAGAGCAAGGGTCAGCGGTGATGGCCGAGGCGGAGATCGGCATCCGCATCGAGCTGGGCCGTGGCTCGTGCAGCGAGACGATCTGGACCACCGACCTGTCCCACGAATACGTCAAGATCAACGCCGAATACCGCACCTGATCCAAGCCCGCCTGCCGCTTGCGCGAGGTCTGCGCCAGCGGCGCCTGGTGCCCTCGCAGGCTCGCAGATGCCTTCGGGCGCTGACATTGCCTCTGCACGGAGCCCCACCATGAGTTATCACCTGATCATCGGCGACAAGCGCTACTCTTCCTGGTCGCTGCGCGCGGCCCTGGCCCTGGATCTGGCCGGCGTCGGCTACGACGAAACCCTGATCAAGCTCAAGCAGGCCGACACCCGCGCGCGTCTTCTCGAGCAGTCGGCTACCGGCCTGGTGCCGCTGCTCAAGACCGCCCACGGCACCATCGCCGATACCTTGGCCATCGCCGAATACCTCGCCGAACAGCATCCCCAGGCGCACTTGTGGCCCCGCGACACCGCTGCCCGCGCCCAGGCGCGGTCGGTGTGCGCGCAGATGCACAGCGGTTTTGCGGCGCTGCGCGGGGCGATGCCCTTCGATGTAAGCCGTGATGAAGCGCTGGCGCCAATGCCTGTGGAGGTGCAGGCCGACATCGATCGGATCATCGCCTTGTGGTCCGAGTGTCTGCGCACAGGCCAGGCGCACGGGCCATTCCTGTTCGGTCCGATAAGCCTGGCCGATGCCTACTTTGCGCCCGTCGCTGTACGTCTGCGCACCTACCACGTCGAGGTGCCGAGCCACATCGCCACCTACATCGATGCCATCTATGCCTGGCCGGCGTTCCAGGCTTGGGAGCAGGCGGGGCTGGCGGAGTGTGCACGGTGAGCCGCGTGCATGTGGTGGCTGCGGTGATTCGTCGGCCAGACGGTCAGGTGCTGCTGGCACAGCGCGCTGCGCACCAGCACCAAGGCGGCCTCTGGGAGTTTCCTGGCGGCAAGGTGGAGGCGGGCGAGGCCGTCGAGGCGGCGCTGGCGCGTGAGTTGCGCGAAGAGCTGGGCATCGAGGTGCTGGCCTCGCGCCCTTTGATCAGGGTCAGCCATGACTACCCCGACAAGCAGGTCTTGCTGGAAGTCCGTGAAGTCAACCGCTTTACCGGCGAGCCTCACGGCGCCGAAGGTCAGCCGCTGGCCTGGGTGTCGCCGCGCGACCTGGCGCAGTACGACTTTCCCGAAGCGAACAAAGCCATTGTCGCCGCTGCGCGCCTGCCAGACCAGTATCTGATTACGCCGGGTGATCTCGAGTCAGGGCAGTTGTTGCGCGGCATCCGCCAGGCAATTGCCAATGGCATCGGGCTGATTCAGCTGCGTGCGCCCGAGGGCTATGACCCGAAATACCGTGACATCGCCGTCGATGCGGTGGGACTGTGCGCTGGCAAGGCGCAGTTGATGCTGAAGGGGCCATTGGAGTGGTTAGGCGATTTCCCCGCTGCAGGCTGGCACCTGACGGCAGCGCAGCTGCGCAAGTACGCTGCCAAAGGCCGACCGTTCCCCACTTCACGCTGGCTTGCAGCGTCCTGCCACAATGCCGAGGAGTTGGCGCTGGCGGCGCAAATGGGCGTTGACTTCGTGACGCTATCGCCGGTGCAGCCGACCCAGACACATCCTGACGCCACACCGCTTGGCTGGGATGAAGCGCAGCGCCTGATCGCAGGCTCCAACCATCCGGTGTTCGTGCTCGGTGGCGTAGGCCCGCAGGCGCGGGAACAGGCTTGGCAGATCGGCGCGCAGGGGGTGGCAGGGATTCGGGCGTTCTGGCCCGAGGTGGAGTAAGGCGCCTTTGCTGAGCGGTGGCCTGAAACCGGCCGCGGTTTGCGCGGTTCGGCAGCGCTGCCTTGCTCGCCTGCCACATGCTCGCTGTTCTGTCGCAGCAGGACCCACCGGACCGGCTCCGCCGTCCAGCGCAGTAATCCGGAGCGCCGAACCGGCCGCTCCACCCTGACCGCGCTTTCCTAAAGCGTCACCTCGGCAGACCAACGCGATCCCTGTAGGGGTGGCTATTGCCGCGATGGGCGGCGCAGCCGGCCTGATCCAGGCGCCGCGCACTGGCAGGGAAATCGAGGTGGCAGCCTTGGGTCGGCTGCGCCGCCCAGTGCTGCTGCCTCGACTGCCCTGACCATGTGCGGTCACTGAGGGGTGGGGCCGTCATCAGGCCGCGCCTCGGGACTGGGCTCATTCAGGCCGCTTGGCCGCTTCCCACAGCACTTCGTCGATCCCCTGGCGCCGCGCGATGATCCGCGACGCCACGAACAGCAAGTCCGACAACCGATTGAGGTACGCCAACCCCACCGCGCCCAGTGGCTCCAGCGCATTCAACTGCTGGCAGCGCCGCTCTGCCGTGCGCGCCTGGCTGCGGCACACATGGGCCTGGGCGATCAGCGCCGAGCCGCTGGGCAGGATGAAGTTCTTCAGCGGCCCCAGCTCCTCGTTCCAATGATCGATGGCGGCTTCCAGGCGCTCTACCTCCAAGGTGTTGAGCGCCTGATAACTCGGCATCGCCAGCTCGCCGCCCAGGTCGAACAGGCGGTGCTGACACGGCGCCAGCACCTCGCTGACCTCGCTCAGCGCCTGCTCGGCCAGGCCTGCCAACAGCAGCCCCAGCTGGCTATTGAGGGTGTCCACCTCACCGATGGCCTCGACCCGAGGGTGGTCCTTGGGCACGCGGCGGCCATCGCCAAGTCCGGTTTCGCCTTTGTCTCCGGTGCGCGTGTAGATCTTCGACAGGCGATAGCCCATGGTCATGACTCCGTGGTCAGCGACGGCGTGGCCGTCTGGTTCAAGGGCAGGCGCAGGGTGAAGCAAGTGCCTTGGCCCGGCGTGGAGTGCACCTCCATCTGGCCCTTGTGATTGTTGGTGATGATGAAATACGAGACCGACAGCCCCAGGCCCGTGCCCTGGCCGATGTCCTTGGTGGTGAAGAACGGCTCGAAGATACGCTTGCGCACCGCCTCGTCCATGCCGATGCCGTTGTCTTCGAGTTGAATTTCCGCCCACGGCGGGCTGAGCCGGGTACGCACGGTGATGCGCCCGGGTTCCTGGGGCGTTTCGCGTTGGTGGATCGACTGCGCAGCGTTTTTCAGCAGGTTCAGCAACACCTGCTCCAGCTCGTTCGCGGTACACGGCACGAGCCCCAGTTGCGGGTCGAATTCGCGCACGATGGCTTGGCCTTTGAAATCGAAGCCCACGCTCAGGTCGAAGTCGTTGCCGGCGATGTCCACCGCCTGGTCGATCAGCGCAGGAAGGTCGCACGGCACCAGTTGACGGTTGCTCAGCCGGCTGAAACTGAGCATGTGGGTGACGATCTTGGCGGCACGCCCACCGGCCTGCTGAATGCCATCGAGCAACTGCGGCACCTCGCGCTCATGCAGGTACTGGTTAACCGACTCCAGGTCGATGGCCAGGGCTTGGGCGGTCTGCTGATTGCGCGCAAGCTCCGCCGACAAGCGCCGGCGAATGTTCTGCACGTTATGCAGGATGGCGCCGAGGGGGTTGTTGATTTCGTGGGCCATGCCGGCAGCCAGGCCGCCGACCGAGAGCATCTTCTCGGACTGCACCATCATCTCTTCAAGCGACAGGCGCTGGGTGATGTCATCGATGCGAATCACCACGCCGCGCCCGCCACCGCCGGTCAGTGGGTAGAAGGTCAGGGCGTAGTGGCGGGGCGTGTCGCTCCGGCCCCAGGTCACCCGCTCGATCTTGGCCACGCGGTGTTTCTCGACGCTGTCCCTGAGCTGCGGCAGGAAGGGTTTGAGCGGCTCGAAAGCGAGAAAGATCGGTTGGTTGAGGGCCTCACTCAACGGCGTACCGGAGAGCATCGTGGCCTCTTGATTCCACTGCGTGACATACAGCTCTTCGTCCAGCGCGATCAGCGCAGAAGGCATCGAGTCGATGATGTTGTTGAGGTAATTCTGAAAGCCGGTGAGCTTTTTCTCGATCTTGCCGCGCACCTGCACTTCAAGTTCCAGCTTGCGGTTGGTATGGCGGGTTTCCTCGGCCAGGCCCTGGGCTTGGTCGAAGGCCGACTGGAATTCATCACGCGCACGCTTGAGCTGCTGTTCGCGCGCCTCGATGCGCGAGAGCATGGTATTGAAGGCCTCGGCCAGGCTGCCGATTTCGTCATCGTTGCCGCGCTGGGCACGCAGGGCATAACTCTCTTCGCGGGTGACCTGGCGGCTGAGCTCTTCAAGCTGGTTGATCGGCCGGGTGATCAGCCGCTTGATCTGCCGCGCCACCAGCAGCCACAGCAGAATGCCCAGCACCAGGATCACCAGGCTGGCGGTGAGGGTGCCGGTGTAGAACGCGCTGGGCAGCTCGCTGCTGGCCACCAGCAGCAGGTGCGCGGGCGGGCTGCCGGCGCGCGGCAGGCTGATCAGCTGGGTGCTGCGAAACTCCGTGAGGCGCCAGGCGTCGATGTTGCGATAGCGTTTGGGCAGGGTCAGCGGCTCGCCGTGTTGCAACTGCGCAAGCCTGCGTCCGTCGCTGCCATACACCGCAGCGGCGCGCAGCGGCGAGTAGCTGTCCAGCGCTTCGAGCAATTGCTCGGCTTGGGGCGTGGAGTCGCCTGCGCGGGCGGCCAGGGCCGGGTTGCCGATCAGGCGGCCAATGGTCTGCAGGGCCTGCGGCGCCATGCTCTCCTGGGTGATCCAGTAGGCGGCGCTGATGAAGGTGAGGTTGGCGACCACCAGAATGGTGACCAGCAGCACCAGCAGGGCGGCAAACAGTTTCTGCCCGACCGGCAGGTTGTCCAGGCGATGGCGCAGGTTCATGGGCGGGCGCGGTCCGTGTCGGGTGAATGGGCTCAGTCGCAGGGCAGGCCTCGGGCCCGCAGGCTATCGACCAGTCGCTGGTGCAGGTGTTCAAGGTGGGGCAGGGGCAACTGGTGGCGCGCCGCGCAGCGGCAGGCATGGCCGAGCAGGTAGTGGATTTCGGTGCGGCGTGCGGCGCGCACATCCTGGTACATCGAGGAGTAGTTGGCGGCGGTGGCGAGGATCACGCGCTGCACCTCATCGGCCAGGTTCTGCGCGGCCGTGGGTTGGCCGCAGCGTTGCAGCAGCTGCGCCAGTTCCTCACACAGCCGCTCGACCTCGGCGAGGTGGCCCAGCAGGCCACCGTTGCTGCAGTCATGCAGGACCGTCAGCGGGTTGATCGCGCAGTTCAGTGCGAGCTTTCGCCACAGGCGGGGGAGGATGTCGACCGTCCATTGCGCAGGGATACCGGCCTCGCTGAGGTCGTCCAGCCAGGCAGGCGGGGTCGGATTCAGCGGATCACCCAGCCAGTTGAAGCCCTGGCCAGCGAAGCGCACGGCAAACGGCGCTTGGAGGTAAGCGCCTTCGGTGCTGGAGGCAGAGATGCAGCGGGCCGCGGGCGCCTGCTCGGCGACCTCGTCCTGGCTGCCCAGGCCATTCTGCAACAGGATCAGCTCGGCATTGGCTGCCAGCCGAGGCGCCAGAGCGGCGATGGCCGGGGCGGCGTCGTAGGCCTTGCAGGCCAGCAGCAGGCGATGGATGGGCGCGGTGTGCGCGGCGAGTTGGGCGGGCACGGCGTAGTGACTGCACTGGTCAGGCTCGATCAGTGTCAGGTGACCCGCAGCCTGGTAGGCGTCGAGCGCGCGTTGATCGCGAAGAATCAACCGTACTGCCTTGCCCGCTCGTGCCAGGCGGCAAGCCCAGAGGCTGCCGAGGCTACCGGCGCCGAGAATATGCCAGGTGCTGCTCATCTGCGTTTCGCAACCCGTTATAATGGACCCGCATTTTAACCCTCAAGACACCCGCGCTCCATGGCCGTGCCACTGCTGGCAAAAGGCATCCGGAGCGCGCTTTGCATTTATGGAGAGTAACCCATGCCTTCGTTCGACGTGGTATCGGAACTGGACAAGCACGAAGTGCAGAACGCTGTCGAGAACGCCATCAAAGAGCTCGACCGCCGTTATGACCTCAAGGGCAAGGGCAGCTTCGAGTTCAAGGAAAAAGACAAGACCATCGTGCTGACCGCCGAAGCGGAGTTCCAGCTCGAAGCGATGATCGACATCCTTCGCCTGTCGCTGGTCAAGCGCAAGCTCGACGTCAAGTGCCTGGAGGTCAAGGACGCTTATGCCTCGGGCAAGGAAATGAAGCAGGAAGCACTGTTCCGCGAAGGCATCGACAAGGACCTGGCGAAAAAGATCGTCGCTGAGATCAAGGACGCCAAGCTCAAGGTCCAGGCCGCCATCCAGGGCGAGCAGGTGCGCGTCACCGGCAAGAAGCGTGACGACCTGCAAGAAGCAATGGCCTTGCTGCGTGCCAAGGAATTCGAGATGCCCTTGCAGTTCAACAACTTCCGCGACTGATCAGCCAGTCAGGAACCTCCCTGGGGCCGGCATGGTCCACCGCTTCCGCGTTCGCTGCGACCCAGCGGCCGGTTCCAACGTGTACATGCCGTTCGGCATCAGGAGAAAACTATGGATTTGAACGCTGAAGTCGATCAGCTGGTTCGCCAATCGCAGACCTGGATTCCCTTGATCATGCAGTACGGCAGCCGATTGCTGCTGGCGCTGCTGACCCTTGCCATCGGTTGGTGGCTGATCAACCGCCTCAGCGCCCGCCTGGGCAAGCTGGTCGGTATGCGTCACGCCGATCTGGCCCTGCAGGGTTTCATCGCCACGCTCGCCAACATCGTGCTGAAGATCCTGCTGATGGTCAGCGTGGCCTCGATGATCGGCATCGAGACCACCTCGTTCGTCGCCGCCATTGGTGCTGCCGGCCTGGCCATTGGCCTGGCGTTGCAGGGCAGTCTGGCGAACTTCGCCGGCGGCGTGCTGATCTTGCTGTTCCGCCCGTTGCGCATCGGTGACTGGATCGAGGCGCAAGGGGTCAGTGGCACGGTCGACAGCATCCAGATCTTCCACACCGTGCTGCGCACCGGTGACAACAAGACGGTGATCGTGCCCAACGGCAGCTTGTCCAACGGCATCATCACCAACTACAACCGCCAGCCAACCCGGCAAGTGGTGTTCAACGTCGGTGTGGATTACGACGCCGACCTGCAGAAGGCCCGCGAAGTGCTGCTTGAACTGGCCAAGGATCCGCGCGTGCTGCCCGATCCGACGCCTGCTGCCGTGGTGTCCGAGCTGGGCGACAGCTCGATCACCGTATCGCTGCGGGTGTGGGTGAAAACCTCGGACTACTGGGGCCTGATGTTCACGTTCAACGAACAGGCACGTGATCGTCTGCGCGCCGAAGGCATCGACATCCCGTTCCCGCAGCGGGTGATTCGTGTGGTGCAGGAAACCACGGCGTAACCGCAGCGCTTGGCGGTACCGACTGTGGGAGCATCGAAGGGTGCTCCCACAGTCGTTTTCACTGATGGCACTTACAGTTGTTCACAGCGCCTTCGGGGCGTTTGTGGCATACAGCCTGCCCCTCCGCTCCTCTCTACCGACATCGACCATGAAACCACTGCTGTACATCACCCCAGCCCGCGCGTTGCTGTTCGGGCTGACGCTGGCGCTGTTCGAGCTGCTCACGTACCTGGCCAGTGACGCGGTCATGCCCGCCATGCCCACTGTAGTCGCAGACTTGAAGGCCAGCCCGGCCTATATCCCTCACGCGCTCAACCTGTACCTGCTCGGCGGCGTGCTGCTGCAGTGGCTGATCGGCCCGCTGGCCGACCGCTACGGGCGCCGGCCCTTGCTGCTGACCGGCTGCCTGCTGTTTGGCGCCGCGTGCCTGGGCACCTACTGGGCGCATGACATCACGCTGTTCAACCTGCTGCGCCTGCTGCAAGGGGTCGGGCTGGGTTTTGTGGTGACGGTCAGTTATCCGGCGCTGAACGAAGCCTTCAGTGAGGCCGACGCGGTGCGCATGATGGCGCTGCTGGCCAACATCGCCTTGCTGTCACCCTTGCTCGGCCCGTTGGTAGGCACGCTGATGTTGCAGTGGCTCGACTGGCGCTGGCTGTTCGTGGCCTTTGCGCTGGGCGCGGTCATCACCTGGGGGCTGTTGTACCGTCTGATGCCTGAGACGCTTGGGGTCGAGCGCCGTGACGGATCGCGCCTGGCGTTTACACCGATCCAGCTGGGCCCGCTGCTGCAGGGCTATGGCCAGTTGCTGCGCAACCGACGCTTCGTGGCCGGCAGCGCAGCGCTGGGGCTGGTGGGCTTGCCGCTGATTGGCTGGATCGGCTTGTCGCCTGTGCTGCTGATCCACGACGAAGGCCTGAGTGCCATGGCCTATGCGCTGTGGCAGCTGCCGGTATTTGCCGGGCTGATCTTCGGCAACCTGGTCATCAACCACATCGCCGACCGTCATCCGCTGGCCACCCTGCTGCGCATCGCACTGGTGCCGTATCTGGCCGGTCTGGCGCTGCTGGTGCTGGCGACCTGGGCGTGGCCCTCGGTGTTGAGCGTGGTGCTGGGTCTGGCGCTGTATGCGGCGGGGCTGGGTATCGCCAATGCCGTGCTATACCGCCTGACGCTGTTCTCCAGCGAGCAGAGCAAAGGCCTGGTGTCGGCCATGCTGGGCATGATCACCATCGCGCTGCTGGGTGTGGGCGGTGCGTTGCTGGCATTGCTCGGCGCAGGCGCCAGCCTGCTCAGCTTTGCCGTGGCGGCCAGTGCGGCCGGGGCGTTGGCGCTGTGGCCGTTGTGGTCGATCGTGGGCCGGCGCGCAATGCGAAGCGTTGCGTTGCCATGACGCCGCGCAGGCCGATCCCAAGCCTGCGCCAGGTTGCCGTCAGGGCGCTTCCGGAGGCGGCTTGGTGGTCGATGTGAGGCTGCCCGGCCTGGACTCCTGGCGCCACTGCAGGGCGATCAGAATCAAGGTCGGTACCCCCAGCAGCGCGGTGATCATGAAGAAGTTGTGGTAGCCGAACTTCTCCACCATCACCCCCGAGTAGCCGCCGATCAATCGCGGCAGCAACAGCATGATCGAGCTGAGCAGGGCGTATTGCGTGGCCGAGAACTTGAGGTTGGTCAGGCTCGACAGATAGGCGACGAACGCCGAAGTGGCCAACCCTGAGCTGAGGTTGTCGAGGGAAATGGTCAGCACCAGCATCTGCAGGTTCGGGCCCATGTCCGCCAGCATCACGAACAGGATGTTGGTCGCGGCCGAGGTCACGCCGCCGACGAACAGGATCGGCAGAATGCCGAAGCGCACGATCAGCAGGCCGCCGGCGCCGGCGCCGAGCAACGTCATGATCAAGCCGAAGATCTTGCTGACGCTGGCGATTTCGTCCTTGGTAAAGCCCTGGTCGATGTAGAAGACGTTGGCCATCACCCCCATCACCGTGTCTGACATCCGGTACGTGGCGATCAGCCCCAGCAGCAGCAGCGCCTGCCAGCGGTAGCGGTGGATGAAATCGTTGACCGGTGTCAGCACCGGGGCCAAGCCGCGGCGGCCCAAGGACGACAGGCAGGCCCAGCTCAGCAGTGCGTAGAGGATCAGGCGCAGGAAGGCGCGGTCTTCGCGGATCAGGTCGAGCGGCGAGGCCGTGCCGAACACCACGCTGGCCCAGTCGGTGTTGTACATCTGGGTGAAACTGGCCGGCACCGACACCAGCAGGATGATCAGCACGAACACCGAGGCCAGTTGATGGCCCAGGCCGTAGCGTGCGGCCGACAGTTGCGTGCGCAGCGGCACCGGCGGTTCGCGCATGATCAGCGTGGTGAACACCGCCGGCAGCATGATCACCCCGAACAACACGTAGGTGCCGGTCCAGGCCTTGTGCAGGTAGCTGAAGCCGGTGGAGCCGAACCATTCGGCGAAGAACAGCGCGCCGGCCGTGGCCAGCAAGGCAGCGACGCGGTAGCCGGCCATGTAGCTGGCAGCCAAGGCAGCCTGGCGTTGGTCGTCGGCGATTTCCAGGCGGTAGGCATCCACCGCGATGTCCTGGGTGGCCGAGGCGAAGGCCACTAGCACCGCCAGGGCGATCAACCATGACAGATGCTGCTGTGGGTCGCACAGGCCCATGCCAACCAGGCCGATGACCACCAGCACTTGCGACAGCAGCAGCCAGGAGCGTCGGCGGCCCATGCCGCCGAGCAGCGGCAGGCGCCATTGGTCGAGCAGCGGCGACCAGACCCACTTGAAGGCGTAGGCCAGGCCGATCAGGCTGGCGTAGCCGATGGTTTCACGTGCGACGCCCGCTTCACGCAGCCATACCGACAGCGTGGAAAACACCAGCATGTAAGGCAGACCAGCGGCAAAGCCAAGCAGTAGAAGCACCAAAGTCGAGGGACTGGCGTAGGCAGCGAGCGCAGCGCGCCAGGTTTTACGGGACATGGGCCAATATCTGCCTCAAGGTTGCATGAACAAAGCGCGCACTCTAACCGCTGTGCTCCACCGGACGCCAGCCATGGCGGGCCATATCCACACGATCTGCACTGATCTGCACGCCCTCGGCACGCAGCCGTGCGCGTTGCTCCTCGCCCGACGGGGTGCCACTGGCCAGGCTCAGCCGACCGTTGGCGCCCAGCACACGGTGCCAGTGTAGGCGGCTGTCTTCTGGCAATTGGCTGAGGATGCGGCCTACCCAGCGCGCAGCGCGGCCCAGGCCGGCCAGTTCAGCCAGCTGCCCGTAGCTGACCACCTTGCCAGGCGGAATCGTCCCCAATACCGAATACAGTGCCGTTCGTCGGGCTTGGGCATAGCAGGGCTCGCAGAGGGGGTGGTCGGTCATGGGTACAAGCCACGCAACATGGGAAACCCTTCATCTGAATAGATGTAAATGAGAATTGAACTCGTCGGCGCAGCGGCGGTCTGTCCTTGCTCTGCGCGTGGGCATCTGGATAATGCCCGGTTTTTCTCCTTCCCGAGCCCTTTAGTCTGCTTATGTCCTCCAGAGCCTTGCTGTCTCTCGTTATCGCTTCCCTGTCCGCGCCTGCCCTGGCCGATACCGTCTGGATGAAGAACGGTGACCGCCTGACCGGCACCATCAAGGTGTTCGACGGCGGCAAGCTGCTGCTCGACACCAAGTATGGCGGCTCCATTGCGCTGGACTGGAAACAGATCAAGACCCTCGAAAGCGATCAGCAACTGCTGGTCAAGCAGGACGCCTATCACGGTGAGCATGCCAAGTCGCTGCAGCCGGCCGAAGACGGCAAGGTGATCCTGGCCAACGGCGAGGCGCCCAAGACCGTGGAGCTGGCCAGCATCGAGCAGATCATCAAGCCCAAGCCGGTGGTCGAAGACCTGGTGTGGAAAGGCCGCGTCGATGCCGCGCTGGATTACAAGCGCGCCGAGAAAGACACCGATAACTACGACATTGGTTTCAAGACCACTGCCCGCCACGGCCGCTGGCGGCACACCGCCGAAGGCGAGTACAACCGCGATACCCAGAACGACGTCACCACCAACGACAACTGGAGCGCCGAGTACGCCCTTGACCGCTTCCTGACCGACAAGTGGTTCTGGCAGGGCCGTCTGGACTATACCCGCGACCACATCGAAGACCTTGAGCGCCAGCGCACCGTCGGTACCGGCCCCGGCTACCAGTTCTGGGACGACGAGCTGGGCGCGTTCTCGCTCGGCAGCTTGCTCAACCGCACCGACTACAGCTACCGCGACGGCGGCAAGGACAACTTCTATTCCGCTGCGCTGAAGTGGGACTACAACCGCTACCTGATGGGCAAACGCGTCGAGTTCTTCACCAACGGCGAAGTGGGCAAGCCGTTCGGTTCAGTGGCGGACTACTCGCTCGACGCCGAAGTGGGGCTGCGCTACAAGGTCACCGAATGGGCGTCGTTGAACGTCAAGGCCGAAAAGAACGTCATCAGCGGCACGCAGGATAGCGATCTGGAGAAAACCCGTTACACCGCAGGCTTCGGCGTCAACTGGTAAGCCCGGTCTGGCCTGCCTGCAGGCCAGTGGCACCTGGCGCGGCAAGTGACTATCGTGTGCGCTGATGCCGGTCAGCCAAGGATGTTCTGGGCGAGCGCGGTCACGCTAGAATCGCTTGCGCCCGGCTGATCGGCCCCCCCTTTTGTCCACAGTCCTTCTCGTCGTCAGGAGCTGCCCCCGTGAGTACCAAAGCCCTTCGCCCCGCCCGGGAGCTGCTGCTCAAAGAATACCGAGGCGTGCTGTCCACCCTCTCCAAGTCCATGCCCGGTTATCCGTTCGGCTCGGTCGTGCCGTATTGCCTGGACGCGCAAGGCCATCCGCTGCTGCTGATCAGTCGCATCGCCCAGCACACCCATAACCTGCAGCAAGAGGCCAGATGCTCGCTGCTGGTCGGCGAGCGCGATGCCGAAGACGTGCAGGCGGTAGGGCGACTGACGGTGATGGCCCAGGCACGCAAACTGGTCGATGAAACGGCTGTTGGCGAGGCGGCCGAACGGTATTACCGCTACTTCCCCGACGCCGCTGGTTACCACAAGGCGCATGATTTCGATTTCTGGGTACTGGAGCCGGTGCGTCACCGCTATATCGGCGGCTTCGGTGCCATTCACTGGCTCGATGAAGTGACCCTGGCCAACCCGTTTGCCGGCAGTGTGGAAGCGCGCATGATCGAGCACATGAACAGCGACCATGCGGCGGCCATCGCCCATTACGTCGCGCTCAACGACCTGCCCACGGCAACGCCGGCGCAGTTGGTCGGGATCGACAGCGAGGGCATGCACCTGCGTATCGGCCAGGCGATCCACTGGCTGCCCTTTGGGCAACTTTGCAATAACCCGACACAAGTTCGCGAAGCCTTGGTTTTACTGGCCCGCGCAGAGCGGTGGCCCCCTGTCGAAACGGCCGTGGGTTGAAATGCGGAGTCGTCGTTACCATCTTGGAGTCTTACAGGAAGGCTGTCTTCCGCGAGGGTTCCTTTAATGCGTGTTTTTCTGCTGCTTCTACTGATTTTCCCGGTGCTTGAGTTGTTCGTCTTCGTCAAGGTGGCCGGGGCCATCGGATTTCTGCCGGCGCTGCTACTGATCCTGGCAGGCTCCGGCCTGGGCCTGTTGGTCATGCGCGTGGCCGGGCTCGCCACGGCATTGCGCGCCCGCGAAAGCCTGCAGCGTGGCGAACTGCCCGCTCAGGAGATGTTCCAGGGCCTGACCTTGGCCATCGGCGGCGGTCTGTTGCTGATCCCAGGCTTCATCAGTGACGTACTGGGCCTGATTTGCCTGCTGCCGGTCACCCGTCATTTCGCTGCGCGCAAACTGCGCGCCCGTGCCGAAGCCCAGGCCGCGCGCCAGCGTGCGTTTCGCGATGATCCGGCCAGCGCGCAGCCCCGCGAAGGGCTGCAACGTCCCAACGTGATCGAAGGCGAATACCAGCGCCGCGACCAGTAAAGATCACCCCACTTGCAACGGCCCCATGACGGGGCCGTTCGCGTTTATATGCCGCGCAGAAGAAAAAATATTTTCCTACAGCCTTGTAATTGTTTCTGGCGACCTCATGTATGGGTCACCGCAAGGTTTCTGGCTTGTAACGCCAGACATGACAACGATGGTTCGCCCGCTGCGGGCCATCTCCGGCCACGCCGGAATGCCTCAACATGCCGGTGTCGACACCGGCCGATGAAAACCACAATTTGGGAGAGATCGACAATGAAGCTTCGTCCTCTGCATGACCGCGTAGTCATTCGTCGCAGCGAAGAAGAATCGAAAACCGCTGGCGGTATCGTTCTGCCAGGCTCGGCGGCTGAAAAGCCTAACCGTGGTGAAATTGTTGCCGTCGGCACCGGTCGCGTCCTGGACAGCGGTGAAGTGCGTGCACTGGCCGTCAAAGTGGGTGACAAAGTGGTGTTTGGCCCTTACTCGGGTAGCAACACCGTGAAAGTCGATGGCGAAGATCTGCTGGTGATGAGCGAGAACGAGATTCTCGCCGTTGTCGAAGGCTGATATCCCCGGTTTCAGTTACCCCAAAGCATTTCCAAGGATTAAACGAACATGGCTGCTAAAGACGTAAAATTCGGCGACTCCGCCCGTAAGAAAATGCTCGTTGGTGTCAACGTTCTGGCTGACGCCGTCAAAGCGACCCTCGGCCCGAAAGGCCGTAACGTGGTCCTGGCCAAGAGCTTCGGCGCACCGACCATCACCAAAGACGGCGTTTCCGTCGCCAAAGAAATCGAGCTGAAGTGCGCGTTCGAAAACATGGGCGCTCAGCTGGTCAAGGAAGTCGCTTCCAAGGCCAACGACGCTGCCGGTGACGGCACCACCACCGCCACCGTGCTGGCTCAGGCCATCGTCAACGAAGGCCTGAAAGCCGTCGCTGCCGGCATGAACCCAATGGACCTCAAGCGCGGCATCGACAAGGCCACCATCGCCGTTGTCGCCGAGCTGAAGAACCTGTCCAAGCCGTGCTCCGATTCCAAGGCGATCGCTCAGGTCGGCACCATCTCGGCCAACTCCGACGCCTCCATCGGCCAGATCATCGCTGAAGCGATGGAAAAGGTCGGTAAAGAAGGCGTGATCACCGTCGAGGAAGGTTCGGGTCTGGAAAACGAGCTGTCGGTCGTTGAAGGCATGCAGTTCGACCGTGGCTACCTGTCCCCGTACTTCGTCAACAAGCCGGACACCATGGTCGCCGAGCTGGAAGGCCCGCTGCTGCTGCTGGTCGACAAGAAAATCTCCAACATCCGTGAACTGCTGCCAGTTCTGGAAGCCGTTGCCAAAGCCGGCCGTCCGCTGCTGATCGTGGCTGAAGACGTCGAAGGCGAAGCGCTGGCGACCCTGGTCGTCAACAACATGCGCGGCATCGTCAAGGTTGCAGCGGTCAAGGCCCCTGGCTTCGGCGACCGTCGCAAGGCCATGCTGCAGGACATCGCTGTCCTGACCGGCGCTACCGTGATCTCCGAAGAAATCGGTCTGTCCCTGGAAACCGCCACCCTGGAACACCTGGGCAACGCCAAGCGCGTAGTGCTCACCAAGGAAAACACCACCATCATCGACGGTTCCGGCGTTGAAGGCGACATCCAGGCGCGCGTGACCCAGATCCGCGCCCAGGTTGCCGATACCTCGTCCGACTACGACCGTGAGAAGCTGCAAGAGCGTCTGGCCAAGCTGTCCGGCGGTGTTGCTCTGATCAAGGTCGGTGCTGGCACCGAAGTTGAGATGAAAGAGAAGAAAGCCCGCGTTGAAGACGCCCTGCACGCCACCCGTGCAGCCGTTGAAGAAGGCGTGGTGCCTGGCGGCGGTGTTGCCCTGGTACGTGCCCTGACTGCACTGGCCGACCTCAAAGGCGACAACGAAGACCAGAACGTCGGTATCGCACTGCTGCGCCGTGCTGTCGAAGCGCCACTGCGTCAGATCACTGCCAACGCCGGCGACGAGCCAAGCGTTGTGGCCGACAAGGTCAAGCAGGGTTCGGGCAACTACGGCTACAACGCTGCTACCGGCGAATACGGCGACATGATCGAGATGGGCATCCTGGACCCAGCCAAGGTCACCCGTTCGGCGCTGCAAGCTGCTGCTTCGATCGGTGGTCTGATGATCACCACCGAAGCCATGGTCGCAGAGCTGCCGGAAGAGAAAGGCGCTGGCGGCATGCCTGATATGGGCGGCATGGGTGGCATGGGCGGCATGATGTAACCCAGCCTTACCCGTAGTCGAAAGTTGTAGGAAAAGCCCCGCCTTGTGCGGGGTTTTTTCGTTGTGGCTGGACATCCGTTTAGCTGCAGGCGTAGCGCTAAATACCCGCAACGCTGGCGCCACCATGGCCGAAGGCCTTAAGCTGCGCCAGCCGCGCAGCCCCCCAGCCCCGCACAGGAGACCTTGATGCGCATTCTTTTGGTGGAAGACAACCGCGATATTCTCGCCAACCTTGCCGATTACCTCGGGATGAAAGGCTATACCGTGGACTGCGCCCAGGATGGGCTGTCCGGGCTGCACCTCGCGGCGACCGAACATTACGACCTGATCGTTCTCGACATCATGCTGCCTGGCATCGATGGCTATACCCTGTGCAAGCGTCTGCGCGAAGACGCGCGCCGCGACACGCCGGTGATCATGCTCACCGCCCGCGATCAGTTGGATGACCGTTTGCAAGGTTTCCGCTCCGGGGCCGATGACTACCTGCTCAAACCTTTCGCGTTGTCAGAGCTGGCCGCGCGCATCGAGGCGATCCTGCGCCGCGCTCAGGGCGGGGGGCGCCGTGCGTTGCAGGTGGCGGACCTCAACTATGACCTCGATACGCTGGAGGTCACCCGCCAGGGTCGCCTGCTCAAGCTCAACCCGGTCGGCCTCAAGCTGCTGGCCGTGCTGATGCAGAAAAGCCCCCACGTGCTGCGCCGCGAGGTCCTCGAAGAGGCGTTGTGGGGCGATGACTGCCCTGACAGCGACAGCTTGCGCAGCCACGTCCATCAGTTGCGCCAAGTGATCGACAAACCCTTCGACAAACCGTTGTTGCATACCGTGCATGGCGTGGGCTATCGCCTCGCCGAGGGTCGTGATGGAGTTTAAGCAGAGCCTCGCTCAACGCATCATCATCGCTTTCGCCGTGATGAGCGCGCTGGTTGCCGGCGCGTTCGGCGTCGGCATCGTGTCTACCGTGCACCTGGTGGAAGAGCGTCTGATTTCCTCCGTGCTCGGCGGTGACCTGCAGCGCCTGTTGCGCATGGACAGCGTCAGCGACTGGAGCCACAGGCCTCGCCCGGACCAGCTGTTCTACTTCAGCGGCGGCCGGGATGATTTCGAAATGCCCAAGGACCTGCGCCACCTCGAAGCGGGCTTTCATGAAGTGTTTCGTGACCAGCTGTCGTACCACGCAATGGTCGAAGTGGTGGACGGCCGGCACTACGTGCTGCTGCAGGATCAGAGCGATTTCGAAGAGCGCGAACGGCTGCTCTTTGCCGTGGTGCTGGTGGGCTTTGTGCTCAGCCTTGCGCTGGCCGGGGTGCTGGGCTGGCTGCTGGCCCGACGCGTGATGGCGCCGGTCATCCGCCTGGCGCGGCAGGTGCGCCACCGTGATCAGTTGCTGGGACTGGCGCCGCCGCTGGCGCCAGACTACGCCGCCGATGAGGTTGGGCAGCTTGCAGTGGCCTTCGACGACACCCTCGGACGCTTGCGCGATGCCCTGACTCGCGAGCGGCTGTTCACCAGCGATGTCAGCCACGAACTGCGCACGCCGCTCATGGTGCTGGCCACTTCCTGCGAACTGCTGATGGTCAACCCCAATCTCGACACCCGTGCGCGTAGCCAGGTAGAGCGCATCGCGCGGGCTACCGAGGAAATGCGCGAGCTGGTCAAGACCTTCCTCATGCTCGCTCGCGCCCAGCACGACGAAGGCGCGATCGCGTCCAGAGCAACCGTGCGGGAAGTGGCGGACGACCTGATCGGTGTCTGGCGCGACACCATCGAGCAGAAGGGCCTGACGCTCTATTACGACGGCCGCGTCAGCGCCAGCCCGGTGCAGTACAACGCCACCTTCCTGCAGTCGGTGATGGGCAACCTGTTGCGCAATGCGGCGCATTACACCGACAGCGGCTACATCCGCCTGAGCCTGAATCCCGAGGGTTTCAGCGTGGAGGACAGTGGCGTGGGAATTCCCGAGGAGCAGCGTGAAGCCATGTTCCGTCCGTTCGTGCGGGGTGATGAGCGTCGTGGAGAGGGCCTGGGTCTGGGGCTGTCGCTGGTGCAGCGCATCTGTGATGACCAGGGCTGGCACGTCAAGCTGACGGCCACCTTGCCTCACGGCTGCTGCTTCCAGGTGGACCTGAGTGGTTTGCGGGGTGGTTCCACGGTTGAAATCCAGGTGCAAAGCGCTTCGCCATCAGGCGAACAGGCGTAGGAAAACTTGGTTTTTCCGACAGGATTTTCACAGTGGCGTGACGTTGCGAGCACATCTGCGCCCCTACAGTGTGCGGCCTGAAGCTGCTGGCAAGCATGCCCGCTGCGCGAGGCGAGCGCCTCCTGTGCAGCGCCGATGGCATTTGCCCAGGCAGCGCACGGCGGCGTTGGTCCGCGACAGAGCGGGTGGCCGAGCGCAGGCGGTTATTCGGTACGCCCTTTGCAAACCTTGGGTCGCGGCGCCAGGTTGCAGTGGCTGTCCATTCAGCGGCCGCTGCGCACGCATTGCTCGGATGGCTTACCGTTGATCAGGCAATGTCGGAAAACGTACCTGATTCAATAGCTTGGCGGCACATCTCGGATTTCCTGTTGTCAGTTGCGAGCCTTTGAGTGGGCTCGCTGGCCAAGGTGCCCGTGCACCGATCACTGGCAAGAGGGCAGCAACTGTGTAGTTTTGTGTTACCTGCGGCCACAGCCGTAGCACAATTCGTTTCAACCGGTTTCGGAATTCAACAGCATCTGAGGGTGTTGCCGAGCTACGCCACGTGGCGAATTACCCTAATGACGCAAGAGGTCGGTAACGATGGCAGTCGCCTTGAACCAAGAGTCGGAGTTCGACTTTTACTGGCAGCAACAAGGGGAATGGGTCGAGGAGCCCAACCACCGGCGCGGTGGCGAGAGTGGCGTGCAGCGCCTGGACGATGGTCGTGGGCACGTGTTGTACGCCAAGCGTCAGGTTGGCCATCTGTATCGCGGCTGGCTGCATCCCTTTGGCCGGCCCACGGTACTGCGAGAGCAGGATGCCTTGAGCAACTGCGCCCGGCTGGGTGTGCGCGTGCCACGCATTGTCTTCTGCGGCGCGCAGCGCGACGCCGATCACCAGTGGCGGGCGTTGTTGGTCAGTGAAGCGCTCGAGGGCTTCGTCGACCTGGAAAGCTGGTACGCCGCAGGCGCCTTGACCCGCTACCCCGAGGCGCTGCATCAACGCATGCTCAAGGAACTGGCCGAAAACATGGCGCGCATGCACCGCGGTCACTGGCAGCACAGCTGCCTGTATGGCAAGCACGTGTTCGTCAAGGTCACCGGCGAGGGCGAGGCAGCCGAGGTCGAGGTGGCGCTGCTGGATCTGGAGAAAGCCCGTCGACGGCTGAGCTGCCAGAACGCAGCGCGTAAGGACCTCAGCCAACTTCAGCGCCACTCGTCCATTCACGACGCGCATTTCCGCTCATTGCTCTACTTTTACCAAACAGCGTTTGGCAGCGCAGTCAAAGGGTTAGGGTAATGAAACTAGAAATAGCACGAGCTTTGTTCCTTATCGCTGCGCTGGCTGTCACCACAGCCGCGGCAGCCGCCTGGGAGCAACCGCGGCCAGTGGTGTTCAGCAAGGCTGAGCTGGCAGGCCAGTGCCCGTTGCCCAGGGCGGGCAAGCCGCTCGCACAGGCGCAGAGCAAGCCTGACCAGGACCTGCTGCTGTTCCTGTTTGGCATGCGCCAGGGCCTCAAGCCTTTCGGCTGAGAGCGAGGCGTGTCGCAGGTGGCCTGCCTGACCCGGGCAGGTCAGGCCGGGCAGGAGTGGCTCAGTCTGCCGCGTTCAGCAGCCGGTCCATGCGCGCCGCCAGGCGACGCTTGATTTCCGTTTCGATGTGCGGGGTAAAGTCGTTGATCACGTCTTGCATGATCGATTGCGCCGCAGCACGCAATTCACTGTCCAGGTGCAACAGGGTGTCCTGACGACGCGCTTGCGCATCACTGCCATCAGTAGCCACTGCATCCGACGAGTCAACGGCATTCAGCGCAGGCGTTGGCGCGACGGGTGCGTGCTCGACGGTTTCGGTCAGCAGCGGCGGTTGCAGGTTGGCATCGCCCAGCAACTCACGAATCGATTCGAGGTCATCGAGCAGGTGCGTGGAGTGGTTGAGGGTGTTGATCGGCTTGTCCATGGTCATCAAAGTCGCTGTAAGCGGTGATCGGTAAGAGCATAGCCCCGTTCCCGATAGAAACGGAACCGCTCGCGTGCGGCTTGGCGTATAGCGGGCGCTTCGACCACGATTTCGGCGACCCGCTGAAACTGGCCGACGAAAGCTGGCACATCAGCGGCCAGATTGATCAACAAGTCGGCATGATCGTACGCCGATGCGCCGATGCCCAGCACCACTTGGCCCGCCGGGTCGGTTTCCGTCAGGTCGTGGGGCACGAATGCCTCGCCCTTGAACTGCCACAGGCACAGGTTCAATTCGCTGCGCTGGGCGTCGTCCTGACAATGCAGGTAAACCCGGTGCCCCAGGCGCCAGGCTTTCTCGCACAGCTTGCAGGCGAAATCCAGACGCGCGCGCAGCGAGTCGGTGGGCAGAATATAGAAGTCGACTTTATTCATGCGCGGTAGGCCGGCCAGTGACGCGCAGGCGCCCCTGGCCAATCGGCATCAGGCCCCGGCGCGGTCGAGCAGGTATTGGGTGAGCAGCGGAACGGGCCGGCCGGTCGCGCCTTTTTCCTTGCCGCCACTGATCCAGGCGGTGCCGGCGATGTCCATGTGCGCCCAGTGGTACTGCTTGGCGAAGCGCGACAGGAAGCATGCGGCGGTGATGGTGCCGGCCTTGGGCCCGCCGATGTTGGCGATGTCGGCGAACGGGCTGTCGAGCTGCTCCTGATACTCCTCGAACAGCGGCAACTGCCAGGCGCGGTCGTCGGCGCGCTTGCCGGCGTCGAGCAACTGGCTCAGCAGCGCATCGTCGTTGCCCAGCAGGCCGGTGGTGTGGCTGCCCAGAGCAACGATGCAGGCGCCGGTCAGGGTGGCGATGTCGATGACCGCCTGCGGCTTGAAACGCTCGGCGTAGGTGAGGGTGTCGCACAGCACCAGCCGACCTTCGGCGTCGGTGTTGAGGATTTCCACGGTCTGCCCGCTCATGGTGGTGACGATGTCGCCCGGACGGGTGGCGCCGCCGCTGGGCATGTTCTCGGCGCAGGCCAGCAGGCATACCAGGTTGATCGGCAGTTGCAATGCCAGTACGGCCTGCAAGGTGCCGAACACGCTGGCTGCGCCGCACATGTCGTATTTCATTTCATCCATGCCGGCACCGGGCTTGAGACTGATACCGCCGGTGTCGAAGGTGATGCCCTTGCCCACCAGTACATAGGGCTTTTCGCTTTTCTTCGCACCTTGGTAGTTCATCACGATCAGCCGTGGCGGCTGGTCGCTGCCCTGGCCGACCGCGTAGAACGCGCCCATGCCCAGATCTTTGATTTTCTTCTCGTCCAGCACCTCGACCTTGAGGTTCTTGTGCGCCTTGCCCATGTCCTTGGCCTGCTCGGCGAGGAAGCTTGGGTGGCACAGGTTCGGCGGCAGGTTGCCGAGGTCGCGGGTCAGGGCCATGCCGGCGCTGATCGCGGTGGCGTGTTTGACACCGCGCTCGACCTCGGCCTGGCCAGCCTGGCTGGTCAGCAGGGTGATTTTCTTCAGGGCGCGTGGCTCGGCCTTCTGGCTCTTGAAACGGTCAAAGACATAAGCGCCCGACAGCAGGGTTTCGGCCAGCAGGCGGTACTTGCCGTAGTGGCCGTCGCGGCCTTCGACGGCGATGTCCTCAAGCACCAGGGTCGCGTCGGTGCCGCCCAGGCCCTTCAGCACACCGGCGACGCCATTGACCACCTTGCGCCAGTTACGGTCGTTGAGGGCTTGGTCGTTGCCGGTGCCGACCAACAGCACGCGTTCGGCCTTGAGGCCGGGCAATGCCTGCAGCAGCAGGGTCTGGCCCGGCTTGCCGGCCAGGTCACCGCGCTTGAGCACGGCACTGATGGCGCCATTGCTGGCTTCGTCGATGGCCTTGGCCTGGGCGCCCAACAGGCGACCTTCGCCCACGCCGAGCACCAGCGTGGCGGTTTTGACGGATACAGCGGCAACGCTTTTTACAACCAGATCCATGTCAGGGTCTCCAGTGGGTCGTTTGAGTGGCGCGTTGGGTGCAGGCCCGTGCAATGCCTGGCGGCCTGCTCGCATGCCAGTGGAAAAGCGGCCAGTTTGAGCCTCTGCCGACCCTACTGACAACCCCGGGCTGTTGCAGTGCGCAGCGCCAAGTGACAGGGAAGTGCAATCACAGGATAATGCGCGCACTTTTGCAGTCGGTTGGCCTCGGGCGAACCGGCTATGATCCTGATTGTCCGATTTCCTTGTCCGGCACTTCGCCCCAGACAACCCAGGAGTTTCTGGTTTGATCGTCTTCCGTTATCTGTCTCGCGAGGTCCTGGTGACCTTGAGCGCCGTCAGCGCCGTGCTGCTGGTGATCATCATGAGTGGGCGCTTCATCAAGTACCTGGCTCAGGCTGCGCAGGGCGTACTCGACCCCAGCGTGCTGTTCCTGATCATGGGCTTCCGCCTGCCGGGGTTCCTGCAACTGATCCTGCCACTGGGCTTGTTCCTCGGTATCTTGCTGGCCTATGGCCGGCTGTACCTGGAAAGTGAAATGACCGTGCTCTCGGCCACCGGCATGAGCCAGCAGCGTCTGCTGGCCATGACCCTGGCGCCTGCCACCCTGGTCGCCCTGCTGGTGGCCTGGCTGAGCCTGAGCCTGGCGCCGCAAGGCGTCGCCCAGGTGCAGCAGATCATCAATCAGCAAGACGCTCTGACCGAGTTCGACACCCTGGTCCCGGGCCGCTTCCAGACCCTGCGAGATGGCACCCGGGTGACCTACACCGAGCAGCTGTCCGATGACCGGGTCAAGCTGGAAGGCGTGTTCATTTCCGAGAAGCGCTTCAACCAGGACAAGACCAAGGACCGCGCCCCGACGGTACTGGTGGCCGAACGTGGTCACCAGGAAGTGCAGGGCGACGGCAACCGCTACCTGGTGCTGGAAAACGGCTACCGCTACGACGGCAACCCGGGCGAGGCCAGCTACCGCGCGATCAAGTACGACACCTATGGCGTGCTGCTGCCCAAGCCTGAGGTGAGCGAGGAAGTGACCGACCGTGAGGCCATCCCGACGCTGCAACTGTTCGGCAAAGAAGACCTGCGCGAGCGCGCCGAACTGCAATGGCGGCTGTCGCTACCTGTGCTGGTGTTCATCGTGACCCTGATGGCGGTGCCGCTGTCCCGGGTCAACCCTCGCCAAGGCCGCTTCCTCAAGCTGCTGCCGGCCATCCTTCTGTACATGGCGTACCTCACCATGCTGATTTCCGTTCGTGGTGCCCTCGAGAAAGGCAAGCTGCCGATCGCCCTGGGCATGTGGTGGGTGCATGGTCTGTTCCTGCTCATCGGCCTGGGCCTGATGTACTGGGAGCCGCTGCGCCTCAAACGTGCTGCCCGTCGTGCGGAGGTGGCCCGTGGGTAAGCTCGATCGCTACATCGGCACCAGCGTGCTGATGGCCATTCTCGCAGTGCTGGGCATCATCCTCGGTCTGGCCTCGCTGTTCGCGTTCATCGACGAGATGGGCGACCTGAGCGACACCTACAGCGTGCTCGACGCAGGTCTGTACGTACTGCTGACTGCGCCGCGCCGCCTCTACGACATGCTGCCGATGGCCGCCCTGATCGGCTGCCTGATCGGCCTGGGCAGCCTGGCCAGCAACAGCGAACTGACCATCATGCGTGCCGCCGGCGTGTCCATCGGGCGCATCGTCTGGGCGGTGATGAAGCCCATGCTGGTGCTGATGCTGGCCGGCGTGCTGATCGGCGAATACGTGGCCCCGGCGACCGAGAGCAAGGCCCAGGCCGATCGCTCGCTGGCCCAGGGCGGTGGTGAGGCGCTCAGTTCCAAACGCGGCATGTGGCACCGCCAGGGCAATGAGTTCGTGCACATCAACTCGGTGCAGCCCAACGGCCTGTTGCTGGGCGTGACCCGCTACCAGTTCAACGAGCAACGCCAGATCGTCACCTCCAGCTTCGCCCGTCGCGCGACCTACACCGACGAGCAGTGGACGCTCAACGACGTCAGCACCACGTTCTTCCGCGGTGACCACACCGAGGTGGTGAACACTCCGCAAGAACGCTGGGACGTTTCGGTCACCCCGCAGTTGCTCAACACCGTGGTGTTGGCGCCGGAGTCACTGTCCATCACCGGGCTGTGGGACTATATCCACTACCTCGCTGACCAGGGTCTGAACAACTCGCGCTACTGGCTGGCGTTCTGGACCAAGGTCCTGCAGCCGGTCATCACCGCCGCGCTGGTGGTGATGGCGATCTCCTTCATCTTCGGCCCGCTGCGCTCGGTGACACTGGGCCAGCGCGTGTTCACCGGCGTGTTGGTGGGCTTCGTGTTCCGCATTGCCGGGGAGCTGCTGGGGCCGTCCAGCCAGGTGTTCGGCTTCCCACCGTTGCTGGCCGTGGTATTGCCGGCGGTGGTGTGCATGGTGGCGGGGCTGTGGCTGTTGCGCCGAGCCGGATAGCGCTGCAAGGGCGGGCCGCCAGCAGCGGCCCGCCCTGTTACCGCCTGCACACCTTACCGCTTGCCTTTGGGCACCCTGACCAGCTGGCTGTCCGAGTACAGGTCATGCCAGGTGCGCTGGCGCTTGTCGAACACGGCCCAGAAGAAGCCCAGCCCCAGGCATAGCCACGACGCGATTGCCACGACGAAACGCAACAGCGCCTGCCACAGGCTGATGGCACTGCCGTCTGCGTTCTGCACCCGGATGCCCCACACTTGCATGCCCAGGGTCTGCCCGCCATGGGTCCAGAACTTGGCGAAGAATCCGAACAGCGCAAACAGCAGAATCGTCGAGAGCAGCGGGTCGCCGTCGAGTGCGCCGGCTTCGGTCAGTTCGCGCATGCGCGCCTGGCCGATGATCGCCATCTGGACCATTTTGTAGGCGCCGGCGGTCACGATCAGCAGGGCAGTACACAGCAGGAAATCATAGAACAGGGCTGCCAGGCGCCGGGCGAAGCCGACGGGCGGGAAATCACCCTGAGGTTGCAACGTGGGGGTGGGCTTGGACATGCACGGGCTCCGATCAGCGAAGCGCGTATTCTACGGGCAAACAAAAGCCCCTGCACTTGGCAGGGGCTTTTGGCGAGGCCTGGATCAGGCTTCTGGCTGCACTTCGTCCGCCTGCAGGCCTTTCTGACCTTGGACGGCAACGAAGGTCACCTTCTGGCCCTCTTTCAGGCTCTTGAAGCCGTTGCCCTGAATTGCACGGAAGTGCACAAACAGGTCAGCGCCGGATTCCGGGGTAATGAAGCCGTAACCTTTCTCGTCATTGAACCACTTGACGGTACCGCTCTGACGCTCAGCCATTGTCTTGCTTCCTATGAAACTTGAGAGGTGATGACAGTGGTATCCACGGGGGGGGGGGGAAGTGAATACCGACTGGGCTGGTTGCAGGAAGTCTGGCGTCGAACGGGTGGTAGCGAACAGTGGCTACTGGCCCGGGTCACGCTCCGCTGGGGCGACCCATGCAAACACAGTGAAACGCAATCTACGCCAACTCTCTCGGGGAAAACAAGCCTTCTCAAACGCGTGTTGCACAGGCCATGCACGTGAGCGACATCCGTGTCGGAAACAGCATGCTGCCGGGCCTGACGGCTTTTCCAGATAGCGCTGAAGAAGTTCGATAACGAACGCTGCGCGCACCTGAGCGGCCACTTGCACTAGCGGTGGTAACGCTGCGCGACAAAAGGCATTTTGCTAACCAGCAGCGGCACCGGCTTGCCACGCACCATCGCATGAAGCTCGGTACCGATCGCCGTGTGTTCGTTATCGACATAGCCCATCGCCAGGGGCGCAGCCAACGTCGGGCCAAAGCCGCCGCTGGTCACCGTGCCGATTACCTGACCAGCGGCATCGACGATCTCGGCCCCCTCCCGAACCGGCGTGCGCGTCTGCCCCAGCAAGCCGACCCGCTTGCGCGCCACCCCCTCGCGCTGCTGCGCAAAGACCGTGTCCGCGCCAGGGAATCCACCCGCGCGTGGGCCGTCGCTGCGCCGTGCCTTGGAGATGGCCCACAGCAGGTTGGCTTGCACCGGTGTGCTGTCGCTGTCCATGTCGTGTCCGTACAGGCACAAGCCGGCTTCCAGGCGCAGCGAGTCGCGCGCACCCAGGCCAATGGCTTCAACTTCCGGCTCGCTCAGAAGACGTCGCGCCAGGGCCTCGGCGTCGGCGACCGGCACGGAGATCTCGAAACCGTCTTCGCCGGTATAGCCTGAACGGCTGACCACGCAAGGCGTGCCAAGCAGGGTCAGCTCACGCACCTGCATGAAGGTCATCCCAGCCACCTCCGGTGCCAGCCGTGCCAGCACGCCAGCGGCTGCAGGGCCTTGCAGGGCCAGCAGGGCGCGTTCGTCGAACAACGCCTGCACCTCGCACTGCCCGGCCAGGTGCCGCTGCAGGTGATCAAGGTCCTGGTGCTTGCAGGCGGCATTGACCACCAGGAACAGCTGGTCATCCGCCATTCGGGCGACCATGAGGTCATCGAGAATGCCGCCTTGCCCATCGGTGAACATCGCATAGCGCTGCATGCCCACCGGCAGATCGATGATGTCGACCGGCACCAGGCGCTCCAGGGCCTGCGCAGCACCTGCGCCGCGCACGACGATCTGGCCCATGTGCGAGACGTCGAACAACCCGGCCTGTTCACGGGTGTGCAAGTGTTCCTTGAGTACGCCCAGCGGGTAGTGCACCGGCATGTCGTAGCCGGCGAAGGGCACCATGCGCGCGCCCAGTTCCAGATGCAGCGCATGAAGAGGGGTCTGTAACAGTGTGTCGGACATCGAATGCTCCTGAGAATCTTCTATAGGTCGGGCAGCACCGCAGTCGAGGGGCCAGGCGCACTGGCCTGGCGCTCGACCCACCTGCCGGCATCAGCCTTCCTGATACTGCTCGATCGGCGGACAGGCGCAGACCAGGTTGCGGTCGCCATAGACGTTGTCGACGCGCCCTACCGGCGGCCAGTACTTGCTCTCCACCAAGCTGGGCAGCGGGTACACCGCCTGCTCGCGGCTGTACCGGTGATGCCACTCGCCCACCAGTTCGGCGGCGGTGTGCGGAGCGTTCTTCAGCGGGTTGTCGTCCTTGTCCAGACGCCCGTCTTCCACCGCACGAATCTCTTCGCGAATCTGCACCATGGCCTCACAGAAACGGTCCAGTTCCTGCCTGGACTCGCTCTCGGTCGGTTCGATCATCAGCGTGCCCGCCACCGGGAACGACATGGTCGGCGCATGGAAGCCGAAGTCGATCAGGCGCTTGGCCACGTCATCGACGCTGATGCCGCTGCTGTCCTTGAGCGGGCGCAGGTCGAGGATGCACTCATGGGCCACCAGACCGTTGCTGCCGGTGTAGAGCACCGGGTAATGATCTTCCAGGCGCCGGGCGATGTAGTTGGCATTGAGGATGGCCATCTGCGACGCACGCTTGAGGCCGGCGCCGCCCATCATGCGGATGTACATCCAGGTGATCGGCAGGATGCTGGCGCTGCCGAACGGCGCGGCGCACACCGCGCCTTCCTGGCGTTCGAGCGCTGCGTGACCGGGCAGGAACGGCGCCAGGTGCGCCTTGACGCCAATCGGCCCGACGCCTGGGCCGCCGCCGCCGTGGGGAATGCAGAAGGTCTTGTGCAGGTTCAGGTGCGACACGTCGCCGCCGAACTTGCCCGGCGCGCACAGGCCGACCATGGCGTTCATGTTGGCGCCGTCGATGTACACCTGGCCGCCGTGGTCATGGATGATCGCGCAGATCTCGCCGATGGCTTCCTCGAACACGCCGTGAGTAGAAGGGTAAGTGATCATCAGCGCCGCCAGCTGCTCGCGGTGCTGCTCGGCCTTGGCGCGCAAGTCGTCGACATCGACATTACCCCGCGCATCGCAAGCGGTGACCACCACGCGCATGCCGGCCATGTGCGCGGTCGCCGGGTTGGTGCCGTGGGCCGAGGCCGGAATCAGGCAGACGTTGCGATGGCTGTCACCGCGGCTGCGGTGGTAAGCGCGAATGGCCAGCAGGCCCGCGTACTCGCCCTGGGAGCCGGCGTTGGGCTGCAGCGACACAGCGTCGTAGCCGGTGGCGGCGCAGAGCATGGCTTCAAGCTCGCGGGTCATCTGCAGGTAGCCCTGGCTCTGCGCGGCAGGGGCAAAGGGGTGCAGGTTGCCGAACTCGGCCCAGGTCACCGGGATCATCTCGCTGGCGGCGTTGAGCTTCATGGTGCACGAGCCCAGCGGAATCATGCTGCGGTCCAGCGCCAGGTCCTTGTCGGCCAGGCGGCGCAGGTAGCGCATCAGCTCGGTCTCGCTGTGGTAACGGTTGAACACCGGGTGTTCGAGGAACGCCGACTGGCGGCGCAGCGCGCTGGGCAGTCGCGAGTCGGCACGTTCGGCCAGCGCAGTGAAGTCCGGTGCGGGCTGACCGGCGCCCAGCACCGCCCACAGCGCCTCGACGTCAGCCTGGGCGGTGGTTTCATCCAGTGACAGGCCCAGTTGGCTGGCGCTGATCTGGCGCAGGTTGATGCCCTGGGCGCGGGCCTGTTCGTGCAGCTGCGCTGTCGCAGTGCCGGTCTCCAGGGTGAGGGTATCGAAGGCGCTCTCGCCTAGTACTTTCACGCCCAGGTCCGTCAGGCCCTGGGCCAGGATCGAGGTCAATCCATGCACGCGCTCGGCGATGCGGGTCAGGCCTGCCGGGCCGTGGTAGACCGCGTACATGCTGGCGATGTTGGCCAGCAGTACCTGCGCGGTGCAGATGTTCGAGGTGGCCTTCTCGCGGCGGATATGCTGCTCGCGGGTCTGCATGGCCAGGCGCAGCGCCGTGTTGCCGAAGCGGTCGATGGAAACGCCGACCAAGCGCCCCGGCATGTCGCGCTTGAAGCCGTCACGGGTAGCGAAGTACGCCGCGTGCGGGCCGCCGAAACCGAGCGGTACGCCAAAGCGCTGGGCAGTACCGATGGCCACGTCAGCGTCGAATTCACCGGGCGGGGTCAGCAGGGTCAGCGCCAGCAGGTCAGCGGCCACGGCCACCAGGGCGTTGGCCTCGTGCAAGCGCTGCACCAGCGCGCGGTAGTCGAACACCTCGCCATGGCTGGCCGGGTATTGCAGCAGCGCACCGAAGAACGCGGACACATCGGTCAGGTCGCGTTCGTCGCCCACCACCACTTCGATACCCAATGGCTCGGCACGGGTGCGCAGCACGTCGAGGGTTTGCGGGTGACAGTGGACCGAGGCGAAGAACACCTGGCTGGCCTTGTTCTTCGACAGGCGCTTGCAGAAGGTCATGGCCTCGGCCGCAGCCGTGGCTTCATCGAGCAAGGAGGCGTTGCTGATGGGCAGGCCGGTGAGGTCGCTGATCAGGGTCTGGAAGTTCAGCAGCGCTTCCAGGCGACCTTGCGAAATCTCTGGCTGGTAAGGGGTGTAGGCGGTGTACCACGCCGGGTTTTCCAGCAGATTGCGCAGGATTGGCGCGGGGGTGTGGCAGTTGTAATAGCCCTGGCCGATGTAAGTCTTGAACAGCTGGTTGCTGCTGGCGATGGCCTTGAGCGCGGCCAGTGCGTCGGTCTCGCTCTGGCCGTCGGCATCGCCCAGCACGCTGGTGCCCTTGATGGTGCCGGGGATCACGGCATCGCTCATGGCGTCGAGCGAGTCGAAGCCCAGGCTGTCGAGCATGGCCTGCTCATCGGCGGCGCGTGGGCCGATGTGGCGAGCGATGAATTCGTTGGCGGTACTGAGGTTCAGGATCATGGGAGCGGTCTCAGGCATCGGCGGTGGCGGTGAGCAAGCGGTCGTAGGCGTGCTGGTCGAGCAGGGCGGCGACGGCGTCAGGCTGGTCGGGCACGAAGCGGAAGAACCAGCCCTCGCCAAGCGGCTGTTCGTTGATCAGCTCCGGTTGCTCGGCCAACTGTTCGTTCACGGCCACCACCTCACCGGCCAGCGGCATGTACACGCCACTGGCGGCCTTTACCGATTCGACCGTGGAGGCTTCTGCACCGGCCTCGTAGTGCTGCAGTTCAGGCAGTTGAACATAGACCACATCGCCCAGGGCGCGCTGGGCGTAGGCAGTGATGCCTACCGTGACGCTGCCATCGGCCTCGGTGCGCAGCCATTCGTGATCCTCGGTAAAACGCAACTCGCTCATGAAAAGTCCTCGGGATGCAGGAGGTCAGGCGCAGTGTAGCCCTGCGCTCTGGGTCAGGGTTTACCTAGCAAGAAGGCGGCCAGTTGAAGGCTCAGCCCCGTGGATCAAGGGTTTGACCGCAAACCAGGCGCAGCCCTGAACAGGCTATCTGGAATGGATTCGATACAGTTATCCCAGCTGGAAAAACCACGCTCGATCAAACCCTTGCCGGGTAAGCGTCTGCTTGCGCCGTATTGATATCGTTACACTGGAATGAAACCGTGATAGCGCCGCTGGGGCGGGGTGCGCTGCAGAGCCGCTAAACGCTCAAAGTCAGTTTCAGATAAATGCCCCCTTATCCACAGTGGGCCTGCGCCATACCCTGACGCTCATCCGAAACGACCCACAGGAACGTAAGGCCAGCCAGTTAAGTGATCGGGGCCGCTGTATGCCCCATCGCGGCTGAACGGAACGCCGGACCGGCCCCTGCGCCACCCCTTGCACACCCTGTGCAAGCGGCCGGTCCGGCGCTCCGATTGGCCGCGCCGGGCTGCAAGGCAGGCCGAATGATTGCTACACCATTTATTACCCACAAAAGGGCCTCTGCTGATGACATCCGCCACGTTCGTTGCCATGACCCTGTTCGCTTTGGGCATGTCCCTCTCGCCGGGCCCGGTGAACCTGTTGATCCTTGCCTGCGGTGTTCAGCATGGGTTTGGCCCAAGCCTGTCGCTGGTGTTCGGCGCCACGGTGGGTTTTACCCTGCTGTTGATCCTGACCGGGGCTGGGCTGAGCAGCGTGCTGGCGTGTCACCCCCTGCTGCTGCAGGTGCTGGCACTGGCCGGTGCGGGTTTCATTGGCTATCTCGGCTACACGCTGGCGACGTGCGCACCCACCCAGGCGACGCCCAGCCAAGCCCGGCCGCGTTTCATGCAGGGGTTCTGGCTGCAATGGCTCAACCCCAAGGCCTGGATTGCCTGTGCCTCGGGCGTGGCGCTGTTCGCCAGCCCCGAGGCAGCACCTGACAGCCTGCTGGCTTTTGTGGTCATCTACTTTGTGGTCTGTTACCTGTCGCTGGCGGCCTGGGCGCTGCTCGGGGCGCAGGCGGCCGGTGTGCTCGACAGCGAACGCCGCCAGCGCCTGTTCAACCTCACGCTGGCCGCGCTGTTGATCGGCACGGCGGCCTACATGCTGTATCTGCAGCTACGCGACTTCATGCCAGCGCTTGGCCGTTGAAAGCGTTGTACAGCGTATTGATGAGGCGATAGGCAAGGCTGCTGGTGGCGATGTTCGGTGGCCACACGGCATACACCTTGAGCGGCTCCAGAGCCCAGTCCGGCAGTACGGCCACCAGCTCGCCAGCGGCCAGCGCCCCGGCGCAGAGGAAGTCGGGTGGGGCGGCCAGCCCAACGCCCAGCAGGGCCATCCGGTGCGAGGCTTCGACACTGTCCACCCGGACTCGCGAGGTGTAGCTGAGCGAGGCCTGTTCGCCCGTGTGCCGGTGGTGGAACTGGCGGGCGTCGGGGCGCATGCTCAAACCGATCCAGTCTAGGCTGGCAAGGTCGCCGGGGTGCTGCAGTGGCCCGTGTTGGGCCAGGTAACCTGGGCTGGCGACCACGCGGCGCGGCAGCAGGCACAGGTGGCGCGCTTTCAGGCTGCTGTCGGGCAGCTCACCGATGCGAAAGGCCACGTCGATGCCGTCGGCGATGATGTCGTGGCGGCTGTCGTCGCAGCTGATGCTCATGCGCAGGTCTGGGTGGTCCTGGATGAACGTTGCCAGATGCTGGCTGAACGCGCTGTTGATGAACAGCGCGGGCATGGAGATCCGCAGGCTCTGCTGGGTCGACACCGCGCGCTGCTTGAACTCGATCACACCCTTTTCGTACAGCGCCAGCATGGCCTGGGCGGTGTCCAGCAGTTCGGCGCCGGCCGGGCTCAGCGACAGCTTGCGGGTGTTGCGGTAGAGCAGGGCAGTGTCGAGGTTGTGCTCAAGCCGGGTCAGGTGCTGGCTGGCAGTAGCGGTGCTGATGCCGAGCGCTTTGGCCCCCCCGGAGATCGAACCGACCTCGGCGATCTTGGCAAACACGATCAGGTAGCGAATGTCATCGATCATCGTGAGCGCCGCTCGTCTCGCCTGAAAGGGGGCGCAAGCCTAGCAGCAAATACGCCAGGCCCTCGCCCTCATCGACATCGCAAGCCGATTGCCTCAGCGCTCAGCCACGAAGGCGCCCGTTACTGCTGGCTGGCGCCGGCGCATCACGAAATAGGCCGCCACCACCAGCAAGGAGGTGCCCAGGGTGAACCAGAACTGGAAGCGCGACGTAGGCTCGAAGGCCTGGGTGGCGATGACCCCGACCAGCGCCAGCAGCGCAAGGATGTTGGCGTAGGGGAACAGCCAGGCGCGGAAGGCCGTGGGGTCGACGGGCTCGAAGCGGGTTTGCCAGCGCATCGCCAGGTGGGCAAGGATGATGAAGATCCACACGATCATCACGAAGGTGCCACTGCTTTTGGCCAGGGTCATGAACAGGTCGCCGCCGCTGGCGAAGTGCACGCTGAGGATCCCCAGGCAGATGCACAGGCTCAGCAGCAGGGCATTGAGCGGTACCCCCTTGGTGGTGGTGCGCGAGAACAGTTTCGGTGCATGGCCACGTTCGCTCAGCGAGAACAGCATGCGCGAGTTGGAGAACATGAACGAGTTCATCACCGACATGAAGGAGACGAACAGCACGATCTTCATCGCCACCGCGGCACCCGTGAAGCCCGCCAGGTTGAACAGCGAGACGTAGGGCGAGGCCAGGTTGGCCTTGTCGGTCCACGGCAGGCAGAGGATCAGGATCGAAACCGAACCGACGTAGAACAGCATCACCCGCACGATCACGCTCTTGATGGCGCGGATCACGTTCTGCCGCGGGTTTTCCGATTCGCCTGCGGCCACGGCGGCAATTTCGCTGCCGCCGAGGGAGAAGATCACCACCACCACCCCGGCCATCACCGGCGACAGGCCGTTGGGCATGAAACCGTCGTGGGCGGTCAGGTTGACCAGGCCGGGCGAGGGGATGTCGCTGTGCAGACCCATCAGGATGGAGATGCCCAGCGCCATGAAGATCAGGATGGTCGCGACCTTCATCGCTGCCAGCCAGTACTCGACTTCGGCGAACGAGCGTACCGAATAGGCGTTGCTGGCCATCAGCGTCACCAGCATGAACACCGCGCCGGCCCAGATCGGCAGCCACGGCAGGAAGTCATGCAGGATGGCGCCGAGCAGCACTGCCTCCAGGGTGATGGTCATCATCGACTTGAACCAGTACAGCCAGCCCACGGTAAAGCCGGCCCATTCACCCAGGTAGCTGTTGGCGTAGGTCGAGAACGAACCGGCATCGGGGTTACGGCAGGCCATTTCGCCGAGCATGAACATCACCAGCGTCACTACCAGGCCGCCGATGAAGTACGCCAGGATCGCGGCCGGGCCGGCCGAGGCGATCAGCGAACCAGACCCCATGAACAGCCCCGCGCCGATGACGCCGCCCAGGGCGATCATGGTGACGTGACGTTGCTTCAGGCTCTGCTTGAGACCATTGGATTGCATTTGCGTGTCCTCTCTTATTATTGGGAAGAACCGGCACTGCCTGGCTGAAGCGGTGTCACGCGTCAGTCGAGTCGGTTCCCACACAGGCATCGTGGTGCGCTGCGTCAATGCATCCAGCGTGACTGGGCATTGGCCATCAGGCCTGCAACCTTGGACAAGCGGGCCGTATTGCTCAAACGAATTCTGCGCACAACATCCTGCGTTTTTTTCCTGAGGCGCCTGAGTTAGAGCGTATGGCGCGGTGGCAGTGGCGTGCGCGGAATGAATCGGCCGGCGGTTGCGCCGGCCGGCGGATCATTTTTCCTTGCTGATGCCGTATTTGCGCAGGCGCTGAGCGATGGCGGTGTGCGAGGTCTGCAGGCGTGCGGCGAGCAAGCGGGTGGAGGGGTAGCTGGCGTACAGGCGTTGCAGCAACTCACGCTCGAAGTCGCCCACGGCACGCTCCAGGCTGGCGACGCCGCCGACCTGGCCGCTGGCCACCGATGTGCCGGCGATGTCCAGGTCGTCGATCTCGACCACCTGGCGCTCGCAGATGGCGGCGGCGCGGAAGATCACGTTGTGCAACTGGCGCACGTTACCTGGCCAAGGGTTGGCCAGCAGCGCGGCGTGGGTGGCAGGGCTCAAGCGGCAGGGCGGGCGCTGAATCTGCGTGCAGGCCTGGGCCATGAAGCCGTGCGCCAGCAGCAGAATGTCTTCGCCGCGCTCGCGCAGCGGCGGCACTTGCAGGTTGAGCACGTTGAGCCGGTAGAAGAGGTCTTCGCGGAAGGTGCCGGCTGCGACCATGCGTTCCAGGTCGCGGTGGGTGGCGCTGATGATGCGCACATCGACCTTCACTTCACGGTCGCCGCCCACCCGGCGGAAGCTGCCGTCGCTGAGAAAGCGCAGCAGCTTGGCTTGCAAGTACGGCGACATCTCGCCGATTTCATCCAGAAACACCGTGCCCTGGTTGGCCAGCTCCATCAGGCCCGGTTTGCCGCCGCGTTGCGCGCCGGTGAAGGCGCCCGGGGCATAGCCGAACAGCTCGCTCTCGGCCAGGCTTTCGGGCAGCGCGGCGCAGTTGAGCGCCAGGAAGGGCGCGGCGCGGCGGCTGCTCAGGGCATGGCAGCCGCGTGCCACCAGTTCCTTGCCGGTGCCGGTTTCACCATGCACCAGCAACGGCGCATCGAGCACCGCCACGCGCAGCGCGCGGGCTTTGAGGGTGCGAATCGCCGGGGACTCACCGAGCAGGGCGTCCAGCCCGTCGGCGTGGTCATGGCGCAGCGCCGACAGGCGTTCACCCATGCGCGTGGGCGGGTACAGGGTGAGCAGGCCACCGGCATTGGTGATGGGGTTGGCGTCGAGCAGCAGGCTCTGGCCATTCAACTGCATTTCGCGCATCGGCAGGCGGAAGTTGTTCTCCAGCAAGGTCTGGAGCAGGCCAGGATCCCCGAACAACTCGCCCACAGAGCGCCCGGCTGACTCGCGGCCGCACAAGGCAATCAATGCCGGATTGGCCAGCAGCACCTTGCCGGCGCTGTCGACCGCCAGCACCGGATCGCTCATGGCGGCCAGCAGGGCGTCGAGCTGCAGATGGCGGCGTTGCCCGGGCAGAATGTCGACCACCGCCACCGACTGCACGCCGTGCACGTCGAGCAAGGCGTCGTGCAGCTCCTCCAGTACCGCCGGGCTCAGGGTCGGGGCGTCGATGTAGACGTTGGGCGGGACCATCTCCACCGCATCCAGGTTGAGGTGGCGGGCACCCAGCAAGGCGAGGACTTCCTGGGTGATGCCGACGCGGTCGATGAAGCTGACATGGATACGCATGGGGTGCTGGGGCCATGGCCGGAGGGGCGCACAGTATGCCTTGGCCCGTCCGGCAACCCCAGCGCGTCAGGTCAGGTGTTCGGGCTTGACCGGGTCGCCGGATTTCACATCGAGCTGGGCGCGGACATCCTCGAACATGAGGTCGTAGAACGTGTGGGAGGACGCCAGGCTGGTCGCATCTTTGGGCAGGCCGTGCTTTTCCGCCAACTTGGTGATGTGCCGGGCGAAGTCGAAGGCCTGATCTTTGGGCAGGAAAAAACTATCGTCCATGGGCGTGCCGTCGATCGTCCCGTGCAGACGAAACGTCATGCCGGTACCTTCCTTGGGGTCTTGGAACACCTCGTAATCGATACACAGGTTGTAGCTGTGGTCGGTTTTGCTCAGCGCATGGCGCTCGATGTGCAGGTGGCCGGGGTTGAAGATGGCCATGGGATTACCTCCGATTGATCAATGAAGAGCATCGTCGCAACGGACGGGCTGGTGTCAACGGTAGCTGATACCTGGGTCGCCGTGCTGCGCCAGATGGCTGCCTGACCGCAGGCCGGGATGCCTCATTGCCCAACGTCATTGACCAACGTTGCACGGCGGCGTCGGGCGTTCGGGGCGAGACCAGATCCACAGGTTTCCGAGGGTCATGCCGGCGATGGCGAGAAACACTGGCCAGCGATGTTCCAGCACGACCAGCATCAAGACCGCACACAGCAGCATGCTGACCGTTGCGCTGACCTTGGCCCGCCGCTGGATGACCTTGCCGTTGCGCCAGTTGTACAGAATCGGCCCGAACAAGCGATGGCTTTCCAGCCAGGCGCTCAGGCGCGGTGAGCTGCGCGTGGCGGCCCAGGCGGCCAGGAGGATGAATTCGGTGGTCGGCAGGCCGGGAATGACGATGGCGATCAGGCCGATGCCCAGGCTCGTATAGGCCAGCAGCGCGTACAGCAGGCGGGTCAGGCGGGAGCGGGCAAGTCGGGTCATGATCTCACTGCAGTGAATCCGGCCACACGGGGGTGGCCGAGCGGGCATGTCAGGCCAGGGCGGCGTCGGTCGCGTAGGCGTGCTTGAGCAATTCGGTAAAGCGTTGGAACGCAGCCACGGCGGCGCGTTCGGCGGCAGTATCTTCTTCTGGCGACAACGCCAGGGCATCGAGCGTGCGGGTGAACTGCTTCCAGCCCTCGGCACGACCGCCTGCCGGTTCTCCGAGGTGACGCGCGCCGAAGGTATCGGACAGTTGCAGCGCCTGGGCCCGCTTGATGAGAAAGGCCGCGCCCAGTTTGGAGCCTTCGGAAACGAATATCCAGCCTAGCGCCTCGGCCTGGCTGGGGCCGTGCAGCGCGCCGGGCAGCGGCGCGGGCACATTGCAGCCGAGGTCGGCGAGGTCAAGTTTGGCCTGCTCGGCGCGGCAACGCTCTGCCAGGTCCGGAAACAGCGCGATCAGTGCCGGATCGCGGTACAGCGGCTGCAGCTCGGCCTGGAACAGGTATTGGGCGACCACAAAACGAGCAAAGCGCTCGCGGCTGGAGAACGGTGCGTGCGCCTTGACCAGTGCATCCAGTTCGCTGTGCGGCGCGTGGGTGACCTGGTTCAGGCGTTGCGAGCGCAGGCTGGCGCGCTCGGGGGCGGTGGCGGTGGTCATGGGCAGTCCTTGGAAGTGGGGGCGTCTGTGTATGAAGACGAAACAGCCGAACAAAAGCGGTAAAAAATTCTGCCGAACGCGGCGCATGCAGCGGCGCGCTCGGCGAGTGAGGTCAGATGTCCCAGATCAGGTTGATTGCCACGTTGCGGCCCGGCAGGGTCAGACGGTCGAGGTTGGCGGGCTGGGTCACGCCGGCTTCACCCAGGCCGTCGTAGCCGCGGATCGAATCCCATTGCCAGTATTTCTTGTCGGTGAGGTTGTAGAGGCCGGCGTTGACGGTCAGGTCGCGGGTGATCTTGTAGAAGCCGGTGAGGTCGAGCACGCCGTAGCCGGGGGTGCGGAACTGGCTGCTGGTGCCGTCGGGGGCGAAGAAGGTGGTGTCATCGACGCGGTTCTGGCGCTTGACCAGGGTCCAGCTCAGCAGGCCGCCGTAGTGGGGTTGCTCGTAGCCCAGGCCCCAGACCGAGGTCAGTGGGTTGACGCTGTTGAGCGGCTGGCCGTTGTCGTCATTGCGCCCGTGGGCGTAGGCGATCGAGCCCTGTGCATACAGCCCGGACGCTGCGCCGAAGTGGTCGAGGTCGAGTCGGCCCTTCACTTCAGCACCCTTGATGGTGGCGCGCTTGACGTTGTTGGCCTGGAAGGTGGTGCCCAAGGCGGCTGACTGCACGGCATCTTCGTTGATGAAGTCGCGGTACGTGTTGTAGAACACCGCAACGTCGAAGTTACCGGCCTCGAAGCTGCCGCGCAGGCCCGTTTCCAGGCTCTTGCTGATTTCCGGCTCCAGGTCTCGATTGCCTTCGACGCGGTAGCCCTCGGTTGGGTTGTCGAAGCGGCCGTACATCGATTTGGCGGTCGGCGTGCGGAAGCCTTCGGCGTACTGGCCGTAACCGGTGTAGTGCTCATCGAAGGTGTAGGTCACGCCCAGCTTGGGCGAGACCCGGTGCCAGCGCTTGCTGGAGGTGTCGATGGCTGCCGGCCCGGTGCCGGCATTGCCCTGCAGGCCGAGGAGGAATTCGTCGGTGGCCTTGGGCTTCATGCGCGTGTAGTCGTAACGGGCGCCGGGCAGGAACGTCCAGTCGTTCCAGCGGATCTCATCCTGGGCGAACAGGCTGTAGGTGGTGACGGTTGGATCGGGAAAATCGCTCACCTTCACCTGGCCGTCGCCGGGCCGCACGAAGCCCACGCTGGGGCAGCCCGCACCGATGGCCAGGCAGGTGCCGGTGCCGCTGCGCGCGCCGGTGACCTTGTTCTGCTTGAAGGTGGTGCCGTAGGTCAGCAGGTGCTCGGTATCGCCCAGGGCGAAGGCCTTGTCGAATTGCGCATCGAGCGTCCATTGGCGGTCTTTGTAGGTGGTGTCGCGGGTACGCAGCACGGTGCGGCTGAAGGGGAAATACACTTCCTCGGTGTGCTGGTCGGTCTTGGCGATCTGGTAGTTCAGGCTCCACTTGGCATGGTCGGCCAGGGCGCTGTCCAGGCGCAGCTCATGTTCCAGCCCGAAGCGCTCGCGGGTAACGGTGTCTTCGGCCTGGCGGCTGCGGTAAAAGCCAAAGCCAGCACCGTTGTTGAACGGGCCGCCGACCGCGCTGCGCACGTTCTGCTCGCGGTCGTTCTTGAAGCGCTCATAGACCACGCCGATGCGGTCGTCGTCGGTGTAGTTCCAGTTCGCTTTGGCCAGCACGTTGCTGGTGCGCGCATCTTCGGGGTTGGCCGAGGTGCGTTCGAGGCCGTCGCCGCCCTGGCTGCCATAGGACCGGGTTTCGTGCCCATCGCGCCGGCTCAGGTGCAGCAGGCCATCCACGTCCCCGCTGCGGCCGGCGACCGTGGCCGACTTCAGCCAGCTGTCGTCGGCCGAGCTGTAACCGGTCTTGAGGCGGGCGCCGACGTCTTTGCCGGGCTTGATAATGTCGTCGGGGTCGAGGGTGAAGTAGCTGACCGCGCCGCCGATGGCATTGCTGCCATAGAGCACCGAAGCCGGGCCGCGCAGAATTTCGACGCGCTTGATGATTTCCGGGTCGACGTAGTTGCGCTGGGTTTGCGCGTAGGGGCCGAAGAAGAAGCTGTCGGGAATGGCCACACCATCGATCTGGGTGAGAATGCGCTCGCCGTCGATGCCGCGGATGTTGTAGCCGTTCAGGCCACTGCGCTGGCCGATGCCGCCGACCGACACACCCGGCTCGGAGCGCACCAGCTCGGCAATGGTGTTGACGTTCTGGCGGTCGAGTTGCTCGCGGGCCTGCACGCTGACGGTGCTGGGCACCTGCGTGACGTCCTGTTCGCTGCGGGTGGCGCTGATGGTGGTTGCCTGCAGGGCGACGGTGCGGCCCTGGGCCACGGGTGGCCGCTCGATCACCACATTGCCCGCACCAAGGGTGCGATAGGCCAGCCCGGTGCCGTGCAGCAGGCGTTTGAGCGCAGCGTCGGGCGAGAGTGCGCCGCGTACGCCGGCGGACGAAACGCCGTGGCCCAGTTCGGCGGAGTAGCCCACTTGCCAACCCGTGACCTGGGTGAAGGCATTGAGGGCTGCGCCCAGTGGTTGCTGGTCGATGGCGAAGCGGTAGTCACCCGAACGCGGGCTGCTGGCCTGGGCGGGCTCTGCCGCCAGCGCCGGCAGGCTGCAGACGCCGCCGGCAAGCATGGCCAGGGTCAGCAGTGACAGCTGCCCGACACGGCGGGATGGAGTAGACGGGCGGTTGAAACCTGTGGACATCGAAAGCGCTCCCTGTCGCGCGAACGTTATAAGTGCTGATTCGTTGTTCGTGAAGAACAAGAATCAGTCGCATTGGCTATAACGAGACGCAAGAGGGTGGGCAAGCGCGTAAAAATAAATGCCTGAGCGTGAAAGACAGGGGCCAGCGGCTGTCGTGATCGCCGCTGAAACCGTGTGGATGCGTAGCTAGTTCAGGATCACCAGCGCCGGGTATTCCTGCAACTGGGCCGAGGTGATGTGAGCCAGGGCGCGCAGGGTTTCCAGTGGCTGGTCAAGGCGGTAGTTGCCGGTCACCGCCAGGTTATTCAGGCGCGCGTTGCGGTTGATGATCCAGCCCGGGTAATAGCGCTGCACCTCGGCCAGAACCTGGCTCAGCGGGCAATTTTCAAACACCAGGCGGCCGTCGATCCAGGCCAGCGCCTGACCCATGTCGGCTTGTTGCGGCTGGCTGAAGCCTGTCGGGCCAACGTTGATGCTGTCGCCTGCGCGCAGGCGGATGCGCTGGTCGCTGGATGATTGCAGGTCAACATCACCGCGCTGCACCCGCACCTGGGCCTGGCCATCGAGGTAGCGCACGGCGAAATCGGTATCGCCAGCACGCGCGCGCAAGGGCCCGGCCTGGACTTCCAGGGGGGGGTGTGCGCCGGCAGGCACCTGGAAATACGCCTCGCCTTGCAGCAGCCGGGCAATGTGCTGGCCCTCGCGGCGGTCGTTGGCCAAGGCGCTGTTGGTGTTGAGCAGAACCTGTGCGCCGCCGTCCAGTTGCAGACGCTGGCGTTCGCCGACCGTGGTCAGGTGGTCGGCCTGCAAACGCACTGGCAGGTTACCGAAGCTGAGCACGCCGACCACCAGCAATGCGGCGGTGGACAGCGGTTTCCAGTGGCGGCGCAGGCGCGCTGTCCAGGCACTGCGCTGACGTCGATTCAATTGCCCGGCCGCCTGCTGCACCGCGGCGCCGTTCCACAGTGCTTCGGCATGCAGGTAGGCTTCGGCATTTTCGTCGGCTTCCCCCAGCCACGCGGCAAAGGCGCGTTCGTCATCAGCGCTCGCGCATTGCAGCCGTACCAGCCACGCCAGCGCCTGCTCGCGCGCACGGGCGCGGGCATCGACGGGGCTGTCAGCAGGGCGGGCAGGGGAGGGATCGGTCACGAAGAGTCCTTGCAGGGCGCGTGGGGCACGAGATGATCAGGGCTGGTGCTCAGGCTGGCAAGCCGTTCACCCTGCAGCCGGTCACTCAGCCCAGGCGATCGGCGACACCCATGCAGATGGCCATGATCAGCTTGAGTTCCTTTTGCACGGTGCTGGCCGACACCTTGAGCTGCTCGGCGATTTCCACGTAGCTGGCGCCGTGCACCCGGCTGAGGACGAAGATGCGCTGCTGGCGTGGGCTGAGCTGGCCGAGCTGGCTGCTCAGATGGCGCAGCAACTGTTCGGCGTGGGCGGCGTCTTCGCTGCTGCCCAGCGGCGCGGCAACGTTATGCAAGACCTGCTCGGGCACATCGTCGACCAAGGTTCGCGCCTGCGCACGGCGGGCACGCAAATGGTCCAGGGCGAGGTTGCGCGCGGTCTGGAACACGAAGGGTTCAAGGTGGGTGACTGGCCGCTCGCCGAGCGCGCGGGTGACGCGCAGGTAGGTTTCCTGCAGCAGGTCTTCAGCAGTGCTGGGGTTGCCGACCATGCGCTGCAAGGTGCGCAGCAGGGGAAGACGCTGATGGACAAAGAGCGCGTTGAACCGGGACTGACTCACGGGGGAACCTGACCAAAGGAAAGTTATTGATAATGCGTATCATCTTCCGCTGGGGTCAAGGTCCGAACTCACAAGATTGGTTAAGTCATGCGTCGGCTTCACTCAGGTGCGCACCGGCCCCGAGGCTGCAAGGCAGCGCTGGGAGCCCGCAGGCCTGAAGCACACGAGGCGACAGCCCTGTTCAGCACACGCTGATCGATGCCGATCAGCGTGTGCTGAGGGCCTCGGTTCAGCGTGCGCTGAACAGGGCTCGGCAGTTGTCCAGCATGCGGTTGGAGAAGCCCCATTCGTTGTCGTACCAGGCCAGTACCTTGAGCATGCGACCACTGACTTTGGTGTGGTTGGCGTCAAAGATCGATGACAGCGGGTTGTGGTTGAAGTCGCACGACACCAGCGGCAGCGTGTTGTAGCCCAGCACCGGCGACTGACGGCTGGCCTCGGCAAGCACCTGGTTGACCTCCTCGCGGCTGACCTCACGCTGCAGGTTCACCGTCAGGTCCACCAGCGACACGTTGATCACCGGCACACGCACGGCCATGCCGGTCAGCTTGCCGGCCAGTTCCGGCAGCACCAGCCCGACCGCTTCGGCGGCACCGGTCTTGCTCGGGATCATCGATTGGGTAGCCGAACGCGCCCGGTACGGGTCGCTGTGGTACATGTCGGTCAGCACCTGGTCATTGGTGTAGGCATGGATGGTGGTCATCAGCCCCTGCTCGATGCCGAACTCGCGGTGCAGCACCTGGGCCACCGGGGCCAGGCAGTTGGTGGTGCAGGAGGCGTTGGAAATGACCTGGTGCGAGGCACGCAGCACATCGTGGTTGACGCCATAGACCACCGTGGCATCGGCGCCCTTGGCCGGCGCCGAGATGATCACCTTGCCGGCGCCCGCACTGAGGTGCGCAGCGGCTTTCTCGCGATCGGTGAACAGGCCGGTGCATTCGAACACTACGTCCACCGCTTCAGCTTTCCAGGGCAGGTCCGCCGGGTTGCGGATGGCGCTGACGGCAATGCGGTCGCCATTGACGGTAATGCTCTCGTGATCGACTTCCACCTGCGCATCGAAGGCGCCATGCACGCTGTCGAACTTGAGCAGGTGGGCGTTCATGGCGCTGTCGCCCAGGTCGTTGATGGCGACGACCTGGAGGTCATCTCGATAGCCTTGGGTATAGAGTGCGCGGAGCACGTTACGCCCAATGCGGCCGAATCCGTTGATGGCGATGCGAATGGTCATGGCAATACCTCTGGCAGTCTGGGGAAGCCTGTGGCAAAAAGAGTGGCTTCGCTGAAACGGTTTTGTTGTTGGAATTACAAGATTATTCCCTCACAGATAGAAAACAACCCTTTTTGGTGGCAATATTTTGTTTAGAACATACAACGAGTGGTCGGGTTCAACCGGATGATGTGGTGAAACAAGCCTGGGCATGAGCCTAGGCTTCAATCGCTGCGACGGGAAATGCCCAGCAAGACCGCCCTTACCGCAAGCCTGGAGTCCTGTACATGCATTCGCGCATCCTTGAGGTCACCCAGCGGCTGATCGAACGCAGCCGTGCCACCCGTGAACGCTACCTGGCGCTCATCCACGGCGCGGCCAGCGCCGGCCCCATGCGCGCCAGCCTGCAATGCGCCAACTTCGCCCACGGTGTGGCCGCCTGCGGCACGGATGACAAACAGACCCTGCGCCTGATGAACGCGGCCAACGTTGCCATCGTCTCGGCCTACAACGACATGCTCTCGGCGCACCAGCCGTACCTGCACTTCCCCGAACAGATCAAACAGGCGCTGCGTGACATCGGTTCGGTCGGCCAGTTCGCCGGCGGTGTGCCGGCGATGTGCGACGGCGTCACCCAGGGCGAGCCGGGCATGGAACTGGCCATCGCCAGCCGTGAAGTGATCGCCATGTCCACGGCCATTGCGCTGTCGCACAACATGTTCGACGCCGCGCTGATGCTCGGCATCTGCGACAAGATCGTGCCGGGCCTGATGATGGGTGCCTTGCGTTTTGGCCACCTGCCGACCGTGTTCGTGCCAGGCGGGCCGATGGTCTCGGGCCTTTCCAACAAGGAAAAGGCCGACGTGCGCCAGCGTTATGCCGAAGGCAAGGCCAGCCGGGAAGAACTGCTCGAGTCGGAGATGAAGTCCTACCACGGTCCAGGCACCTGCACCTTCTACGGCACGGCCAACACCAATCAGTTGGTGATGGAAGTGATGGGCCTGCACTTGCCGGGCGCCTCGTTCGTCAATCCCTACACGCCGCTGCGCGAGGCGCTGACGGCCGAAGCGGCGCGGCAAGTGACGCGCATGACCAAGGCCAGCGGGCAGTTCATGCCCATTGGCGAGATCGTCGATGAAAAATCCCTGGTCAACTCCATCGTTGCCCTGCACGCCACCGGCGGCTCGACCAACCACACCCTGCACATGCCGGCCATTGCCCAGGCCGCCGGCATCCAGCTGACCTGGCAAGACATGGCCGACCTGTCCGAGGTGGTGCCGACGCTGTCGCACGTCTACCCCAATGGCAAGGCCGACATCAACCATTTCCAGGCCTCTGGCGGCATGGCCTTCCTCATTCGCGAGCTGCTCGACGCCGGGCTGCTGCACGAGGACGTCAACACGGTTGCCGGGCCTGGCCTGCGCCGCTACACGCAAGAGCCGTTCCTCGAAGACGGCCAACTGGTCTGGCGTGAAGGGCCGACAGCAAGCCTCGACGAATCGATCCTGCGCCCCGTGGCGCGGCCGTTCTCGCCTGAAGGTGGGCTGCGGGTCATGAACGGCAACCTCGGCCGCGGCGTGATGAAAGTGTCGGCGGTGGCGCGCGAGCATCAAGTGGTCCAAGCCCCGGCGCGGATTTTCCAGGACCAGCAGTCGCTGGCCGACGCCTTCAAGGCCGGTGAGCTGGAGTGCGATTTCGTGGCGGTGGTGCGCTTCCAGGGCCCGCGCTGCAACGGCATGCCCGAGCTGCACAAGCTGACGCCCTTCCTCGGCGTGCTGCAGGACCGCGGCTTCAAAGTGGCGCTGGTGACCGACGGGCGGATGTCCGGCGCCTCGGGCAAGATCCCAGCGGCCATCCACGTGTGCCCCGAGGCCTTCGATGGCGGCCCGCTGGCACGGCTGCGCGATGGTGATATGGTGCGCGTCGACGGCGTCGAAGGCACGCTGCAGGTCATGCTCTCGGCCGAGGAACTGGCCAGCCGTGATCTGCCCCCCGCACCTCAAGGCAATGACCTGGGCTGCGGGCGCGAGCTGTTCGGCTTCATGCGCGTCGCCTTCAGCTCTGCCGAGCAAGGCGCCAGCGCCTTTACCGCAGATTTGGAGAAGCTTGGATGACGGACTTGCTGGTCGGCGACATCGGTGGCACCAACGCGCGCTTTGCGCTGTGGCGGAACAACCAGTTGGAGGCCGTGGAGGTGTTTGCCACCGCCGACTACAGCGGCCCGGAACAGGCCATCGAGCACTACCTGGCCGACCAGGGCGTGGCGCCCGGTGGCGTGCGCGCTGCCTGTCTGGCTGTGGCCGGGCCCGTGCAGGGCGATGAATTCCACTTCACCAACAACCAATGGCGCTTGAGCCAGCGGGCGTTCTGCGAGCACTTGCAGATCGAGCGTCTGCTGCTGGTCAACGACTTCACCGCGATGGCGCTGGGCATGACCCGGCTCAAACCCGACGAATCCCTTGAGGTGTGTGCCGGCACCCCGGACCCGATGCGTCCGGCATTGGTCATCGGCCCAGGCACCGGCCTTGGCGTCGGCTGCCTGCTGCGCCAGGGCGAGCAGCGCTGGTTGGCCCTGCCAGGGGAGGGCGGGCATGTCGACCTGCCTGTGGGCAATGCTCGCGAGGCGGCGATCCGTCAGTACCTGCAAAGCCAGCTCGGCCACGTCAGCGCCGAAAGCGTGCTCAGTGGCGGCGGCCTGGTGCGTCTGTACCAAGCCCTGTGCGCCATCGACGGCGACGTGCCGCAGCACAAGACCCCGGCACAGATCACCGATGCCGCGTTGGGCGGTGAGCCTCGGGCCATGGCGGTGATCGAGCAATTCTGCCGCTTCCTTGGCCGGGTGGCGGGCAACAACGTGCTGACGCTCGGTGCTCGCGGTGGCGTGTACATCGCCGGGGGCGTGATCCCGCGCTTCGCTGAGCTGTTCCTGCGCAGTGGCTTCACCGCCAGCTTCACCGACAAGGGCCTGATGAGTGACTACTTCGCCGGTATTCCGGTCTGGCTGGTCACCGCTGAGCTGTCGGGCCTGCTCGGCGCCGGCGTCGCGCTGGAGCAGTCACTGCACGCATGATCCTCGGCATGGCAGGCCCGCGGCCTGCCAGCTACACTGCCGGCCGCACGTACCCCACACCTACCAGACACATCGGCGGCTGCACCTGTCAGCCGGATAAAGGATCGACCGTGAGCACCTCCGGTAAATCGATACTGATGGTCGACGACGACCACGACATCTGCGAACTGCTGCAAACCTACCTCAGCCGCGCCGGCTTCGACGTGCGCGCCGAAGCCAGCGGCCAGGGCTTTCGCCAGGCGCTGGAAGGCGGCGACTTCGACCTGGCCATTCTCGATGTGATGCTGCCCGACGAGGACGGCTTCAGCCTGTGCCGCTGGGTGCGTCAGCATCCGCGCCACGCGCGGGTGCCGATCATCATGCTCACCGCCAGTTCCGACGAGACCGACCGGGTCATCGGCCTGGAACTGGGCGCCGACGATTACATCGGCAAGCCCTTCGGCCCGCGTGAGCTGCTGGCGCGCATCAAGGCGCTGCTGCGGCGCACCGAGTTCGCCCAGGTCGCGCCTGCCAGCAGCGTGCTCAGTTTCGCCGACTGGCGCCTGGATACCACGCGCCATCGTCTGTATCACCGAGACGGCGAAGAGGTGATCCTGACCGGCGCCGACTTTGCCTTGCTCAAACTGTTTCTCGACCACCCGCAGCAGATTCTCGACCGCGACACCATCGGCAACGCCACCCGCGGGCGCGAGCCGATGCCGCTCGATCGCATCGTCGACATGGCCGTGAGCCGCCTGCGCCAGCGCCTGCGTGACACGGAAAAACCCCCACGCCTGATCCGTACCGTGCGCGGCAGCGGCTACGTACTGGCCGCCGATGTTCGCCCGAGTGCCTGAGGCACGCTCGGGGTTGGGTCGGTGGCTGCCGCGCTCGTTGCTGGGGCGCATGCTGCTGCTCACCTTGCTGGTAGTGCTGCTGGCGCAGAGCCTGTCGAGCCTGATCTGGGTCGCCCAGCTTCGTGCCAGCCAGTTGCAGGGGCTGCAAGCCAGCGCCCGCAGCTTGGCCCATTCGATGACCGCCAGCGTCAGCTATTTCCGATCCCTGCCGGTGGCCTATCGGCCGATGGTGCTCGACCAGTTGCGCAGCATGGGCGGCACACGCTTCTTCGTCTCGCTCAATGATCGGCCGCTGGACATGCCGCACCTGCCGCTGACCACACGCAAGCAGACCGTCGTGGACGTGTTCGATGAGGTCCTGCGCGAGCGCCTGGGCCAGCAGATGGACTTCACCGTCGAATTCGTCAAACCCCAGGACCTGCGCATTTTCAACAGCGGCCTGAAGCTGGACGAGCTGCCGCGCTCCTGGGCGCACTACGCACTGACCCTGGAGCCACTCAATCCGCCGGTGCTGGTGATCCAGATTCGCCTGGCCGAGCACGAATGGCTGTACATCGCCTCGTTGCTTCCCGAGCCCTACACCGGCCTTGAAGAACAAGGCCTGCCGCGCCAGCAGATCGGTTTCATCGTGCTCACCACGGCCTTGCTGTTGCTGTTCATCGGCTTGCTGGTGCACTGGCAGACCCGTCCGCTCAAGCGCCTGGCGCGCGCGGCGCGCGACTTGTCGCTGGGCGCCGATGTGCCGCCGTTGGCCGGAGGTGGCGGCAGCGAAGTGGTAGAGGTGACACGTGCCTTCAACAGCATGCGCGAGCGTATCAGCCGCTATCTGACCGAACGCAGCCAGTTGTTCAGCGCCATTTCCCATGACCTGCGCACGCCCATCACGCGCCTGCGCCTGCGCGTCGAACTGCTCGAGGACGAGCAGGCCCAGCGCACCTTCAACCGTGACCTCGATGAGCTGGAATTGCTGGTCAAGGGCGCGCTGCAGTGCGTCAAGGACACCGACATCCACGAGAACATCGAGCCTGTGGATCTCAACCAAGTGCTGGAAATGCTCACCGAACCGTACCTGCGCGACGGTCGCATCACCCTCGAAGGCCGCGCGCTGGCGCCGTACCCGGGCAAGTCGCTGGCGCTGCGCCGGTGCATCGGCAATCTGATCGACAACGCCATCAAATACGGCGAACGCGCCCACCTGCGGATTCTCGACAGCGCCACCGGCTTCGTGCTGCAGGTCGATGACCAAGGCCCTGGCGTGCCGCAGCAGCGGCTGGAGCAGGTGTTCGAGCCGCACGTGCGCTTGTCTGCCCAGCAGCAGGGCTACGGCCTGGGCCTGGGCATCGCGCGCAACATCGCTCACAGCCATGGCGGCGAAGTGAGCCTGCTGAACCTGCGCCAGGGCGGTCTGCGCGTGACCTTGAGCTTGCCGCGCAGCGCAGAGTGACCGTCACGGCCGGCCCGTGGTGAAGGCTCGCATGGCCAGGCAAGCGTGGGCCGACCCTGGGTGTCCGCCAACGGTGCTGGAGCGTCCAAGCCCCGCGGGCAGTCATTCATCACCAATGTCACCGCCCGGTGACAATTACACAGCGCTTTGTTACCTGACGCTGCCACCCGCCTGTTTAGACTCCGATGCAAGCGCAAGCACTCGACTTGCCTGGCATAACAACAAGAAAGGTTTCCTTCATGAATGCATTCACCCGCCTGGCTACTGCCGTATCCCTCGCTTGCGCCCTGCCACTGAGCGCCGTTGCTGCTGACAACGGCACCGTCGAAGTCCTGCACTGGTGGACCTCCGGCGGCGAAGCGGCGGCCGTGAGTACCCTCAAGCAGCAGATCGAAAAAGACGGTTTCACCTGGAAAGACAACGCCGTGGCGGGGGGTGGTGGCGCCGCTGCCATGACCGTGCTGAAGACCCGTGCCGTGGCTGGCAACCCGCCCGCTGCCGCGCAGATCAAGGGCCCCGACATCCAGGACTGGGGCGCGCTGGGCCTGCTCACCGACCTCAGCGACGTGGCCAACGCCAACCATTGGGACCAACTGCTGCCCGCCAAACTCACCCCGATCTGGAAGTACGACGGCCATTACGTGGCCGTACCGGTGAACATTCACCGGGTCAACTGGCTGTGGATCAACCCACAGGTCTTCGAGAAGGCCGGGGCCAAGGTGCCGGAAACCCTCGACGAGCTGTTCGCCGCCGCCGACAAGCTCAAGGCCGCCGGCTTCCAGCCCCTGGCCCACGGCGGACAGCCCTGGCAGGACAGCACCGTGTTCGAGAACCTGGTGCTGAGCATTCTTGGCCCGCAGGGCTATCACAAAGCGTTCGTCGATCTGGATGAAAGCACCCTGACCGGCCCGCAGATGGTCGAGTCGTTCAAGACCCTGCAGCGTCTGGCCGGTTACATGGACCCTAACCGCGCAGGCCGTGACTGGAACATTGCCGCGGCGGAAGTCATCAACGGCAAGGCCGGCATGCAGATCATGGGCGACTGGGCCAAGAGCGAATGGACCGCGGCCAAGAAGGTCGCCGGTACCGACTACGTGTGCGTGCCTTTCCCCGGCACCCAAGGCAGCTTCACTTACAACATCGACTCCATGGCGATGTTCAAGCTGACCAAGGAAAACGACATCAAGGCGCAGAACGACCTGGCCAAGGTGGCCCTGGAGAAACCCTTCCAGACGGCCTTCAACCAGAACAAAGGCTCGCTGCCGGTCCGCCAGGACATGGACATGAGCCAGTTCGACGCCTGCACCCAGCGCTCGGCCAAGGACTTCAAGCAGGCCAGCGAGGGTCAAGGGCTGCAGCCGAGCATGGCGCACAACATGGCCTCGACCCTGGCCGTGCAGGGCGCCATCTTCGATGTCGTGACCAACTTCCTCAACGACGCCAAGGCCGATCCGGCCAAGGCGGCCAAGCAGCTCAACGCGGCCATCAACGCCGCACGCTGATGGCTGATCGACCCAGCCGCGGCGGGTAGAAAACCCGCCCGGCCGGGCCACTTCACGCCCGTCTTTCCCTTTCTGGAAAACTCGCCATGAACACTGCGACCACGCCTCGCCGTGCATCCCCGTTGGACGCTTTGCAGCGCTGGCTCCCCAAGCTGGTGCTGGCCCCGAGCATGCTCATCGTGCTGGTGGGCTTCTACGGCTACATCCTCTGGACCCTGGTGCTGTCCTTCACCCAGTCGAGCTTCATGCCCAGCTACAAATGGGCGGGCCTGACCCAGTACGCCAAGCTCATGGCCAACGACCGCTGGTGGGTGGCAAGCAAGAACCTCATGGTCTTCGGCGGCATGTTCATCGGCATCAGCCTGGTGGTCGGCGTGGTGCTGGCGGTGTTGCTGGACCAGCGCATCCGCCGCGAAGGTTTCATTCGCACCGTGTACCTGTACCCCATGGCGCTGTCGATGATCGTCACCGGCACCGCCTGGAAGTGGTTGCTCAACCCGGGCCTGGGCCTGGACAAACTGCTGCGTGACTGGGGCTGGGAGGGCTTTCGCTTCGACTGGCTGGTCGATTCGGAGCGGGTCGTCTACTGCCTGGTGATCGCGGCCGTGTGGCAGGCCTCGGGGTTCGTCATGGCGCTGTTTCTGGCCGGTCTGCGCGGGGTCGACCCGTCGATCATCCGCGCCGCCCAGGTCGATGGCGCCAGCCTGCCGCGCATCTACCTGCGCATCGTGCTGCCGAGCCTGCGTCCGGTGTTCTTCAGTGCGGTGATGATTCTGGCGCACATCGCCATCAAGAGCTTCGACCTGGTCGCCGCCATGACTGCCGGCGGGCCGGGTTATGCGTCCGACCTGCCGGCCATGTTCATGTACAACTTCACCTTCAGTCGCGGGCAGATGGGCATGGGTTCGGCCAGCGCCATCCTCATGCTGGGCGCCATCCTGGCGATCCTGGTGCCGTACCTCTACTCGGAACTGCGGAGCAAACGCCATGACTAGCCGCCGCTTCTCTGCAAGCCGCCTGGCCATCTACAGCACCTTGCTGGTGGCCTGCGCGGTGTACCTGATTCCGCTGATCGTGATGCTGCTGACCAGCTTCAAGTCGCCCGAGGACATCCGCACCGGCAACCTGCTCAGCTGGCCTGACGTGGTCACCGGCATCGGCTGGTTCAAGGCCTGGGACAGCGTCGGCGGCTATTTCTGGAACTCGGTGAAGATCACCGTGCCGGCGGTGCTGATCTCGACCCTGATCGGTGCGCTCAACGGCTATGTGCTGTCGATGTGGCGCTTTCGCGGTTCGCAGCTGTTCTTCGGGCTGCTGTTGTTCGGCTGCTTCCTGCCGTTCCAGACGGTGCTGCTGCCGGCCTCGTTCACCCTCGGCAAGCTGGGCTTGGCCAGTACCACCACGGGCCTGGTGCTGGTGCATATCGTTTATGGCCTGGCCTTTACCACGTTGTTCTTTCGCAACTACTTCGCCAGCGTGCCGCAGGCGCTGGTGCAGGCAGCGCGGCTCGATGGCGCAGGCTTTTTCACCATCTTCACGCGCATCCTGCTGCCGATGTCGGTACCGATCATCATGGTCTGCCTGATCTGGCAGTTCACCCAGATCTGGAACGACTTCCTCTTTGGCGTGGTGTTCGCCAGTGGCGATGCGCAGCCCATCACCGTGGCCCTGAACAACCTGGTGAACACCAGCACCGGGGTCAAGGAATACAACGTCGACATGGCGGCAGCGATGATCGCGGGGCTTCCGACCCTGCTGGTCTACGTGGTCGCTGGCAAATATTTCCTGCGCGGCCTTACGGCCGGCGCGGTCAAGGGGTGACACATGGCACGCTTGCAACTTCGTAACGTCAACAAACGCTATGGCAGCGGTCTGCCAGACACCCTCAAAGCCATCGACCTGGCGATCGATTCCGGCGAGTTCCTGATCCTGGTGGGCCCCTCGGGCTGCGGCAAATCCACGCTGATGAACTGCATCGCCGGGCTCGAAGAAATCAGTGGCGGCGAGATTCTGGTCGAAGGCGTCGACATCAGTGGCATGAGCCCGAAGGACCGTGACATCGCCATGGTGTTTCAGTCTTACGCGCTGTACCCGACCATGACCGTGCGCGAAAACATCGCCTTCGGCCTGAAGATCCGCAAGATGCCCAAGGCGGCCATCGACGAGGAGGTGGGCCGTGTCGCCCGCCTGTTGCAGATCGAACACCTGCTGCAGCGCAAGCCCGGCCAGCTGTCCGGTGGCCAGCAACAGCGCGTGGCCATGGGCCGGGCGCTGGCACGGCGGCCGCAGATCTACCTGTTCGACGAGCCGCTGTCGAACCTCGACGCCAAGTTGCGCGTGGAGATGCGTACCGAGATCAAGCTGATGCACCAGCGCCTGAAAACCACCACCGTGTACGTCACCCACGACCAGATCGAAGCCATGACCCTGGGCGACAAGGTGGCTGTGATGAAGGACGGCATCATCCAGCAGTTCGGCACCCCGCAGCAGATCTACAACGACCCGGCCAACCAGTTCGTGGCGAGCTTCATCGGCTCGCCGCCGATGAATTTCATTGCGGCCACGCTGATCGTTCAGGACGGCCGCGTGCTGGCCGAGCTCGACAGCGGCCGGCAGCGCTGCGAGCTGCCGGTCGCAGCGCCCGTGGAAGCGGCGGGGCAGGCGGTGATCCTCGGCATTCGCCCCGAGCAGATCGCGCTGGGCCCGGAGCAGGGCAACGGTTTGCCAGGGCTGAGCGCGCAGGTCGACGTGATCGAACCGACTGGGCCTGACCTGCTGGTGTTCGTCACGCTCAATGGCAGCAAGGTCTGCTGCCGCCTGGCGCCGGATGTGGCATGCCGGGTCGGCGACAGCCTGCGTCTGCAATTCGATCCCGCCCGGGTGCTGCTGTTCGACGCGCAGAGTGGCGCGCGCGTGGACCGCCCGGCCAGCCTGTCCCAGCCCGCCAGCGCCGCAGCCTTGAACGCCGTCGGCGCACCGGAATAACAACAACAGAAGGACGTACCGCAATGGAGCATCGCAATCGCATCACCACCCTGGGCTCGCTGGCCCTGCTGGCTGCCGTCGGCAGCGGCGCGGCGCAGGCGGCCGAGGCGTTTTCCAGCGACTCGAAATGGATGACCGGAGACTGGGGCGGCACCCGCACCGAGCTGCTGGACAAGGGCTATGACTTCACCCTCGACTACGTCGGCGAAGTGGCCGGCAATCTGCGCGGTGGCTACAACCATGACCGCACCGCGCGCTACAGCGACCAGTTCGCCCTTGGCGCGCACCTGGACCTGGAAAAGATCCTCGGCTGGCATGACGCCGAGTTCAAGCTGGCGATTACCGAGCGCAGTGGCCGCAACCTGTCCAACGACCGCATCAGTGACCCGCGTGCCGGGCAGTTCAGTTCGGTGCAGGAGGTCTGGGGGCGCGGCCAGACCTGGCGACTGACACAGATGTGGGTCAAGCAGAAGTACTTCGATGGAGCACTGGACGTGAAATTCGGCCAGTTCGGCCCGGGCGAGGAATTCAACAGCTTCCCCTGCGACTTCCAGAACCTGGCGTTCTGCGGTTCGCAGGTGGGCAACTGGGTCGGTGGCATCTGGTACAACTGGCCGGTCAGCCAGTGGGCGCTGCGGGTCAAGTACAACATCGCGCCGGACTTCTTCGTGCAGGTCGGCGCCTTCGAGCAGAACCCCTCGAATCTGGAGACCGGCAACGGCTTCAAGCTTAGCGGCAGCGGCACCAAGGGCGTCATCCTGCCGGTCGAGGCGGTGTGGCAGCCGCAGGTCAACGGGCTGCCGGGCGAGTACCGCCTGGGCTACTACTACAGCACGGCCTCGGCCACGGATGTGTACCGCGACGTCAATGACAACGCCCAGGGCATCAGCGGCGACGGCTTCCGTTCGCATTCGAGCAAGCACGGCTGGTGGGTGGTGGCGCAGCAGCAGGTCACCGCACACAACGGCGATGCCAGCCGCGGCCTGAACCTGTTCGCCAACTTCACCGTGCACGACAAGGCCACCAACGTGGTGGACAACTACCAGCAGGTTGGCCTGGTCTACAAAGGCGCGTTCGATGCTCGGCCCAAGGACGACATCGGCTTTGGTGTCGCGCGCATCCACGTCAACGACGACGTGCGCAAGCGCGCAGAACAGCTCAATGCCCAGCTCGGGGTGGACGATTACGACAACCCGCGCTTCACGCCGCTGCAGCGCACCGAGTACAACGCCGAGCTGTATTACGGCTTTCACGTCACCAACTGGCTGACCGTGCGGCCCAACCTGCAATACATCAAGAGCCCCGGTGCGGTGGATGAAGTGGACAACGCGCTGGTGGCCGGCCTGAAGATTCAGTCGTCATTCTGAGGTGATTTGTTGTAACTTTACGCACTTTTCTTGTGGCCGCTTTGGCGGTTGATTTCTACCAGCCACGGCTTGAGTCGTGGCTGGTAGAGGTCGCGAATTCCATTACAACAAGAGCTTCAAACCCATGCCCGAACATCCACTCCACTGCCTCTTCAGCCCCGACCGGCCCAGGCCGACCTTTGAGTGGACGCGTCATCAGCAGCGTGATGTCCTGGTGATCGATCACCCTCGCTGCCAGGCGGTGTTCAGCCGTCAAGGGGGGCAACTGCTGCATTTTCAGCCGACTGGCGAACTGCCGTGGCTGTGGTGCGCGGCGCAATGGCCGCATGTGGGCGCCATTCGCGGTGGCGTGCCGGTGTGCTGGCCGTGGTACGGGCGCCATCCCAGTGAAGACCTGTGGCCGACTCACGGTTGGGCGCGGCTGCTCGATTGGGAGTTGCTGAGCAGCGAGCAAGACGAGGCGGGCGTCAGCCTCACCTGGCAGTTGCGCCTGTGCGATTGGCAGGTCGAGCTGCGTGCGCGGCTCTCCAGCACCATGGAGCTGGTGCTCACCACCGAACATCAAGACAGTGAAACCTGTCAGCTGAGCCACGCCCTGCTGGCCTACTGGCGTATCAGTCACGTGTCGAAGATAGCGCTGTCCGGGCTCGAAAACGTTGAAGGCTACGACCACATGAACCGCAGCGCCTGTCGCCAGACCGGGGCGTTGAAAGTGCACGGCGGCTGTCAGCGGGTGTACCCCGGCATGGCCGAGGTCCAGGTGCAGGATGCGGATTGGCAGCGGGCGTTGTGCATTGACACCAGCGACGGCGACGACACGGTGGTCTGGCACCCGGGCAGTCGTCCGCTGGTAGGGGTGACGGGACGCGAGGCGCGCGGCTTTGTCTGCGTCGAAGCAGCCAGTGGCTGCAACGAGGGCCTGAGCCTGGCGCCGGGCGAACAGGCGCAGTTGCGCCTGCAGGCGCACCGGCTCAGTTGAGCGGCTCGTCCTCGATGGGGTAGCGGCTGGCGTTGAGGCTTTCCTTGATCTTGCGCAGGTGCGGCTGGAAATCCACGCCGCGGCGCAAGGTCATGCCGGTGGCGAGCACGTCCAGCACGGTGAGCTGGATGATCCGCGAGGTCATGGGCATGTAGATGTCGGTGTCTTCAGGCAGCGGAATGCACAAGCTCAGGCTACTGGCCTCGGCCAACGGGGACCCGGCAGCGGTCAGGCTCAGCACCGAGGCGCCGTTTTCCCGCGCGGTGCGCGCCACTTCCACCAGCTCGCGGGTGCGCCCGGTGTAGGAAATCATCACGAACAGGTCGCCGGTGTGGGCCACCGAGGCGAGCATGCGTTGCATCAGCACGTCGGCATGGGCCGAGACGGCCAGGTTGAAGCGGAAGAACTTGTGCTGGGCATCCACCGCGACAGGCGCCGAGGCGCCAAGGCCGCAGAAGTGGATCTGCCGGGCCTGGATCATCATGTCGACGGCGCGGCTGATCTGCTGCGGGTCGATCTGCTGGCAGGCGCTGTCGAGGGAGGCAATGGCGCTGCCGAAGATTTTCTGGGTGTAGGCGGCCGGGTCATCGTCCGGCTCCACCGCACGGCTCACGTAGGCCGCGCCGCTGGCCAGGCTCTGCGCCAGCTGCAGCTTGAGTTCGGGGTAGCCGCTGACCTCGAACGAGCGGCAGAAGCGGTTGACGGTCGGTTCGCTGACCTTGGCGGCCTGGGCCAGTGCGGCGATGCTGAAACGGGTGGCCTGTTGCGGGTTGAGCAGGATGACTTCGGCGACTTTGCGTTCAGCCTTGTTGAGGTCGTCGAGGCGTCCCTGGATCTGTTCCAGAAGGTTTCGCACGCGGTCCATGGGGGGTCCTTGGGTCGATGAGGCGGCCAACGCCCGGGGCGATTGGCTTTTTACAGTGGCGTCTATCCTACTGTCGGTCAGCGGCGTGTACCACTTGTGAAAGGGAAAACTGCCATATGTTGTTAGATTTACTACATCGATGGTTGAAAATCAGGTTTGAAACCGGTATCTCTACCCTAACTCTATAAAAGAACCACATTTATGGCGCTTATCAGTGTTGAACCTTGCACCCTCGCGGTGTTTGGGGCCTTGGGCGACCTGGCCCTGCGCAAGCTGTTCCCTGCGCTGTACCAGCTCGACCGTGCACAGTTGCTGCACGCCGACACCCGCGTGCTGGCGCTGGCGCGCGAAGTCGGTACGGTCGATGCGCACCTGCACAGCATCGAATCCCACCTGCGCCGCTACGTGCCAGCGGACGATCTTGAGCCTGAGGCGCTGTCGCGCTTCCTGGGCCGGCTGGGCTACCAGCACCTGGATTTCCTCGAGCCCGGCGGCTATCTCGCCCTGGCCGAGCAGGCCCCGGCCGAGCGGCCGCTGATTGCCTACTTCGCCACGGCGGCTGCGGTATACGGCGCGATCTGCGAAAACCTGCACGAGGCTGGTCTGGCCAGCCACACCCGCGTGGTGCTGGAAAAGCCCATCGGCCATGACCTGGAATCCTCGCGCCGGGTGAATGACGCCGTCGCACGGTTCTTCCCGGAAAATCGCGTGTACCGCATCGACCATTACTTGGGCAAGGAAACGGTACAGAACCTTATCGCGCTGCGCTTTGCCAACAGCCTGTTCGAGACCCAGTGGAATCAGAATTCCATCTCCCACGTGGAAATCACCGTGGCCGAGAAGGTGGGTATCGAAGGGCGCTGGGGCTATTTCGACAAGGCCGGCCAGCTGCGCGACATGATCCAGAACCACCTGCTGCAGTTGCTCTGCCTGATCGCCATGGACCCGCCCAGCGACCTCTCGGCCGACAGCATCCGCGACGAGAAGGTCAAGGTGCTCAAGGCGTTGGCGCCGATCACCGGCGAAAGCCTGGCCAGCCGCGTGGTGCGTGGCCAGTACATCGCCGGCTACAGCGACGGCAAACCCGTGCCGGGCTACCTCGAAGAAGACAACTGCAATGCCCATAGCGATACCGAAACCTTCGTCGCCCTGCGCGCCGACATCCGCAACTGGCGCTGGTCGGGCGTGCCGTTTTACCTGCGCACCGGCAAGCGTATGCCGCAGAAGCTGTCGCAGATCGTTATCCACTTCAAGGAAACCCCGCACTACATCTTTGCCCCCGAGCAGCGCCAGGAAGTCGGCAACAAGCTGGTCATCCGCCTGCAACCGGACGAAGGCATTTCCCTGCGGGTCATGACCAAAGAGCAAGGCTTGGACAAGGGCATGCACCTGCGCAGTGGCCCGCTGCAACTGAATTTTTCCGATACCTGGCGCAGTGCGCGGATTCCGGATGCCTACGAACGCCTGCTGCTTGAGGTGATGCGCGGCAACCAGAACCTGTTCGTGCGCAAGGACGAGATCGAGCACGCCTGGTCGTGGTGCGACCAGTTGATCGCTGGCTGGCAACGCAGCGGCGATGCGCCCAAACCCTATGCCGCGGGTTCCTGGGGGCCGATGAGCTCGATTGCATTGATCACCCGAGATGGGAGGGCGTGGTATGGCGATATCTGACCTGCAATTGCCAGAGGGCGTGCAGACGCATCAACTGGCGGACTCGAGCGTACTGGCCTCGACCTTGGCCAATGACGTGGCCCAACGCTTGCGCTCGGCCATCGAGCACAAGGGCCACGCCTGCGTGGTGCTGTCGGGCGGGCGCAGCCCGGTACCGTTTCTTGAGCAACTGGCGCAGCAGCCGCTGGACTGGTCGAAAGTTACCGTGAGCCTGGCGGATGAACGCTGGGTGCCGGTGGAGCACGAAGACAGCAACGCCGGCTTGCTGGCCCGTCACCTGTTGCAGGGCGCGGCGGCCCAGGCCACCTTCTTCGGTCTGTACCAGCCTGCAGCTGACCTCGAGCGTGCCGCGCAACTGACCGACGCCGCCCTGGCCGAGCTGCCGCCGATCGATGTGCTGGTGCTGGGCATGGGCGACGATGGCCACACGGCCTCACTGTTCCCCGGCAGCCCGCACCTGAGCGAAGGGCTCGACCCGCACAGCCCGCGCCGCTGCCTGCCGATGCTGGCCCCCAGCGTGCCGCACCAGCGCCTGAGCATGACCCGCGCTCTGCTGGCCAGCGCCGCGTTCACCGCATTGTCGGTGCAAGGCCCAGGCAAGCTCGCCGCGCTGCGCGCCGCGCTCGCGACCGATGCGCAGCGCATGCCGATTCACGCGTTTCTTCACGACCCCCTGGACATCTACTGGTGCCCATGAGCCAAGGATCATCAGACATGACCACCCTCGAACGCCCACAACCGTTGCTGAGCATGAGCGAGAAGACCGCGCGCATCGACGCGATCTGCGCCCAGGCGCGCATCCTGCCGGTCATCACCATCGCCCGCGAACAGGACATCCTGCCGCTGGCCGATGCGCTGGCCGCCGGGGGCATCCGCACCCTGGAAGTCACCTTGCGCTCGGCCCATGGCATCAAGGCGATCCAAGTACTGCGTGAACAGCGCCCAGAGCTGTGCGTGGGCGCCGGCACGGTGCTGGACGGCAGCATGTTCCACGCCGTCGCAGCCGCCGGTGCGCAGTTCGTGGTCACCCCGGGCATCACCGCGGCGCTGCTTGAAGCCGGCGTGCACAGCGACATCCCGTTGTTGCCCGGCATCAGCACGGCGTCGGAAATCATGAGCGGCTACGCCTTGGGCTATCGCCGCTTCAAGCTGTTCCCGGCCGAAATCAGCGGCGGCGCGGCAGCGATCAAGGCCTTCGCCGGGCCGTTCGGTGACATCCGCTTCTGCCCCACTGGCGGCGTCAATCCGGCCAATGCACGCAGCTACATGGCGTTGCCCAATGTGATGTGCGTTGGCGGCACGTGGATGCTGGACGCAGCCTGGATCAAGAATGGCGACTGGGCACGGATCGAGGCAAGCAGCGCCGAGGCGATGGCGTTGCTGGAGGAGTAGGGCGTCTGCCGCCTGCCTGCAAAGCGCGGGGCTTGCTGGGTGCGACTGGCCCAGCGGCTGGCGCCAGCGCACGAGGCGCTGGCCAGCGCTGATAAAAAAACCCGCATCGTTTGATGCGGGTTTTTTTATTGTGCGAGACCGAGGGCGGTCAGGCTGAGGCCAGCCCGTCAAGCGGTCGAGCGAGTGGCCTCTGGCTTGAACCGGTCACAAGGCCCAGTAAAAAGCGGCGCCTTTTCGGTTCGCGCAGGCACCGCTTTTCACTGACTGACGGGCACTGAGGCGATCAGGCCGCCTTGGCTTCCTGCTGGCTCAGCGAGCGGTTCAGCGCGCTGAACAGCGCCTTGAAGCTGGCGGTGGTGATGTTTTCATCGATGCCCACACCATGCACTGCACGGCCGCCAGCAACGCGCAGCTCGATGTACGCGGCGGCCTTGGCATGGGTACCAGCGCCAATGGCATGCTCGTTGTAGTCCATGATTTCCACCGCGACCGGCAGGCCGGCGACCAGCGCTTCCAGGGCGCCATTGCCCTTGCCGCGCCAGTGCAGCGTGGTTTCACCTTCACCGGCGACTTCCACTTCCACGGCGCTGTGGCCGTTTTCTTCCTGCAGGCGATGGCTGACCAGCGCATACGGGGTGTTGGCCTGCAGGTATTCCTTGTGCAGCAGGCTGTAGATCTGCTTGGCAGTCATCTCCAGGCCCAAACGGTCGGTTTCACCCTGAACCACCTGGCTGAATTCGATCTGCATGCGCCGCGGCAGGCTGATGCCGTATTCCTGTTCCAGCAGGTAGGTGATGCCGCCCTTGCCCGACTGGCTGTTGACGCGGATCACCGCCTCGTAGCTGCGGCCGATGTCGGCCGGATCGATCGGCAGGTACGGCACTTCCCACCGTTCGCCGTCCTGTTGTTTGGTCAGCCCCTTGCGAATGGCGTCCTGGTGCGAGCCGGAGAACGCGGTGTGAACCAGGTCGCCGACATACGGATGACGTGGGTGCACGGGCAGCTGGTTGCACTCTTCGACCACTTTGCGCACGCCATCGATGTCGGAGAAGTCCAGTTGCGGGTCGATACCCTGGGTGTAGAGGTTCAGGGCCAGGGTCACCAGGTCAACGTTGCCGGTACGCTCGCCGTTGCCGAACAGACAGCCTTCAGCACGGTCGGCGCCGGCCATCAGGCCCAGCTCGGTGGCAGCGATGCCGGTACCACGGTCGTTGTGGGTGTGCAGGCTGATGATCACGCTGTCACGGCGGTTGATGTGGCGGCAGAACCACTCGATCTGGTCGGCGTAGACGTTGGGCGTGGCCACTTCGACGGTGGCGGGCAGGTTGAGGATGATCTTGTGCTCAGGGGTCGGGTTCCACACCTCGATCACCGCGTCGCACACCTCTTTAGCGAACTCCAGCTCGGTGGCGCTGAAGGTTTCGGGGGAATACTGGAACGTCCACTCGGTGTCGGGTTGCTGGGCGGCGTACTTGACGAACAGCTTGGCGGCATCCACAGCGATCTTCTTCACGCCTTCCTTGTCGGTGTTGAACACGATGCGGCGGAAGGACGGGCAGGTGGCGTTGTACAGGTGGACGATGGCTTTCTTGGCCCCGCGCAGCGACTCGAAGGTACGCGCGATGAGGTCTTCACGGCCTTGGGTGAGCACCTGAATGGTGGTGTCTTCAGGGATATGGCCGTCTTCGATCAGGCTGCGCACGAAGTCGAAATCGGTTTGCGATGCAGCAGGGAAGGACGCTTCGATTTCCTTCACGCCCACTTGTACCAAGGTCTTCCAGAACCGCAGCTTTTTCTCGGCGTCCATGGGTTCGATCAGCGACTGGTTACCATCGCGCAGGTCGGAACTGCACCAGATCGGCGCCGCCGTGATGGCCTTGGACGGCCAGGTGCGGTCGGGAAGGTCGATGGTGGGGAACGCGTGGTACTTTTTCGACGGGTCTTTGAGCATGGACATGGAAGCAATCCTTGAGTGTGCGGCCTGATCGGGCCTGCCGGCAGAAACGAGGTAAACGGACGAGGCGACGCGATTCACCCAGGTAGTCGTGCACTGACCAGGCAAAGGCTGCGGTGTTGGCGGAGCAGAATGAGGGTTTTGGCGCTTTTCATAGCTTGAACCCTAACCAGTGGCATCAGGGTTGGCAAGTGTTCGAAAAAAATTGGGATAAATGCTGGGTAAAAGTAATTTTTTGAGATTTTGTAGCGGATTGATAACTGTTTTCTAAATTTTATTGTTCAATGTTTTCCTAACGCGCAACCTGGTCTGGGTGTTGTCTGCGGGCAGCGCCGTTGCGCCTTGAGCGGGTTTGGCAAGCGTGCCCCAAGCACCCCTGCAGGCGCGCGGTGGGCTTGGTTTTGCGGGTGATGGGCTGCAGAGCGGCCCTTGATAGCTACGACCACGGTCTGTCCGTGATTCTGCGTTTTTGCAGGAGGGCTGCCAGGCAGCCCATCGTGAGCAAGCTTGCACCTAAACAGGTTGCGTGCGCCCTGCACTGTGCAGGCGCGAGCTTGCTCGCGAAGCCTTTCACCCAGGACGTTAATGGGCGGGTGAACGCGTTGTCTGGAAGGGCTTCGCGCACGCTCGCTCACACAGGGGGGCGATCAGGGCTGGAATGCGCCAATGAAAATCGCCGGGTCCACCCGTGCATCGTTGAGGCTCACGTTCCAGTGCATGTGCGGGCCGGTCGCTCGGCCTGTGGAGCCCACCCGGCCAACCACCTCGCCACGGCGCAGCGTCTGCCCCGGCTTCACATCGATCTTCGACATATGACAGAACATGCTGATGAAGCCCTGCCCATGGTCGACGAACACCGTCTGGCCATTGAAGAAGTAGTTGCCGATCAGAATCACCGTGCCATTGGCCGGGGTCTTGATGGGCGTACCCGCGGGGACGGCGAAGTCCAGGCCAGCGTGGGGGTTGCGCTCTTCGCCGTTGAAGAAACGGCGCACGCCAAACTTGCTCGACAGCGGACCGTTGACCGGCTTGTCGAGGATGAGGTTGCTCGGCAGGGCAGGGCTGAAACTGCGGTACGCCTTGATCTGCTCGGCCAGTTCACGGTCGATGCGATTGAGGTCGGCCGGGTTCGGGTTGACCTGGCGGGTGTTCTTCAAGGTGATGCGCTGTTCGGGATACTTCTTGCTGCCCACGGTGAAGGGCAGGCTGCGGCTGCCCTGGGTCAGCGTCGCGGCGCCAGGCTTCTGGGTCAGCGGCAGACCGACGATGGCCAGCCAGTTGTCCTGTTCCTTGACCACCAGCACCGGCTTGCCGTCGAAGCGCGCGCTGGGGGCCTGCGCGCCGGGGCCCAGGTCGACCACGGCCACGCCGCCAGGCACGGGCTTGTTCAAGGTGCGGGTGATGTAGCTGGCGTGCGCCAGCGGGGTGAGTAGCGCGAGGCACAGCGCGAGCAACGGGGCGAGCGAGCGGGGCATGTGTCAGTCCAATAGGGAAAGCGTGACCGGAGTCTGGTGATTGTCTTCGACCCGCACCTTCAGCTCGCCTTCGTTGAGGCGGGCGGTCAGGCGCTGACCGTTGTGGGTCTGGGCGGCGCTGCGCACGGCGTTGCCGTGCTCATCGAGCAGGATGCTGTAGCCGCGCGCCAAGGTTGCCAGGGGGCTGACGACCTGCAGCGTCTGCACCTGTGCCTGCAAACGCTGGCGGCGGTGCTTGAGCAGCTCGCGCATGGCCCGTGGCAGGCGCTCGGCGAGGCTTTGCAGGCGCTGATCGAGCAGTTTCAGCGCGCGGCCTGGATGCTGCGCGCTCAGGCGCATCTCCAGGCGATTGAGCCGCTGCTGACGCTGGCTGCTGTTTTGCGCGAAGGCGCGGCGCAGGCGCATGTCCAGGTCGTCCAGGCGCTGCGCCTGCTGGCGCAGACGCTCCCCGGGATGGCGCAGGCGGCGGCTCTGGCCTTCAACGCGCAGGCGGTCATGCGCCAGGCGATTGCGCATGCGCATCAGCAAGCGCCGCTGCAGGCTCTCGAGGCGCTGTTGCAAGCCGCTGCTGTCCGGGGCAAGCAGTTCGGCAGCGGCCGAGGGGGTGGGCGCGCGAACGTCGGCCACGAAGTCACTGATCGATACGTCGGTTTCATGGCCCACGGCGCTGACGATGGGCGTCACGCACGCCGCCACGGCACGCGCCACGGCTTCTTCGTTGAAGCACCAGAGGTCTTCCAGCGAACCGCCGCCGCGGGCCAGGATCAGCGCGTCGAAGCCCTGGCTGTCGGCCAATTGCAGCGCCCGGACGATTTGCGCTATCGCCTCACGGCCCTGCACTGGCGTGGGAATCAGGTTCAGCTCCACCTGCGGGGCGCGGCGGCCGAACACGCTGATGATGTCGCGAATCACCGCACCCGTCGGCGAGGTGATGATGCCGATGCGCTGAGGATGCGTGGGGAGTGGCCGTTTGCGCTCGGCGCTGAACAGGCCTTCGGCGCTGAGCTTTTCCTTCAGCGCCTCGAAGGCCAAGCGCAGCGCGCCGTCGCCTGCGGCCTCGACGGTGTCGACAATCAGCTGATAGTCACCGCGCCCCTCGAACAACGACACCCGCCCCCGCACCCGTACCGCCAGGCCGTCACGCAGGGCCTGACGCACCCGCGTGGCGTTCTGCCGGAACAGCGCGCAGCGCACCTGCGCGCCGCTGTCTTTGAGGGTGAAGTACAGATGCCCCGACGCCGGGCGGGCAAGGTTGGAGATTTCGCCTTCCACCCACACGCTGCGGAATACATCTTCCAGCAGCACGCGAGCGCGGCCGTTGAGTTGGCTGACGGTGAGAACTTCGCGGTCCAGGCCGAGCCGGTCGAAAGGGTCTTTGATCATGCCGGCATCATAAAGGACATGACGCTCTGATGCACCGGCTGCGCGGTGGCGCAGTTTTCCTACCATTGGCGTCGAATTTCCAGGCTTACCGAGCCAGCTGCGCCGCCGTAGGTTGCGTGCACCGACCACGCTGGAGGCGCTATGTACGACCTCGATGACACAACCTATCGTTCAACAGCGTTTGACACGCGTGAACGACCCATCTGCTTTCTAGTGATCCATTACACCGCCGCGCATTTCAACGCCTCGGTCAACGCACTGGCCAAGGGCCGCGACGTCAGTGCCCACTACCTGGTGCCCACGCCTGACGATCCCACGTATCGACGCGCAGGTTTCGATCAGGTGCGGATTTTCAATCTTGTCGATGAACATCAGCGCGCTTGGCATGCCGGCGTCAGCGCCTGGGCGAATGAACGCGGGTTGAACCATTCGGCCATTGGCATCGAGTTGGTCAATCACGCTTCGGCAAGCGACGGGCGATTCGACTTCCCGGCCTATCCTCCCGAGCAGGTCGCCGCCTTGATCCAGCTGTGCCAGGACATCATGGCGCGTTATCCAGCCATCACGCCTTGCCACGTACTTGGCCATAGCGACATTTCCATCGGGCGCAAGAGTGATCCCGGTGCGGCCTTTCCTTGGCTGCAACTGCATCGAGCAGGCATCGGTGCCTGGTACGACGAGGGTCTGAAAACCGACTACCAGGCCCAATTCACGCGGCAACTACCCGACCACAGCGCCATTTTCGACAAGCTGCGCCAGTATGGCTACAGTGTTCCGGCGCAGCCGGAGGCTGCCTATCGGCAACGCCTGCTCAGAGCGTTTCAGCTGCATTTTCGCCCCGACGACCACCAGGGCGTCCTGGATGCGGAAACGGCTGCGATTCTCCATGCGTTAGTGGACCGCTACAGGACGTGAGCAACCACACAGGCATGGTTTGTTACGGATTAACCAGGACTTGGCATGATGCTAGCCCAGCTGTCGTTCACCCCCCTTGAATGGCTGCCCATTTTGTTTGGCATCGCCGCCGCCTATGTCGTGTTCGGCATCGCCGGCTTCGGTACTGCCCTGGTGGCGGGCCCTGTGCTGATTCACTTCATGCCGCTGTCGCAGATCATTCCCTTGCTGGTGTTGCTGGATTTTGTCGCGGCATTTGGCAACCTGCTGCCTTCGCGCCGGGATGTGGTGCGCGGCGAGCTGCTGCGGCTGCTGCCGTTCATGGCCCTGGGCTGCACCTTGGGTGTGGTGTTCCTGTTGCAGTTGAAATCCGACCTGTTGCTGCTGCTGATGGGGCTGTTCGTCACGGCCTATGCCATCTACGGCCTGGCGGTGAAGGTGCGCCCGGCCCACCTGTCGGGCTGGTGGGCGGCGCCGATGGGCACGGTGGGCGGGTTGTTCGGCGCGCTGTTCGGCAGTGGTGGCTTTCTTTATGTGCTGTACCTGAGCGCGCGGCTGCAGGCCAACGAACAGGTGCGCGCCACCCAGAGCGCGCTGATCAGTTGCAGCACCTTGGTGCGGTTGTCGCTGTTCCTGATTGCCGGGGTGTATGCCGATGCGGGCCTGCTGATGCTCGCGCTGTGTCTGTTGCCGGTGATGTTCGCGGGCCTGTGGGCGGGGCGTCGGTTGAGTGATCGGTTGTCCCGCGAGGCCTTCGTGCGGCTGGTGACCTGGCTGGTGCTGGCCAGTGGCCTGGCGCTGATCGGTCGCTACCTGAGCACTTGATCAGCGGTTAGAATTGCCAGCTCTCACGCAGTCCGCAGGCCCGTCATGAATTCCCAGCGCATCATCGTCCCGAAAATGTCCAGCGTCATCGCCCATGAAGCCCGCGCCCGGGCAATCCTGCGCTGGCTGGTGCGCGAGCGGGTGATCGAGGAGCAGCCCAGCACCTGCGGCAGTACCGGCAACCGCATGGGCTACGCCTTGACCGACGGTGCGCGCAACGTTGCGCTGCAGCCTGAGCGACTACCGTTCGGCGAGCCGGTCAACGGCCTGGAAGTGGTGCTCGACCGCTGCATCTACACGCCCACCCAGGGTTTTCTCGAAGAAGCCGGCTGCGCAGAGTGTCGGCGTGAGGTGGGCGAGCCGTTGTTCGACAGCCTGGAAGAGTGGATGCCGGGGCTCACCGACAACTTCACCTGCCCGCTGTGCGGGCATGAAGACGACATCAATGGCTTCCTGTTCCTGCAGCCCTGTGCGTTTTCCAATCTGGGCTTCATCTTCAACGGCTGGGGCGAGGCGGGGTTTAGCGCCACGTTTCTCGACGCGTTCGCCGATTGGCTGGACCAGCCGATCGCCGTGGTTCAGGTGGATCGCCCGTCGCCTGCGGTGAAGGCCTGACGGTAGGCCGCTGGTAAGTCGGCGCTGAATTTGCATTGAGCGGCGGGGCGTAAATCGGTATGATGTCGCGCTTCCATTTTCCCGCCCGGGAGCCGCCCGCGATGCTGCGTATCAGCCAAGAAGCCCTGACCTTCGACGATATCCTCCTTGTACCTGGCTACTCCGAGGTACTGCCCAACGAAGTCAATCTCAAGACCCGTTTGACTCGTGGCATCGAGCTGAACATCCCTCTGGTTTCCGCCGCCATGGACACCGTCACCGAAGCCCGTCTGGCCATCGCCATGGCGCAGGAAGGTGGCATCGGTATCGTCCACAAGAACATGACCATCGAGCAGCAGGCCAGCGAAGTGCGCAAGGTCAAGAAGTTCGAAGCGGGCGTGGTCAAGGACCCGATCACCATCGAAGCTGACGCCACCGTGCGCGACCTTTTCGAGCTGACCCGGATGAACAACATTTCCGGCGTTCCGGTTCTCGAAAACGGCGACCTGGTCGGCATCGTCACCTCCCGTGACGTGCGTTTCGAAACCCGCCTCGAAGCCCTTGTGCGCGAAGTGATGACGCCCAAAGAGCGTCTGGTCACCGTGCGCGAAGGCGCTGACAAGAACGAAGTCCGCGAGCTGCTGCACAAGCACCGTCTGGAAAAAGTCCTGATCGTCGATGCCGCGTTCAGCCTCAAGGGCATGATGACCGTCAAGGACATCGAAAAAGCCAAGGCCTACCCTCTGGCCAGCAAGGACGACCAAGGTCGTCTGCGTGTCGGCGCTGCGGTGGGCACCGGTAAAGACACCGCCGAGCGCGTGGCCGCGCTGGTCGCCGCAGGCGTCGACGTGGTGGTGGTCGACACCGCCCACGGCCACTCCAAGGGTGTGATCGAGCGCGTGCGCTGGGTCAAGGAAACCTACCCGCAGGTGCAGGTCATCGGTGGCAACATCGCCACCGGCGCTGCGGCCAAGGCCCTGGCTGACGCCGGTGCAGACGCGGTCAAGGTCGGTATCGGCCCAGGCTCGATCTGCACCACCCGTATCGTCGCAGGTGTCGGTGTGCCGCAGATCAGCGCCATCGCCAACGTCGCCGCCGCCCTCGAAGGCACCGGCGTACCCCTGATCGCCGACGGCGGCATCCGTTTCTCCGGTGACCTGTCCAAGGCCATCGTGGCCGGTGCTTCGTGCGTGATGATGGGCTCGATGTTCGCCGGTACCGAAGAAGCCCCGGGCGAGGTCGAACTGTTCCAGGGCCGCTCCTACAAGGCCTACCGCGGCATGGGCTCGCTGGGTGCAATGGCCCAGTCGCAAGGCTCTTCGGACCGCTACTTCCAGGATTCCTCGGCCGGTGCCGAGAAGCTCGTTCCGGAAGGCATCGAAGGCCGTGTGCCGTATAAAGGCGCCCTGGCCGCGATCATCCATCAGTTGATGGGCGGCCTGCGCTCCTCGATGGGTTACACCGGCAGCGCGACCATCGATGAGATGCGCACCAAGCCCGAGTTCGTCCGCATCACCGGTGCCGGCATGGCCGAGTCCCACGTGCATGACGTGCAGATCACCAAAGAAGCCCCGAACTACCGCGTAGGCTGAGGCTTTCAACCGCATCCTCAAGCGGGGCTGTCACGAACAGCCCCGCGTCGTTTCCGATTTCCACTGACGAGATTGAGTCATGGCCCTCGATATTCACGCCCACCGCATCCTGATCCTGGATTTCGGCTCCCAGTACACCCAGCTGATCGCCCGCCGCGTGCGCGAGATCGGCGTTTACTGCGAGCTGCACCCGTTCGACATGGACGACGAAGCGATCCGCGCCTTCAACCCGCGTGGCATCATTCTCGCTGGCGGCCCTGAGTCGGTGCACGAAGCCAACAGCCCACGCGCGCCACAGGCCGTGTTCGACCTCAACGTACCGCTGCTGGGCATCTGCTACGGCATGCAGACCATGGCCGAGCAACTGGGCGGCAAGGTCACCGGTTCCGAGCTGCGCGAATTCGGCTACGCCCGCGTCGACGTGGTCGGCAAGAGCCGCCTGCTCGACGGCATCGAAGACCACATCGACGCCGATGGCGTACTGGGCCTGGATGTCTGGATGAGCCACGGTGACAAAGTCACCTCGATGCCCGCCGACTTCCACGTCCTGGCCAGCACCCCAAGCTGCCCGATCGCCGGCATGTTCGACGACGCCCGCGGCTACTACGGCGTGCAGTTCCACCCGGAAGTGACCCACACCAAGCAGGGCGGTCGCATCCTTTCGCGCTTCATCCAGGACATCTGCGGCTGCGAAGCCTTGTGGACTCCGTCCAACATCGTCGAAGACGCCATCGCTCAGGTGCGTGAGCAAGTGGGTTCGGCCAACGTGCTGCTCGGCCTGTCTGGCGGTGTCGATTCTTCCGTGGTCGCCGCGTTGCTGCACCGCGCCATCGGTGACCAGCTGACCTGCGTGTTCGTCGACAACGGCCTGCTGCGCCTGCACGAAGGCGATCAGGTGATGGCCATGTTCAAGGAGAACATGGGCGTCAAGGTTATCCGCGCCGACGCCGAGGCCCAGTTCCTCGACAACCTGGCCGGCGAAGCCGACCCTGAGAAGAAGCGCAAGATCATCGGCCGCACCTTCATCGACATCTTCGATGCCCACGCCAGCCAGCTCGAGAACATCCAGTTCCTCGCCCAAGGCACCATCTACCCCGACGTGATCGAGTCGGCCGGCGCCAAGAGCGGCAAGGCCCACGTGATCAAGTCGCACCACAACGTGGGCGGCCTGCCGGAAGAGATGAACCTGAAGCTGGTCGAGCCACTGCGTGAACTGTTCAAGGACGAGGTGCGCAAGATCGGCCTGGAACTCGGCCTGCCGTACGACATGGTCTATCGCCACCCATTCCCCGGCCCAGGCCTGGGCGTGCGCATCCTCGGCGAAGTGAAGAAGGAATACGCCGACATCCTGCGCCGCGCCGACCACATCTTCATCGAAGAACTGCGCAAAGCCGACTGGTACCACAAGACCAGCCAGGCCTTCGTGGTGTTCCAGCCGGTGAAATCGGTGGGCGTGGTGGGCGATGGTCGTCGTTATGCGTGGGTCGTTGCGCTGCGGGCAGTTGAAACCGTGGACTTCATGACCGCACGCTGGGCGCACTTGCCGTACGAGCTGCTGGAAACGGTGAGCGGCCGCATCATCAACGAGATCGAAGGGATTTCGCGGGTGACGTACGACGTGTCGAGCAAGCCGCCGGCGACGATTGAGTGGGAGTGACTCCACAGCGCTGCATGTGAAAACCGGCTATTGCCGGTTTTTTCATGTCCGAGCTAATGGCCTATTCTCGCTATTGAAAGAGCTGCATTTTGTTAGGCTCTGTACGAAATTCTGAGAAACCCAATCACTGCCCCGCAGCCCTAAGGATTTTGTAGATTCCTGGGCCATCAACGGAAAGGAATTCTGTGATGGCGAAGCGGTACGAAATCTCGGACGAGGCGTGGGATCTTCTCTCCGACCTTTTCATCGAAATACGTAGGCGTGGCCGACCTCGGGTGAGTGACCGGCTGATGCTCGACGGCGTGCTGTGGGTGCTTTACTCCGGTGCTGCGTGACGTGGTGTGCCGGAGCGGTTCAGCCCTTGGTGAAGCGTGTATCAATGTTTCCAGGACTGGCGGAACAACGGCGCATTCGATCAGATGCTGAAGCGCTTGCACCTAAGACTGAATGAGCAAGGCTTGATCGATTTACAGACTTGGATGATTGACTTAACCGCAGTGCGCGCTACCTAAGCATCATCAGGTGCTCGGAAAAAGGGGACCTGCCGAGCCTGCCGATCATGCTCCAGGCCGCAGTCGCGGTGGCCTGACGACCAAAATCCGCATGCTTTGCGATGTCAACGCGGTACCGCTGCGGTTCCACCTTTCTGGTGGTCAAGCCAGTGATATCAGCTATGCGAAGCCGCTGCTCAAGGGCGTCAAGATCCCTTCAGCGCAGCGCGGGCGACCTCGCAAGCGTTGCAAATGGCTGTTCGCTGACAAGGGCCATGACTCAGAGGCCCTGCGTTAGTACTGCGACCTCGCTCGTATGCAGCCCGTCATTCCGATGCGCTCAATGAAACGCAAGCCCAAACTAGGCTTAGCAAGGTTGTTCGACCGGCCTAAGTACCGATAGCGCAATGTCACCGAGTGTCTGTTTGGCTAATTGAAAGAGAATCGCCGGTTTGTAACACGTTTTGACAAGCTCGCAAAAAATTATGAGGTAATGGTCTCGCTGGCTTGCTCCATGCGGCGTTTACGAAGCCTTATTTCGTACAGTGCCTAGATTGACACTTCGTTATTTTGTTTTTTTGTGTTTCTCCAGCTTGCCCTCAGTGCAGGATTTTTGTAAATTTCAGCGCAAGAAAATCTAGTTTTCTCACGCTGAAATATGGCCGTAAAAAGATAGCGTAATTGCCACTTTTATAAATTTAAGAGAGGATTTGCTATGCCTGTTGAACTTCCTAATATTGAAATTACTGGGCGGCGCGCCGACTTTCCCCGCTCACTGTTCGCGAAGTAATAGAGCCTATTGATCCGCAGGCCAACGATACACTCGAGTGGCTAATACGTGCTACAGAATATGTGGCGGAATGGATGACCGAAAAACGTGCTGAGATAAATACACAGCATGATGTAAATGTATCTAGTATCGATTCAGAGATGGAGAAGGAAATCAAAGATGCGGGAGGCTCCGGGTCCAAATTTGATATATCTACGCCTGCCGTAAAAATAACGAATGAAAAAAATATTGTGGTTAAACTGCTTTTGAAAAAGCAGTCTGCTGCTGAGGAAAAGCTCTCCTTTGCTAGAGGCCTATATAGCGGCAATGCATTAGATTCCAAAGTCACCAGTGCCAGTGCATTCGTAAGGGCTCAGGGATATAGTGTGGTAGTAGATCAATCGCGTCTCGCGAACTGGGCGAACAGCTTCCAAGCGCTCAAGCTGGCTCAGATTTACACCGAAATGGCGAAGCGTCTTCAAACTCAGGTGGATACGCTGTCATCCATAGAAACCGCACAGTCAGCAAATGCTGCATTAGAGCTTGCGGCAGCAGAAGAGCAGATCCGTCTTGAACACTACCCAGCTGCACCGCCAGGAGTATCATTGGCACAGAATCTAGAGGATGCGAAATCGCAAAAAAAGTCCTTTAGGGTTGGTGGTGTTACCTTATTGTTAGGTTGGTTTTACAGTAAAGTTAGAAATCGTGGAGACTGGGACTACAAGCAGCAAGGTCGAGAGTTTGCAAGCTTTGGGAATTTTAACTATGGTGCTACCGGTACTGCAGCTGGAATTCCTGAGGCAGTACTCCTACGAGCCGCCGGAGCAACGCAAATGATCGCCGGAACTTCAATGGCTGACTTCAACTCATGGTGGACTGACACACCTTATGGTGATGATCCAGTTGACCAAGCATGGATCAAGGCCGGAATCAATTATGCAAAATCCCAAGGTTATTAAATGGGTACTATGGTTATTGTTAGTTTTCTGTGTGGGGCAAGCTCTCTTCATCGCCCTGTCAGGACCTTGGCGACCGGCCCCTGAACGGGTTGTCTCAGTAACTCCAGTCGATGAGGGTGGCGCTATCTACGAAGTCTTGTATGACTCAGGAGGCGCAACGGTTCCTTTTGTCTATCGATATTTTCTGATGGAATTTCAATCCACTGATGATGCAGTTCTAAAGAAAACCGTGAATGCCACCCCTTTTCTCGTAACTCAAAGCTCCGGTGCAGTGCAAGAAGTTTCAGGCTCATCAGTCAAGTTGCGCACCCGTGGCGTGATCTATGAATTTCATAACAGAGGTTACTTTAAGTTAAATGGTCAAATGAAACTGGTGGTGTTTGGGCTTGACGCAGCGCTGCCATAGTTGGCAGACCGATCAATCGCATATCCTTAAAAAAAGCCGCATCAGCGGGTTTTTTTTTAAGATGAAACGCTCAATTAAAGTCGACGAGGTATGAGCACAGGAAGACTGTTTCGGTCTTGCTATTGGGCGCATCATGGCGGAAGGCTACTGGAATCGGGGCGTCAGGATTGGTGACCATGGGGCTGAGGTCAAGGTGTGGTTGGTGAAGCGGTTACATAGACTACGGTTTGCAAACCGTCGATATCCTTGAACAGAGGCTATCGATAGATGCCCTGAAGCCCGCGTAACTGCGGGCTTTTGGCTTTTTAAGTCTGGCAAGCTCCGGCAGCTTTATGCATGAATACCACCGTATTCCATGCCTGAGACTTCTCACACGCAGGCCCTCTTCGACGCACGCTCAGGCACTCGCGAAAAGCTGAGCCCGCGTTAGGCCTGGCACAGTCATCTGTCCAATCTGATCAAACATCCTGAGCCCTGAAGCCGCAAATCCGTCAGCCGCAGCAGCGGCTTATCGGGGATGAGTGTTTTAGCCCAGCCGACTCGACCTACCCCTACCCATGGGTCAGCCCAGTCAACGTATCCGCAATATTCTTAGTACGTTGCGCCGTCCCCTCGGTCGCGCGGCTCGACGCCTCCAGTGCATCGAGCATTTCCCGCAACGCGCTGACCCCGGTGGATTGGTCTTCGATCTGCTGGGCAACACGCTGGATCTCACTGGACAGCAGGTCGATATCCACGCCGATTTCCGCCGCATTCTTACGGGTGATTTCTGCCAGTTTGCGCACCTCATCTGCCACCACCGCAAAACCCCGGCCCAGGTCGCCCGCGCGCGCCGCTTCAATGGCGGCGTTAAGCGCCAGCAGGTTGGTCTGCCCGGCGATCTGCTGGATCACCTGCACGATCGACTGGATACGCAAACTCGACCCGGCCAGTGTGCGCGCACCTTCCACCGCCACATCCGCCTGGCTGGAAAGCCCTTCCACCGTTGTCCCGGCCTGAGTAGACACGGCGTTCTGCTGGTCGATCGTACCCACCAGCTCATCCATCGAGGCGTGCAACTCACCCGAGTAATGCTTGAGCTGCGCGGCGATGTCCTCCTGCTGACGCTCGGCATGGGCCAACACCATGCCCAAGTCTGCCAAGCCTTCGAACACCTGCAGGATATTGCGGTCGAGCCCACGGGTATTGAGGGTATTGCTGAAGTCCTTGTTCTTGAACGCGGTAATCTGCTTGACCACCACATGGTTCAACCCTGCCAGCTTCTTCACTTGGCGCCGTAGGAAAAATGCCTTGAACTCGCCGTAATGGGCGATGAAGTCGTCCACGTACTCGTCACTGAAACTTGCACCCTTGGCCACCCGGAAAAAGAAAATCGCCGTCAGCGTCTGATTCAGGTTCAAGCCCAGAATCTCCCCAAAGGTCGAAAAACCCGCCAACGGCACATCACCAAAAATCCCGGCCATGCTGCCCAGCTCGGCGCCGTTGTTCAGGCGGCGCAAAATGCAGTCGTTCAAAATCCCCGCCACCGGCTGGCCACCCTTGCCGCGCAGGAACTGCTCATAGTCCAGGCGCGTCGCCTCACGCAATGGCGTACGTCGCACCATCACCAATTCCTCGCCCGGCGCCACGTCGCAAAACAACTGCACGATCTGCTGCTCATAATCGATGCGCGCAATGGACCGTACGAACAACTCACTGCCCACCCGAATCGCAAACGAATAGTCCGCCAGCTTTGACTCCAGCGCCTGGGGGGCGCAACTGAACGCATCACACAGCGCTTGCACCATGCTCTTGATATTGCCGTTGCTGTCGATCACCTGGTCAATCGTGCGGTCCTCTACCGACGCCGTCAGCACACTGAAGGTCAAATCCGCCGGTTTGAAGTTCTGGCTCTTGAACACCCCGAACCGCACCTGCGCTGCCGTCTTCAGGAACACGATCTGAGCATGGTTCTGATAGCTGCGCTGACCGTCGTGAATCAGCGTCTTCTGGAAGTCCGACTTGCCCCCGGCCGATCCCCCCACGAACAAACAAGGGAACCGCCCCGACTCATACAGCGCCTCCATGAAGAACGACTCCGACGCCGACAACCCGTCGAATACCACGTACGCCAACGTATCGCGATGATCGATCGACAGGCGTACCTGCACGCGCTTGATGTTGGCCACCAACTTGGCAATCCGCTCCTGCATCCCCAACCGCTTACCGCCACTGCGAATGTCCTCACACTCCAACGGCACCATCACCACTTCGGCCGAGGCGATCAGACTGTCGTCGAACAGCTGCAATACAACCCGGTCCCAGCGCTCGCCCGTGGGGCAATACAGCACATTGGGTGCATTGCAGAGCTCGCCCGAGGTGGTGCACAGGCTGATGGTGGATTGGGGAAAGCGGCGTTTGAGCTTGGCGCAGATGACGTCGATGTCCAGGTGCGGCGAGATAAAGCCGGTGATCAGGGTGGGACTGATGCGTAAGGCGGCGAGGGCGGCGTCCAGGTCGTTGGCAGTGCTGTTGACCGTGACGGTGCCTTGATGATCGCTCCGGGCTTTTTTCAGACGGGAGAATGGGTTCATGTGGTGGGCTCGATGGAGGGGGAGGAGGAGGCATGCGATTAGCAGGGTAATCGGCAGGCTGGGTGGGGGCTGGAGGGAGATGTGACGGATGGCCGCGGTTGAAACGGCAGGAACCAAACCCTTCGCCTGCCCAATGACATGGCCTACGAAGGCGTTGGCGAGCT
>NZ_JAXQNS010000013.1:0-168225 GCF_034427815.1 Pseudomonas gebzensis
ATCCCAACAATGCCGCCCCTGCGGGGCGATGACTTTCTACCTCCCGAAACTCATCTACCGCGTACGCGGCCATCGGCCGCCCCAGCAGATCCGGTTAGCTGTTGTCTTTGCTTTTCCCTGCGGGCTTGCCCGCCCAGCGCATTGCGCTGCTAAGCACAACCTCGAAGGGGGGTATCTTGGATTTCTATCTTCATGTGAGGGACTGGGATGAGGGCGATCCTGGCGGGCCGCGTAGCTTCAGCGTTATCGCTGAAAAGCTTTTAAGAGTCAGCGCTTAGAAGCTTTTTAGAGCTCTCGCAGTAGAGCTTTTAAGCGTTGACTTTGAGGGGAGCTGAAGCTTTAGAGCGATGACATCTCATAGAGCGTTGACTTAGAAGCTCGTATTAGCGTTTCAGGTGTTATCTCAATGACGGTGCACGATAGCTTTTCTTGGAATTGACATCGTTGCCTTGTGCCATTGACTGATCATTGACCGGGTATCGAACAATGCTGAACCACAGTGTGCGATCGCCTGTCGTCACGCTGTTAGGGCAACGCTCGCCTAGGCTGCCCCAGTATGATTCGACGAATTCCTTTCCGTAGCTTTCAATGGCTTGCGCTTTACTTAGCACCTCATCGCGGATCGGCTTGGGGTTATCGCCTCTTTGTTCGACGATTCTGAAACGCGTCTCATAGAGCTGATCGTCGTTGACTGTCTGATTTGTATCAGCGCTGATTTTGCCATTGAATGTTGGCAGGTCTGAAAGGTGAACCCTGTTAGCCATCGCTCCCAGAGCTATCTTCTCGCTCAGCTCCTGCAGCGAATCCATCAGAAGAGTAATGCGTTCGGCACTCGAACCACCACCCATAAAGAGGCTGACGTTGTCTAAGACGTGGTCCAGCACCACGTCCTGGATTCGCTCGCTATTGAAAGGAGCGCTAGCAGGATTTTCGTTAACGCAATCCGATTCGTTGGCCATGACAGATTCCGGGTTAGCACATCGTTGCAATGTACAATATCATAAGACGACGTTTGTTCAGGCGCTCACGTGGCTATTGCGATATCGCTGTGCTGAGTCAGCTTAAACAGTTTTGGAGCGACATCGCTCAAAACGCTTCTGAGTCAACGCTTTAAAAGCTTTCCAGCGGCAACCCAGAAGATGGCGCCGTGCTGCGTCACCCACTGTCAATTCAATCGAGTAAGGGCTGGCACGGTTTCGCTTCACGCTGTCTGGTCTGAGCGACCTAGGGTCGCCTGCGGCGGGTGAGGGGAAAAGCAGTGGCGTATCAGGAAGATCGCGCAGGGTCAGTAAAGCGCGAGCCCAGGTAGCCCCCGGAGGGGGCGGGGCGCTTCTAAGTGAGGACGGGTCACTTAGGAGGATGGTCTAAATACTAGGAGTTTGGCAGTGATCGACCAAAATAAGTACGAGCTGAAGGCCTTACGGCCTGGACAAATTTGCGTGACCACTGACGAAGCGGGAGCCCATGTGGCGTATCGCTCGGTACCCGCTGGCTCCAACCTGCGCTGGGAGCCACTCGATCCTGAACGCCTTGCCACCAAGTCAGCCATCAACGGGTACTGCGCCTTCCACGCTTACAGTGCCGAGGCAGATTACGAGCCCGAGTACGCGGTGAGCCTTCGCCAGGTAGCGCAGCTCATCGCCAACCGTGCCTGTTTCATGGCCATTCCATTCAAGACCGAGGCTCCGCTGATCAAGATCGCTAACGTTGCGACCGCTACCGTGCTCAAAGTTGTCTTGGGCAACTGCGTGGCCAACACCTTGTCCGATCTCCCTCGTCTTGGTTTGGATATCGGCTGCAGCGTCGACCGCCAGGCCCTGCAGGTGATCATCAACGTTGCGGAGCAGTCTGGCTGCGAGGACCTGCTGGCCAATCTGGACATCCAGCCAAACGCCCGAACCGGCTTCTATGCCGCCGTTCGCTGGCTCAACGATCACAGCACCCAAGCCAGCCTGGCCAGGCTGGCGCAGCTAGCAGCCTACAACCCAGTGGCCACCGATCTGGCCATGTACACCACAGCCACGGTGCCAACCCTGGCGCAGGTGACAACCCATTCGATAGTCATGGAAGCGTGATGAGCGAAGTAATGCAGCGTTACCTCGTTGAAGTCAGTGCCAAATACGACGATTCGGGCGACTTCAAAACACAAGTGAACCCCATGCTCGTGGACGATAACGGCCTACAGGATCTGTTCAAAAAGTACGGCCTGAATGGCGAGCGGATGACCCTCAATCACGGTATCGACACCTTTTACTCGACAGAGCGTGTGTACCCCTTCAACCGCTTGCTGATCATGAACAGCAAGAAGAATTCGATCTGCCGACGCCGATAGATAAACTGCTGGTCAGTCTTTGCGCTTTCGTGCGCCAGCGCCCACCGCATAAGGTCGGCGCGCACGACCACTCAGTTAGATAGGAATTACACAGATGCGTCAGCCAATCGTCCTGCAAGTCGAAGGCCTCGGGGTGCCAGTCGTCTCGAACGCCCCATCCGCAAATATTGAAATGCGCTGGTCCTCCGACCCAGATATCAGCGCTGACGCCCCCGCTTACCTCTTCCGTGACGCCAACGAGGTGACCAACTTTCTCTCGTTCGCGGTCGACAAGCGCTTCATCAACCAGCATCTGCTAACCACTTTCAGGGTCGAGGCGAATGACGATGCGCGCTGGTTGCCACGGGCTGAAGCCGAAGTGCAGGGCGTTGGAGCGCTCAATTGGGACCTTGTTCGCGTGGGGCTGATCATCAGCGGCAACTCTAAGGAGGGGCCGGTCAGCGATGCCCTGGAATGGGTCGGTCAACGTGAGGAGTACCAGGATTATGGCTATATGCGAGCTGCGTTCGAATACGCTTCTAGCCACAAGATCTCCGGTCCAACCATCGTCACTCACAATGAAGCTCGTCAAACGCTTGCAGCTGCTGAGTACATGACCAACTTCCATCAGAGCATCAAACCTCAGGCAATGATTGCCCACCAGGTTCTCGACCGGATCACCGCCGAACTTCACTCCATGGATCTGGAGGTGATGTCTGCAGATCGGGCGAAGAGCACCCTCGTAAAGGTGAAGGCTGCCCTCATCGACGCTCACGAGCAAGAGAATCAGCTGCGCGAGAGTCTAGGGATGGAAGCCAAGTCCTACGCTGATCTGTCTGCAGAACAGAACAAGCGACAGCCCAATACGGACCACGAACAGGCGGCCTCGCTTGATATCCGGCTCGAACCCGAGCCCGGTCCAGAATTATTTACGCCTCCTCGCATGGGGTAATAACGGAGCGACTCGGCATGTCCGGTCTTCAAACTCTGCTCAACCGCTTTGCTACAACGACACACGACATTTCCAACGATGGCGAGACCATATTTCAGCACCCCTTGACGCAGACCCGTATCGCACTCGCCGCTGATGGTGAGGCGATACACGCGCTAGCTGCCTACGGCTGGACCACCGCTATCGAGCAGGACAACCCTCGATTTAACGCGCTTGCTGCGCTGCAGCGCGTGCACCACAGCCTGAACTCACTCCACCCGGATGAGCTGGCCACGGTCATCACCCCGGAATCAGTTCGCCCACTTATCGAGGCGCAGCCGATCGAGCAACGTGGACGTCTGGCGCGCTGGCTTCTCGGTCGCAGTCGCGCTACGGGCAATGCCGAGCTGGCCAAGTCGACGCGTGATGCATGCTCTGAGCTTCCTGTGCAGGCTGAACACCCTCTAGCGCCAGCTGCTGGGCAGGCCACTCACCTGCAGGGCCCCGATTCAGTCGCGAGAATCACCGGTACCGAGCTCGCTGGGTACCAGCTGCTGCAGGTCGATACAGCCAATGGTCGAACCATGCTCACCTCAGTGCCTACGCTCGACGACCTTTGGACGCCGAGTCCTGAGTGGACGAACTCCCAATGGCGAGCCTACGAGCAGCTGCTGTCGACTGCACCTTGTGATATTGCAACCTTTGCGGCTCACGTCGGCGCCGACCGCGCAGACGCGGCCAGTCACACCCAGCACCTTTGGGCTATACAATTCGGCACAGCTTCCTACCTGGGCGCGGCTACGGATGATCTGCGTCGGCGTTATCGGCATGCGCCATCCTCGCAATGGCTGGATAGCGCCAGCGTTGAAACGGGTATCAACCTACGCAGCGCGGGAGGCGTCAATCGGCTGGTTGATCTGTATATGGTCGAGCATGTGAGCGATGCCGACGTGCTACAGCACATCGTTCCCGCTATGCGCGAAGCCGACTCAGACTTTGCCGAGTTGTCCGATCACACACTGCTTGCCATCTGGCGCACTGCGTACAACCCCATCCTAAATTCAGCGGTGCTTGATGCTGAAGTGGTCGTCAAATTACGTGTTGACCATAGCCAAGCAGCGCAAAAGTCGACGGCAGAAAGCATGCGCGGTCTGCTTATGAACTACTACGGGGCTGGGCCGATCGCCACTCTTGAACTTTCACACAAGCTGCAGCTGGTGGATACGACTGCTGACCTACCGTCCATGCTGCGCGATGAGATCGCATTGATTGGGGCGGATGATCGGGTATCAGGCCTGACCTACGACAGAACCGTGTACCTGGTGGGCGCCAACACCGAGCCAAAAGACGTGTGCTCTGTTTTTCTCCATGAGGTGGGTGAGCACGCCTCCCTGAGGACTATGCTCGGGCGGGATTACGGTCGCGTAGTGCAGCGTTTCAATGCGTTGCTGGCCGCTGGTGATACCTACGCGGTTCAGGCATCGATGCTGGTACCGAGCACTACAGCGCCGTCCAATCTCAACAGCGAGCACCTCGCTCATCTGATTCAACTCGCTGCGCCCGATTCTCAGCCACGGAGCGGCGGACGGGGGGGGTTTGAGCTCGGCCAGCGCTGTATTCGAGATCTCCGCACCTGGTTGTATCGCACACCCCTGATGCGTGAGCTAGAGCGGCAAGGCGAGCTGGATGACTTCAAGCTCGATGCACACGACATCGCTACGCTGGCGCGTGAGGCAGTCGACTTTCATGTGGCTGGCGCCAGCGAAAGCACCACTGCGCACAACCAGTGGGACGCTAAGCTCGATGACGCGGTTGTATCGGACTTGTACGGGATGCCGGTTGGCGCCCGCACCAATTCGCTCTTGCGTATGCCTGCAGACGCCCAGATGGCCTACCTGTACGCACTCGGCACTATGGGCGCACCTGGTGGCGGGGAGACCATAGAGCGCATGAGCGATGCCGTTGCTGGCGCCAGCAACAGCAATGACTTGGCCACCCGAGTACTAGCAGAGGAAATCAGCGCGCTAGGAATCCGGCTGAGCACCCAGTCTATGGCGGCATCGCGCCTCAATGAGCATGGATTTTTCGCTGCCATTAGTGGCGCACACGACCCCGCCACGGCTGTGCTCACCTTGGTCCGAACCGACGATCGGGGATGGGCCGCCGAACATTACACAGTGGGAATGGGCATTACGCTCAGGGAGCGGTTCGACACCGTCGCTGATGCGGCCCAGACATTCGGGCAGCATCACTTCCCTGTCCAGGCACAAGAGCTGGGCGGTGTTATAGTCCGCTGGGGTGCGGAAATTGCAGCCGAACATCGTCAACTTGACAGCCAGGCTTTTCAGCGCTGGTTCCATGGAAGCACGGCGATGCATGACGACGGCTCTCCCATGGTTCTCTATCACGGTACCGTCAAGGACTACTCGGTCGCGAACCGTATGTTCTGGGCGAGCGCAGCCACACCAGCAGAGCTCCGATCGGCGCCTGCGGGTAGTCAGTCCCCAGAGCCCCGACACTGGCCGTCCGACTTCAACGACTGGTTCGAGGGATCAGTCATCACCGATCGGCATGGCCAACCCCTGAGGGTTTATCACGGGACAAGTGAGGACTTCGACGACTTCAGGGAAGGCCCGAGCTCCTTCACGCCCCGCACCGACTATAGCTACATCCGGAACAGCGAGATCGTGAAGCCGGTGTTCCTGAGCATCCAGAACCCGTACAGGCCTTCAAACCAACAAGAGATCGAACAGATTCGGTCGAACCCTGACCGGTACGAGGAGCTGAAATCGCAGGGGTTTGACGGCATGATTTGGTCCAAGCCTGGCGACCTGATGAGGGGCGCTTCGGGCTGGGGCAACGATCTCCCGCAAATCGTTACCTTCTACCCTCGCCAGGTGAAATCAGCCATTACTAATCCTGGCATCGTGGCTAACGCCGGTACCGGGGCAGCGCAACAGACGAAGGGCTCGATACTGGCTGACGACTATGCCCAGTTGCGGCAGGACTACGTTAGCCCTGGCCAAGGCGACCGCGCCCTCATCATGCCGGTCTACCTCAGCGCTCGCGCCTCCTTTGATGGCGACAGGTTGCCGCAAGGTTCTTCCAAGGTCATCGATCTGCGTGATGAGCTTGTGTGCCAAGCTGAACAAGCTGGCAGAGAGGTCGACCTGCAGCTGGTGGCCAGCCTGGTGAAGACGATCACCAAGAGCGCCAGGGCAGAAGAGAGCGGGCCGTACTACAAAAGCCACAACTTCTGGTTCGATAGCGCCAGCCTCTTCGGTGGTGCTGGCGCTGCGGCACTGGGCCAGCTGTACGCACATTGCGGTTTCGACAGCATCAAGGTGACCGAGAGCGGCCACATGACGATCGGCGTCTTCGAGCCATCACAGGTCAAGTCAGCGATCGGCAATACCGGCCTCTATTCGGCCAACCCTGATATGCGGTTCGCCTTCGCTGGCGTTAATGCTCAAACACATGACAGTGGCCGACTCGATCGGGCTAAGGCGCTTGCCGAGGATGGAGCCAGTCCTGAGTCGATCTGGCAGCAAACGGGTTGGATGAATGGACCGGAGGGCAAGTGGCGGTTTGAGATCGACGACAGCAAGGCTCGCCTTCGAGGGTACGACTACGAGAAGGACGAACAAGAGGTCACGACAACTAATCCAGATCGCTGGCTTGACTGGGTTGAGGAGTCGATGAGCAGGCCACGAGGGGTACCGCTGGGCCAGTTCTATGATCACCCAGAGCTTTACGCTGCCTACCCGCAGCTGGCCAACCTCAGAGTTGTCGCAGTAAATCGTCAAATCGGTGATTCCTACGGCGGGTTCGCCGAGGGCAGGACGATGGCGCAGTCAACGCTGCTCGTCGCATCTCCGTATACGTTGTCATCTGAGAACCCCAGTGTTGCGCAGATCATCGCCCACGAGATGCAGCATGCTATCCAGCGCATTGAAGGGCTTGCACCTGGTGCTTCGGAAGAGACATTCATCGCACGTGGCTCCGTGAGCGGTGAGCTCAAGGAAATGATGAAACTGTATGTGGAGATCGGTAAGCAGGCACAGCAAGTTCCCTGCCCGCCAGAAACGCTTGCCAGGCTATCCGGTTATGACAGCACAGTCGTGCAGCGGATTGCAGATTGGCGCAGACAGGGTTATTGGGAAAGCAACCTCGCCTCATTCAGGCGGGACCTGATGTCGCCCTATGACCTGTACTTTCACGAAGCTGGCGAGGTTGAAGCTCGCAACGTCACGATCCGCATGCCCATGCGGGCAGAGGAGCGCGCCAGCAGCTTTCCGCTGACAACCATCGATGCTACGCATCCTGACCTGGTACGGGTGACACAGCGGATCTCGCCGTGGGCAAACATATCGGGGCCAGAGGGTGAGCTTGCCCGTGCGGACAGCGCCTTCCAGTGGGCCGTAAAAACACAGAGCTGGCGCAACGATCTCTACGGCAGCGCACAGCTCCTCCATACCGGCAATGACTACAACTTGTTCTTGGTACAGAGCGCTGCAGGGGTTGCCGATGGGCGAGGGGAGGTTTATGCGGTAACGCTCGATGACACAGTCATCGGCAGCTTCCTGTATGGACCTGCAGGTGGAGATGGCCAGCTGCATGCTGCCGCAATGGTGTCTCCTGCTCACCGGCGCCAGGGCATTGCCACATCAGCCTACAACGCGATCGAGGGCTTTACTGGCCACACCCTGATTCCGTCGCCTCAATCGACTGACTACGCACTGCCCAGCGCGTTTTGGAAAGCCCGCTCAGCGTCTCCAACTGCGGCGCTTGATACGCCCGTTTCGTCGCTCGGTCAGTGGCTTCGGGATTCCACCACCATCAACGATGACGGGAGCCCGATCGTCTTCTACCACGGGACCATGAGCGCATTCACGACCTTCGATGCATCGCGGCATCGATCCTTGCTCAACCAGCACTACCAGGGCGACGGCTTCCATTTCACTCGCGACCCGGAGGTGGCCAGCAAGTACGCAACGGCGGCTCGCAATCAGTCGTTCCGCCAGAAGGATCTGTTTGAAGCAGCTGACAAGGCCTTTCCACCGCTCGCGGTTGAGCTACTGAAGGGGATGGTAGAAGAAGGGCACCGCGTCTGGGATCGCCTCGGCGGCGAGAACTTCCGAGAAGTTCACGATACCTGCTTGGCGCACGGCATTGATGTGAACGACCTATACGACCTTTCGGCCCACGTTGAAGGAAGCGGTACCGCACAGCAGCTGGACAACTTTTTGTTCGCACTACACCACGACCAGGACATGCCCGAGCACATCATCGACTTGGCAGTTGAGTTAGGCCTAGCCAGCGCTGTTCCCACACCGGTTGTCATGCCCGTCTACCTTCGCTGTGAGAACACGCTCTACACCAATGACCGATCGCAGGCCCGCCAGGCAGAGGCAAACGGTTACGACAGCGTGTGTTACAGCGGGCCTGACATTGTTGATCAGCAGCCCGAGTGGACGGTCTTTAAACAAGACCAAATTCGCAGTGTTTTCGAGTTCAAGCAGGACGCCAAGGCCATCATGCAAGACAACACCCGCCCAGTTGCTCGCGTGGCTGATGCTCCCCTATCCCCGCCTGCCTCAACGCATTTTGACCGCTGGTTTGAAGGGAGCAATTGTATCAACCAGTTCGGTCCTCGGATCGTGTTCAGCAAGGAAGCCGCAGACCGTCCGTTCAGCCTTTTCGCTGATGTCGGAGCAGCGAACCAGGATGCCCAAGGTAAGGTAACACCTGCGATCTTGGCCATCCGTTCGCCCTTCATCGTGACAGACAAAGCGGCTATCACTGCAGTAGACCTTACCGCCAAGCTTGGCATGCGCAAAACCGGCTTGATCGTGGCCGAGCTCATGCGAGATGGCCATCTACAAATTGACGACATCATGGCCAACTCGCGTTGCGCAGCCTGGCTCCAGCAGGCCGGGTACGACGGTGCGATGTATCGCAACCGGGAAGGGGAAAACCGCTACGTGGTCTTTGACAGCGAACAGGCCTTGCTGGGAAGCCGGATCAACACGAGTTTGGTCGGAGTGGTCGAGTGGTCGAAGGTACCAGCGCCTCCCACCATGAGGTTTGAGGCTGATCAGAAGCGCGCTCGACAGTTCACTCTCAGCGGCCAAGGCAAGCCCCACGGGCATGTGGTACCCCTGAGCGCAGCGCACCAGTACCTGACTGCTACTGACCGCCTCTACGTCAACTACCTCCGTGGCGAGAGGCTTACGGTAGTGAGCATAGAGAGGGTGCTTGATGATCCTGCAGTGTCGAAGCACCAGCGCGATTTCATGGCCATCAACCGCAAGGCTCTGGTAGGCCAGGCTCGCATCGAGCAGGTCTTCGCCGATCATATTCGCTCATTGCACTCTCACATCCAGGACATCAGGCAAGAGGCCCGACAAGATACGCCCCAGGCGAATCACAGCCGTACTTTGATCAACAAGCACATGGATGCGCTGGCGTGGGCGGTCGAGCACTCATCGTCTGGTAAGTCGGCCATGGGCATCGTGACCGAGGACCTGTTGCAGTGGAGTCGGCCTTTATCCGAGCAAGGACCACTGGTGCGAAAAGCGCTAGCCACACTTGGTATTGATGGGCTGTACCAGGTAGAGGGGAATGGGTCGCTGCAGCTCAAAACGTGCAGTCGCCATACAGCCAACCAAGTAGCGCGGGATTATCCAGACGGCAAAGTGGTCTCGCTTAGTGATACCCAGGCCACAGGACGGGCCTGTTATGAAGAGCTGGCAAACGATCTGGGCAGCAGCAAACATGCGGCCCAGCTCCTAGCGTCCATGGGCGTGATTGGTGCACAGCAAAGTTCGCAGGAGGTCCTGCTGTTCAAACCTGAGTTCAACCACGAGCCGCTGCCACCGCTCATGCGATACGAGCCCTCTACAGCGCAATTGGACGGCGGTACCTTAGCCATCAAGGATCTTGGTGGCGTGCTCATCAACGAAGGCGGCCAGGCCGCATGCCACAACATTGCGGTGAATCAGGAACGTGCGAGAGAAAAGATCGATGCCGCCATTCACCTGGTTGAATCACGTCAGGCTCAGTTGGAAGGTTTCAACAATCCGATCGCAGCGACACAGGAACGCACCAGAACCCAGCTGGCTGAGGCGCGCCAGCTGCGCAAAGAGACCTATTTCTACATGGGGACGCATCAACTGTTGCCTTGGTCCGAGCCGGTGCCGGAGGAACAGCTGAAAGCCCTGGCCACGGTGATCAAACTGGAACAAGAACATGCGTTACCTGGATCGGCGGTATTCACGCTACTGGCGGGGCGCCAAGGTGGCATCGAGGCGGCGAAAGCCATGTTGGCCAAGGTGGGCATCATTGGGGCGCACGGCCATGATTCGACGATGATGTGGGGTAGGGGGGTTGAGGCGCTGATGCAGGTCCTCGCCGATGACGTGCCGAGACCTGCTGTAGTCGAGATGGTGAGGATAGATAACCACCAGCAGAGCTGTGAGTACATACCTCAACAAGTTTGAATGACCTAACAAACTAACAAACTAACAAACTAACAAACTAACAAACTAACAAACTAACAAACTAACAAACTAACAAAGGGCGTTGCGAGGGCCTCCTGTTTGTGATTACAAAGAAACCGGCCGGGGCCGGTTTCGATAGATCAGCAGTGCTTCATACATTGGTTCTACACCTCATTGGCTATGAAGCCGATTGGGAGTCTGATAAGCCCCGCCGAAACGGGGCACTAGGGCACCTCTCAGCTCGTTACTGAGCTGAGGCATCGACCTGATTCTGACCATCCAGCTGATCGACCATGTCGGTCTGAGCTGTGTTTTTTTCTGGTTGTTGAGGGTCGACGCTACCACCCGAGGCTGCTAGCTGACTCTTCATTTGCTTAAGCAGTTCGACTTCGTCAGCACTCAACTTCATTACGAAATAGTCATTTTCGCGAGAAATGTTATCGATGCTTTTTTGCAGAGTTTCGAAGCTTTTGTGCACGAAATGCACAGTTTTTTTGCTTATTTTTGGACCGGCCTTGTTCAGGTCTTTGCTCGTTACACGTGGCTTTCGAGGAGGCTGCGCAGGGGCGGCAGGCGTCTCTGGTTCAGACGATTGACTGTCTACGTCTGAGCTCGGCGCCTGCTCCGAATTCCCGAGGCCCTCTGTCAAACCACCCAGCGCAAGCTCCAAGACCTTGTCTTCCTCGGCCTGAGATTGGTCCCCTTTCTGGTTCGCAGCATTCTTGATGATCTCAACCGCTTTGGTACCGTGCTGGTCGTAAACATCAAGGGCAAGGGATGCGGAGCAGACATCTTCCGCGATCATTTGCTTGAGCTCGAAAGGCAAATCAAGCAGGGGGAGGGTAGAGCGGACATGCTCATGTGTCCGGTTGAACTCTTTGGCGATTGCGCCAATGGTCCAACCCCATTTCTGGAACTTGCCATACTGCACAGCCCGCTCAAGGCGAGTGAGTGGGCGGCCATCGTTCGCGGTCAACACAAGCTTGGCTTGTTCGACCTCGTCACCTTTCGACTCGACGACCTCTACCAGCTCAATCTGGGCACCTTCTTGCAGCGCAAGCAGCAAGCCACGGCGGCGGTGCGCACCATCACGAACGTAGATATCACCATCACGAACTTCAACGGTGATTGGAGGCACACTCCGACCTGCCTTATAAGATTCGGCGAAACCACGAATATGCGCGATTACGTCTGGGCGGTTCCAGTAGTCGACCGCGAAGGCGCCACGGGCATTGTAGCCTTCCTCTTCCAGGAGCAGCAGCGGGTCGACCTTCCAACCATCACCACGGCGAATCGGCAGACGCTCTACCTCATGCTCTTCGCCCTTAGAGCCAGTTACTTTTGCCTTGTTCTTTACGCCATCTACAGCGGCGCGGTACTTGCTCAAGCTATCGATAGCCATAACGCTACTCCTTGGGAATGGGGTTCTCTGTTAACTGAGGCTAGTTTATGAGTATGGCCGGGCAAAGTCAATATATGATTCCTAGAATCATATATAAATTCTTGAAAAAAGGTTCCCGTATCCAGCGCTCACTTCAGTGCGTGTCATTCCCATGCCACCAAAATTACTTGGAATAGCTGCGCGATGGCAATGCCGTGGCTCAAAGGTGATTGGATGCAAAATCAGATTCTTGAGCTAGGACGCCGAGGGTCCGATGGATTGGAGATCAGTCCCCGTCACTTGGCGTCAACCACAAAATGGGTCACCACTCTATCGAATTGGCAGGAGAGAAGCGTGATGCTACGTGAAATCTGAGGCCGGTGGCGGCCCTAAGTACTACACATCTCACGTAGGGGCGCCTTTTTAAAACGGATCTTCTGGTCCAGCAGCGGACTGATGCCCGGATCACACCGGCCATCCGCTTCATCAACCCGTTCTGCCAGCGGGCCCGAGTTGGCACCTCCAGGGCCTTCACATGAGCGTCGACACGGTGCGCTCGCCGAGTCGCGGAGCAAACCTGTGCTGCCCGAAGCACTGGCGTTCCAAATGGAAATGAACGAGCTCATGAATAACCAAGCAATCCAATGAATTTCACCCTGAATGAGATTGTCCGGATTGCCTGTTCAGTCGGACGAACAGCGCAGGTCGGCCAACACCCAGTTACAACCTGGCGCAATGAAAAGCAACCGGTTGGAGGCCGACGTGGTACCGACAGCAAAGTATGGACTGGTGGCGTGCATTCCATTCCCAGCCCGAAGGGCCCTAGGGAGGCATAGCCTCCCTTCCTAACTGCTGGTCATTAGTCACGGAAAGATGTATTTCCGTGACTAATGACCGTCAGGGGCTTTTTGGTGTACTGTGGAGAGCCTGCAGCCTTCAAAAACGGCTTTGCATTAGAATAGCTCATTCAAATACACATTAAGTTGAGTTAAATTAATAAATCGTTTCTACGTCGATTCTGAGAATTTAGCAGGGTATTCTCCCGCAGAATCTACACAGGATCAGGCTAAAAAATGATCAAGTATCTGCCTGCATATGAGGAGTAACGATGAGTGGATCAGGAGAGCTCATCACCGTAGACCATCATGGTCAGCGTCTGATTGTCGACCGGTCGACGGGCACATACCAGCACACCATGGAACAAGTGCTTCGGGCATTCCTGGCGCCACTCGCGGAAAGCAGTCGTGAGAAGGTCCAAATGTGCCTGGGTCGAGCTGCTCTGGCCTTAGGGTTTGGCGATCGACCGCTGCATGAAGTGCCTTGGCACAAGGTCAACTCTGCAGTGATACTGGAGCTCGTGGCACGCTGGCGTAGTGAGCTGAAAAAGCCAACAATGGATCTCTATATCTATGCCGTACGCGGCATTGCTCGGGCATGCTTCCTTCACGATCTGATGAGCTCGGAGCAATATGACAAGCTCAAGGAGATCCGGCTACCGAGTTACGGAGAAGACGAAGGACGTGGCCAGTACGTAAAACCGGCCTGGTTGGACAAGCTCACTCAGAGTTGCGAAGCAGATGAGCGAACTATTCTGGGCTTGCGCGACCATGCCATGCTGGCGCTTCTATTCGGATCAGGCCTCCGTCGAAACGAGGCAGTTAAACTGACCCGTGAGGACTTGGACTTAGATGGCATGCGATTCAAGGTCGTTGTTAAAGGTGGTAGAAAGGCCATGCGGTACCTTTCCCCGTGGGCGGTCGAGCCGCTGCGTGAGTGGATTGAAGAGATCGATCGTCAGGCTCAACTAGCCAAGGATCAGCCTCCAGTCCAGGGCAAACTATCGCGCCGCAATAAGCCGAAGCGAGCCGTCCGCGAGGGCGGGCTGGTGCTGCGCCGCTTGAGCAAGTCAGGCACCATCCTCGATAACCTTGTTGGAAACGGTCTGTACGATGCACTGAAAGAGCGATGTATTGTAGCGGGGGTAACTTTTATCAGGCCGCATGACGCCCGACGCACGCTGGCCACCAATATTATAAGAGAGCGTGGTATCAACTACGCACAGAAGGCGCTGGGCCATAAAGACATCAGCACGACTAAGCGATATGACATGACTGATGACGATGAAATGAGCAGCATGTTCAAGGGCTTCACTAGATAAGCAAAGGCCCCAACGGGGGCCTTTAACATTCAAAAAACTGACATGGATAACTAATTCTTAGCTATAGAGCTGAACCACCTCACCAATTCAGCTCCATCCACAAGAGCGACATTAGTTCCCTTTGCGAACCTTTCTGCCTCTGCGGTAAAGCCGCCAGATGTAACTACAAATCCCCCAACAGCACCTCTTGCCGTCATTACCCCATACAGTTCGCGGACAACCTTCACACCTACTCTTACTGATCTCCATTGTTTGCACTGAACTAAAAACAACTCTCCTTTCTTATGTAAAATGAGGTCTACACCACCATCCGGTCCCTTCTTTGTCTCTGCAACTTGGTAACCTTGCCGACGAAGAGCTTCGCCAGTCATGACCTCAAAATCGTGCCATGTAAGTTGACGAATCGAGGCCCCGGGATCAGCAGATTTTGATATGCGGTTGTACTTTCCCTTCTTGAGAGAACGCTTGAGTATGCCAGCCAAACCGCCAACCAGGATAATAGATGGGAATATATACTGCCCAAATGCCGCAACCGATCTCAATAGGGCCTGCCCAGCATAGGCGCCTAATTCCTCGATATTTTTTGGGGACTGCAAATCACCAGCTTCTTCTCCCGCGTACATATGCAGCACGGCATAAGTAAGAGCAGCCAGAATAATACAAACCCAGAAAGGAAAGTTTGCTGAAAGTGAAAGTAAGTCATCACCAATGGAGCTGTTTTTTTGCCGCCTCGCCACATATTCACCTTTATATATAGTGCGGCCATGATAGCTCGCAAAATTCTTTTGTAGTGCATTGCTCTAATTAATCGACAAAATCGGCCGCCTTTAGATCTTCCTCATACTCTTGGCGCCAGCCTCTCCAGAGATCGGCCTCGACGCATGCAAAGTAATCAGCCTCGTCCTGGAACCGCAATCGGCGCTCTTCCTCTTCCTCCATCTCGACTTGATCCACGTATGCGAAATAGGCGTGCTCAGCCGTTTCCAGTGAGTCCATGCCCTCCCCCCACGACTGGAGCAGGCAATTCCCTTGGCCGTTGAGCGCAATGGATGCTTGAGAGCAAGGCAGCGCCATCAGGTCCGCCAGATGTAGAGTCACCTCGGCCAGCCAGCTGGAGTACAGCGTGAAGGCTGTGCCGCTTTCCCCCAGCCAACTGGAAGCAACGCGGCTGGTCGGTCCCCCATACATGGCTAGACACTGCAGCTCTGTGGAAACCTGGTACACAACCCTGAAGTGCTCAGCCAAAGCTGGAACATCCGCCAGTATGTGTGGTGCATCATCCAGCGCAATTGCAGCAGTGATAGCGCTTACAGCAAGATCACGTACGGCATCGAACGCATTCCTGACGGCTTGTCCCGTTTCGCAAAGACAGTCGGGTTGGCCGTCAAAGGTGACAACATCAACCCAGCTGAGTCGCGTGATGACAGCATCACGAAGAAACCAATTCATTGTCTCCCCCGCATTATTCAACCGCGTAGGCGTTTATGGATCTACAGCGACCCAAACAGACTTGCGGTACCACCAGATTTTAAGCAATCTATCGTAATATTGTACATTGCTAAGCGATTTAGCTATCCGCTTTTTCAACGGATAGGCCTGCTGGATAAGGCCTGCGACCGATCACAGCAGTCGCAGCTCATTGTGCTTTTCCTAATCAGTTCGGAGCCCGCCCCTTGGACAACACCACTGGCAAAGCAGCAGACCAAAGCCTTTTGGATACGGCGATGAAGGTAAGTCGTATCTATTTTCAGGGGCACATCAAGGCAGATGAACCGAAGGCCTACCTTGAGAAACGCAAGCTCTCCCCTACTGCTATCTACAAGTTCCAGCTGGGATATGCACCTGCAGCTCAAGACGGGCGCGGCCTTGTGGCGCATTTCAGCACCAATGCGGTTCGCTTCGCTGCTCGGGACGCCGGAGTGCTGAAACAGCTGGACAACAAACGTTTATTGGATTTCTTCAGGGGCCGATTGATGTTCCCTATCCGATCTCACGAAGGTGATCTGGTTGGCTTCGCTGGTCGCTTACTGGAAGAAAAGGAGGGTGCGCCGAAATACATGAACACCCCGGAGACCGAGATCTTCCACAAAGGATCGATCTTGTACGGCATGCACGAGAATGGAAGCGCCATCCGTGAATCTAGGGAGGCCGTTCTGGTTGAGGGGTACATGGATGTTATCGCCATGGCCGATCATGGCTTGGCCAACGGGTTGGCGCCAATGGGAACAGCACTGACACCTGTACAATTCGGCCTCATTCTCGACTCAGGAGTCCGCAAGCTGACGGTGTGCCTGGACGGTGACGCTGCTGGACAAAGAGCAGCAGAGCGGACGCTTGAGACGATCATGGAGCAGTACCACCCTGCCCTAGCCATCTTCATTGCTACCCTGCCAGACAACCATGACCCTGATTCATACATCAGGGATTTCGGGGTGGACAAGCTGCGGAGCGAGCTCAGTAAGGCTGAGCGCCTTGATGACTATATTCACAAAGTCTGCACCTCTGGGCACCGCGCCATCCCGAGTTTGGAGGACCAGGCCGAATATATCACCAAGATGCAGCCGTTCCTGACCCAGTCGAGCGGTGTGCTCTATAACGCGCTACTGCAGCGCACCCTGGATTACACCAAACTCCCTCGGAACGAACTTCTGCCACTGGTACCCGCGCCAGCGGAACAAGATAGCCAGATCAGTTGGGACAAAAACACCGCGCTCGCTGCCCGCTGGCTCGTGAACGACACAGATCTGCAGCAAGAAATTGCCGCGAAGCTGAGTGGTATCAAATTGAAATCGCTGGGACTGGATGAATTGTCCTCTCTGGCCAAGCAGTACTTGACAGGTGTGAACCCGACCGGCCTGCTGTTCCAATTCGCGAAGGCGCACGGCAGCTTATCGACGACTGAGATCACCGACCTTCGTAGCAACTGGCAGAGCTGGATGAAGCGGGCTACGGTAGAGGAAAGCTTGAAAATGCTGGACTCAAACCCTTTCAGCGCCTCAGCCAAGCATGCTATTCGGCATGCACTTCGCTAACAGCGGTGTTTTCAGATCAGCCTGAGGTGCCTCCAGTTTCGTCATCCAGATGTCGGCTTTCGCAATAGAAGCGAAATTTCAGAGAAGCTGCGACAAAAAGCCCGCAAGGGGCGGGCTGGTGGTGCAGCATGTTTTCCTACTTTGGAAGCGTAGCGTGGATAGTTCCGACCACGCAGGGAGCAGTGAAAGCCCCCCTGCTGCTTCCGAGTCGATTGCAAGCAACAGCTTCGCGGTTCCGTAGCTCATCCCGCTATTGGCAAGGCGGGCTGGTGATCGGCGAACGCTTTCCCATGAGCCTATACCTGGCCAGCAGGTAAAAACCTCAAGCGGGTTCCAATGCGTTTGTCGATCAGGCGCGCGGCTTGTGCCCAGACTGCTTTCTCAGTCTTGCCAGCGCAATCAATGCTTTCTACGCCTCGCAACTCAAAGCGACCCGATGCGTTCTGCTCGACTGTAGCGCCAGGGCGCCGATACAAGACTATCTCTTGCGCCCTCTCATCGATGAACTGCTGCGCTGTTCGCTTGAGCTCATCGACCAAGCGATCGAGCCTTTTTTCCGCCTCACGCAGCTTCCGCATCCCGTGCAGCTTGAACAACTTGTGTTGGATCATCTGTGCTTGAGGCGTATTGAATAGGGCCTCGGCAAAAACCGTTGTCATTTCTCCCATCGATGGATCTTGGCGGTTGTTCATAACGATCTGGGTGTCCCGCACCCCGATCACATGGAAGCCCATGCTTTCATAAACCGGGACTTTATCGATGAAACAGGTCAGTTCGATATGCGGGCTTTCGTTGGCCACAGCGCTGAGCATATCTGTCGCAATCCCCTTGCGACGGTGCTCAACGCCAACAGCCATGTAGGTCAACCCACATGCTGTGTGATCCTGCTTGACCGGTAGAAACAGTACGAACCCGACCACCACCTCCTGTGTGTCGTCAGCGTAAGCCACCACCAGCCGTATGGGAGCATCTGCTTCCATTTTTCCAATGCGCTTTATGTACAGCAAAATCTCTTCGGACAGCGTGTGCTGGTAGAGGGGGTAGATCAAATTCCCACTCGGGACACCCAGCATCGACAAATCAGTCAGATTTTCCTTTGTCATTTGAGCAATTTGATCTTGTACAGCAGGAGCAACGCTCCTGGCGTATGTGACGATTTTATGCATGTACCGTTATCTCCTTGAATCACTGTTCTCTATTCAGAGATTCCGTCAGTCATTGTCACATTACCCATAGCTGTTTCTCTGAGTTTACTCAACCACAAGGTGCTGCGGGAGGCCGCTGGATAATGGGCTCAACAAGGACTGCTGAGCAGCAGCGCAAGCTGTTAGGAAGTTCCCAGAGGCAGTCGCTCTTGATACTGACAGAACCTAGGACAGTCGCGTTAACCCCATCAGCTGCCGCAGGTATTTCGAAATCTGGAGCCGTCTATTCTAGGCTGCATCAGTCAGAGGGCTCATTTATTCAAAACCGACGCCAGACCTCGCTAGGCGTTTCGTCACGGATCTGTCGCTTGACATCAGCATCCGCCACCCACAGCGCATCGAGACGAACATGCGAAAGGTGAGATATCGCTCACGGGTTGTCCCTTCGAGGCCGCTAGCTGCCACCTAGGGCGCAGCTCGTGAGATATTGTGAGAGGCTGGTCCAGTGCCAGGCACCCTAGCATGCAGTACCCTTCGCGCCTAACGATGCTGAGGTACGGTTGACCCAAGACCTGCTCCATGCACCCCGCCAGCACCCCATTTTGGCCGCACGGGCTCCTAAACAGACGTCGAATCGACCGAAGACATCACTCCATCAAAGGGTAGCGCGTAATGCCCAGTAACATCACACGTCCGACCGTCCGTCGTGCGCTTGGCACCGTTGGCCGATAGGCGTAGCCGAACCAGATGTAAGATCAGTTACTTTAGGAGACTCACATGGCCAGCATTCGACCACTTTCTATCGCACTCGCCCTCAGCTTGGGTTTGGCGTCGGCTAGCAGCTTCGCCGCTACTACCAGCTCGTCCACCAGCACTCCTGCACCCAGCTCCGACACGAGTGTGAACGCCCACAACGGTTCGGCTAAGGACAGCTCAAAACCCAGCGCTACCACCGACGCGAGCAACGGCACGAGCAACGGCACCAACGCCAATGCGGCCGCCGAACCTGTTACTCCCGCGCCTAAGAACAACAATGGCGGCACCACTCCACTGCCAGGCACTGATACCACCGCGCCCAAGCAATGAGACCCAATCGACGTTGACCCGTGTTTACGGGTCACTGCGTTGCTTTCGCCTTGGACGGTTAGCCGACCGTACCCTGTGTTCATCTCGCTTGATCCAATTCTCACGTCTCCCTAGCAACGCTGCTCGCAGCGCTGACACGCGCTATCTTCACAGCCCAGTCGAAGCGCAGGTCTTATTGCGTACAGACATCATGTGGGGCTTGGCCGCATCCGATCCCCTGCCTTGGGAAGTGCAACATTCCAGCATCTCCGGATGGACCGCGAGCGGCGAAGTCAGATACGCAGCATATGCTACTCGCCGTCCAGAATTGCGCTGCAACTCATCACGACCGGTCACCGCCAGCAATATTCGTGTTTTCGAAAGCTATCCCTGCGATCAGCGCTTCGCGAGAACCATTTGTCCATCTCAGCCTATGCGACGACCGCAGCCTGGTTTACTGTATATGCAGACAGTAAAACCGGTGCCCTATGATCGTCACTCTTCTAAACCAGATTCAACCCTCACACCAGCTCGTTCAGGTCTTGTCCGGAGCAGCGTCAGGCGGGTTCCCAAGCCCCGCCGCTGACTACCACGAAGCGGCAATATCCTTGGATGAGCTGATGAATGTTAGGGCCCCGCACGTCTTTTTGGTGCGAGTTCAAGGCGACAGTATGCAGGACTCGGGTATTTTCCACGGCAGTCGAATTCTCGTCGATCGGGCAATTGAGCCTTGCCCTGGTCATATAGTTCTCGCATACGTCGACAACCAGCCGGTGGTCAAGCGGTTAATAAATCTGCCAACCGGACTTGCTTTAGAATCGGCAAACCCTGCATATGGCCCTATTGAGTTGACTGAGGACACATCGGTAGAAATATTTGGCACAGTGACTTGGATTGTGACTAATGCCCTCTGAACTTACGCCTATTTTTGCTCTTATAGATTGCAATAGCTTTTATACAAGCGTTGAGAAAATTTTCCGACCGGACTTGCGAGGTAGAGCAGTCGTCTGTCTGAGCAACTGCGATGGAGCAATCATAGCCCGCACGAACGAAGCTAAAGCACTTGGTATCAAAATGGGTGATCCCTATTTTAAAGTCCGGGCATTTCTAGAAGAACATAACGTCGCTGTTTTCAGCAGTAACTACAGCCTCTATGGTGAGATGTCCGCTAGATTCTACAAAGCTGTAGAATCAATAGCCGATAGAACCGAAAATTATAGTATTGATGAAGTGTTTGCATCACTAACAGGTATGCCCGAACCTGTTTCTGACATTGGCCGAGCTATTCAGGCCCGCGTGCTGCAGTGGACAGCTTTACCAGTGGGAGTGGGCATTGGCCACACTAAAACCCTTGCCAAGGCTGCCCAACATGCTTCGAAGGTCTGGCGCGAAAAGACAGGCGGTGTAGTTGACCTCCGCAGACCTGAAGCCGTGGAGTGGTTACTACGAAGGATGCCAGTTGATGAAGTCTGGGGCATAGGCCGCAGAATGCGAGAACACCTTGCTGAAGACGGCATAACTACCGCTTGGGAACTTTCGAAATCAAATCCACGAGTTATGGGGCGAAGATACAACCTTCTGCTGGAAAGAACCATTCGCGAGCTCAATGGTGAGTCCTGCTTGGACCTGGAACAGGCATCTGCATCTAAACAGTCGATTTGCTCCAGCAAGATGTTTGGAAAGCGCGTACAAACACTTTCTGGTCTGCGCGAAGCTGTGGCCACGTATGTCCACCGAGCAGCTGAAAAACTTCGCAGACAGGGCTCGCTGTGTGGGGCAATGCGCATCGGGATCCAGACATCGTTCCACGGAGACACGCCAAAGTACGCAAACGCAGCGTCGTGCGTGCTTGACTACCCTACTGACGACGTACGCCAGCTGACCAAACACGCGATGAGGGCTCTAGAGAAGATTCATAGGGAAGGCTATGCATACAGCAAAGCCGAGGTGCTGCTGATGGACTTGCGTCATAAAGGAGAGTTTACCCTAGACCTATTTGCCACGAATCAGTCGGAGCGTTCCGATGCGCTCATGAGGACCATGGATATTATAAACAATCGTTGGGGGCACGACTGCCTGCGCTCGGCTGTTGTTCCACGTACTCCAGATTGGGGAATGCGGCGAGCTCTGTTGAGCCCAAGCTACATGAGCAATTGGGATCAGCTTTTACAGGTTCAGTGCTGAAGCACCCTGCCGCCGATCGCCTTGATTGTGAAATGAATTCGCACGCTTATGAGAGCCGAAAATGACCGGCCTCAAAATCCGGGCAGGGATTTTTTCGACCGCGCCTCCAGGCTTTAGGGCAGATTTTCGAAAGCGTCTGAGCCTATTTCTTGGTCAGCCATTAATTAAGCGGGCGCCTTGCTATCCACCCTTTGGGGTCAGTATCGAAAGATGTCAGCTGTTTGTACTCGTGGAGGCAAACTGGCGTGTCACTGTAACAAAACCGTTTGTGATAGGCCGTCTCATAGGTAACACCAAGACAGATGGCATAGGTGAACATGAGCGGAAGCACACCAGCGTACGTCCCATCCGGCAGGCGTTTGGCACCGACAAAGCGTGCCTCTGGACCCCGCATCCATGCCGTGAACTCGTCCTGCAAGCCTGGGCCCTCAGGATTTAAAGTTTCTTGGACCGATTCCATAAGAAATTCCTAGAAGACTTAGATGCTGTTAGCGAGCATGGTTTTGACTACCTCGTCGCTTAGCTTGATGGGGCCGACCCACGCAGCGGCTTCATTTAGTCGCTTGACTGCGGCATTGAGTCGTTCGCGATTGATGGACACGGCTACGTGATTGCCGGACTGCTCGGCACGCTCCAGCGCAGCCAGTTCAGCACGGCGGGCGATTTCCAGCCCGAAAATGCGGTCAGTGATAATGGTCGACATAATTATTCAACTCGATCTTGGGGAATGAAAAGCGGCTCTCACCTACGGCCTCGGCTCAGCGCATGGCTAGGACTGGCGTATCGGGGGGCAGTCTTATCCGCGACCAATCTTGCAGTGGACGGGTATTACTTTGCGCAGGATCCGCTGGCCATCTTCGCTAATCAATGGCTCCTGCCCTTGCTCGACGGGTATATACACACCATGCCAAGGCGAGTCGATTTCAGCGGCACCCACTTCATAAGCAAACCCATTAAAGCAAATCTCGGCGCTGGTATCGGTGGTAAGTATTTTCAACTGAATTTGATGCTGCTTTATCTTTGCTGAACTACAACGGCGCCGACCACTATACCCACGCACATACCCAAGGCAGCCGCAGCAATGGTGCTCCAGCGAATCGCTAGAGTTGCTGGATGAGTGTTTGTCATCACATTAGATTCCATGGCCCGTCATCCTATCTACGCCACAGGAAGGCGTCGTTCGTTTCCCAGCCCAGCTGAAGCAATCGCGCACGATCAGCTGGATCGATTTCACCGAACTCCTCCTCCTGGGTCTCAAGTGTGCGGTAGACGCGACCACAGGAATACACTTCCATGTCAGGTTTGTACCGCTTGAGAATTTCAAGACCCTCTATCAGGCTATCTACTGCGTGCATTTCAGTTTATCTCTCATTATGCGAGTGCTAAGTCCAAGTAATGGTATTGCATAGATTTAATCAAGTACTGGTGGTGAGCAGCATTTTCCTATGTAAGGCTTTGTTTCGTAAATAGCTGCACCAGAGCACGCAACCATCCACCGGCAGGTTGTGAACCGCCAGTGGTCAGTCAGCCTCGATGGCGTAGCGGCACATGCCGCACAGCCGAGTCATATCGTCGTCGTTATCGATTTCCGACTCCAACGCCGCGCCACACTCGGCGCAAGCTGGGCCAGGACTGTCCTCAAGGCATAGAATGCATTCGAACTCTTCAGTCTGGTAGGTGAAATGTCCGCACGAGGAGCAATGCTCCAGTGGGGCTTCACCTCCCTTGGTTAAGGCGTAGTACAAATCAGCGAAATGGTAATTTGTCGCGATGTTTTCAGCTGCCTCGGCATAAGTGGCGCTACGGGCGCAACAGGTACATTCAAAGGCGATCTCCGATTCAGAGCTCACGAACGTGACGGGCTTGATAAGTGGGGATCTACAGGCAGGGCACTGCAATAAATCAGATGAGCTGCTTAGAAGCTCATGCCCCCAAGGCACCTGCTTATTAGCAGTTTGGCAGATCTTCAATTCGCGATTATAAAAAGCATCTTGGGCCGTCAGGAACTTCCAGAGGTCATCGCCTAGTAGCTCAATTGGGGTTCGGTCGAGATAGCGCGGCACGAACTGCTGGATCAGGTGGAACGAAGCGGCCATGGCTTCGGCTAGACCTGATGCAGGCAGCTTTGAATAGTAGTGCTCGACATCGTTACGCATTTTAGTGAGCTTTTGGAGAAGGCTCCAGTCGATGCCCTTTACTCCAAGGTTCTCAAGACGCTCTTGGATAGTTCGGACATCGACTGTTTGTCCTCCTTTACCGACCCAAACTGGATTGCCATCGGCATCTAGACCTGTAGTCACATGCTGTTTGAGCAACGCTTCTTTGGAGTCAGCAGGGCTCAGCTCCTGAAGCTTCACCTTGAACATCAACAGCAGCCCGGCAGAGAGGTTTCGGATCGCCGACAGAGCGCGGGTCTCGTCGGCTGGGATGGCTTTAAAGTCCTCAACGCCTAAGCGGATTGAGGACACAGCGTTGTCGAGCATTGTCACGATTCACTTCCTTATGGGCCAGCAGCAACAGATGTGAGTGTGGTGTACCTGGACGGCAGATCCGCCGCATTTTCCTCGTTACCTGGACAACCTGGCCAGTGCCCTGTCTCTGGCGTAAACCAGCACCGCGAATGCCAGCCAAAGGACGGCCACTACCGCTGCCCGCATGTTCAAGTCAGACGGCAGACCTCGGACCCAACTGACGAACAACATCATGGACGCTGAGCCAAGTCCAACGAACATGATCGCCTGCCAACTCCGGCTGGGCAGCCAGCGCCAATACCATCTGTTGGCTACGGCTAATCGCTCCGTCTCGATCTGCTCTTTACGCTGCTTGCGTGGGTTGCTCATGGCCGAATTCCGTGAATTTGGTGGGGTTTAGGGTTCGCAGCCGAAACACAGCTCGCCATGAATCGCCATTGCCGATACACCGGTGCCCTCCAAGCGCTCGCCCAGTGCGTAGAAATCGTCCGGGTGCCAGGTCGCGAGTTGGTCAGCACTTCAATACACGCCGCCACTGCTGGCCTCGTGCTGGACTGCCAGGCGCTCCGCCGTGCGGACGATGGTCGTGCGGTGCCGAGCGACAGGCGGTTGCGTGGCGCGGTCGCAGCACTGCTGCGCCAGGGCGTTCACGCTCAAGAGTTGGCTGTCACGCGTCATGTGGTGTTCCCTTCCTTCCAACACTAGATGTTGTGTTCGATCAACTGCTCAGTGCACCAGATTTTGTGTTGGGCCTCCTGCTGCCGCAGCCCAGCGTATAGCTGGGCTTGGGTGTATCTGGTCGATTTCCTATACGTCCTGAATGAGATTGCGTAGGCGCTCCAGCACAGCGCGAGCGAACCCCGGCGCGGCTGCTTTCGCGTCCTCGATGCTGGCAAACGCGCTGCCGATGTGGCCCAAGTATTCCAACTCGAAAGCCCCTGCATCGTCAGCGATGGCCACCATTTCCTGACCCGCAAAACGAGCAACCTGCATCACCTCCGAGTTATCTCCCCACCAAACCTGTTGCGACCGATTCAGAGGGAATACGTCTCCCTCTCTCACTTTGATTTGCATGCTGTTTTCCGTTATTGATTTGGGGCTTCAAAAGCGGTCTGGCCTTCAAATGCCTCTACGACTGCTGGAAGACCTTTCGCCCGGCGTTGGGCGTTTCGCTTGATTAGGTATAAATCCATGCAAAGAGCGCAACGTTCGCCGGGTGCAGTCAACCGAAATTCCTTTGCGCTTTTAACGTACTGAGCAGGAAGTTGGCTGTAGTGCCGACCATTGTGCGCACAGAGGGGCAAGGTATCTGCACCGTTTCCAGTCCCAACACGAACGTGCGTCTTCATCGTGGTTTTCCTTTAACTGAGAACGAGCGGCGTAACACCGCTCGATGCGCCTCTTGCTATCGTCTCGCAGTGATCGCCATCACCTGACCATTTTCAAGCAAGCGCTCCAGCAACAGCTCCCCCATGCCCTGCGCTTTCAACAAGGCCCGGAGCCGATCTACAGGCGATTTTGCATGTAGCGTCACAATCACTTTGGCACCGTCCAATACCATCGCGACAACCTCGAACGCAGCGTATGGATCTCGGAGTTCATCCACCACTACCAGTGTCTCGGTAATCTGACCAGAGCGGAGGATAGATTCCGCTCCAGGGATGTAGCGTGCGGAAACTCGTTCGGGATAGGAAAACTTCTTAAGCCCGACATGCAAGATATCGGTGGGCTTGTCACCATCTTGCTGTGCTATCAAATCTTCAACGATTGCCCGCGCAGTCGATGTTTTGCCTTGCCCCGTAACGCCCCAAACGACGATCAGTACACCCAAGCTGCTGGACGGAGCCAGCACCTGGTGAACACTGAGATTCGACTCTTCGTGTGCACCAATTTGGGTTACATCTTGTGTGCTCGATGGTTTGAAGGATGCACAGGCAGCGTCCCAAGTAGGGTAATTTTCTTCCCTGGCCACAAGCTCAAGAGCTTGCGAGTGGGTCACAGAGACGCGGAACATACTTTCTACAGCGTTGCGCAGGTTTTTAGCGCGGACCTTAAGAGCTTCTGAAGTCATTTTGCTGGTTTCCATGTTGAGCCAGGTTGACGCATTGCGTTGTCGGAGTCCTCATTCTCGATGCCTGGCAATGGTTGCCAACAAGCTTCGTCTATTCCCACATTCACCATACCGTTTCCGGCGAGGACGACAGGCTGTGGGCTGCCGTGTTGAAATGCTATTTGGGATGGCCTACGCATCCCGAATAGCACTTTTGCTCTAGGCCCCTCACCGGGGCCAGCGCATGTTTCATGGGGCGACGTTTTCCTAGGTTCGGTTTACTTGAGGCCCAACTGCTCGGCGCAAAACGCGCAGACCCAGCCGGCCGGCGTGCGCTTCCAGCCATAATTCACTGCATCTTCGTCTAGAATGCGCAGCGTCACCGCCACCGCCTCGCGGGTGTCCTTGGCCGTCATGCCCATCGGCCCGCTGTTGTCGAGCGATTCACAGCGGCGGATATGACTGCCCTCAGCCGACGGCTCGTTCATGTTCTCGCAACGGTATTCAATCCAGATGGCCACGGGGGCGGGTTCCTTGTCAGTCGCGTGGGTTGCTTGCAAGTACAAGCCGGGCGGACCTGATTTCGACAAGCATTCGCTTACAGATACGATCAAAGTCCGCTCGTTTTGCTGGCTTTGGCAGACGGTCTGGCACCCAGCCGTTGCGTCCCCAATGAAGCTCAAGCGGTTTCCTCTCCAAATAGAGAAGGATCGCCTGTTCGCCGCCCGAAAGATCGTGAGGTGCATCGATTGGATTCAATGGCGTTTTCCTATACAGCGCCGCTTTCGCGTGATGCCTGTGCCTTAGCAAGCCAGTTGACCGCCTGGGCCTTGAGCCAGTCAGCCATGACTTCACCTTCCACGGCCTCCAGCGGCTTGTTGGTCCAGTTCATACGCAAATGCTCCGAAGCCTCAAAAAGCGCCTCATAGCGAGCTTCCATCTGCGCAACAGTCAATCGCTTTGCCATGGGTTTTCCTCTAACAACTCACCTCGGTGAATTCGGGCTTACAGCGGGGCAAACATCCAGATCTGCCCAAGCCCAGCTTGCACACACAGCACACACCAGGACGCGTAATTGATAGGCTTTTCACCGAGCGTCCAGCGGCGCACAGTGCGACTATCCACGCCGATGCGCCGAGACAGTTCTTCCCCGCTCCAGTTGGCCATTTTCAGCGCGGCGCGCACCTCATCAGCGTTAGGTTCGGCCCAGTCTTTGCGAGCGCAAAGGCATTCAGGCCGAATGCTGACTTGCTCTCCGTAACTGCCTTTGGTTTCCATTGCATCACCTTGCGGTTGAGCCCCTTGCGGGGCTCGTAAAAAATTAGATCCAGCCCATTTCGGCAAACGATGTTGTTTCGCCGTGGCCAATGACGAAGTGATCCAGCAAACGAATCCCCACCAAATCCAGCGCATCTTTCAAGCGCGCCGTGATTTGACGGTCAGCGTGCGAAGGCGTCGAATCACCGCTCGGGTGATTGTGGCAAATGATCGCTGCCGAAGCATTGAGTGCAAGCCCAGCTTTCACCACTTCACGCGGGTAAACAGATGCTTGGTCGATGGTGCCGGTGAACATGCGAACGAACTGCAACACGCGATGCTTGGTGTCGAGGAACAACACCGCGAAAACCTCGCGCTGCTCCTGCTCCAGTTGAAGGCGCAGGTACGAGCGAACAGCTCCGGGCGACTGCAACGCCTCACCTTTGGTTTTCAGGTGGGCATCCAGAATAGCCAAGGCTTGCTGGATCACTTCAAGTTCAGATGCTTGCATTGCTTTCTCCTACGACCTGAGCGAAGTGCCCGGCCTTGAGACACATATTAGGGCTTTACGCCCTAATATGCAACAACTTTCAGGGCCTAATGCCCTATTTCTTATGCTGACCGCGCATCCGGCAAAGCTCCATCGGCGTAGAACTCAGCGATCTGCTCATTCACCTTTTCGAGCAAATCCAAGCGCTTGAACTCAAGGTGCAGATTGCCGTTACGGAACGCTTTAGCCCGGTAATACTCGCTTTCGAACACTTCCATCTGTTCAAACGCAACGGCCATGGCCGATTCCAACGAGCGGGGCTGAAACGGCTTTCCGTCTAGGGTAATAAACACACGGTCAAGGTCGTTGAGCTTGTCGGAGGCGTAACCGTGACTGATACGCAGGCCGCCACGCATGCCATATCCCTCTGAGATCATCGACGACATGATGATCTTGCGACCGATTCGAAAGGGCTCTTTCTCGTTGGTGCGGTAGTCGTCTGACAGGTAGCGGAACACGTTGAAGATGCCCCGACGAAACATCGGCTCGGCCTTGATGCGCAGGTCAATAAACGTCGCCCGAATGGTGCCCTCGGTAAACTCCGGCGGATTGGGCTCCAGACCCTTTTCAAACTCCTTGGCGGCTTCTGCGTCCATCAGTTGCTTGAACCCGGTTAGATCAAGAGCACGACGCCACATGCTGGCATCCAGCTCGCGGCGGATCTGCCCCGCGTCACCGTTGATGCGCGCGCTATACGGCATCAGCAGCGAGCCCATCGGTGCCAGCACCTCGCTGGCCTTGCGCATGATAGCGATTGAATCACCGATCAAGCGCAATGCGTCTTCGCGGGCTTGAAGCAGGTCGGTCAGGGTGGTGGGGATTGCAACGCTAGTGGACATGCTCATGAGGAATTCTCTGTTTCGACCTGGGCGACTTGCCCGGCCATGCGAACAATTATAGGGCATTGCGCCCTAATAATCAACATAAAATAGGGCTTTGCGCCCTATTCTAAAAATGCCTCGTATTGCTATAGCGCGACCGCAAATGCCCGCCGAATTGTTTCCTGGCACACGCTTAGATACGGCTTGCTATGGTCAAGGCAGGCATGGCCAAGAATGGTCTGCACCGTTTCAACATCACCGGTTGCCGCCAACACCTTTGCCGCCAGGGAGCGCCTGCCACTGTGCGACGATCCCTGCTTGATACCGGCCTGCCGGTAGAGCCTGGTGATGGTCTGTTGCAGCGCATCACAAGCCCGATAGACCTCCGGCCCACTGTCCAGATCCCGATGCTTGAATGCCAGCTCAAAAGCCTGCCCCTTATGCGTCATGACCAACTTTGAACCTGGGCGTAGGCCTCGATACTCATCGGCGCCTGAAAGCCCCCAGCAGCGCCGGGAACGCACATCAAACCACGCATCAAGTGCAGCAAGGCATCTGGCATGGGTCAGGTACACGTTACGCGGCCGGCAACCCTTAGTGATGTCTGCCCGCAAATACACCTCGGGCTTGATAGCCCCGCTCGGATACAACACGTCGGCCACCTCCAGCAAAGCCAGCTCGGTGACGCGGATACCGGTCGTATGAGTAAGCCAAAGCAACATCACATCGCGCTCTGGTAGTCGGCCAGTTACGGATGCAACGCGAATAAGGTGTTTGAATTGTCCAGGGCGTAGCGAAGTGGCACGGCGGGGAGTCATACGGGCTCTCTGTCAGGATTGCGCGGTAATCGCGATGAATCTGTAGAGAGTGGTCAGCGGACCTCCTGAATAGCTTACAGGCACGCCCGCTGTAGTGTTCACGGAAAATGCGAGAGCGCCGTCCGCAGGTGGAGCAAGGTGCATTTACTTGAGCCAATCTTTCCAGCCATCGTGATGCAGTATCGTATTGAAGGCACGTTCTACCGCCTCTGCACTTTGCGCCTTGATTGGCGCCAATTGCACTGTACAGGCACCAGACCCTGCGTCGATTTCTACCTCTTCAATCTCGGGCCGGTCGTTCCTGTGCCAGGCAGAATCATCAATGACGTAACCCTTTTGGGGTGGAATTTCGGACTCGATTTCTTTGGCCACATACTGGGAGACAAGGCCAGTCTCTTCCGAGTGGAAGTGAATACGGCGGACTGCGGTGTATTTCATTTGAAACCCTTTTATGGTCGGAAGGCGAGGCTCACATTGATCTCGCACAGGGACAATCATAGAGCGACCACGCCAGGTATGTCAGTGCTTAAAGAACGCGCTCAATCGTCCTGCCAATCGCACATCACAAAGATCGCGGAAAAGCGGCAGACACTCTCAACTATTAACGAAAAAACTAGGCCAGTCGCAAGAATTGCCATCCGCAGTCGCAGGGTTTTCGATAATCTGGAGACGCCTATTGAGGACTCTGCCCGTCAGGGCTGATTGATTACCAGTGCCCAGCGCGGCAAAGGGTGGAAGGATTCCGGGTCGTGCTCCATGCCGAGGGCCGCGCCAGCGAGCATCTAGTTCAAGCTGACCACTCCTGCCCCTACAGCTGATCGACCATTAGTACGCAGCGCGGCAAAGGCGTGGAATTCCGGGTTATGCTCGATGCCGACCACCGTGCCAGCGAGTACTTGATTCACGCTGGCCAGCCCCGCTCTTGCTGCTGACTGACTACCAGTGCCCAACACGGTAAAGGAGGAAGGTTTCCGGGCTATGCCCGATGCAGACCGCCATTCAGGCGAGTACCTGGTGATTGCTCGTCGAGCCGATGGTGGACAGGATGACATGTCGACCTGAATGCCTCGCATCTGCTTCAGTCACAGATCTTGATCGGACCTACCGCACCCTTGAAGATTAGACGTTTCAGATCATCATGAAAGCAAGACTTGCTTCCTGATTTGCAAACTGGGACGACTGCCACGCGCTTGCAATAGGCCATAAAAAAACCCCGCCAGTAGGACTAGACGGGGTTTAGGTGCTCAAAGGCAGAGTGTCATTCTGAGGCCAAAAGCAGTTCAGCAGGCAGAGCAACCTTGGAAATCAAAGCCAAATGGTATTGCTGATCCTCGCTTTCGGACCAAAGCTGATCATCAAGCTCGTTCAGCGCATCTTGGTTGGGTATGGGCTGTAGAAGAGCATTCATCATCTGGTAGTAGTAAACATGCAACCCATACGCCAAAGCGTTGGACATTTGACGCTGCCAGAAAAACTTGCCATCACCGGTCTGCTGGTTATCAGACAGGATGACATCGTACTTCTCTAGGATGTAGTTGAAGAACACCATCTTAGGCACGTCACGGAGCACGGCAGCATGCTGAGCATTCGGCGAACGCCAAACAAGATTCTGTGTGGCTGGACGGCAGTTTAAGTCAGAAATGATAGAGATCATCACCTTGTTATAATACGCGACCGATGAATCCACATCGTTAACCAAGGCGATCTCGAATTCATCACCATTTGGCCGCTTGCGATGATCCACGCGAATGAGCCGGTAGCCAGGAGCCATGATGCACTTTGCATCTGCACTGATATCCGTCACGTGCTCAGCGCCGCTCAGAGCAGCGTACAATTCGGCATTGTCAGCGGTTCGCATCAGGTGAGCGAAGGCTTCTCGAATGTCGGTTGTCTGTACCAAAAGTTTTGGCATGGTGATCACATGAGGTCAGAGGCACGAGAATGTCGTACGAAGAAACTACCAAAAACCCTGCGTTTCCACAAGCAAATACAGGGAAAACCGATGAACAGACTGCCCCGGAAGTGCTGATTGTACCGCTTCCGCTTTGTCCGTAAACCACACGCCCAACCATGCGCACAGCATGTAAAATCCGGCTTTAGCAAGCCCCGATGAGGTGGCCCACTGGCATGTCGTCACGAACGACTCGATCCGGCATGAATCAATTTTACCATATAAGGTAAATCATACGAAGGTTTTTTAACTGCTTTGGTAAAATACACTGAGGGCTACTGCTCGTTGATGCACTGCCCGGATCACGTCTAATCGACGGGATAATTGACTCATGTTCACGCGAAGCCTTGTCCAGGCCACGCAGGCGGCTACCCCGTCAACAAGATGCGCCCGCAGCGCCGCGATCAGCGCTGGGGCACGAATGGAAGTACCCTTCAGCTGCAGCTGAAAATGCCGTATTTCGACCATACCAGCTACTACCCCCGAATCAGTGTCCACCATACATTTTCGGCTTTTGGAGGAATACGCATAGCTTTACCCTATATGGTAAGTTCTCTGCCCTTAAGTAGCTATATCCTAGTCTCCGGAACTGTTCAGCTTTTTGAGCTCTTGATAACCGACTTAAGTTTGATCTTTCGACTGATGCTCGAACGTGTAAATTGCCGTTTTTTTACCGCCCTCAGTTCCTTGGGAACTACCCCGTCTTCCAGAGCCTGCTCGTAGGCTTCTAGATGTCCACGGTTAAAGCCTTTTCGATACCAAGACTGCCCAACTGCTTCAAACGCCTCAACCAGAGCACTGCGAAGTTTGATGCGCAACTTTGCGCTATAGTGGGGACTCAGTTCCTCTCCAGCAAGGATGTTCTCTATGTCTGTGAGCGTCTTTTTGATGGAAATAGCGGCGCTTGCGCCGCCATCATCATTTTCAACCTTGTTTTTAAGCTTACGCATTTTCTACCTACATTGCCCTAGCCCCCCGATTTTTAGGGACTGGGCACTCCAATGAATGGTCCTACACTAAGTTTTAGCATGGGACTCCAGCGTCAAGCGCGCTAGCCTTCACCCACCACTGGAACAGGGACCTGAGCCAGGCCCAGATTGCAGTTGCTGACCAGATCCCAGTCCAAGGCCACCACGGATGCGATCCAGCAATTCACCTAAAAACTTTGTGAGCTGCTTGAGCACTCCGTCCAAACGGTCATAGAGGGATCGATCGTCGACACTTAGCGCCTTGAGCAGCTTTTCGTTCTGCTCCTTGAAGTCACGAATAGGCTTCAAAATCTGGTTGTCGATGGCCTCCTCGTCACGGCATCTGAGGGCGGCCTTGCCAATGACAACTTCCGACAGGTTTCCAACCTTGTTGATCTGGTTAGACAGGCTAAACACCTGCTCCCGATTTTTTGGATCAGCTAAGAAATGCCTGAGCAGAGCGTCCTTAGCTTCCCTTCCCATTGAACCATGACTCATTGCTGACAAACCTGACTCGTTCAGGGCTGCCACAGTAGTCTTAGCTTGCTTCAGAGCGTCATGCAGATCCAGGGTGGCCCGCTGCTCACTGAAGTCAGCAACCTTGACGCTAACCCGATCACCGCCGAATGACAGCATCCGCTTCAAACCTGAAAGACCCTCAGAGCCAAAAAGCGATGACATCACGCTCGGAGAACGAACCTGTGAGCCGCCACCCGTATGCGGCAAGGAAAATGCTGATTGGCGGTTGGCAAGGTCAGCTGCATCAATTTTGGTCACCAGCCACATGTTGCGTGATGTCTGCATCCTCCTAGCGCCAATGACATTCCCATTATCGTCTAGCACGTCCAGGTCGACCTCAACCGCCTTCGCGCCCTCATAAGCGATATGAACAGGGTCCCCGACCTGGGTATCGCTCAAGCCCATAGCTCGCTCAAGATCAATCCCCCAAACCGTTTTATGACCTGTTGGGGTATCCAGAGTCACGTAATAGCTCATCTTTGCGCGAGGGTCATGATTGTACTTTGCTTGACCATGCTCAACCAACACCCCCTCGTAGCTACGAATTCCCGCCTTCTGAGAGTTCATCCCCCGCATGAACTCATGAACTAATGCGCGATCGCCGGGATGCTGGGCGGCGAATTGTGCAGTTGCAAGATCGGGCCGTGAATGTGAGGCGGCCTTCTTTCCAGCTTTGAACACTTCTTCAAGCATTTTGGAACGGAAAGGATCCGCTTCGGGAGACTGGGACATGACTGACTCCGTTGTGAATTATACGAAGGTAGATTCAAGACAGACCCCCTAACGGGGGGAAGGGAGATTGCGGCTGTTGTCGGCGGCCTGATCTACCTGCGGCCTGGTGTCCGCTTGGCGGCTCTGACTCGACGACAATTGGGTGCCCCCCCGCGAGAGCAACCCAGCGAGGCCGCTCATGCCAGATCTTCCTAAAAGGCTTGGCCCCTCAACTGGTGCAATTGCTGCTGGTGGGGGCATGCCGTGCTTTTCCCCTACCCCCGCATCGCGGGCCTGAGCTCTATTTGATTGCTGGAGCTCCGGATTCTGCAGGGAGGAAAGGTCCAGAGAAGCCCGCTGGCCGTTGTGAGTAAATGTCGGCATCTCCAATGCAGTACGTCGGACCTCAGATGCCGAGGGCAAATTAAATTGGACTGGAACACCCATATGAGTCAACGACGGCATCTCTGGTCGCATCCTTGGAGATTCCGGTGTAGGGGTGGGTTGACAGGGCGATACCACCGCACCTTGGTTACGCGTCATGGTGAATGTCACGGGCGTCTGATTGTGTAGGAAACTGAGCGCCGCAGGTCGCTCCGCAAGGGGGGCTGCACCGTGCTCCACAATCACTGCAGGGGCAGACTGATACCGAGATGGTTCCAGGTTTGCATACCGCCCTGGATGGGTGAAATTCATAGACGCAGGGCGTTCGCCAGACACGAATTTGCTGGCTAACTGATCCGTTGCGGCTGTTTCGTCCAATCCTAAGGCCATGCGCTGCTCCTGTTTTCAGTAAGAGGTTAATAACGTAGAGTATTACGATACATTTTTTTTCATGAGACGCACCATGGCCGATGATGCAAAGCGGGACAGCTTTCAACGCTACTCAGCCATACTGGAAGCGCGGGCGGCAGAGATGGGCGCAAAAGCGTTTCTACTCGGGGAAGAAGTCATCACCGCAGACGTTGCAGTCGATGAAGCGGGGCCGCTCACCTGGGCGCTGGTCATCCACGCGGACGTAATTGGTCGCCTCCTCGGGATATCACCAGTGGGGGCGAACATGTTGCCTTTCACCATGATCGAGGCCGAAAGCTCCCCGTACGGGAACCTCTGCGTGCTGCAGGAAGGTTCAATCCCGGAAAGCTTCGGCATCCAGATACTCGACGCTGCTTTGGAGCATTGCATCTGCACGGGTATGCGGGAGCTTGGATACACACCAGAAGAGTGGATGCAGCTACCTCACAACCAACAAGTCATATCCATTGAGCCCTACTTCAACGACCTGCAGAACCAATGGGTTACAGATGCATTGGAGTCCAACGACAAAGCGCAAATTGTGCTGAACCTCCCAAAACTGGTAACTCGCGACACTCTTCAACAGCTCATGCTCAGTGAGCGCATGACTTCTGGTGAAGCAACAGATAAGCCGACCCAAAGTCGTGCGATCACGTTTAGCTCAATGCGATAAGGAATCACAGATGCAACAGCCTGGAAATAAGAGAAGCCTATCCGATGAAGAATTGGATGCTCAGCTTTCGGCCTTCGACGATGACACCGTGACCAGCCAGCACACAGGTAGGGACAGGTCTGGGAACTTCAAGGTGAATGCCAACGATGTTATCGGGCAAGCCTTCCAGCGAATTGAAAAGCAGGCCGAGCGAGAGTCCATCGTCAATGATGCAGTGAAAGCGGCTGCGCACGGGGTGCGGGTTTTAGCACCGATACTGCAGGCAACTAGCTTGCACGGAGCTTCGCCCGAACAGGCCAACTCCGTCATGGGTAAAGTGTTACGGCGGACGCAAATCGACACCAGCAAGATTATAGCTGCGTATGGTCTCGAAGAAACCGAGGCACCAGCTTGGTTGAGCGCGACAATCTCTGGCCAAGTGATCAAGATCATCACCAACAGTCTTATGGAAGGAAACACTTCTGTCCTCGAAAAAAGCGAAGATAGCTATATTCGCCCGCTGATCGAGTATGCAGAAGCAGCATCGAAGTTGGGCGCAGTAGCGTACCCAACGGCAACGCCCCAGCTGGAAATCGCGAATGCACTGATGATGGCCACATGCAACGTGATGGCCGAGTTTCAGTCGTTCAACTACTTTCACACAAATGATGCTCAAGTTGCAGCTGACATCAGCACTTATTTCAATGACCGCATCATCCGCGGCACACTTGACGACCTGACCGATCGATTCGACCTAAAGCCTCAAGAGCGGGTCTACCTGGCCAACAGTCTGCTCACTAGCGCGGGTGAAATGATGGCGCAGTCTTGGAAAGGAGGAGTGCAGGACACCATCGAGAACTTGCGAGGCCTAGATAAAAAGGCGCGCCAGGCCGTCACTGCAAATGGGTACCCGCTTGACAAGGTCATTGAGCGCTTCGAGGCTGTATACCAGGGGATTGAGCTATCGTGCGAAAGCGCTATTCGTACGCTCGATCCGGGGCGGGAGCGCTCTGCCGCATCGATGGACCAAACGAAGGGCCAGCGAATTGGCTAAACGCGCCCTGCTCGCGCCAATTCTGGCGGGCATCGTTGCGGGCTGGACCGGCAGCAGTATCGCTGCTGGTCCTGTGCTCCCGTTGACAACCACATGCATCAAAACTGCTGCAGAGCGTTACGGGGTGCACATCGATGTGCTGCTCGCGATCCTGATGGTTGAGGGCGGTACGGTCGGAAAAAACAGCAGGGCAAACTCGAATGGATCTTACGACATTGGTCCATTCCAAATAAATTCGATGCATCGCACTGAGCTTAAAGGCATTGGAGTCGATGAAGACACGCTCCGCAACAATGGTTGCGTGAACGCTATGGTTGCTGCCCGTCACCTGACTCGTACCGTCACTCCACAGATGCTGGCTGGCATAAGGAATCAAGAAGATTATCTTCGAGTCATTGCCAACTACCACTCTGCAACCCCGAAATACAACCAGATCTACGCAGAAAAATTGCTCAAGGCGTTTAACAAGCTATATGCGAGTGATCAGTAATGAATCATCAAGGCAACGCAACCTCTAGTGACCTCATTGAGTTCGGCATCTACCTGTCGGTAACTGTAATGCTCGTTTTTGGCGGTTGGTACGTTTTACGACCGTTCATAATGTGGTTTAGCTTCCTTAGTTCGTTTTATGTTTTTAAATACGCATATGTCCACCTTTCGTTCCTGATGACGGACGCAGAGTATGCCACGCTGATAAGGTCGCTAAGAAACATCCCAGCAATCAAGCCTAATCAATATGGAATAGAAGCGCTGTTCAAGCTCTTCCAATTGCATGGCTATGTCTGGCGGTGGCCAACTGCTGCCCTGATGCTCTATTATGGGTGGTCAACTCGTAAAGGTGTGAAGCGATTTAAGTACCGTAGGCAAATCAAAAACGTCTACGACCTTATTGAAATCCAAGCTAAGCACTTCCCAGCGAGCGCAATTATCAGAGGGAAAAATCTTCTCGATACGCACCTGTACGATGGCCCCTGGCGGACATACGCTCTACCCATCGACTTCGCTCTTGATGAGGGTCTATTGTGGACGCACGCTGAAGGCTATAGCGGGGTATTGGATCCGCAGGCCATGGTTGATGAAAAGAGGATGATCCCGATACCTCCATTCAACAAGGATGAAAAGCTCAAAGAGTTCAAATATAAGCGTAGTAAGTTGCCTCACTACCGATACACTGCATTGAACCTGATTCACGCCAACAAGGTCTTTGGAGCTCAACTGGGACCTATATGGGAAGGAGCCCAATCTCTCCCGCCAATGGAGCGCGGGCTGTACGCCGCTTTCTGTGCCCAGGCTGCAGGTGATGCAGCGTCCGCAATGAAGCTTATCAATCAAATGGCTTTCTCTTTCGTCGAGGCTACCTATGACAAAAAATGGAAGCCCATTACTGCTCACCACTGCGACATTACTGGTGCGGCCGATCTGATTGAAAAATACGGCAATCATCCAGATATTCGAGCGATTTCAGAGCGCCATGCCCATCGATATAACGTGATTTACGGCGTTTTGGATTTAGCCCGAGCTAATGGACGTTTGTTCCATTCCAATTTCCTGTGGCTGCGCCCTGTAAACCGCACGTTGTTTATTTTGCTTTGCTCCCATGGTGGTCAATGTCCGTATTGGGAGGTTGCAGGACTATGGTCTCACTATCAGATTGAGTTTTCGATGAGGAAAAAGATTCTCAAACCGATGGTTGCTAGCGCTGTTTACGCAATGAAAGATGAAATGTCAAAAGAGCACTGGATTGATCCTGGCGAATACAGTGAGGACGTTCAACGACGAATGGTAGAAGATGCCAACAAAACGATCCGTGAAGCTAATGAGGCCGCCAATGGGCCGGTAAACAAGACAAGTTTCAACGCACCACATCAAAACACTCGAAAACAAGCAAGCAGTCAAAAAAAGAAACGTGAGGACGACGAACCATGAGCGATAAAAGTTCGATCATCCAAAAGAGCCAAGAGATCAGCCTTGAGAGCATAATCGTTGATCATCGATCATTCTACAGGCGTATATGGGACTCTCTTCAACGCCCCAGTCTTCCATTTATTTATGCATGCCTGGTTAGTCCATTAATTATACTCTTCCCAGCATGGTTTCTTGCTGCAGTACTGGTCTACTATATTCTGCAGCTAGCAGTTACTACAAAGCCAGACGTACTTCCAATCCATTTGCCGCTTGGAGCAAACAAACCCGACATGAACGACCCCAAGCCAGGAGTCAATCGTGGCTGGTATATGGCTCGCGGCAGTTTCTACATAGGTTTCTGCCGCGTTACAATGCTTGAAATATGGGCAAACTTTAAAGCTTTAACTCAACACTTTCTAATTTTTGGCACAACAGGTGCTGGGAAAACCGAGAGTATAGTTTCATACATTGTAAACTATCTTTCGGTCGGCAGCGGAGTCGCGTTCCAGGATGCCAAGGCTGCGCCTAAGGCCATGTTCCAGATTGCCACATTCTGCCGTATCTTCGGCAGAGACTTTGACATGCGGGTTACAAACTACATTAAGAGTCAGAGTCCTGAGAGTATTGACCCAGCATCACGCAGTTCGAACGATGCTGGTATTTTTGCCCGTGGTACGCCCGATTCGAACACTCAGCTCCTAGTTTCCTTGATGCCCCCTAGCGGCTCCGACAACAAGATCTTCTCCGAACGAGCTGTTGCACTGGTTGCCGCGATCATGCCAGGGCTGAACGATCTACGAAACCTCGGAAAGCTGCGGATTGACCCATCCGTCATCCGTCGTTATATGGGGTTCAAAGAATTCGTGGGACTTTGCCACAGCGATTACATCAATAAAGGTTCCCGTGATGCACTAGTTGGCTACCTGAGCTCGTTGTCCGGATACGATGAGAATAAGCCGATCGACAAGCAAACTGACGAGGTAACCAGGCAGTTTGGCTTCGCCCAGGCTTACTTCACCCGTGCTCTAGCGTCCCTTTCAGACACGTACGGCCACATCTATTTGACTGGGCAAGGTGAGATCGACTACCAAGATGGTGTGCTGAACGGTCGTATCTTGATGACCCTCTTGCCAAGTATGGAAAAATCCGGGGATGAGCTCGCAAACTTAGGCAAGATTGTTCTCACTGCAACTCGGAATGGCATGGTTGTCGGGCTTGGTACTGTTTTTGAGGGCAGCGCAGAGAAAGTAGTTCACAACTTGCCAACCAACTCTGACATCCCTTACGGGATCATGAACGATGAAAACGCGTACATGCTCACCGAAGGTCAAGAGATGATAAACGCACAAGCACGCGGTCTTGGATTCGGAGTGTTGACGGGAACTCAAGATGCTCCTGGCATGCTTCTGAACATCGAGAAGACCACGAAACAGATCATGGCTAACTCGGCCTTCAAACAAATTATGTTCCTGGACGATGATGACACTACCAAACTTGCCTGCGAGCTATCTGGTGAGGCAACCGTATTAGCAAGGGGTCGATACAATCTTGAGGGAACTCTCGGCAATTATTACGCAGCAAATGAAGTTCAGGCTGAAAAGCGTTTCCGCTTGAACACAACCGCGATCCGTAAACAGGGTCTTGGTCAAGCTTTTATAATGTATCAGGGGAACATCCACCAAACCCAGGTGTTCAACCACGGCATTGAGGAGAAACACAGCAATCCATTGATGTGCTATCTCAAGCATTGGTGGCCTGTGCGAATGGCCAAGGTACACATTCCCACACAGAATGAATTATCCACCCTTCTGAATATCTGCCCTTTGCCTGAGTGGATCGAACTGAAGGAGATGATCAACGACGAATCGCGAGCGCTGCTTCGCGAGATGACCATCTACTTTAGTTCGGCCCAAGCTATGGCCGAAATTCAATCTCGGCACAAAGCAGATCCCGAGCTTGCCGCCTTCACGGCGTCGATTATTTCCTCTGAGATGCAAACGTCGCGGTTGGGGGATGATGCTCCAATTGCATTGGCTGAGAATGAGGAGCTGAGCGGAATATTGGGCTCCATCCACGCCGAGGACGTGCAGAACCCAAGCGACGTAGTAGATCTGTTCATCAAGCTCTCCGAAGATCGCAACGCGCCTGAAAACATGATCCGCTTCGCTGCTAGTCAGTCCGGTATCGGGGATTTCCTTGCCAACAACGCCAGTGTGGATCTGGCTACAACTAGTAGGGATGATGACAACTCGAACGGTAGTGGTGGGATATCAGGGGCAGGCTCTAGCGTGCCTCGTGCGCCAACTGAGTCAGTTGACCAGCTGCTGGACGCATACTTCGACCATTCCACAGATTACGCTCCTGAGCCCCCTCAAGCGGCAAAGGACCTGCACCTTGAGTACAACCACGATCAGAACTTTGGTCACAGTGAGTTTGATGTCTTCGCTGATGCTGGGCCTGCAGACTTTGCATCCCGAGAGGACAAGTCAGAAATGGCCAGGGTTGTGGAACAGAATCTTGCATTCATGCCCTGGATGGCAAATGTGGTCGACTACACAGCCACCCGTGAAGACCTCATCGAGACTGAGGCCTTCCTGAATGGTGATGACCTGGTGGCGGCGCAGGAGAGCGTTGACACAGGCTTGGATCTGCTGGCGTCGAAGATGAACTATCCAGAGACGCCTATGAACGATGTTACTGCCCCGAACCTGAAACTCATCAGGTCCCTTCTGGACAAGACATAATCGCCTCAAGCTGCGCTCGGGTGAAGGACCTGCCCGAGCATCCAACTGCTGCTAGCTCAGTTGTCCTTCCCGCCCCCGAAGCAAAGCAAATCTCGGGACTGGTATTTGAGCAAAAACAATCTACCAAGATGAATGTATCCAATTCAAATAGCTCAGTCTCAAAGCTTTCAACCACCTAAAAATGACGGAGCAAACAAAAGGTATCAGCCAAGAGATTCAGGTGTATTCAACTAATCCGACTCTGACCAAGGAGACTCAATCACCTCTCCAGCTCTAGAATAAAAGACAGTGCGATTCACCACATTCAAGGCTTTATCAGCTTCCGCAGCGACCCATAGCGATCGCGGTATATCACATCCGAGCATGGACGCAATAACCATAAAATAATCTAGACCTTGACGAGAACCGTTCGGATCAAGCTCATTTGAATAGATCACTCTGCCCTCATCGTAATGCTCAGCGCCTGGCACATCTTCGAAAATCACCATGTAGAATTCCGACAAAGGTTTATCCCATCCCAACTGAATCCATACTAGGCCGCCGCCAGTTCCCAACGAAGCTTTAACTATATGCTGGCTCATTAAATAACCTCTATTGTAGAGTGAAGTACAATTATCACTGCTTACAGCACGCTTCGCTACACCCTTCCCCTTGAATTCAGGCCAAGTTAAAGTCCGCCGCCATCGTCATAAGGGGGAGTGGGTGCGAAGGATTAGCAGCTGATGGTGGATCCATTTATGGAAGACTTGGGCCTTTCTGGCACCAGCCATTCGTTCAACTGGCTTTTGATCTTCCCTGAGCCCGCAGAGCGGCTATGAAATCTACGAATGAATGGAGACGGCATCGACGGCAAGGGTATGCTTCAAAAGCCACTCGAAGCTCTCTCTGCGGCTCCGAAGGTCATGTAGATCGTATTGCGCTAGGTGCCCGCTGCCTACAACATCCGAAAGGATCTGGTCCAATTGATCCCAGGACTCTATGAGGGCCTGGTGCGATGTAGGTACCATGACCATCAACCGTCCAACCAGCTCTTGGTTGAAGCTGCGTGATGGGTCGGCGACCTCACAGGCCTCCACCAAGGACTGCTGCAGCGCAGGATCGATCCTTACCCCAAACGGCTGATCGAGTTTGTGTAGGACCGCTGGGAGAGCCTGCAGCACAGGGAAACGGTCAAGGCTGTCGCGCAGCATTGCCGTAATCTGCGCGTTGATGCTCCGATCGGCCAACTTTCCAGCGGCCTTGATCACGCCATGAAGCTGTTTCGGTAGCCTCGCGGGGTATTTGTATCGATCAGTCTGTTTCATCCCAACTCATACGCTACCAAGAACAAAAAAGCCGCCCGTTTAAAGGCGGCTCAAGTGCTCGTTATTGTGCCTGAGGCTTGCCCCAGCCCTTCACTACATCTTTGCCGAATTGCTTACCCCATGCCTTCAAAACGGCATGGTTACCGCCTTTGGTCTCGACCTTCGTGCCGTCATGTGGGTTGGTATACACGATGAGCTGACGGGGTGCGCGATGCTGCTTCTCGGTACGCTGCAGTGGCGAAGAACGGTTGGAGTCAGGATCGATCACCGAAATGATGCCATTGAGATCACGGTTGTACTCGCGCATCAGGTCCAACAGCTTGGATTCAAATTCTTGATCCCGCTTCAATTCAGGATCGGACTCCAGGAGAGCCATTCTCTCCATGTCATCTTCGATGGAGCGTTTGATTGCGTTGTATTCGAGCAATTTTTTCATGAGACACCCTGTTCAATTTTCTCGACCCGAAAGTCGATGTTCAGTTCTTCCAGGTACTGATTTAGCAGCTCGGGAGAAGACGCTTTTACTGAGTCACGTCCTTTTGCGCCAGCAATGATCAGTGGGAGCGCCTTCGCAAGAAACAAATTGCTCTCATAGAGGAACTGACTGGCAGTACCGGGATTCTTGACGAATGGTATCACACTGTCGCAGTTTCCGCCCTTACCTGCCGTGAGCCAGGGATGAAGCTTGGGGTCGCGTGGCGCAATCAGATACAAAGCCCGCTTGGCACGGGTCATCGCCACATAGAACAATCGACGCTCATCTTGTAGGTGATCTTCTATCTTTGCTGGGTCGATCGTACGGGGAACAATTGGGAATGCTCCTTGCCATAGACTCGGCATGATTACGCATAGCCACTCCATTCCTTTCGAACGGTGGCAGCTAGTGATCAAGAGAGCTGACGTTGCTTTTTTAGCGCGATCGGATGTATCAAGCAAATCCTGAACGTGGTCCATAAATTCAGGTAAAGATTTTCCTTTGCTATTGACCTTCACGTACTCGATGAAGGCCTCCAGCAAACTCATAAGCTCGTCTGCCTCCTCCTGCTTACCTGTCTCCTGGAGAATCTGTTTTTCGATGTCTAGGTGGTATAGCAAATCCTTAAGTAGGTGCGCAGGCTTTGGATAGTTTCGACTCTTCCCGACAGCGCGGTACTTGCGCCAGATCTTCCCGCGCTTGGCAACCCGGTCCGCCTGTCCTTGATTTTGGGTGGCGACGTGCCTTGAAATAAATTTGCTGAAGCCTTCTCCATCCTCGGGATGCTGTAGCACTAGCTTGGCCAGAATACCGCTGTTGTCCCAACCAATGCCCAGAGAAGGGACGTTCACAAACTTATTCGTTTCAATAATGCTGCCGATATCGGGCTCACCCTGGTAGGGGTGTATCGCGACCTGGCCCGCTGCCAAGCGCATCCACCCGAGCAGGCAAGCGACCCACTTGTTTTCCAAGACAGAGGCTTCATCACCACCCTCAATCCGAAAAGGGATGCCATGCTCCAGCAGGTCAAATTGGCTGGAAGCAGACTTGGAGTAAGATCGCACCAACACCACCATGTCAGTGATATTCCCATCTGAGGCAAGGTAGTTCTCAACGATACTGACGATTTTGGGCTTGCCACCAATAGGCACATCGTACTCAAGAAAGAGCTCTGTGTTCGGGGCTTTATCGCCAGAAATACATAGCTTATCAGCGCGATCCGAGTTACCCGATATGACGTAATTAGCGGCACAAGAAAGTGCATGGCCGTATCGCCAGGTCCTATTCAGCTGGTAAATACTTCCGTCAGTAAAGTCTTCGTGAAACTTTCGCAGGATGTACTCAACCTTAGCGCCGCGCCATGAGTAAATTGTCTGGTCGTCATCACCTACAGCCATTACTCGTGCGTGAGGTGAGCGCTCATTTCCAGCAGCACAAAATTTCACTAATATGTGCTGGCAGTGTCCGATATCCTGATACTCATCCAGAATTAGGTGATCGAGCGCACCCGATATGTAAGCTGCGGCCTCTGGGTTACCCGTCATGATCCGCACCGGGTCGTAGATCAGGTCAGAAAAAAGGCGAATACCCTTCTGTTGACGTTCTTTTTCAAACTGACGATACCAAGATACAAACCAATCATACCTCGCTGGCCAATCACCGTTGGCAAACACCTCTGCAGGCTCTTTCAGATCGCTTTTGACGCGGTCGATAAAACCTAGGAAGTCTCTAGCAACGCGCCGAGGGTACTTGTGGCCGTATTGCTTACAGGCGCTGGTTATAATCTCAGCAGTGAAACGCTCCGCCCTTGATGGATCACCGATAAAATCCCACTGCTCTGCAAATCCTCCTAAGGTTAGCCGTCGGAGAACCTGAGTACCCAAGCCATGGAATGTCAATGAGGCAGGCGCATTTCGTTTACCCAGCCGCTTGACTAGGCTTTCCTTCAAGTGGTCTGCTGCAGCTTTGTTGAACATCACAGCAATCACCCGGCTTGGGTCAAATTGACCAGCCTCGATCAAAACCGCAATGCGCTCAACCATGGTGGTTGACTTACCAGAACCTGCGACCGCGAGCGCCACCGCATGCCGGTCATATGGGTGCTGAACAATTCGCTGCTGCTGTATAGATAGTGCCAAAGTCGTGGAATCCTAGAAGCTGGATGCTCAGTCAGTCTTTCGGGCAGATTTCTAAATAGTTTTGCCGGTACTTCTTCTTCATGTCGTAGAAGCGTTTTAAGGGTTTTTCACATTCGGCTAGGTCCTTGCCGCCTGCAAGGCAAAGAACCGTTTCACAAGAATCCGACTGGTCTTTAGTCAAGTCCTTAGGCTTAGCAGCTACAAACGGTGACGATGAATCGGAGTTCTCGGCTTGCACAGGCACCGCGCCCAGCACCAGGAAGACAAGCGCCAGCGGGGCGCAGAATTTAATGATCATAGGATTCACCGAGATGGAGCACTGAAACGCTGGCCGCCCTGTGTTTCTTTGTAGGCGATGATAATTTGTCGCAGGCTCGTATTAATTCGGATGTCGGCGCTCTCCCCTGCTTGATAACCAGCATCAGCGATCCAGAGGACTGGAGGTCGGCGCTGCTCAGTGAAGGCAACCATCAACGGAGTAGTAGGGCGAGAACCCATAATGACCGGCGCAGGCCATCCAACAGTATTGGCAACGCTTTTCAGGAAGATCTCAAGCTCGCCGTTAAACCCCCCCTCTAGCAGCAATGGGGCTCGCATTTCGGGCGATACCCGCGAGAGGTCGATTTTCAGCTCTTGCGTCACCCGGTTCTGCCTATTACGAACAGTTTGGGCGAGGGATGCTTGTTCAGCTGCACGGGCAACGCGTAGCGCAGCCTCGTTTAGTTCCTGGACCGCAGCGTCCGATTCTGTCATCAACGGTTGAGGTTCTTTAGCTGCGCAACCAGAGAGCGCAAGCGCTAGCGCAGTGGCCACAAACGTGACCTTCAGTTGGGAATACATCAGCACCAAGACCTTCCTCTTGCTAGATTTAGTAATATGAGACGTTGCAAATCGAGACAATACCGAAAAAGGATGGTTTTGTCATGGACACAAAAAACCCGCCTAAAGGCGGGTTTCTCGCTTGCTAGAGATTTAGCCCAAACGCATAGCATTCGAACCTGATTTTAAGGTCACTTTCTCCTCGTCATTTGACACATCGTCATCTTGTGCTCCAAAACTACCTGAGTGATCAAGCATTGCTAGATCGCCGTTTGCAGCTATCTCCCGCTCAAGATCCGACAATGTAATCTGGCGGGCTAGCTCCTGCTCCAACCTGTCCATGCGGATCTTGAAGGGATCAACGGTATCGCTTGAGTTGAAATCCTGAGCTGCGAACCAGACGTTGAGCTCTCGCTGCCGATTTTTCAAGTCGACGAAATCGCCCTCCTCTGGCCATTCACTATCTAGCTTGAAATCTTTGACAAGCTCATATCCAGCAGTGTCTTTGCGCAGCTCTTCTTCCAGCCTCTTCATTCTGAAATCAGTGTCATATAGCTCCCGCACCATAGCGCCCATTGACTGCTCGCTTTTGGAAATACCGATGCGGTAGGGAAGCAGATGATCGCCAACCTTTCCTCGTATAAACGACTGCTTGGTACTGATATCTGTTTCAAGCATGAGTTGTATCTTGCCTATAGACATCCCTAGCTTTTCGAACGGTTCACTGAATTTCATGAGGCGTGCCTCTGCGATCGGGTAGCGCTGCAGTACAGCCTTGCCCACCTCAGTGGCTCTGAGCGCCGTCCACGACCCTTCGGTACCTAGGGTTGTCACTACGCCGCTTATCTCCACTGGTTTCTTGCCACCTACTCCTTTTGGTAGGGCATCAGCGAGAATATTTTCGGCGTCCATCATCCTGCGAGTGTGGGACATCGATGACCGAAGGCTGCGAGAAGCGGACGCTTTGGTGTAGAGGTCGCTCTGCCAAGTTCGGCGCTTGCGCTCCATTTTGTTCACCAAGTCGTCAGTTTGGACCTTCTCTTTGATCTTGGGATTACCCGTGGTCACTGCCATGACTTCCGCATATCCAAGGTCAACGTCCTCGCTCACCTCACGGCCAGCCTTAGTTGGATCCCCCAGTGCCTGAGCAATGAAATTCGCCTTCCGCTGATTACCACCCCACATAAACAGGTCGAACGAGTCCTTGGTTGTGTAGCGGTAGTTGCGAACGCTCTCGAAGAACTTGTTGCCCTGCCGCTCGATCCTGCCGCGTCGCTGGGCAATGTCCGAGGGTCGCCACGGACAGTCAACGTCATGCAGCGCGACCAGGCGGTCCTGGACGTTGGTACCCACGCCCATTTTCTCCGTTGACCCAATAAGCACACGGATGTCCCCTTTACGGACCTTGTCGAACAAAGCCTCCTTCTCCGTGTCGTTCTTGGCCTCATGAACGAACGCGATTTCGTGATCGGGAATGCCGCGCTCCACGAGCAGGTCGCGCAGTTTTTGATAAGTTGTGAACGAGGCGTCAGGCTTTGGCGTGCCCTGATCCATGAATATGATCTGGGCTGCCTTCACGTCTCCGTGACGCTCCCACTCGATATGCACGTTCTTCGCAACGAGCGGCAGCTTCGCGCTGGCGTCATCGGGAATAATGGGGTTCACGAGCCGCAAGTCCAACGCTGCCTTCCGACCTGCAGTAGCGATCGAAAGCATGTTGTCCTCATGGGGCCGGACTGATCCAGACCGGACCTTTGTTGCACGGATGGCCAGATGCTTCATGAAGTCCTTTTGGAAGTCACTTTGGTCAACGGACTCGATGATCATCTCGACTTCAGGGACTGGCAGGTTAAGGTCGCTGGCGTTTTTCACATCAGCAAACGAGCGGAACAAGCTGATCATTTCAGGCAGATTTACAAACCGGGCGAACCGCTCATTTACACGGAAGCCGCCCCCTTCTGGCAACGGCTCAAGCGCTGATACCACATCCCCGAACCGCTTGGCCCACTCGTCGAAGTCGTGAATTCCCTGGTCCTGGAAAAGCTCTGGCCTTAACCTGGCACCGTGGACGTAGAGCTCACAGATGGTATTGGACACCGGTGTGCCAGTGAACCCGTTAATGCCGAAACTACGCCCATGCAGGTCGCGCATGTATTCAGCCAGCATGCTGAGATTCTCAGCGCGCTGCGAACCACCCCGTGTCACGCCAAGCACGTTCATGTTCGAGTTGATGGCGAGGTTTTTGTACAGGTGGATCTCGTCGACGTTGATCAGGTCGATACCCAGCTTATCAAGCGTGAGCACCCCGGACTTGAGCTGCTCATCCTTGAAGGCCTTCTCGACGCTTTCAAGCTTGGAGACTTGCGTTTTCAGACTTGCCTCAAGCTGCCGTTTAACCCGTCCATCAGTATCGGCTATCTTGGCCTCGATCTTACCGATGCTCTTGGCCAATTCACGGGTTTGAATTTCTAGCGGGGCCTGTAGGCGATTCATCATGCCGTGCGTGAAAACCACCAGATCCCAATCGTTGTTGCGAGCCCGCGCAAGGAAGCGTTGGCGAGCAGCACCTTTCAAGTCGTCGGCAGTTACCTGCAGAATCCGTGCACTCGGGAACATTTGTTTGGCTTCTCGGGTGATCTGCCCGAGCATATGGTTTGGTACAGCAATACTCGGCTTATTGCACAGGCCAACCTGCTTAAGCTTGATCGCAATCGCAACCATCTCAAAGGTTTTGCCAGCGCCCACACAATGCGCAGCCATGCAGTTGTAACCCATCAGAGACATTGCAACCACGTCGCTTTGGTGGGCTCTGGGCTTCCAGGTAGCTGCCAAGCCGGGGAAAGTGAGGCGCGACCCGTCGATCTTCGGGAGGGCGATGTTGTTGCAGTTGGCGTTGTACAGCTCAGTGAACCTGTGGATGCGATCAACATCCTTGGCTACCCAAGACTTGAACGCTGACTCAATGTCTTCTTGTTTGGCGCGAGAGGACATCGTGCGCTCATCATTTACAACGCTCTTGCCGTCGACCTTGTCGTAGTGGGTAGGCTTCTGCGAGTTGAGATGCATCTCTAGCAAACGCTCGAACGGGCAATCCTTGGTGCCATGCATAGTGCTGCGGCGTGTTTCGTGCGTGGTCTTAAACGAGCTCGAAACCTCGACAGCCCAGGAGCCCAATTCAGGCGTGTAACGAACGCTAAAGTCACGAGGTGTGAGCTTCGTCCCGAACAGCTCACTGACGAACTGCTCAATGTCACGTTCGGGAATCCAACCAACACCCAGCCGTAATGAAATATCTTCAAAGGGGATTGGATCAGGCTGCGTCTCGCGCAGTTTATCGACGTTGGACTGAAGCTCAGGCATCGAGGCAAGGGCTTGTTCGGCCTCTGCGAGCTTTAGGACGACGTTACCGCTCAGATATTGATGCTGGGGCTCGTACTGGTGGGTGATGGGGTTGAGGAAGACGAGGTCACCCATGAGCTTGTTCTTGATCTGGTCGACCTCTTGCCCAAGGACTTCAACCATAAAGTCGAAGTCGACACCACCTCGACGGTCGAGAGAATGGTAGTAAGCATCCTCTGCCGTCTCAATGTTCGGTACCAACTCAGCGCCGATAACACGCTTCTCGAACGTGTCGGCAAGGGCTAGGACCTGCTCTTCTTCATCGTCCCATACTTCCAGAGCACAGACTTCTGCCGAACCAGCATCTTCGCCGAAGATTCTGAGGTTCTTGTTGGCGTTGACAGGTCCGAATTTTTTGGTGAAAGCCTCGTACAGTTGCTTCGCTTTCTCTTGGGTGGCATTCAGTACCTGGTCGCTGCCATTCAACTGTGCAGCGATCAACTCACGACTTGCATCCCGCAGCCCGATGTAGGCCTCCATCGTTGCCGCACGCTTGCCAGCAAAGTTCGTCTCAGCGACGATGTGTTGATGGCCGATCAGTACGCCCTCGTCATCAAACCGGTGAGCAATGTCCACGATTTCGAGAATGCGTCCATCATCGGCAATGATGTTGTCGCCGACGAAGTTATCTTGGCGCTGCTCGATGCGCTCGAACGAGCTCCAGTCCTCTTCCCCTAACTGCGCACGAGTGCCACTGGTGCCTTTATCGACTGGCTCCCAGGTCTTCTTTGCAGCCAGGCCTTCAGGCATGAACTCGTTGATTCGGGTTTCAATACGTACCTGCATCGAATCGAAGCGATCGACAATTTGCATTACTGCTAGGTCCGGATCTACCAGCGCGGGCTTTGGTCCAAAGGCAGTCGAACGGATCTCGTACTTACCGAGAATATTCTCAGGATTATCGAGGTAATAGCGGTTGATGTAGTCGCTGCCACCATTGTCCTCGTACATAGATCCGCTCTGCTCATCGAGAGACACACGGACGGACTGGGTGTAGTCATAGGACGGTTTGGTGCCATCAGGCCTGCGCTGCAGGAACAGAATGTCTGTTGCAACTTGGGCATTCAGGTGACTGAATGTCTCCCGAGGCAAGCGAACAGCGCCGACCAAGTCGGCTCGCTGCAGCATCTCCTCCCTCACTTTCGGATCACCCTTGTCGAGCGAACCTGCAGAAGTGATCACTGCTGCAATCCCACCAGGCTTGAGCTGGTCCAGACTACGAAGGATGAAGTAGTCGTGGATGTGGTGGGCGTCGGGATAGCTGGAGTCATGAATCTTGGTGGAACCGAACGGCACGTTGCCAATTACAGCATCGAAGTCCCGCGCCAACACTGCCTGCTCATACTTTGAGTGAATGATGCGGGCGTCCGGTGCAACAGCAGCGGCAAGTCTAGCAGTGATCGGGTCAGCTTCAACGCCTATCAACGTAGCATGACTTTGTACATTGTCTGGGGCGGCAGCAAAAAACGCTGCAGCCCCGCAACCGGCATCCAAGAATTTTCCGCCGTCATTCACCCCTGCCCTCATGACCCCTTTCCAAATGGCATCGCACAGCTGTGGTGGGGTGTAGTAGGACTCTAGGCGGTTGTCCATGTATGCCCGCTGGAAGTCACCTGGTGTCATACCCAGGTAAGCAGCAATTTGATTGCCAGTATGGTTTTCGTGGCTTTTCCGGTTGTCTACGCGGAGACCGTCTCCCTCAACGCCCCATCCCCTGAATGCCGAAAGTGTCCGCTTCGAAACATCACTCGTAGCCTCCCCAGACTCAAAGCTCTTGAGGGCTGCGAAAATACTTGAAGTCGAAGGGGTTCTACCTTGTGTATCCAGCATGTGCTGAAGGGTCGAACCGCGCCACACGCGATCGATTGCATAGACAGGGTCGGCTACTGCAGAGCTTTCGAACTCGCCTTCCGCTTTAGTGACAGACTGGGTCGAAGGGATTGATGGAACCGAGGGCTCAACGACCGCAGTTAGCTGAATCTCTTCAGTCTGGACAGGTTGAGCAATCTGGCCCGCAGATAGGGTGACCTGTTGTTCTTCCCTTACCCGCTGCAGCAGCGCCTTCATCTGCCCGTACGGAATGTGCTGCATCTTCGAGATCAGGAAAGTAGCCTGATCGACTAGTCCACTTTGAGCGTGGAGCTCTTTGTAGTCGGCCTCGTTACGGTTGCCCGCGATGGCCATTAACGCCTGTTCCTCTTGAGTCGCTGTGACAACGATCGAGGCATTCAGCTTCCGGTTTTCTTCAATGTACGTCGCGGCCAGGCTGTCGTCTGGGTCAATAGCCGCATAATGAACCCCATCGAGGAATTTGCCGTTTTCGGTTGCATGCCCCAGCAGCGGTCGCGAAGCGTTCATTACCAGCCAACCGTTGTTGAAGGCAGGCTGCGCCTCTTGTGTGGCGACTACCGCCCGTATATTGGCAACCTGGGCCTCCAGGACCGGCGTTGCGGGCTGATCTGCCTTAGCCTCTTCCGCTGGTGCCGAAACTTCCTCGTTTGCCTGGTCGACCTGTTTGGCTGCCTCATCGAACAAATACGGCCAAAGGGCGACTGCATCTGCTCTGATCTCATCGCCGACCGATAGGACAGGGGTATCAAGGTTGTCCATTACTTCAAATGCTGGAAGCACATGGCCCTGATTGTGACCAGTGATGTGTAGCCCTTTTTGACCAACACCAACGACTAATGATTCGCCGGATGGAGAGCGGTACAAATACTCAGGTGCGCCGGTAGCAGGGTCTTCGTCCCTTACATGCTCAAAGCCCAAAGCTTTGATTTGGCCGCCGATGCCATTGACATCGGACGACATGCGCTGTGTAAGCGCTGAGGCGACAAGGGCGTCATTTTGGGTGGCAAAGTCGAACGCGTATGCAAGGTTGGCCTCCACGCCCACGTAATTGAGCGCAAAATGCTCAACCAAGTTGTCGCGCATGCCCATGCGATGCAGTTCGCGGCGTTGATCATTACTGAGGTAGAGGCTCGCGCCGCGTCCACCCGCTAAACCGGCAAACGCATCTTCGAAGGCATCTCTCTCAAGCCCGTTGGAGCCCATACCCTTTTGGTACAGAGCATACGCCAGTGCATAATCGCGGCGATCAAAAGCTTCGCGAGTGTCTAGGTGGCGATCGGATTCGAAGTCGAGATCTTGTAATTCCAACCCCCGTGGAGTCGGGACTGGTTCCAGCGCGCTATCAAAGGGGTTTTCCTGCTGGCCATCGCCACCCAGACCGGCGCCGTAGATCTGCTGCGCTCGGGCATACTCCTGCGCGCTCAGGCCGTCATAGGTCGCCACCTCTGCAGGTATTGGATCAGTCGCGCTGGCACCTTCGGAGGAACCTGCGCCTGTAACTGGATCACCACTTTGGTCTGGCTGATCGGGAGAGGTCTCAGGGGTCAGTGAACCGCTGTTCCCTGGTACTGATCGCGCAGCGACACTATCTTTTGGCTCAAGTTGTTCAGCTGGAGTTCCGTAGCGTAGGACTTCGCCTGGTTGAGCCAGACCGTTCGCTCCAGATGCTGGGCGGTCCGAGGCAGCGGGTTCTGCAACCTCCACTCTTTCGCCAGCTTCAGGACTTGCCCGCTCAGTTCTTCTCCCTGGTCGTTCAGGTGCTCGATCAGGCGTCCCTCCTCGTGCAACTTGAGCATCATCCAGGGGTTGCTCTCGTACATCATCTGATGCACCACCCGCGCCCAGCGTCCCATTGGCTCCACTTCGGGCATCATTGACACTTCCAGAGGGAGTGCGAGCTGCGATTCCTGTAGGGCGATTTCGAGGTTCAGAGTTGGATTCATTTTTCACTCCCGCGCCTTGGCGCTGCTTGAGTTCGTGTTTGATTGCTGGGGAGATCTCCTCTACAGGCAAGTCAACAATCAAAGATCTGGGGAATTTCTCACGAAGATCCGTGAGCTTCACGCCGACGAAACTTCGAGTCCAATACTGCTTCTGCGGCCACCTCATATCCCGCGAGAAACCCATATCTCTCAGGGCCTTCAAGGTAGCCTCATCTTTGAGGCCTTCTCCGGCGAAGAGCAGGGTGTGAGAAAAATTCGGATTTTTTGAGCGTGCCAGCGCGAGCCTCATACCGTACGGTTTGAAGTCGAGCCACTTTTTGGTCTGACTCATAGCATTTTCAACCTACACAGAGCTACTGGGCGACAGCCGCCGCCCAGCAAGGAAGGGACAACAATCAACATCAGCGGCTGAAATCAGCCCATGCGAGGTGAGCTGCGCTGAGCGGAGATTTGCTCTGCTTGCTGCAGGAGGGAGTCCAAATCATTGAAGCTTTCCTCATCCAACCCTTGCCCCAGTTGCTCCATTACGAACATGTCATTCGCAAAGTCATCATCACTGTCGAAGGACGAATAGTCTTCTTGAGATGCCCCGTTGGACTGATTCGCTTGCGACTGGGAGGGCTGCTCGTACGATTGCTGTACAACGTGCTGCTGAGCACCCTGAGGTTGAGACTGTTGCTGGCGTTGCTCTTGTGCCTGCGCAGGTTGGCTGGCTGTTGGTTCATCAGGGAAGTCATTCATCTGCAGCGCCTGAGCACGAGTCATTTGAGTTGCACCCTGGCCACCCTGCAGACCAGCAGCCAGGCTCTTACGCTCTTCCATTTGCGCGAGTTCGTTGGCGAAGAATGGCACCTTAGCGGATGCCTTGCCGCCTGGCGTAGGCGAGGTATCGACGACGGCGACTTTACCGGTACGGGTCAACTTCGCGTGGATGATGGTTTCGCGATGACCGGTAAAGGTACCCCCACCTTCCTTTGCAACGGCATACGCTTGAGGGACCGCGTAGTACTCCTTCCCCAGTTTTTGGGTTTTCGTAATCTGGTCAAGGCCAACATTGATACCCAGACCTGGCACAACCGCGATGTCAACCTTTTTGAGGTCAGCTGCGGATGCCCCCCCACTGATCAGATCCTTGATGACACTCTTGAGAGTGATAACCCCTTTAGTTTTTTCAATGCGGTCAACCAGCTCTGCATCCGATGGGAAGCGCTCCCCCTTCGACTTGTCATTCGGGTCCACAAACATGGCACCCCCGCCAAACACTTTGAAGCTCTGACTGGCGAATCGGACTAAAGCAAATGGTGCTAGGCCTCGTGTTGGGCCGGCTTCCCACAAAGCCTTACCTTTGACATCGTGGGTGATGGCCGACTTTTCCGTGTTTTCCCATTGCTTCAAGTGCTGGAGGATCGAGGCGGTTAACTGACTTTGTACATCGGCACCTGTGAGCAGCGTTGCAGAGCTCTTGGGATCGTAAGCGTGGACCACTGCCCCAACCATACGAGTACCGGGTGTAGTGCGAACCTCTTGAGGCTGCATGACTGCATTCAAGCAAAAGTCGTTGGCCTCGTAGGTATGGAAATACTGAGCGCGGAAGATAGGTTTATCTGGCTGTGCAGGATCGCGGGAAGCTTTATCGACGCGCATAACGTCCCCCGCTTTAGGCACATATTGGCCACTGGCAGACTTCATGGTGATCACGACGACTCGCTCGTCAGTATCGGTACGAGTGCCAATCGCCTTGAAAACATTAGGATTTGAAGGCGAGAAAACCGGCTCCCGATCTACCTTGACCAGAAAACTTCTAGGCTGCGTTGCCTTTTGTTCAGTCTTGATCTTTTCCTGAAACAGCTTGTTGATATCCATACAACTTCTCCTAGCGCAAGCCGAACCCGGCTCTCATGGGGTTTTGTGGGTGTTGCTCGTCTTGGGATTCAAACACCTTGAAGGCGTCTGCCAACGCTCCATCGAACTGCCCCGTCTCAGGCTCGATAGGCATCAGTTGTGCTTCATCGGGATTGCTATCTCGGTGGTCCGACTCCTCATCATGATTGGAAATTAGGCTTTCATTAATCCAAGGCCTGAATCTTTCGGCGGCCGTCTCTTCGTAGTGTTTCTTCGCAGCATTGCTCTCTGTGGTGCCAGCCAGGCGGACAGAAATGCCAGGCTGTCGAAAATTAGCTAGGTCGACACCGATGTCTTTCAGGTATGCCTGGGCCTTCTTGTCATCCAAGGGCAGGTCATACAAATGCTCTGCATCGGTATCGCCCCCAAGCTTTTGGATCTCTTCAAGCAGTGTCGCGACAGTGTAGGATCGCGTGGAAGAACGCAGACCCTCTTCGTTCGCGCCGCGTAGCAAGGCTTCCTTGATGACCCGGTCGGAATCCAATTTGTTTGGGGATACACGCACGGCATCTAGCGGGAACTGTTTGCCATCATAGTGGACCCCCTCAAGGATCTTACTCATCCCCACCTGAGAGCCTTTGACTACCGACTCCAAGTAGCTGATACCCGATTTTGCCATCAAGTACTGCTGCTGATACCGGGCCAGGTCCAGCTTCACCTTGCCCTCAAGATCGAGCTGATGCTTCGAGCGCAACTGGGGGATTTCTCCCTTGAGCACATAGTCGTTCCAGCAATCGCGGCCTGCAGCAAGCAACTCAGCTTGAAGTGACCTTTGAAGATCAACCGAAATGGGCACGATCCTGCAGCCAGGAAGGTTGACACTGACGATGGAGTCTACGAGCTGAGCCACCTGGTCAAACTCTAACAGAGCTATATTCTTCGTAAGGTATTCAGACATCTGAGGAGGGATGTCTAATTTGGCAAGCACGAGACCATCAATGCGTATACCAGCCAATTTAGCCAGGGTGGCGTAGTGGTGAAGCTGAACCTCGTAGTCGAATTCAACCGAGTCGGAAAAGGTATTTGGTACCTTGTAATCCACCACATAACGTTTGCCGCCCACCAGAACAATCTCGTCCGGGTTCCCGACCATGAATTCGTAGCCTGGGATGCTCTTGGCTGAGCGAAGCGCGGAAGTAGCCTGGAGATCAACTACCCCGCTAGATGACTTTAGATACGCTTGCCGAGCAAGGTCTTCCAGGGCGTTGCCTCGACGCATGTGGAAGGTCTCGAACTGAGGAAGCCGCTTCATCAGTTTGGACTCGACAATTTCTTTGGCGTTTGTAAAACCGCTCGACGCCTCGCCACGGTAGAAGCTTACAACGGCACCCATTTCAGAGCCGCCAATGCCATGCAATCTCTTAGCGTGCCATGCCGCACGAGGCGCGTGATAGCGGGTAATCCCCTCAATCCACCGATTGGCGTCGGCCTGGTTGATCACATGCAGCTGAGGGAGGGATTCTAGGATTTGTCGCATATAATAATATGATACCTTGCATGACGACACCTGAAAAAGGGCAGATTGACCGCCCTTTTGGAGATGGTAGGCGCTCGCCTGCTCTGCGTCAATTCCATGCAAGCCGCAGTGCACTGCGACGGGGATGCCCTGCTGCTGGGGCCTACCGGTTAAGGCAAGCGGTGACAGGGCGATTGAAGCAAAATTCTGGGAATAATGTTAGCGAAGTGGCTTACAAGTGATTTCTGTTTCTTCAAGAAGCTGGCCGCAGGTGTATCTTTCAATTGCGCTTAAATCAAATAGCGTAGCAACTTGGAATTCACCTACCTCTTGCGAATCAACCGTATAAGCAATAACAATCAGATGTTTGAATTTTTCCATACAAATAACATCATCCATGAAGTTAGCAAAACGAGTACCCTTTCGCTGATGATCATCATGACCTAAGGGGATATTTTTTAACCAGATTGATTCGACTGCGTCCGTTACCTCCTTCTTAGCTCGCTGCATAGCTAAGAACTTCGTATGCTCAATACCCCGCTCCGGATCGTCCGGTGCAAACGCAGCTTTATTCTTCAGCCAGTGACCAATCTCTACAGGAATTTGAACTATGGCTGGGGCTAGATCATGTTTTGACGCCTCCCTTAACAGGTAAGCCTCTCCTGGGTTTCGATGACCATATAGAAAGGTGATACCTTTGCTTGGAAATTTGACGCTTGGAAACCGACTTTCTACCCCCTCCAGCGCAAGGCTGGGCATAATAGGTCGCCTGTCCTTGCCTGCTTGATACCACAACACAGTGGTCAGAATGATTTTCGACATACCTACTCCGCTAGACACAGCAAAACCGGGCTTACACCCACGCAATGTACAGCTATACTATACATATTTCCACCGATTCGGGTATTGATGCGTGACCAAGAAAACCCTTAGCTCTAGCGTAACTGCTGAAAATGAAAGTCTGTCGCGGCCGACCGTCCTGAGGGGCAGCGATTTGGACCAGTTTTCCAGCCGTCAGGGCCTTGGCCTGATCGAACGAAGCACTGCCTTTGGCGTCAACACCGCAGCAATGTACGGGGTGAAAAACGCTGACCAAACGCTCAAGGCCCCCTTATCCATCCTCCTCCGCCTGTATGCTGCATTTACAGATAAACTACCGAAAACTTGGACTCCAGAGTTTGAGGACCTGTTGGCTCTTATAAATAAAATCGACCCTGACTTTAAGTCTTATCAAATAGGTCCGCTTCTAGGTCTCGACAAAAACTCAACTTACCGAATAAAAAAGGATGGGATAGCCAACAGTAAAGAATCGACAAAAATTCTTGCATCATTGATTTTCCGACTACTCCAAGAAAACCCAGATGTATGGCCCATCATTAGGCAGGCCGTTGATGTTGAGGCCGAAGCCCGTGGAGTTCCTGTTGGTGAGATCTGGGTGAAAGGTAAATGGAATAAACACGAATCCGAGTCCGCAGAGACTACGGGTATAAAAAAAGGGCCGAGGTCGAGCCAAAAGAACTCAGAGACCGCCCCGGAGCAAGGCAAGATCAAAAAGCAGATTATATGGAAAGACTGAGATGATTGATCAGAGCATTGTTGTAGCTGCCGATGCGCTGTCCTCCCTAGTTGACTCGCTAAACAACTGTAAACGAGCGATTCTGAAGCCAGGATCGCTCGGGCAATGCGTTTTTTTTGACTCGATTGGTGGGACCATTGAGGGGGACTCAGCCGAACTATTGATTAAAGCGCTTACTGACTGGGAAGTAATGGAAGGCTGCATCAGCGGTAGCGTACCTCGGCATATCGGCCTGGTAGAGGCTGGCTCGACTGTGATTTTCGCGCTACAGGGTCTGAACGATGCAAAGCATGCCTTCAAAAAAGCTGTCTCTACCATCGCAGCAAAGGACAGCAAGGAACGACAGAAGCTAGCGCGTGGCATACTGACCAAGCAAGGAATGGCTAGAGCCCATCCCATTCAGTGCTGGAGGGAAATAAAGCTGTTCCTGGGCGCACCAGTCAACACTGCAGGTTTCACCACCGCCAAAAAGTCATTCAGCAGCAGAACCCTGTCAGTGCAAGACGCGATCGCTGAGCTTGCTAGACGGGAATCGCACAAGGAAGTGGAGGAGATTGAGAGCGCACGTCTTGCAGGCTGCGAATCCGTTCGCTGGGTTGAGCCTGTGGCGGAATTCACACGAGTGAACCTTTCATACCTTGACGCTGATGGGAATCGCTCCAACGCGACCTTTCACGCGAGCATGCCAGTGATTATCGAGAAATCAACCTGGCCGAAAAAACTGAAATTCAATCTGCCTAAGGAGGTATCCCGAAACAGTCATGGGAAGATTGCAGGTGAGCTGATAGTCGATTTGCCTTTCCGCAAAGGAGCCTACCTAGCTATAAGCTAGGGCCTAGCCCATGCGCGGAGAATAGGCTTTCTTCTCGTCGCCGTATTCAGCCAAGCTATACAGAATAGCGCGGGATTTGGGCATCAAATCCTGCAGGTTATCGGCACGACAGTCCTGAACAGGACGACCTTTGATGATGTAAGACCAATCCGCTTTTTCCGCTAGCACCTCAACCTGTTGATCCTCACCGCGCAGGCGTACAGCGGACACATGTTTAGGCCCGCACAACTGGAAGGAGTCGAAGGAGTCGATCAGCTCTGTCACAGAAATTCTGGATTGCTCAAGTTGCATAATTTACCACGCCATTATCTGATTCTTCGCCTCGTGCCGGATTGACAATACCCAGCTCACGATGGCCGTCAATGACTCCTACGACCCGTCCAGTCTCTAGGAGTTCAGTTACGCTCTGGGGTAGCTTAACCAGATTTACCCACTCGCACGGCACGCCGTCCTCATCGACCAGCTCCAAAATGAGGTCCTTGCGTCCCAGCCTGGTAATTAAATCACACCGACCGAGGGTGAGGTCATCGCCTATGTAGCCAGCTTTACCATCCAAAATGATGGTGGGCAAATTATCCCCTCCAACGCCTACCAGATATTCACACAAAATCAAAGCACCGTCTCCTGTCTTAACCTACCACGTGTCACTGCAGCCTTCGGAGCAGATCAGCCGCAATCAGCCTTGTTGCGTCCTGCCGACTCAAGTTTTTATCACCAACACTGGACATCTTTTGTTTGATGGCGGCCTCGGTGTCTGGCACATGCTTTGCCAGAGTTGCGCGTGCCCACGAGGGTGATGGTCCATCGCGGTATAGGATACCACGAAGTGCTCGCTCATCAGGCTCCGTTGCGAAAGCCCATCGCTTAATTCCGCCCATCTGGAAGTGCAAGAGCAGATTCTGTACGCCGTCCGTCGTCTTGAACTGTACAAACACCATCGCCCCCTTATTAGCAGTAGGCTTTGTGATATTGAAGATGGCCTCCCGCTCATCATCATTCAGGCTCAAAACCTCTTGGATCCGCTTGGCAGTCTTCATATCCTGACTGCAGCCAAAAATAAAGATCGTCGATGCGAGGCTGACCAAATCCGCTGGAAGGTGATCGATCATTTGAGTACCAAGAAGGATCCCAACACTGTATTTTCGACCTTCAAAACCCATTGAATTTATAAGGTCATGGGCTCCAGCAACCTTGCCTAGGCGATGCACCTCGTCAGCAATAAACACCTTATCCACTTCATCTTGCATCTGCAGATAGCGGAGGTGGTAATCAATGACATGCTCAGGGATTGGCATGGATTTGCGAAGTTTCTTGATTTCAGCGCCAGTATACTCAAGGTTGATGAATAGATCCTCTGTCAATAGACGCATCGCAACGGAAAAGAGAATGGTCCTGATCCAATCATCAAAGGGTTCTGTTCCTCGACCAAAAACGGTAGTCATGTCAAAGACACACACACGCGCTTCAGTGATATCGATGTTGGTCACACCCTGCATGCATGGGAACAGGGTATTCGCGGAGGAGAGCGCCACCCCGATCGCGTTAGTTAAGGGCTTGCCGTTATGCTGAGAGCGCTCATGGCTCGGCGCCACACGGTCAACAGCACGAATAACATCAGATAAAGTGGGAACCGCATAACGCTGAGCGACCCTGGCAGCATAGATGACCCCATCGTCCTTATTTTTGATGCCGTACTCGGCCAGAGCGTCAGAAATATCGTAGTAGGTATCGTCTCCTCGATAATTGAACTCAATCTTTTCAAGGGCTTGCACTACGCTAGGGTGCGCCCCATAGGGCTCGTAGAAGTTAGGCTGCGCGCCACGATTTTGTGGGTTCTTAGAACTATAGGCTTCATCGATCACATCGCTGAGAATGCTCATAACGTTAGCGACGCCAGCGGAAGCAAGAAGCTCATGGCATACAACGCTAAAAAGATTCTTAAGATATGCCTTGTGATCGGCCAAAGGCACCCGTAAACCAAGGCGCAAATCAAGTTGATTTTTTACAATACCATCTTGGGTATTGTTGAATTCAGAGAAAACAGCCTCGTGCTTTCTATCATTGGGCAAGGACTCCTTAATCATGTCCACAACGCCAGAAGAGGAAGCACCAAAGTCAATGACTCGAATGTAAGCCATTTCTTGAGCCAAGGGATGATTGGCAAAATAAAAAATATGATCTGAGATGGAGTTAGACTTTCCATATCCCATCCCCCCAGTGATAAGAGATATCATGGCATTTTGTTTTTTGCTCTTGGGCTGATGAGGCATCAACAAACCGTCACCAGTCCTGAACCACATGCCAAGTTGAGGATCCCATATCTTAGCTGGTCGCATGAGGGGGAGTTGGGTAATAATATCAAATTCAGTTTGCGGCGCCTTCGGACAAATGGGTGGAATCGCGTACCCAGGGGTGGACGACATCGTTGCCTCAATCGAACAACCGTACATAGTCTCTACTTGTTGCCCGCCCCATTGCTGGAGCAGTGTTTCAACATCTCGTGCACGTGATTGCAGCTTTTCTACATCATAACGTGGAGCGCCTTGCACGTCGTAGGTAACATTTACCTTTGCCCAGGTCGCAGCTGCCAAACCATATCCCAAAACAGATCCACCTTGTTCCTCATAGAGGGACAGGGCCTGATCAGCTTTGGATATCTGACGATTGCTTTGCGAAGCGAACGAAAACACTGAGGCAAAAAGGCGATTCCAATAATTCGCTTGGTGTGAATTGGTCATCAAGCTATAGGCCAGACGGACTGGCAACCTCCGGGTGTAGCAAGTAGCAAGGAAGCTTTCAAGGTGTTCTGGCATCGAAGCAAGCTCAGAAACGTACATTGGCGCATACACGCGATCTCCAATGACAGCAAACTTCCCCAGATCTATGCAGTCTTCCATCATCTGCTGCGATAATTTAGGTGGCAGCTTAAATGACCAGTCGTTGGGCTTACCATCTGACTTCTGCGCGTCCTTATATGCCTGACGTACCTCTTCCGTTCCACGGGAGCGAATATCCTTGGGCTTTAGCAAGGCTTTCCATCCAGGACCGGTTGCAGCGGGCAACATGGCAAATCGCATTTCTTTCAAAGCTGTGTAGCTATCCAGCCTCTCATATGAATAGCGGCTCGCCTCGCGACCCATAAACAGCTTGACCTTGTTAACCTGTTGCTCATGGAGAGCCTCCAAAGCGCGCACACCGGCCTTGAGGCTCATGCTGTTGCGACCCTTGGCTGCGACCTTGATGTCACGTTTTCGCTCTTCCAAAGCGGTCTTTTGATCTGCTTTAGGCAGGGCATCAATATGCGTTACGACCAGTAAATATTGTCGTTCTCGCGCACATATTGAACCATAGACCTCAGCTTCTTCCAGAAGTACGTCTTCGGTATTCAGCCCCCGTCGCTTGCCTGCCTCGATCATCAGCTTACGGCTTTGCAAAATCTCATCACGCATGCCGTCTGGATCAAACTCAAGAAACCAAAATAAATCGCTGCCCTTTTGTTTTTTTCCATTCGTAGTCATACGAATAAACTTGATCCATTCGTCACGCAAGCGTTCAAATTGGGTTGGAAAATACTGCCCCATGAAACCGTTCACCCGAATCACGCTCATGAGCGAGCCGTTGAATAGCGCCATGGTATTGTCGTCATGGGCACAGGCGATGGGGAAATATTGAGTTGGATCTGAGGCAGTCCACCCCCTCCAGCCGTCGTATAAGTCTTCAATGTTGTCAAGAAATCGATCGATAAACATCAGAATACCATTCCCATTGCTTTATTCATTGCCGAACGCACTTCGTTATACGAACCGGGATGCGTTTCCTGCACAGTTTTAAGATCAGGTTGCATTAAAGATTCACAAGAGAACCCCATCTCGCTGAGAAAGCGAGATGGCTCGTAAACCTTATTATCGTCAGAACCAGGGAATGCGTACCTGGCTGAATGGAAGAGCACACAGGTCTCTTTGGCCCGAGTGATGGCCACATATCCCAACCGACGCTCTTCCTCAATATGCGAGTACCCAGCGTCTTCATCACTGATATCGCTTCGGGCATCTAAGGGCATCAGGCCCTCACTCAAGCCTACAACTAAAACATGCGGCCACTCTAGACCTTTTGATCTATGGACCGTGCTAAGCGTAATTTGCTGAGAGGTGCCTTCCGTCTGGCCTGATTCTCTGAGAGCTATCTCAACCGCAATGTCACGCCACGAAAGTGACTCTCCTGCAGCTTGACGTTCGGATAATTCATCTTGGATATTATCAGCCAACACACGAAGACATTGGTTTTTCTTCTCCCTGATCTGATCATCTTTTTCTCGATCAAGCAGAGCCATCGGCCCAACGATTGCCCACTCGACGAAGTCGACAGCCGTGTGACATAGCAGAGCCTCTGACTGCAGATCGCCAATGAAGGCGCGAAGGGCAGTTGCCCCCTTCTTGGGTAGATTGGGTATCGACTCAGGCAATTCATACAAAGAAGATCCAGGCGTATTTTCTAACCAGTCACATACCGCATAACATGAAGCATCGCCAAAGCCATCAACGTACTGCGCCAGAGACTTCAATGCGTGTGAGTCTTGTGGATTACGAGCAAGTCGCACGGCATTGGTAATGGCAGCTACCTCAGCGCGATCAAAGAGACTCATACCACCAACTACATGATACGGGATCCTCTCCCTGCGAAGCGCCGGTTCTAAAAGAGCAGCCATCCGATTCGTTCGATACAATATTGCTATGTCACTGGCTGAGACGCCATCATGGATTTGTCGGGAAATTCCCTCCGCAATTTCGCGCACCATCTGCCAGTGATCAGGATAAGCGTTCAGCGTGGGCTCATCACCCACGGACCCTTCCGAGAACGGTGATTTGGAGATTCGCTCATCGTTGTGCTGTATCAAATCACGGGCGACATTTACGATCGCCTGTGTCGATCGGTAATTTTGCTCAAGCCTCAGGGTAGTAGCTGAAAAATCGCTCTGGAACCGCTTGAGGTTTTTTACCTCGGCACCACGCCAGCCATAAATGGACTGGTCATCATCCCCAACAACAGTCACCGCACAGTGCCCTCGTGCGATTTTGGCGATCAGCCCATACTGAATTCTGTTGTTGTCTTGGGCCTCATCGACCAATAAAGCGCCAATCTTATCTCGAACTCGACCGAGAAAGCATTCCTCTCGACTTACCCGTAACAATGGCAGATAGAGCAGATCGTCGAAGTCTACGCTGTTAGTATGGTCCTTTAATGCCTCAAACCCTGAAAGTGTCTTCCAAGCAAGTTCAGTTTCTGACACAGAAAGCTTGTGCGTAGTGAGTAAAGACTCACAGAGGAAATCCTTATTTTTAACGTGGTTCTTCACATCGTATCCGGCTTGTCGCTTCAAGCTCCAGGTATTCAACCAGTGTATTGGATTCAACCGCTTCTTATCAGAAGGGTCCAATTTCTTTGGCAGGCCGTAGGCGTGGGCAAGCGACCGCAATGAGCGCTTAACGTCAGTCTCATTCAAAAGACTGAATTCTTGACTCAGGCCGAATCCATGCGGGTCGTCTTTTATCAATTTCATTCCAAAGCTGTGGAATGTATCGATTGTGACATTTTGAGGGATGATTCCATTAACCCGCTGGACACGGGCTTTCATTTCTTTAGCTGCCTTGTTGCTGAAAGTCAGCATCTGCAAGTTCTTTCCTGCAGGAAGCTCTTTTGCCAACCGCAACGATTTCTGGGCAATTACTGTAGTCTTACCTGAGCCTGCACCAGCGATGACCAGGCAGGACTGGTCGGAGGGAAATTCAACAATCTCAGTTTGCTGGTCGTTTAGGCGCATATACCGACTCCAGTTGCCCTCTACATTCACGGTCTATGCGGATGTTGGTCAGGTATTCTCTGTCAGTAATTAGTCGCTGCTGCACACAAAGAGCATTTTTGCTACTTGCCGGGTATGGGTTCAGCCCCTCTAAGCTGGCAGGATACAATAGTCCATTTTCTAAAGCCGCTTGAGGTATCAGGCCACGTACAGATTGGGGGCAGACCACGGAGATACGCCCGTTCCCATAATTTAAAATCTCCATACCAGCTTTCTGGAGATTTAGAGCGATTTTGAGACACCGCATACGATCTTCTGCTTGGAGCCAAGCGGTTGAAAGAGTTGTTGAGATATTGAATCTTCCGCTGTTCTTTCTGAGCGTACCCACCCAGAGGTTTTCAGCAGCTATCCCGTAAGCGTACGAGACAGTTGAATGCTTGGTTTTGAAAGTGCGCAAACCTGTGTTCTGCCAGCGATCAGCGATTGCAACATCGAGAATTTCAACTTCACCATAGTTGCTGAGGAAAGCAAGCTCTGGCAAAGCAGTCCAGTCCCTAAAATTACGCGCTTCATAATCCTGGCCGTTTTTTGTTTGACTGGATATTCCGAGTGCCCCAGCTCCATAATTCATCAGACGCCCTACCCGCTCTTGAACGCCATGAAGCTTAATCTTGGCGAATAGAGGAAGGGGTGCCTCCCGCTCGTACGCCCAGTCAACAATCGAGGTGGGATTACGGCCCAGATCAGGCAGTTTGTGTTTGGCGATTAGCTCAACGTTACCATCCGGCAAAGGCAGTTCGAGCATTTGATTAGCCCAAGTCATTCGCGGAGCCCAGTAGCTGAAAAGCTCGGCTCGTTCGTATATTCGCTGCCTTTCACATGCTGTGAAGCGCTGGCACGCAAGTTCAGCTACGTTATGCGTCAAGGTGTTCCTTGGATGCTCAACTCCTCCGTACATCTGCCCTACTGCCTGAGGCATTCCATAGGCAGGATACTGCGTTAGGCCGAGCTGTGTCTTAAGCATGTCTGCTGCGCAGCCCAGCACTTCTGCCATGATTTTAACTTGCTGCTCAATACTGATTATATCGTCTGTCAAGCCCAGCTCTTGGGCAATTTGACTCAACCTTGTGCGGAAATACCCGTCGCTCGCTATATGCGGGCTTCGACTAAGCCCTGCTTCGTACAACGAGTTTGAAGGAGCGTTTGTGACCCAAAGGGTTTGGGAGGGAAGATCTGTTGTGGCATTAAAAAAAAAAGGCCTCCCACCATAAGCGCAGGCAACATTACCTTCCCTGCTAAAGGGTGAAGCGTCTTTGAACAAAACGACACCAATCTTCAGAGCCATCCTAAACCCCTCTAAAAAACTTATTTTTTTCTTCTATCGCTTTGTATGTCGCTTGGGCCCAGTATCTGGCTTGCGGCCCCCAATAAACTACGTTTGGCCAAAACCTGACACCTTTCAGAACTTTGTCACGCGAAGCCATAAGTTCGTTTGGAAGCAACGCCAGGGCACGAGCAAAGTCTGAATCACAGTCCTCTTTATAAAGAGGGATATTACTTGCTAGGTGTGCCTTGCGTCCTCGAAAAGACAAGTCTGCTTGGTGCAGGGACTCAAACAATGGATGAGTCACATCCATGCAGTTTTGGCTAATGGCAATGTAAGTTGCAATCAGGTTGAGTTTTGCCTGGGGCATCTCAGGCAACCAGATTAGAGACCCAGCTACTGGGAGGATTTCGCCATGATGCGCGGGATGCTCTACTGCGGACCAATTGATAGCCTTTGCAGCCGCGCAGAACGGACAGAGACATATTGCCCGATCGATCGAGCTTGCTGCGAAGCCTGGGTGATTTAGGTCTACTGGAACCATGAATCCGTGTGGAATCCTTTTGCTGGAACGACTGACAAAACCACATTGCGAGCATTTGAAATTCGCCTTGGTGAGCACTTTCATGCCAATAGGTTTTAATCGATCATGTTCATGCCAAAGCCCACAAATAATCTTCATTGCGAGCTCGGGATTGTCAACCGTTCCAATCATTAGAAATCCCTTAGTACTTGATGCCCAAATCGTCAAATTGGCTAGAACCGTTGCCTTGGCCCGAGGTAAGGGAACCAGACGTTGCCAGTACGAAGATCGGGCCTACAACTGCAGCTGCGCCTCCAAGAATCGCAAAGAGCTGCCAGGTCAGTGGCTGGTTCTGCTTCTTGGTGGAAATGGCTGAGATGATGCCCCACGAGGCAAACAAAACACCGAGGCCACCGATCAGCAGCAACAGGATTGGAAGCCCGATTTTGGTTTCATCTTTCCAGCCCTCCATAAATGTAGAAAGCAACGGGCCGGATGCCGCAGAAGCTACACACGGGGCCGTGAGAAGTACAGCCGCTGCGGCCACCATAGCCAGACGAATTCCAACTGCCTTATTAACGATCATTCAGTATTTCTCCAGCTTATTTAAAAAACCCCAAGCCTGTAGAGGCTTGGATTGCCATCGCGACATGTACCGTACACACCAATGCCGAACCTGCGACGATTCTTGCAAAGATACTGCCGACCAAGTCACCACGAGACTCAATTGAAACAGTTCCAAGCTTAGCCGCCATCATGTAAGCGCGACCCAAAGTTACATAACCAGTCAAAACCATGATCCCGATAGCTGCCATGATCGCTGAGTCATACACGCCATTTCCGCTACCTGAATACTCAGAGATACCCAAGGGGTCGGCATTTGCCCATAAAGTGCCACTCCAAGCTTTCGTCCAGAGAGACAGATCCACTAGTGAAGACCCACCAATGATTCGCCACATAATATGGGAACCTGGTGTAGCAAGACCCGTATCCCTCCTGCCTAGCTTAACGATCGCCAAGATCCCGGTTGCCGAAATCCATACGCCTATCGCAGCGAAAAGGTAGAGAATCGTGCTCAAGAATACAGGGTATTCAGCACTTAGGTTCATGAAGATACTTGTAAAATCCATTTGGTGTTTCCGACTAGCGCGCGATCAAGCCATTGGTGGTGCATACGGTACGCGATACGGGGTCGAAACTTACGACACGCCCGAATCCAGAGACCTCATAGCCAAGCCTAAGCATAGCCGCCTCGCCATCGCTTCGTCGCACATATGCGCCGCTATTGGTGATGCCTTTAACTTTCCAGTTTTGCGAGACAGTTCGTGCTTGACACTGCTGTCCCTGATTTCCTTTATTCTCTTGCGGTGCTGATGCAGCAACTGCGCGGACAGGTGTTTTCTGCACGATAGGCGTAGGAGCAGTATTGGAAACAGAGGCCGACTGCTTGGGTAAAGGCCGTGAGTCGGACTCTCTCTTACCTCCCACAAGCACCAGTTTTTCTTGCTTTGGTCTCTGATCCTTAGCTACAGCTGCAATAGCCGCACCAACGGCATTCTTTGAAATTTCTTTGAGCCTCGATTCAGTTCTCCTGGATAGGTCGTCCAGGCCAGCACTCACTTTCCCGAGTTGACTTTCAAGCGCAGTGGATTTAGAACTATTTGCCTCGACCTGTTGACGCAGACTTTTAACGTCCTCGCTCAATACTTTCACAGCATTCAACACGATACCCATTTCTCGACTGCTATCGGTGATTGCTTTAGACAACGCCTCCAGTTTGTCGTCCGTTCGCGAGGATACGCTGCCAGCCTGCACCTTAGGTACTTGTTCTTCTGCCGAGCCACGGTCAGAGCTTCGTACAAGCGAATCATAAAAAGTGTCGTCTTGCTCCTGGACGGTCCGCTGTGTGATGGGGGCTACTTGTTGTTGGACTTGACCCACTGGTGATGGTTGAACCTGGTCCTCATTAGGAAAAGCCCGCTGCGGTCCAGGTACTACTTCTTCATCTATCAAAACAGGATCGGTGGCAGGAGAAGTCGCAGGATTAGTACGCTGCATCATTGCCTGGGATGAAAAGTCTGTTGGAGCACTACTCCTGGTAACCGGATGGGGGGCCATCATTCTCATGGCGGCCCAAACCAACCCTCCGAAAATGATTAGACCGCAGCCACCCACAATCAGATACAGGCGGTATTTAGAAAAAAAGTTTTCTGCCGTTTCAGGCGCACTCTGCATAGAGGACGTTGAGGGCGCTTCTGGTCCGTCATCGAAATCGTCTCTATCCACGTCATCTCGAATCGAATCATCATCATCGCGGAAGAATTCGCGATCCCGATCCGAGTCACTGATTGGTCGACTGAGCTCATCCTCGTCAAAACCGTAATCGTCTCTTGGAGGCTGGTTTGTGTTAGCCATATCAATTTTCCTGAATTATTTATCGCCGCACACATCTTCCATAAAGACGATGCCTACCAAGTCATTTACTGCAAGTGACACTGTTAGAGGCCGATTAATGCGGTCCTTCATCACATCTCCGAGTGATTGCCCCAGATCCCCTGCTGCCATTTTTATCTCACGCGCTGTGTCACTTGCTGTGTTGGTTACCACACTGTCACCAACGAAAATGGTTTGCTTATCTGAGTTTCTTTCTGCAGCTTTACCGATTGCGCTAAGAACTGTGCCGAAGCCCCACCACCCGTATCGGTATAAAGTATGGTAGTTGACATCGCCGCCTACAGCATTTAGGACTGTCTCCATATCCAAGCCGATTGCATTAACTTTGACTGGATCTTTGATACCACCGACGGAGCTAAACTCCATCCGCATCCATTCATCTTTACGCTCAAACCCACCGAAAAGTCGGTGCTTCCGCAACGGGCCATTCACAAGCTCTACAATTACAGGGCCGCCAACATCGCTGTTCAGCGCCATCGTCGAGCGCGCAACGTACTGATGTCCAGCCCTAATGATCGGATTCTGACACTTGGTTGGCAGCTCTCCAGTCACCTGACCTGCACTGTCGTAGCTTTTATTCCCATATGCTTCAGATGATGTCCTAGTCGAAGTGTCACTGGCCAAAGTCGAAGTGGCTCTTTTTGGAGCCTGGTAAGCCCACGATATTGTTTCGGACTGAGGAACATTTGTACCTTCAGCAAGCATGAGCTTGCTTATTAATTCGACGCTTTGAGTCGAGGGAGGTACCACCTGCTTTGGCTGTACCCTGCTACCGTCCTGGCTCGCCTGATCTGAGCGCCGGTCCGAAGTGGTATCGCCAGCATTGGTGATTTTATCTGGCCGTGTGAATCCTCGCGTTTGATTGAACTCACCCGTATCCTCAGTCACCACCATCGGGTGAGTCATAGGATTTTCCTCTTGAATTCTTGGTAGCTCCTCATCGTTATAACGAGTAGCTTCCTCCCTTTGCATATCTGTCGGCTGGGCGTTCTTTTGAGTGCGAGCGGTCCCACCGGTCACCTCGCCAGCCCCACCTTTAAGGGGCTCTTGGATTGAGTAGTAACTCCAGCCAAAGCTGCCTAGAACAACTGCAGCGAGACCTCCAATAACAAACAGTCGTTTCCGGTTTTGAGGTCCAAAGATGCTTTTAACTGCACCCATGCCGCCAACACCAGGAATCTCAACTTGATTCCGCGCAGAAATGCGGTCATCTGGATTCGCGTCGACGCTATCCAGTTCGACATCATCAATACTCTGCGCCATTAGAAGCCACTTCCATTCATAGTTTCGGATAAGGCATCTGATTGGGCGATGCGCTTAATTTTGAGAGTTACCGTTTTGCCTTCTTCATTGCTTGCCATGACTACAGTACTGGCAGGCAACTTATAGGCACGATACTTCCCATTGGCATGGGTTGCGCCTTCAACCCGTGGTGAGAATACCGAGAGAGGTGTTTGTAAATACATCCATTTGCCTATGGTCCATGCTCGCCCCTCGCCACCTTCAACTACCATTGCTTGACTACCGATCGGGCCAATTCCATATAGCGTGTTATTGAGATCTGCGTCAGCACGGGTACCAACGGTTACCTCATCACCCCGGCTGACTTTCGCCAGGTCGGTTTGTGGCCCAACCTCCGAGAAAAGCTTCATTGTCGCTTCTTTATGGAATACGCCTGCTTGCCCCTCCAGCATGATCGTCACTGGGCGGCTACGGCCTACAAGAAATACTGTAATGTTCCCAGTTGCGCCATGTTTTAGTGCCGTCAGGGTGAACGAGCCCGCTTGGGGGTCCATCGGGTCTATGCCGTTATTACCGCCTTTGGCATCTCCGTCTGTTTGTGGTGCCGGATCTGATGCTTTCTGGATATCGACCAGCCCGCTTAAATAACTCTGGACTTTCCTGACTGGCCAGGGATTGCCATAGGCGTCCACGAAGTTAACATTTGAGCTCATGTAGCGCGCAATGTTAATGATTGGTGTTTTAGCTGAAGGCTCACTGCTGACTTCGAAGGTCTCTTCAATATCCAGAAGAGGTTCGCTCAAATCCTCAAATGTCTCCACGATCGGGACACGCTGAGCCGCACTGTTCTGGATGATGGCACGTCTAGCTTTTATAATCGAACGCGGATCGGCCCCCAGAATCGTCTCAGTATGGCTTACGAATTCGTTCCGCTGTTCATCAGCGGCTTCAGTTCGATTCACTACCGCGCTTTCGCTATCTGCGAGGGCAACCCCAGATGCTACAACTGCTGATAGGGCAACTGATAAAGCGATTGATTTCATCGTCAACGCCCTTGCCCCGCAGGCACTACGCGGTAGGATTCAACCCAGAGCCCATCTTCACGGATTGTTTGGGACATTCTGCGGATACGCATCGTCATTACTACTGGCAATGTACCGCGCTCACGACCATCGATATAAATGGTATAGGGGATATCTACCACCCATTCGTAATAGCCTTTATTGTTCATCGCGTAAGAACGCATGATTGGCTGCATCGATTTCGCATAAATGTTCCCTTGAAGCTCCTGGGTTAAAAACCTTAGAACGCCAATTTTTTGCAAGCTGTCCGAAAATCCTTTGCGCGTTGAATCCGAGAAACAGAACGTGTTATTGCTGAGCGATGTTTTCCAGTCGACATAAGATAGTCGATATGCGCCTTCGACACATTTCTGAGACCACGCCAGAATTTCCTTATGCGAATACATAGGCTCCGACAAGAGTGGCAGAGGTCTAATCCGCCCATCACTCGTTTCGCCTAATAATTTAGGCTCAGGCTGGTATACGTACTGAACAACATTCCCAGTCATCGAAACGAGCATCAACCCAAAGAGTCCAGCAATGATTCGATTTTTGATCGTTTTCTCATCGCGGGCATTGAGCCCTACCTGGGCCATTGCCAAAAGCCCGTTCAAATCAGCGAGCTCATCCGCTGCAACAGCAGGCCTCACTTTTGATCTGGACGCGCTCGCGGGTTTAGTGCGTTGGGTCGCTTGGGTGGGATTCGAGGTTGACACGCCTTGCTCCAGTTCAGCCTGGCGCCCTCTCGACCCCAGCTTCGGCGTATCCTAGCAGGATTCAATTACTCCGTGTAGTATCACGATACGATGTTAATTTTAGTCCCGAGCACCGTTTCCGCGCCCACGCATGGATCGTGTTCGTGCCTCACGACTTCCCACAGGAGCAATGAATGTCTCAAGATTTCGCTGTCAAACGTCAACCAGTGTTCAATCGGCTCGCCCTTGCCATTGCGTGCATCGCTTTTACCTGCACTGCTGCAGGAGGCTGGTACCTGATATCGAGTAAAAGCAGCGCCCCTGAGACCAACGCTATTGCTTCACCGGATCCCGCTTCTGGCCAACCTGCTCCTGGAGTCGGAGATCATCCTGCAGATGTGGCTGTCATCCATCCTAGTGGCGCTGACACGTCCCTCATCCTTCGACTAATGCCGCGATCTGCCGTGCGCAGTGTTGAGAAGCTCGATTTCGGCCTGGGTACCTTCGTATGGGAAGTTGACATGCTGGTCGACCGAGACAACTCCGCGACGTCTGGGTTTGTGTACCTGTCTGCTGACGGTACTAAGCTCCTGAATGGACCGCTGATGGATAAGCGAAGCCGTGTCATGCAGAAACCCGAATCTGCACCCCAGCCACAGCCTTCCATGGCATCCGCTCCGACGGCTCAGACTCCTAACGATTCGTCAGCAGTAGGGCCTGCAGCTGTTCCAAGCTCAGCGCAGGCTGACCCCTTCGACCCTAATCCTGGCCTCAAGGCGCAGGCCACAAAGGCCGAATATCAGCGCAAACAGTTTTATGCTGGCATTTCTGAGTTGAACTACATCAGCACAACGGAAGGTTCGAATATTGTTTATGTGCTTTTCGACCCCCTTTGCCACGCATGCCAGCGCCTGTACAAGCAGCAGTCAGCGATCTCTGCTGCCTATGATGTCGAATTCCGGTGGATCCCAATCTTCTTGGACGCTCGTAGTTACCCCATCTCTGCCTTGATCCAGAAGACCTACAGCGAGAGCCACGCTAAAGGCTTGGAGATGCTTGACCAAGTGCTCAATAAGCAGTGGAGAGCGGAAGACCACCATACGGAAATCGCATCTCTGACTGAGGGGGACTATGAGCAAGTCAAACCTGCTGGCGCTGTGTTCTACAGCATCGGGGAAGCATCTCCTGGCATGGGGACACCATTCGTGACTTTCAAAAATTCCAGTGGCGTGATTGAGGCGTTTGGTGGCGTCCCCCTCGCTAATGATTGGGCAAGCTTGAAGGCAAGGCAGTAGGCCACCAACTAAAAAAGCCCTCTCACGAGGGCTTTTTTTATCGCATACCCCTATAGCTGGGCGCAGGCGTTCCCGCCGATCTATCTAGTTGATCATCTGACGGCAGAGGGATGTGTACTGATATTACCCTTGCAGCAGCCTGGTTTTCGCTTCTGACTGCCATTTCACCCTTCATGAATGCCTTGAACAGATCCTCTGCTCTTCCCACCCCCAGTAGCGAAGCTACAGTACTGACGTCATCTACAAATCCCCGTACCTTGTAGAACTCGCTGATGCGCTGTTCTGTCAGGTCGAGCTTGCCAACAGCCCAGAGCTGGAAGGCGTAGGCCTGCATTTCAGCAGGACTACATAGCGCAGCATTTATAGCCAGTTCCGGCAACTCATTTTGGCGCATCGCGTCAACGACGTAACCTCCAAGAGCGCTATTTGGGCTGAACGCTTCCCTCAGATAATTTCGCTCCATGGCGGTCAACAGCTTCGCTTCGCAAGCGTGCCAGGCCTCGTGGTAAACCGTTTCATTATCTGCATAACGCTCGTTCAGCCCGACCACATCTAGAGCGGCTCGATAATAACCAGCCTTACCGCCTTCTTCACTAAAAAGCATGAGCTTAGGTGCCGACCGAGCGAACAGACGGTTCAACTCGTGACTTGCAAGCTCTACCAAATCTTTCGAGGTAATAGGGCTGTAGGATCGGTCCTCACTGTGCAATACGGGCATTTGGATGTCACCCATCATCGGGTGCGAAACAGTTCTCACTTCAAGCTCGATCGCTTCTAGTAACGGCGTAACCCAACGGTTGATCCGCTGCAGGTGCTCAGCATCTGGATATACCTCGCCCCCAATCCCGTCTCGCACTAAATAATCATTCCTTTTTCCTTGGAATGCTAATTGATCGGCGAACCAGATTTCCATGGCGCGTGCAAACATCTCACATGGCTCAGCGTAGTAGGCTGAGGTGTCAAGCGAGACCTGCATCATGTCAGAGAGCTCAGTATAATTGTCGATGACAGAAGCGTCCGCCCCTGGTTCTGGCTTACGCATGATGGCCACTTGCAGATCTCGAAACGCAGATCGCACGGACTCACGGAGGTTGGAGTGATGAGTCACAGGCATCGGCCCTTTGCGTTGCAGGGCATACCCGAATGTCTCAAGTAGATCCTGAGGCTTGCCGGTGTGTATGTGGCCATAGTGATTGGCGAGGGCATGGAAGTACTCGTGAGCGAGCGAGCCGTCGCCCGACATTCGTGTGAGGTTCATTGCATAATTTGCGGGTTCGAAATGCGCAACGGCACCACTACCTCCCTGGCCTCGCGAGCCAATGCATAGCCCCAGACGGCCGCCCAGGCTCAGTGCCATAGGCTCCCAATTCATAAGCCGAGCAAAATCCATCATAGAGTCATAGGAGAAATTGAGGTGCTTTTCGCGCTCCTTTTGATTGGTCCAGTTCCCGTATTCAACTCCGCTAAATCCGAAGGTTTTTAAGAAGTCTTCTGAAGTTACTGACACTCCCTTGCGGTGATCTTCTCCAACCCGCACCACCTCATCCCTAGCAACTCGGGATCCCGTTGCTAGCCTGGTCACCTTTTTAGATTTCAGGAAGTCATCCCAATTAGCCTTGTCAAGCAGCTCTCGCATGGCAAGTGAGCCAGAGAAAGGCATGTACTCTTTCAGACTAAAGCCGTTCATTCCTCGAATTTTGAGGTCACGGTCTTGATATGTGCCCCGAACAATCTCGTCGAAGCATGCTCGCTGAGTGAGCGACCTGAATTCTGCATCGAGCTGGGCGCCGTTAATGTGCTTAGTGTCATAAAGATCGCTATCTTCTATCTCACCTCGCCTTATCTTCCCAACTAGCTCAAAGACCCCGTCACGAATGGATGCTACTAGGTCAGCGAAGGCCCTGACATGTTGCGACGACAATGATTTTGGTGTCTTTGGCATGGCCTTCCAAAGGGTGTCGATTGCGATGGCAGTATGCAGGTGAATCCCCTGCTCTTTCATCTCCTCAAAACTTACGCGTGGCCAGATCATTTCCCGCTTAATGTAAATAGCTTTCTGCTCAGGACTCATTTCTAGAGCATGCGCAAGCAGGTCAACGCGACTGAAGCCCCGAATGTCCTTCCGCGCATAGCCGGCTACCACGCCGGTATCCTGGTAGACGCCGGTTGATTTTTCGATCACCTTCTCGATGCTGGATCGTTCTCCCGCAAGGAGGGTACATAAGTCAGGGTCTGAGAATGCTACAGCATCGAAAACGGCAAACTTTGCCCTCAGTCGGTACCGCTCCTTCGTTTCCACAAGAGCCCTACCGAGAGTGGCGTCACGACTTTCAAGCACCGCGTCATCACTAACCCGGACCTGCCAGCATTTCAACTTGTTACGACCGTCACCCATGCCAACTGCCACCACCACTCCTTGACCGCCTCGGATCTCATTGGCGACAGTGGTGCATGCTCGCTTCAAACCATTTTCGCTCCACCCAGAAATACGCCCCTGGTAGGAACGCATTAATTGGTTTCTCACCCACTCTACGAGCGAAGTATTGTCCGCCTGACGTGTGGCTTCAATTGCCTTGTGTAGGCGCGGAAGTAGAGTAAATGTCTCAACTCTCCTTTTCGCCAGGCGTAGCTCGCTATCGTTATCCCCGGCTAGGCCGTTCACAGCTAATTTTTCAATGGTATGGAGCATGGCCTTCGCGGCTGCCTCATGCTCAACATGAGGTGAAAAGCGAAGGTGGGCGCCTGACACGCTGGAAATACCCTCTGCAGTCCTAATAACCTCGGCTATTCCGCTGCTTTCACGCCACATTGTGAGGTGCGCAAAAGACAACTCCTTTCGAAGAATGCTGATGGATCCATTCGCTGAGCCGCTCTGGATCTGGGTCAGTATTTGGCTAAAGTCTACTAATTCAAGAGTTGTACGGGTGAGGCCAAGACTGAGCTCACTGTATGCAACACCATCGGAGTCACTGGGTACAGGTCGGCTAAAAATCTTGAGGTCGGTATCCGACTCCATCATTGGACCATGGATGGATGTTTTTGCGACACCGTACTTGGCACTTGCTACGGCTGCGAGCAACATCAGTTGTTCAGCGGATACGCCTGCGCCGAGGTCGGCCTCGCTAACGTATGTAAGCGCATTGGTGAACCTGTGTCCTTTGCAAAGCGCCAGCGGCACAGCGCGCTCTACACCAACTGCATGCCCTAGCGCTTTGGATTGCACCTCGAATGCTCTCAGGGTCGCTCGAAGGTCAATGTCGACTAGATTCGCCGACTTCCCTAAATCCATTACAGCGCCATCCATGACGGGCACTGACTTCACTCCACTGGCAACCATGTAAAAGCCATGCTCATTGAAGTTTCCTAGCCGCAGCATGACCTCATTGTCGTCCAGACCATGTCGAGAACGCCCTAGACAAAATCCAACCCCTATTGAGCCGTAATAATGCTGTGAGAGTGCCTGTATGGCGCCTTCAATTTGATTGAGCATCTGCTCTACCGACTCCACTACCTCAGCTAGCTCAGGTTCATCCTTAGCCGCTATAGCTAGATCGGACCGCCAATGGTCTCCTGGGAAGTAGATGCTATTGCACACAAATGCCAGCGCAGAACTCCGGACCTCATTTGTGAAGCTGGAGAAGTCCAAACTCGTTGGAACTGTTGGTTCTGTGGGTCCTTCGACTTGGGGCCTCTCGATCGGTAGGATTACGGGCTGTTCAATGTCGAGGTTCTGAATTTGGTGCCTCTCGATTCTGCCAAGGGTAGACACGCATATGCCACCTACGAATCGAGGACCATTCTCGTACACCCACGCTTCTTGATCCCCAGCACGCATGGGAGAAGCCAGGCGGCCAGACTTTATGATATCCGATGCGTCACTCCAGTTTACTGAGTCACCAGTACCAAGAATCAGCTTACCGCGAGGCAGCAGCTCATCGACAGGCACACCGTCCCATTTCATAGCCACAGCATATTCTAGTGAGTCACCCGTCAATCGTCCTTCGTGAAGCATTCGCGCAAACGCGAGTTCAACGACAGAATCGGCCTCGGGGGTTGTGTCGCCTTCTATGGCAGATTCAACATGCGACCAGGCAGCGGCCTTTGACTTGACTCCATGAAAGCTCAGCTCAAATAGAATGGCGTCAATATTTTTTTGCCAGATATTGGCGATTTCGTCTTGCAGGGCTGCTGGTACAGCTCGTTCAACGAGTTCCAGTCCATCGCCAACCAGGTCATCAGTCCGAAAACCTTTTAGGACGATTGCAGGCGAGAGGTATTGGAATTCGGATTCAGTAATCGGGCCAAGACGCAGCCATGCACGGCTCCCCTTCTTAAAACCAAGATCATCGAGCCGCGCACCCCACTCAGCGGGTGCGCATTCCACCGTCGTTACAAGCTGTCCCCTGACGACAATGGGATTGAACTGAGCCTCCGGGTGTACGCCCCAAATTGCTGGCATAGAGACATCGCGCATAACCTTGCCCATTGGTTACATCCCAGGGCGCTGGTTGAAGCCAAGCTTGTCCGTCACAGCTCTGAACAGTTGTTGAAGCATCTCGCCGATCCTGTTGAGCACGCTGTCCAAGCGTTCGCTGAGTTTCTTGCCATTGTGATCTTCTAGCGAGTCAAGAATCAGCTTGTGCTTGTCATTGAGGCTCTTAATTTTCCGACCAACTTCAACATCAAGCTGGTCTGCAGAAAAGCCTGCAGCTGCGCCAGCGACAAGTGCTTTCTCAGCCTTCGTCGAAAGGTTGCCGACAGATTGCACGAGGTTATCAACTTGCTGTTTGTTCTCAGGCCTCGACATGAATTCCTTAACAAATTCTACTTTGTGCTCGTCTTTGAGCCCATTCAATGCCGAGGTGAATCCAGCGCTGTCGAGATTATTGAGTATGGTATCCATGTCGCCGGTCAGCGTACTGATTTCGCCTGACAGGCGGTGGTACTTGTTGCTGGCAACACCATTGGAAATGCTAGCACTTCCAGCCTTGACCATGTTCCCCAACGCCATCAAACCAGCCCCACCCAGTAAACTCATGCCCTGAATAATGCCGAACTGAGCTTGCTGAGCCTGCTGTACCTGCGGACTTGCTCGGTCTCCCTGCGCCATAGCTCGCTTGACGCTTTCATCGGTGTCGTTTCCCAGTTGGGTCATGGCAGCATTAATTGCAGCGTTGACAGAGGCATCCTTGGCGTTGAGGCTCATCCCATGAGCATCTTCTGCAACATCGGGCTCTCCGCCCGGACCCTTAGACTTGTCCCCGAATGATTCTCCGAGTCGCTCCATCAGGCTTTCATTTGGACCAGGTCCTGCCGTGGTCTCGTCCGCGATCTCCTCAGAGGAGTCTGCCCCTGGCAGAGCATCGTCTGAAAGATCGTCCTCTCCGAATGATGCAGAGTCGAGCAAATCGTCTTCTGAGAGCGTGGAGTCCATTCCAGCGTGATCGGACGACTCTTCAGTGGCGCTTTCAAAAGCCCGATCCAACAGCGATTCGACATCGTTCAGGTCCAGGGTCGGCTCAACGCGGGAACCTGCATCTTCGCGAGAAAGAGATTCCATTTCTCGGACAGCGTCGAGCTCCTCATCTGCCGAAAGCTCAGTGCTCATTCGCTCAGATAATCTGGCTGCCAATTCGTTTTCAACACTCATTCAACGCCCCTTAGCGTGTTTTCAGACCGTCTTTAGAAACTTCGCGAAGCTCTTTCATAGCCATCAATTTATTACGTTCGTAAGCTAGGTTATTCGCAATACCCTGCTGATGCAGAAGCTCTGCTGTGGCGAGCAACTGTTCTTTTTGCAACTGAATTTGGCTAACGCTTGCGCTTTGTTGTTTGATCCAAGTTTGAGACAAAGCGCGATAGCTGTAGCCTAGCTCGTCCACTTGGTATTTCGAGAGCTTCCCTGTGGTCCAAAGTTTTTTGGTGTCAGGGTCCATGCTTTCAGTTAAATAATCCAACTGCTCTTTAAACGAGCCTGAATTGATGTACTGAATGCGATTACTCTCGTCTTTGTCTAAAATGAACTGTGCGGCTTGCTGTCGCGCAGCCAGGACTTTCATTTGGGAAAGCCCCTCCCGTTCACCCTGCGAGCCCTTTTTCTCGATGCGCTTGACTTCTTCATCGGGAGGGAGCTCAACAGGGAACGGATTGGTAGTAGCGTCCCGTATTTCTCTGTGCTTGGCAATTGCCTGGGCATCATTGGCAATTGGAGCATCATCAATGACCGTCGTAGGATCCGTATCGTCTTTTGCAAAAACTTCGATTACCTTGGTAACCGAATACTCTTTTCGAGATTCGCCAGGTGGTAGGTTTACGCCACGCTCATTGTACTGCAAGGATTTCTTGCTCAAGGCTTTGCGAACAGTATTTGCTGCTCCTTTAGCGCCCGATCGGATGTTTGCAGTTGCGGTTTGTGCACAGGCCAAACGAGGTTTAGCGATAGAAGGATCAGACACATATGCGTTCTGGATGCGCTGCTTGGTAACGCCATCTGCAGTTGCGATCGCTGTTTGGAGGGCAAGCTCCGTGCGCATCACGTAATCGGCAGCGTTCATCTGAGCTTCAGTCTGAATACGTATAGCATCAATGATGCTGTGTGCAGCGTTGAATGTTGCATCTTGGCAGTTATAGCAGTAGACAGGAATGCCCGTTGCACTTACCGACTGAGCTCCAGCCAGCAAGGCCGCAGAAATTGCAATGTTGAGTAAACACTTAGAGGCCATTCGCAGCATCCTTAACAACGTCCCTAACACTGTTTTCAACACGCGGGAGTCGATCGGGTGTAACAGTTGGGATCTTGTCAGCAACACCGCGAGATTGCTCGTTCATTACCTCACGGGCTTTTGCAGCAGCTGCCTCCATGACTTTATCCCGCACGACAGCACCAAAGTCGTATTGCTCGACTTGAGTGCCGCCCTCGCCAGTGGTAGCACCGATGCCAACTGAGGCGATGCCGTAGGGGTCAGATACGTTAAACTGCATTTTCCCTACCACGCCACCGATGAAATCGTTGGCGTACTTGCAAGCCATGTCTCGGATCTTCGCCATGATTCCGCTCATGATCGCACCCGTAGAGGGAATCCGCATGCGTAACAATGTATCCAAAGTATCTAGAATCGGAAGGCAGCTTGCATCTTTTACAGAGGGAGCAGTTTCAATTTGCTTGGCAAGCGGCTCTTCAAGATTAACCTTGTAAATACCTACTGCCAACTCGTTCATCTTTTTTTGATTAGCCGCCATCATCTCATCTATATCGCATGCTGAGTCGACCATCGCCTCGTCTGCTGCAGCAGCCACCTGCACGCTCATAGCCAAACTGGCGCACAGCAAAAATGCAGCTGGCTTTAACTTAGACATTTCTCGTGTTCCTAATCGTTCGGATGGTTTCTGTAATTGCACTGGACCGGCTATTTCCAAAAACTAGTCCAAGAAGTTCGCCACGATGAACCACCAGAACCCGCTCATAGAACAGATCAACGTACCGGCCAGGATCACCACCAATGCGACCTAGGGCCAGCACAAGGCGGTTAACGAAATTTGGAGAGTTGCGATCCATAACTTCGAGCACCCTAAAGAATCTTGACGACGTCACCCAGGCCAGCAGCTCGGCTAAGGCCGATGCGTTCTGGGGCTTGTGCACATCCTTGACCCATGATTCCTGTTCGCTTAGCTCAATGAGGCGATTGAGCATCTGGATGAGTTCAGCCTCGCCATCCTGGCTCAACCACACCTCTTGGTGATCCATCCAGGTCATAAGTCGGGCAATCGACGCGCCGACCTCCTGCCATCTTGTAGCCACGACCGAAGCGTCCAAAACGCTTGGTTCGTAGCCGCCTCCTCGGGTGCTGGGTTGGTCGAGCAAGGTACCACCTCAAGACGTTTAACAATGTATCGTATTCTTATACCATAATCGCAAGGCTAGCCTAAACGCCCCCAGTGAGATAGATCATGGTAAGAAGCGAGCATCAATCGCAGCCTTTTGAGGCTGATGAAGACAAGGTTGCACAGCCACCACCCCCCAAAAAGTCGGGCGCGCTCATGGGATCGGTCAAGTTTGTGCTTGCCACCAAAGCCTGGTCCAACCAGGCGTCAATCCTTAAGAAAAGAGGATCCTTCCCCCTGCTGCGCACCGTCCTTAATAACAACGTTGTCTCAAACAGGGTCATCATCCCCACGGAGGTGATCAGTGATCATCTGATCGCCAAGTCGATAATCGGCCATCGCCTGATGGTGGCCGCAGTCACAATCCCGCTTATCTATGGGCTGGTTTTGATACCTCGTGGCGTTGCCATGGGGCTGAAGATTGGTGACTGGATGAATTCCAACCTGTTTTTAGGTGTACCACTGCTTCTCTACTCGGGCATGCGACTCATGATGAGCACTAAGGTTTTGAAAGCCCTGAATGAGGAAAATGCTCGACGTAGAGCAGGAGAGTCAGGAGAGCCCAATGAGTAGTACGAGGGCTTTTTCTCTGAAAACTCTTACATTGATCATAGGAGTCAGCTGCCTGGTTGCGGCCCAGATGGCCTTGGCGGACGACACCTTCAAATTCAGCTCGCTATCGGCCACGTCAAATGCCACCTATGACTTCGGGCAGAAAGTCATCAACTGGATCACGTATGGCGCAGACACAGGTTCCCACGGCGAGAAGTCTCTCCTATCTGTCCTATCGCTGACCCTGAACACGATCGGCGCTTTCATGATGGCCGTACTTCTTGTTGTGGGTGGCGCCAACTACATCATTCAGACTGCGAACAAGGGGGTACCAGGGGGTCAGGTCATCTCGTCGTTCTGGATGCCCCTGCGAATGGCTGTAGCAAGCATTCTAATGGTTCCGCTAACATCCGGTTTTTCGGGACTGCAATATGGCGTAACCAGCATCGCCGAGACAGGCAACACGCATGCGAACGTATTGCAGGAAGCTGGACTAAACTACATATATGACTTTGGCGTATATAGGTCCGCAGCACTGATTAACGGCGAGGATGTAGTATTTAGCTGGGTGGCGTCTGAAGTTTGCCGTCAGTATATTAACTCATATACCGGCGATCAGACTATTGGTTATGCGGTAACTACCACGGGTAACATTTCAACTGGTTTTGTCAATAAGTTCTCTTATCCATATAACGAGTCCACCAGCTCATATCGCGCTGCCAACCCGCGCACCGAATATTGCGGTTCCATCACAATTGCAGCACCTGCTAAGGGCGAAGTTCCAGACAGCACAGGTGTTCTTGAATTTTCCAAGAAGGAAGATATTTCCCAAAAGACATCCTCCGCTGCACAAGCAAAAGTGCTCGAACTCATGAAGTCCTTACAACCATCAGTTGCCAAGGTCGCGTCCCAGATCATGTCTGACCAAAACGCGCTCAAGTCGATGCAGTCTAATGGTTCTGGAGCACAATCAAGCTTCGAAAAAGCTCTCAAAGAAGCAAGGGGGCAATCTAGCGGACTTATCAGAGACTTGGAATCGATTCTTCAAAAGTACAATGAAGGTCGTCAGAGTATCGTCGCACAAGCCGTCAATAGCGCCAACACTGCTGCAAAAAATGGTAATGACTGGAAGAAGCAAACCATCGAGTGCGGGTGGGCTTGCCTAGGAACGGTGTTCTGGCAGATCAACAAAAACCAGTCTCAAATCAACAGTCTGGCCCAATTCATGCAGGCTACTACAACTGACCCTCAGATTGATGGTGAGTGGTCTACCGATCAGCGTCTGCAAGAGCTTTCGCAGCGCATCAACGCATTGAAGACAGGCTATGCAGCATCTGGGGCCTCTGTTAGCAACCAAACTACAGGTGGCACCATCCCATCATTATCGGCAATTGCAATGTCTGGTTCCGATGGTGGAGATATTTTTGAAAAGGCTAAGATGGCTTTGTACAACGGGCTGAGTGCCATAACTAAAGCCGCACTTCAGATGAACTCACCTGATGACTTGATCATTAATGTTCAGTACATATCATCTGTAATTGGTTCAACAGCTGAAGCTTTGTATTTAACTAAAGGCGGTATTTTTGTTGGTGCGGTTATGGCTGCTAAAGCAGCCGAAGCAGCAGGCGAAGCTGTGTCCTCTAACCTCTTCAGCTGGATTCTACCAATTGGGATGGGGGCGAAGGCAGCTGGGGGGGTGGGGACTGTAGCAGCGGCAGGCATTGAAGCTTTGTCTCGATTCCTATTTCCTTTGATTGACCAGATGATTGCAATCCTAATTGGTGTTGGCTTTGTGGGAGGCGTTATCCTTCCAACAATCCCTTTAAGCATCTGGTTTATGGGCGTGATCTCTTGGATGCTCTTTTACATCGAATGCTTGCTGGTTTCTCCATTCTGGCTTGCTGCTCACGGCACTGCAGAAAAGGAAGGCTGGGGCACCGAGCACACCCGTCAGGGGTATATGCTGATGATTGGCTTGTACCTCAATCCAATTCTACGCGTAGCTGGGTTCTTCGCCATTTTCATTGCTCTTAAACCAATCGCATACCTCGTTGCCTGGTTCTTTGACTACGTTCAGGGCGTTTTAATGTCCGGCTTTGTAATGTTGTTCTCGTCAATAGGTGCTGTTGTAATCTGCATTATCTTCGCATACTCAGCCATTGTCCGTGTGTTTGGGCTCCCATCAGAACTATTCGAGAAGGGCTTGCGCTGGGTGAACGGCGGTCAAGAGGTGACGGGTGACGGACACAGCGAGGAGAAGGCTCGGGGCAACTTCATGGCTTTCGTTTCCAAGGGCGAGCATGCTGGCTCCAAACCTATGAACATGTCCTATACGCCAAGCGGGATTGGCAAAGCCGGGGAAGCAAAAGGAGGACGATAGAAGAAGGAGAAAAGAACAAAAAAACCAGCCCTAGTAGGGCTGGTTTTTTTTTGCCACATGAGGTTAGAACTATTGAAAGAATGGTACTGCAAGGCCCGATGCCGCCATCACAAAGAAGCCGAACGAGAAAAATCCTGCTAATGGATTGGACCCAACAACCATCAACTTGTAGAACCAGGTCCCTTGCTCCGGGTGGTCAAACAAGATCCCATCATTGCTTGCGGTTTGAAGCCAGAAGCGCATCATGCCTATCCCAGCTACCTGAAAGGCCAATACAGACACTACCGCCAGAACCGCGACCGCTGACACACACTTGAGGGCCTTGGAGATAAAGTCACCCAACCCATAGCTCAGGGTGAAAACATCTATGACCCCGCTCATTAGCTCCGATGCCCTACCCGCCTGCCAAGGCAGCACATAGGCCCACTCAAGCATGATCACACCGAGGATGGCGCCTGCCATTATTAGAGGGTAACTCTCTCGTGCATAGGCGTAAGCCGAAAGCTTTCCAGCAACAACAGAGTTGCGCAGTGCTGCGATCGATCTAGGGCCAAAGGCCAGTAGCAATAGAACGCCGACCACAAAGCAGCCCATACCGACCTTCATTTCTTGGAAGCCTATACCAAAAAAGACAAGGGCAGAAAACCAGGCTGAGACTTTCCATAAGGGCCACACCTCTGTGAACCAGTTACCAGCGCTTGTGCGGTTGTAATAGAACCTGAATTTCCGCTGACTACCTTCCCCTTTCGAAGTCAGGCCCAGTGCGCCATAACGCTGCGCCAGGCTGACCAGAACCTTCGACTCTATGCCAAGGGCACCAGCCTTCCAAGGAACAACGATCAGGGCATGCGGGTCAACGTGGACCGACTGAGCCGCTTCATCCAGCAGTTCATTGCAAACAGAATAGCCCCGTGGCTTCCTTACACTCATCCCTTAATCCTCAAAGCATCTTGGGTTTGCCCTGATCCTATGATGCAGGCAACCCCCCCAGAACGTCAATATATGATTCCTAGAATCATATATATTTAGGGCAAGTTCCCTGTTAAAGTGACTGGGTATCGCTCGCCCACCCCGTTAGCAAGGTTACCCATGGCAAGACCAAGCATTGAAGGCACCCATGTCTCTCCCACCGCCTTCCAGATCAGACCTGAATTGCTCGATACCCTGATAGAGGGAGCCTCAGTCCTGGCTCGGAGAATTTGTGAGCTACACCCAAAAAAGCGAGCCCCATCTCCAAGCAGGGCGCACTGGCTGCGAGTGCTGATTGAGTTCGCTTCGATCGAGCTCGACATTGATAATCTGCGTTGGGGTATGTATTCGGATTCCGAGCCAGTCCCATCTCTACAGGCTCGGAACCCCCATGCGACATCAGCCATTGCGCAAGTGATACAGCCAACGGACGGGGCTGTCCGCGTGAGCCTCAGAATTTCGGATGAACATCGGATCATCCTCAGAAAAATTGAGTGCGCTGGCCAAGCTTTGGACTGGACAATGGACTTCAATCCCACTGCAGTAATGAATCTACTGGTGAAGCTGTTTGGCCAAAAGCTCAACCAGGCGTTGCTCAACGGGTCCTATCCTCCCCCAGAGCGAAGCTCTCTGCTGGTTACAAGCGTAAAAAAAGGGGCCTTTTAAGGCCCCTTCATGCGTCTATTACTGCCCCATCGCGCTCAATGCATTTCCGCCCATTGGCCTTCTCGGCTTCGGAGCGTTGGAAGCTGGCTGAGCTCGGACCTGCTCTTCCGCTCGATCTTCGCTGTTAACCGGATGGCTAAACTCATGCTGCCCAGCGTGAGAGAGTTCCAGGTTGGAACTTTGGGAAGTCCGGGACTGGTTGCTGCGTGTTGCTGGTTCGCTTGGAGCAGCAGTGATACTCGGCGGCGCCAGGGTAGCCTGCTGGTACTCCCCCCCGTTACCGACATGAGCAGCATGCTGCTGGACTGCTTGTTGCGAAGGTACAACCCCACCTGGTACTTGAACGCTAAAGCCGATAACAGGCTGCCCCTCCTCCTGGCGAAGCTTGCTTTTGAGTGCATCTATCACGAATTCGAGGAGTGTGTTAGAAGCCTGCATGCCTTCAATCATAGTGATTAAGCGGTTGCGCTCCGTGTTGAGGGCGACGTCTTGATCTGTTGCACGGAGCATGACCTGTACGCGTGCAACTACTTTTCGCGCTGATTCGACTTTCCTACGTCCTGTCATCTAACCATCTACCAAGGTGGGAATAAATCAGGCCGAGGCCTGCTGAGCCTCTTGAGCTTTCATGTACTTCAACACTCCACGAGCGTTGGAGAACTCGTCGCCGACCGTTGCGATAGGGACTTCCTTTTGTAGCTCCTCGGCGAACAAGACAGCACCACCTCCCACAAAATGAATCACATCAAAGCTATTGATGTCGCCTGCTTTGGTACGGAGATAGCTCACGATTCGCTGAGTCACCCCACGGATAATAAAGGCTACATCCCCCTTGAGATCTCGTGGTTCACCTCCTGCTCTGTGAGAGCCAGTCTCCATGATTCTGGCGATCGCACGAGGCGAAAGTGAAGACTCGTGCCCTCCGCCGTACTTCTTTTGATAGGCACTATTGATCTGCTCGCGCACATCGTGAACGCCAATTTTTTCAGTACCGGAATGCCCTTGGTCGATCTTGATGTTGCCGTTGACCATACGGATGCAAACGATGTCAGTTGTTGAACCGCCGATGTCTACGATTAATGCATTGCCATCGTTCCCGTCGAGGTCGTCATAGCCAGCCGTAGTATTGCATTCATCATCCATGGCCCAATCATAAAAGGCGCTCATGCCCTCAGGGTAGACCTTCGCTGAGATGATATTTACCTTCTGCTGGCCCTTCTCTGCCACAACGTTGTTCTGCATGAAGTTAAGCTGGGAACGCTCTACATAGTTGGTCTTGATCGAGCCATCCTGACCGTAGTAGTCGCGGAATGGCAGGGTCACACCAATTGAAACTGACTTACCCGCCAGGCCAGAGGCGACCAGAGCATGATGCATCAGCACTCGATTCGCCTCCACAAACGGATAGTCCGAGTTACGGAGTTCCAGTGGGGAAGTATTCGCTGGGCTACAGGTGTATGTGGCCAAGATAGACCCGCCGTCGTCATACACGTGGTAGGAATCCTCTTTCTCACCGCCCACACCAGTGAGGGTCGACCCCCCCACCTGGATGTTGGTTTCGACCTTCGTACACTCGATTTTCCCTTCCGCATTGTAGTAGGCGGTTTTATGGGAGGCATAGCCGTTGTCGTCAGCAGCGATGATCATTTCGGGGGCCTTTCTGGAAGCAATGGGTTTCATGGTTTATCTCAGTATTTGGCCATTCGGGCCATTTTTCGTTTAGTCGATCTGGTGCGCATCGAGCCTGCGCATTTGCGACGTAGCCGTTTGAGTGCATACATTACGGTCCATCCCCTACGCTCCAGGAGCACTAAGGCTAGGACGATGGAAGAGCTGATTTTCAGTGTGATCAGAAACGGCGCTAACGGCAGGATCAGCAATGGAACGAGTACGCTCGTGTGAGCCTCCATAATCTTGACGCTGATCTTTGACTGCTTGCTGCAGAATGCCGTGTTGATCTGCTCCCCCTTGGATGTGGTTAAAAGCATCAGAAAATCTCCGCTTTCATCTCTCTCTCCAGCGACCCCAGCGTGGCCTCATCAATGTTGCCCAGCTCAAACTGACGCTTTGCAGATTCGAGTAAGCTGATTCCCTCTCGCTCCGTTGCTTCCTTGATAAGCAGTGGCACCTTCTCAATGTCACAGCGAAGGAGCTCATTGCGAATGCTCTGGGTGAAAGCCAGTGCAGACCGAATAGCGACCACGCCAATCCCATCCTTATGCCGCACCAAGCGCTGGTGTACGATCAACCTGCAGTTATCGATGAGGGCATTCGTCATGCGAATCCTTTCATCTGCAGGAAATTCGTCGACCATCCTCGCGATCGTCATATGCACATTCGACGTGTGGGATGTCGTGTAAGTGGTGTGAGCTGACATTGCAGCGAGGACAGCGCCAGCGATTGTAGGGCGGTCCCGCGCTTCACCGAAAACCACTTGGTCTGGGTTTCTGCGCAGCATGTTACGAACTGCCAGTGCGAAGTCCTTCAAGTGAGCCCCTTGGCCCGGTATCCCGATTTCTGACTGGACCGCCTGACCCACCCGACCAGGAATATTGTTTAGGTCATTCTCGATCGGCGCGTAGTAGGTGACGATTCGTTTCGCGGGGTAGCGTGTAAGGTTACGCATCAGGATCGAGTCTAGAAGCGTTGTTTTGCCAGACCCTGTGGGGCCGGTGACGATCACGATTCCAGAATCGGGTTCTGAATTATCCTTGATGTAATCTTCTACCTCGAGCGCGTCCAAAGGAGGGATGGGCTTACCCGTTGGTCGAAAGATCAGCTCTAGCCCACTGCTTCCATTCCTTCCCAAGCAAGCTGTGGCACATGCGCGTATACGGACTGGTCTGGTAACCACACGCTCAAGCACGTAAGCAAAATCTCTAGGCTCTGCCCGCGATACCTCAAGCGGGGCGTTAGGATCTCTAACCATTTCCGCCAACAAGCCTTCTACCTCGGATAGATAGAATGGGCGCTCCCCGAAGCGGTAAAGGCTAGCCCCTGTCTTCATGACGATAGTGTCGTCCGTCACAATGATGAGGTCAGATACCTTTTTCTCAACGCAATAGGCGAGAAGCTTGTCCAGGTAATCAAGGTCGATCTTTGCTGGCATCGGGAACGGAGGAGCTTGAAGCACAGTGTTGGCTACCAACGACTCGACTACACCTTCGCGGCGCCCCTCGGCGGCCTCTGCGTGACTGGTTACCTTGTCCATATTGGCGCCCATGTCTGGCTTTGGGTGAAGTTACCCAACTGGCCGATGCCAATGATTTGCTCGCCGACATTCATGGTGCGGCCCTGGAATGTCACTTTGGAATTCACCACGGTCAGATCGGCGGGTTTGAACATGCCTCTCGATTCTAGTGTCAGGTACTGATGACGCCCTTCGACAGCCTTTGCCAGCTGATTCACTCGATCGTGAAACATTTCATCCGCCTGATACACACCAGCATTCCATCCTTCCATAAGAGATTTCTTCCACTCGGATGCCTCGTAGTCATCCCGTGGGTAGAGCGATTCATGTGGCAGCTCGGGCTTTTCGAAGCGCTGGTAGACGTAGTCGCGCCAGGTGGGGACTGACGAAACAATCTTTGCCTCTTCTTGAACTGTGTAGGCGACCTTCACCTTATGGACTGCGCCATCTTCCTTCGTGAATTGGTCACGGGTCTCTGTGATGGCAGGGATTAGAAGGTGTCCATCTCGGACGAATTGGGCCAAGTTGAACGCAACGTTCAGCTTGGGCTCAACAGCATCGAGGTAGTCAGTGATCATGCCGTACCGGTATGCCAGACCGGATTGGGCACCAACCCGCAGCCCTTCCTGGCGCAGCGCATCAGTTCGCAACTTGCCACCCTCATCCTTAGATAGCTCCTTCTGATCGCGACCTTTCAATTCGCCGATCTGCCTGAGCTCCACTGAAGGCTGGATTTGAGCTGAAGGCATCTCAGCAATAGGAAAATCCACCATATCAACTCCGTATCAAGATATTAGACGTTGTCACTGTGGGCATTATCCCACCTCAAGGGTAAGCCTTCAAAGGGAACCTCTGTGGTACGGTACCACAGCATAGTAATTCTTGTGCCACCGAAATGGCAAGCTTGCGGTCCTACCTGCTCCATTCCGTGCCACAACAACCACTTCGCATGGCTTTAGGATGGTGTCAGTATAGCCACGCAATGACTACGATATTCCCTATCTCACCCTACTCTTTACTTGCCGACACAAGGTGGTAATTACGTGGTGCTGTTGTGGCACGGGAATGCATCATGAAATCATGTGGCAGCTAAATACATTTCTTGTGGCGTTTCCGTGGCATACAGAGGACGGGTTAGCATTCTGCGCGGCTGGCAGTGGTGGCGGGTTCCAGGCTGGTATCGGCGACATTGTCCAGGCATTTTTGCGGCCTGCTCCACAGACGGGACCGCACGCCGCGCCTACCAAGCATGTTCCTAGGATCATTCAATTGACCAGTCATGGACCGCCAGGGTGAGATCCTGAGATCGATTAACCTCATCAATTAGCTTCCCAGCGAATTGCGTATTCAGGCCTGCGTGGCGGATGTAGGGCCGCTTGTACCCGGCTTTGGACCTTTTATGTACCTAGCGATGGACTTTTCTTGTACCTAGGTTAGGATTGCCCTTGTACCAGGGTCCGGACGTCTCTCAAAAAGTCCCGAATCTATTACGTTTTGCGGTTTGAAGGTGGTACACCGGAAAATAGTTAAACGTCCGGCCAGCGCTACATTTGCCAGCAATCAGTGGGAAACGTCAGCTTGAGATCAGGCTCGCGTTAACTCTTTTACGAGCGCCATCTATGCCAATCAGTAGCGACATTGAACTACGAGCAATCGGTATCCTCACTTCGTTCCAGAGCGAGCGCCCCGAATTAGAAGCGTTGACGCCAGGCCTGGGGGGCGCCTCTGCAGCATTCAGCGTTGACGCCCCCTCCTCCGCCAGCGATATCAAAAGCGTTGACGTCGCAGCCTTTACTCGCTGGCTTGACCGCCGCATCGCCGTGAAAGGACTTGGTGAGCAAACTGCCCTTTGTTATCGCAAATGGGTGGCGAGCTACCTTGAGGAGCAGGGTCATGAGTCAACCTCCAAGCTTCGAGCGTGGATCCCCCCCAGCAGGCGTGAGCGTTTAAAAGTTGAGGCGGCCGAAAATCTCGAGAACGTGCTACTCAATGGCATTGACGATGCCAAGCTGTTCGTAGCGCTGACGAAGAGGAACCAGCGATACCTCTCGTACGTTAGCGAGAGCGTTTGGGAGCTATTGAAAGATGAGCTTTTTCCGGTAGCGCGCACCAAATTGGAGGAAGAGAACCCATCCAGGAACAGGATTGCTGGCATGGAGACCGCGCTGTGGTTTGTTTGCACTCTATGGACCGGCTTGCGTCCCCACGAATGGCCAACTGCCCGCTACCTTCAAGATCACTACGATCCGGATACGCACCTGTCCATGAGGCGTGTACTGGAGGTTCATACGCTCAAGCAGTCTGGTAGACGCGAGGACAACCCTCTCAAGGACAAGCGCTACCTGGTTATGGATGACTGGCCAGACAACCAGGTCAACGTGCTGAAAATGTTTTTGGACATCGTTTACAAGCACGAGGATGCTAATGAGTTTGGCGAGTTCTACGACCGGCGCAGGAAGCTTTTGCAGCGCGCCTGGGCCAGAGTTCTAAAGTTCCATGGAGGTACTATCCAGCACCTCGGGGTCGCAGTCTCACCATCGAATAAAGCCAAGCTAAAACTGATGGCCGCTTCGACGAGCAGCCCTGGCGTACTCGATGGCAAGCCCCTCTGCTTTTACACTGCCCGCCATGTGTTCGCCGAAGAGGCCCGTCGCAGTGGTTCATTCAGTAGGTATGACATTGCCGCTCTGCTTGGACATTCGATGATCACCAACCAAAGCTACTACGGCCCAAGGAATGAGCACCTGGAGCGTGAGCATAGGTATGCATTGCCCAAACCATGGCCTGGGGAGTCTGACGCCATTGCAATGTGGGACCAGACGGCAAACCCGTTGCGAGGACGGTTCATGAACAGGGACGACCTCGCTCAGTCGGTCTTGGATACGGAGACAAGGAACAGAAACCGTGAGGATGTCGACGGTATATCTAGCTTCTGGCTGGGTCTGTGATGTTTGAGTGGTGGGGTCTGCAGGGCCCTTCCATTATCACGTTGGCTGCAGCATAATCCCCCAGCGCCCTCGAAACAGGGCTCCTTCCGAAATGGATCGTACGATCCACAGCATACCCCCTCCTCCAAGCTATCCTAATTAAACGAAAACTGGATCGTACGATCCATCAAGGATTTTCGTTTGGATGGTACCCCACATTCTAAGTGCTGGACCCTATGCCACGCCCCGCAGCACAGAATAGTGCGTCGTCGTCAAAGGGCTTTCAGCGCTGACGCCCAAACGCTTTGAAGCGTTCCCTCTAAAAGCTCTTTGAGTACACGATAAAGGCTTCCACGCGTTGACTCGAACATCCGTTCTGAGATAACGCTGAATGTTGCTGGGATCAGGGTGATCGTTACGAACGCAGCTCGGGGTGGAACGTTCCCCCCTTCGAATCCTTGCGTATTTGGTGCATCGCATCTTTGCGTATGTCTAAAGTTCCATGTTGGAACTTGCTATAAAGTACGAAGCCGGGTGCCGGTTTGACGGTCACATCCGTCAGGTTTGTACCCGGCGTGGGGGGCTGGTGTGGTTATGACACCTCAACCGCTTGCGGATCGTATGATAGGTCAGCCCTCAGTCATGAATCACCAGGGATATACGTGACACATAGTGCAGCGGCGGGTTATGCACTGGAGACACATGACAGTGATGAGATCCACAGGCACGCGCCCCTTCAGGTCAGTTGGTCTGCACTTAGAGGTCCTGCAGCGTATGCAACCAGTGCTCCATTTTCTATGAATTGCTAGGCTGAGTCCTGCCGGTTGCTCATGCGGTGCCAACCAAGGTGCATGACCATAGTCATGCGGAAGCTTATAGTTGGACGCGTGAGCTGTATGGGAATGCCTTGCCTCGATCGCTGCGGGGTTGGCATTTATCCAAAGTGCAGGTCGGGCCAGGATATGTTGAATTGTCGTCGAGAGTCTTCACTTAAGTCCTAGCTTCACCATCGATCTCCGCCAGCATCCAATCCCAGTGGCTGGATGATCAGCAACTCGCATCTAATTACGCTAGGTAGATGACTTGACGGGCTAATGCATTCACAGAAGTGCTACAGCCTATACATGGATCCTCAAAACTATGAGCCCCACTCTAACCATTGCCACGGACGGATCCGTCTGTGCCGTCATCTATCCCAGAGGGGTCTCTCACAAATCAGCGCAAATACAGACTCTAGAGGACTATCAAAATCCTTCTGGAACGGATATCCCTGATTCGCTACACCAGGGGATGACGCCTGGCGTATCGAAAGAGGCCGGAGGAATAAATTTGGCGAACACTCTCACCTACCGCAAGTGCCCTGCAGATGTGCAAATTCGTTGCGGAGAGGGTATTTCCCAGGACGGCTGCCCCTTGAGTGTTCGTGATCAAACCAGCCCCTGCCCGTTAGAAATCAAATTCAGCGCCAGCATCACTCGCTAGCAATGACGGTGGGACTAGGTATTTCCTGAAGGGGCTTGAATAGCCATATCTGCTTGTGAATGGCGAATTGAGTTCCTACCTCCTGCTAGCTCACAGTAGCTCAAGCAAGATGCAGCCCTCCCGATCCGGCGACCTTTATATAGATCTGGGCGCGTCATGGATGTCTTGGTATCGCTACCTACATTCGCTCACTCGGTAATCCAACCTAACCTCCGATGTGTGCCTCGTAGTAACCCCCTGCTCAATTAAGCAGCTTGACCGTCAAGAACCCCACCATTGAAAGATTTTGGAGCCGGATTAAGAAGACCTCATTGTGAAAACTTTAATGGGCTCGATAAAAACGAACATACCTGCAGGATGAAGCTAAAAAAAAGGATGGCAGGATCTGGATTTACGAAAGTTCCAAGCCATCTCACTGGTACTATAAATAGCCGTACGATCGCTTTTAAGGGCTACGCATGGAAGTTCCAGCTTGGAGCCTGCCACCGCGAAATATAATGCATTACTTCTGGCCGCCCAGCCTGAGCAGCCCGAGAAATCAGTCTGTAGGTACACCCATTTACTCAGGTTGGGTGCGGAGTTCCACCATGGAACTTTTGGCGCGTCCCTTGAGAAGGGGGCATGAACTTCATGCGGGTCTAGTTCGAGCTTCTCACGACGACTCAAGAGTGACGCCATCGCATATCGGTGAGCCCATTTCCCAGGTCAGCCTTCAGAATGCTGGATATCATTCATGTGAAGGCCGAGCGGGACGGTAGCTCTTCGATACATTTAGGTTGGAAACCCGCTCTCGATGGCTTGGCGGCACCCTCAAGGGACGAAGGCCGATCTCTAGGCTTGGGGGATTCGATGCAGTATGGATCGTTGCTCATAGGGATTCAATCAAGCCGGTGGTGCCCATATGAGTTCCAAGCTGGAACTATGGAATTCTTGAGCTCTTAGCGTCAGCGAATGGGCAGATGGGAACTTGCAGCGCCTATAGCGTAGAAAGACCCAGCATGTTCAGACCTAGCCAAGAAGCTATTCAGCCTGCTTTGACCAGAGCTAGCCCTGCTACATCTCAATTTTGCGCAACTGGTGAAGAACTCAGGCTGCGTTGTTAAGGCACAAAAGTTCCATGCTGGAACTCTGCGGCAGATATCGTCGAGTGGCCATCGCCTGCTACAACTGCCGTCGCTAAGCAAGTCACCACGGAACCAAAGCAAGCCAGCCAAGATTGACGGCGGTGATGCAGAAGCAGAGTTACGCGCTTTTGGTGACAGGCTATAAAAAGACTTCTGGGTCAGGTGAATGAGCAGTCTCTGCAATCGACGCTTCAACAGACACTCAATGATTAAATTCAGCGGCCGGAGTTCGAAAATGAAACATAGCTTCATGCCTCAGATTTGTCGCTGAGCGGCAATGCAGTGACATGTTTCAAGTGCCCTGTTACCCCCAAACTGCAGCAGAAGTCATTGTTGCTCTACTGGCACAGCAATGGACTGCAGGCGCGCCCAAGCGATTGATGGCGGACAGTGACACTGGTCGTCAAGTCATCGGAGTGTATTGATCAAATAATCGAACTCTCAAAATGATGTGCAACTCCAGTCCCAAATTTCTCAGCCTAAGCGCTGGCAAAGGCATTCCTCTGGTGGGGCCAGGACAAGTCGAGTTGGATTTCATCGCGGGACTGGTCCATAGCTAGGCTTCTTAAAAATCAGCGGCACAGGGAGTAGTAGTAGCTCACACGTCGATCATTCAAATTGAATATTCCTGCTTGGCATTCCATCGAGGTGATGATGGCAGGTGCCAAGTCGAAGGATCGGTGTAGGGAGTGGATTAAACCCTGAATAGCCTCGTCGGTGCTCAGTCGACTCTGCGAGGGATCTAGCGAGTGGTCTTTTTAGATTGAGCACAGCGGCGAGGGAGAGATCAGTGCTGTAGCGCTGTGGGTAGCTACGGATTAGGGCGACTCTAAAATGGCTCACAGCAATCAGTAAACTCTGCAACGTATCTTATCGAGATACGCAGCCTATGCGTGCATACAGAGCCTTAGACGCTAACTCAGAACAGCAATCCGAGTGGTTGCTGCAGGCGTTTTGAGAGTCGTCTAGGAATTCTCGGCGCTGACTTGAATGGGTGCCCTGCGTCACTTTCGATTGCCAGCGGGGAGACTCAAGTAAAGTCTAGTTAGGTGGCAGTTGAGCCGGTATTCCTTCTTCCTATTCTCTTGAAGCTACGCTTTATAGAGTGCCTGTAATTGATATACCGAGGTGCCTGATTTCAAGCAGCCCAAAGGCTCTAGGTTCAGCATTTCAATGATCGAGGCGGATGATTTGCCTGTCGGCAAGGGCAGATGGCCGGTTGAGACTGGAAAGCTAAGAGTGGAAGGGGCAGTTAAAGCCCAAGAAACGGGTTCGCATCTTAGATTGAAGCGAGAATGCTGAAATCGGGGCAGGGGTGTATCTGGTCATTGCGACCAAATTTATTTTGAGAGATTAGCTTTCAGCATTCTGAGGGCGTCGAGGCCAACTTTCCTGCGCTCGGCTTCAAAGGCGCCCTCGCTAGATGTCGGCGGACCCGTGGTGGGGGGTGGAGCCGACTGCTGCGTGTAATTGTTCCTGCTTGGAACTTTTGGCGTCGCAGAGACAGCAGCAACTGTCGCGTCCGTAGCTAGGTTGACGCTCGCAAGCAGCTTTCTTAGCGACGGCGTAGCAGGTGACCTGAGAATAAAGCGATGGAAACTCGGGTGCAGCTTTATGTGCTCTGGGTTGATCTTGGCCCCGCGATAACCACCATGCTGCATCAGGGCTTTGAGGGATGCTGCCATAGCTCGCGCCAGGGAATAGAGTCCGAGCGCCTTATAGAGAGTAGGCGTGATGCCGATCAACGCTACGCCACGGTTGAGGAGACGATGCCTAGATAGGTTTGAAAGCGCCCGCTGTACAGTCCGTTTGCCAAGGCCAGTTCCCACTGCAATCTCACGAACATAGATTTCGCGGTATCGCTTCTTTTTTACGTTAACGCATACACCGCTCACCAGGTCCAGCTTGTCGACGAGGTAGTTGAGTACCGAGACGATGCTACGCCGCAACTGGGCGTGCATCTGGTGGTTGCCGAAGGTTTCCCGCTCAAGCCTGATTCGGGAGCTTAAAGGATAGCAGCTGGTGTCTGTGCACTTAGAGTTCCCGCGTGGAACTGGCAACCCTGCCTCTTTCGCTTCTCGGATCTTTCGATATTCTGAGGCGTGCTTTCGATTTCCGTAGTAATCAAGCGAAGCGTCCCAGCGGAGGCGCCGAACGGTGCGCAAGAACGCCAGCTCAGTGAACACGGTCGGATCAGTGGCAAACAGGCTGATACGGTCTTTGAGAGTCTGCTTGAAGGCGAGAACGCTCATTTGCGGTGATTTAGGATTGGAGGAGGCCATGGTGCACGGGGTTCATAAGCACCTAGCTGAACGACCAGTGACCTAAAGAGCGAAGGAGTGAAATTTTTTGGAGGGAAATGACAATTTTTCGTGGCATTGGTATTGACCAGAGTTCCACGATAGCGGAATATGCGTCCTACAGGGTTTCGCTAAAAACCCTGGGAATCGCATAATCCGGCTTTGCATTTCGACCCCCTAAACCCGCCTGCAAGCGTCTTTGAGGTCCTGAATGTTCTGCCGGTTTTTTTTTGCCCCTACATCCCCCTCATGCCGACATTAATAATCGGCATAGTCATGTGCATGAGACCTTATGGTCACCATGTAGAAGTTCCAAACTGGAACTTACAGCGCTCCGCTAAAAGCGCTTGAGTCTTGCGACCTGGGGCTCTGGCCCTCTTGGTTCGCGTACCAGCGTGGTACGATCAAACGTCCTGCGTGGTACAATTCCGGGCAGGATAACGCACATAATGACTGATCCATTACTGTTTATTTAAACAGTGCTCGTGATTTGTGTGTAAGGTATCGTAATAGGAAACGTTGTTGATGCGGCGTACTCAATTCTCCCCTAATACACCGTTCCATTCAGGAGGCGCAGCATGACTCAACATCAAGACCTTGATGTGCTACAGCATGGCGCCACCGCCAGGCGACGCGGTTTCGGCTTTCAGATCTTCGGTATTGAGGTAGTCACTTTTACCCGTAAGGAGGAGAGTACCGAAACTGTCTTGTGCACTACAGGATGGCGCGGAATCAGCGTACTTATCAGCGGACAAGCCATGTTGACACGGTGGCACTGTGGGGAAATTGCCGAGGGCGGCGTACCCATTCTTATGGCGAATCGAAGCCAGGATTTCACCAGTTACGCCCTACAGTCTCAACGGGTCAGGTTTCTGACGTTGCGCTTAGGCCGCAAGGTAAGCCGCTCAAGAATGGTGGAAATGGTCGGTGACCAGGTGTCCGCTCAGGTGATCGAAGAGATCGCACTGGACAGGGGATTGGATTACCACCAGGTGGTGGTCTCGGACGGTCGGGAAGGGGATGGCGCGGGAATAAATACGACTAGTACTCTCCGCCAACCATGACTGCTGCAGCAACAAAAAAACCCGCTTAGGCGGGTTTTTTAATGTTCCTCTGTCTAGTCCCGAAATGATTGCATGCCAAGCCCTAGATTCGCACCCGTCAATTTTCTTCGCTTGCGCTGCGAAGAGGCCTCCGTAGTTTCAACCTGAACCAGGGATGGCTGGCTGGAGGCTACTGGAACACTATCGGCATCAGGCGCGATCGACTGCTCCAGCTGGCCAGAGCCTTTGCCGCGTTGTTTCTTGATCGCACTTTGTAGGGCAGCCTCATCGGCGCGCTGCATCTGGGACGGTTTGGGTCGGTGACCTCTCCACTTGGGAGGCACCAGGTAGGTAGGCAGATTTCCAGCTAGTACGACATCTAAAAAGCGCTTCGCTTCGGATTCATGCTTCAACATCGCGTATCCGGCGCTACCGTAGAGCTGAGTCTTAAGCAGATAGAAGGCAGTAGCTACCTGCTCAACCAAGAAGCGGAACTGGACGGGCCGTTCGTCAATGAGGCATTCAATGCCATCAAAGTTCTGACCATTGGCAATGCCGTGTTCACGAGCGAGTGGAATAAATCGATCAGCTACCTGGATCAGGTTCTCTGGGGTGGTGGCCTTCTCAAGGATGACGTTTCGGGTGAGCAAGCCATCGACCTTGGTGACGCAAACAACTTTGATGGACATTGACCGATTCCAATGTGTTTGTAATGAGGTGATTCTAGCCAGAGCGGTGAGGTATCTCAAGGGTGAGAGCAATGCATAGTAATTTAATTGCGCATTTCATTTGAACACTTGTATCCTCCGCGTTTATTGGCTCCTGCAAGCAGGGGAAGTAGAGTTGATATGACGACGCATACTTACTCATCAGGCTTAATTTTCCAAATTGTTATCGAGCCTGTTGCCAGGATTAGGGGCACCAGCAGCGGTAGCGCTGTGCATGCCAGACTTGTCGAGGCTTTCTCGCTTGGCGCGTTTGCCAGGCTGGCGGGTCAGCTGCTCTGTGGGGCCTCCAACCATGGGGTTGAGCCCTTGCAAAAGTCGATCGAGGAGGTGTCCTGCGCCAGTTGCAGGAAGCTCTTGGCTCGATGGTCAAGGGCGGAGCTGCACGCTCGATTTGCTGGTTATGCGCTGTTCACAGATGCGGGCACCCATGCAGTGGCTGCATTGTCTGCAAGCATGGCTAGCACCCTTTTAGGGGTTTCGGTAGGTGTCCTTACTAGGCGGGGGGTCACCAACATCGACTTAAGCGCCAAGTGCACCGACGACCTTGCCCACATCCGGCAGGCTCTAAGGGTGGAAAGCTTCGGTACAGTCATTCTTCAGACCGTAGGCGAAAAAGTTTGGCAGCGGATGAAAGGTCCAGATCAGGCTGAGCAGATCTTGCGTCAACAGGTCTCCGCTTTCGCAAGGCGTGGCGCACGTCCTGTCAAACAGGCGGCGCTGCAACGCAACAGAACAATCCGCCTTGCCCTGGATGAGGCGGACGCGCTCAGAACGCTCGGCGGCGCAGCCTGGCTTCGACAGCGGATTAATCGTGCAAAGCGGGGACTAGATTCTACGGAGCTTGAGCCCGCGACAGTCATCACCACAATACGGACTACGGACGATCAGTGGGAAAAGGTCCGCGCCTTCGGCGGCTACAACTGGTTAAGGGTCATCATTCGCCGCGAGATACAGCGTGGTAGGAAGTAAGCAGGGGAGGGGCTTGAGAGGGCGCGGGCAACAGGGCGTTACCCGCAAGTAGTTCAATTGTGTTGAGGTGCTGGCGCGTGCAGGCGGAATGCGGTGGGGAGCATCGCGACAATGACGATGCTAACCACCACCAGCAAACCAGAGACGATCACACCCGCCCAGTCACTCCCGATGTAGGCAAACAGTGCGGGCGCCTGTACAGCCCCAGCCACCCCTACCACAAGCATCAGGAACAGGTCGACGCGTGACGGCCTGCAGCAGGCCTGCTTGCCAATCTGGTGCTGGCGCGCACGAGCCAGCGCTGCCAGTGTCTTTGCCACCATTGCTGAGAACGAACAAGCTGCTGCCACTGCCAGGAAGGTGAACGCATCCTGGTAGGCCAACGAGAAATGCTCGACTGTGACCGTCATCGAATAGACGGTCTTGAGCAATGCCCAGCCAAAGGCAAGACAGCCCAGGCTATGGCCAACAATCACCCATGCGATGCACAGGCTTTCCAGTAGGCGCCAGCCAACCAGCAGGGAGAACCGCTGGCTTGTTGTTTTGATCATGCTCAATTTCCCCAAAGGTCACGAAAAAGGTCAAATCTTTTGATAATTCGCACGGTACAAGAATACTATACGTTGCAAATCTGTGCCTTCACCCGGTGATACGGCATCTACAAACGACTGCAAAAATGGTTTGATGGGGACCCTCAAGGGTGCCTGGACGGAGGGGCGATTTGAATCCCACGATTGATACTTACGAAGAGCTGCACAAGGCCTATCTGCATTACAACGCGGAGCTTTTCGAAAGTAAGCTGCCCCTGTGCATGATTACCCTATCGCGCCAGCACGACACAGACGGCTATTTCTCGGCCAACCAGTTCGTAAATCTCGAAGGGGCCGACAAAGGGTTGACCTGCCACGAGATTACCCTCAATCCAATGTACTTTGCTATTCGGTCGATTCCCGAGAACCTTAGCGTCATGGTTCGCGAGATGGTCAGCCTGTTGCAGCTTCTGGAAGGGAAACCACCGCGTCGGCGGTATCGCAACAAAGAATGGGCTGAGATGAGCGAGAGCATCGGCCTGATGCCTAGTGATACTGGTAAGCCTGGCGGTAAGCGGGTGGGTGACAATGTCAAAACCTACATCATTGATGGCGGCGCCTTCGACATTGCGAGCTCCAAGCTGGTCGACTCGGAATTCAAGTTGTCCTGGGTCGATCGCTTCCCTCCAGCTCTTCCACCTGAAGTGCCAGCAATGGCTACTGCCATTGATAGCGATGCCGATGACTACAGTGACATAGCAGCAGCGGCACAGCTTGCTCAATCAGCACAAGCCAAAGCAAACCCGCTGGATCAACTGATGGAGGGGGATGTCGCTCCTGCCAATAGAGGCGCATACGAGGGGAGCGAGACTGATGGTGGTAGCACGACCATCACACCGAAGCCTGTGAACGCCTTCAAGACGCCCCCTGAACTTGATCCTAACGTCGACGATGCCCCGCGCATGAAGGTCTTCGCGCAAGCGCCAGCTGCGGCTCTCGCTCAGATCGGTATTGAGCCCCGAGCTTCGGCTAAGAAAGCGAACAAGAGCAAGTACAGCTGCACGGTCAAAACCTGCAAAGGCAATGCCTGGGGTAAGCCAGGTATGCGGATACTGTGTGCTGGTACCGATAAGAAAGAACACGAGCCCGTCATGATGGTCTTTGACGGCGCCGCATTACAGGACATCCCTGAGGAAGAAGCCGAAGGGTTCTGATAGAGCCTGCCTGTGGAAGGGAACAGCCTGGAATCAGAGAGAGCCCGTTGATCCTGTCAACCAGCCGCACACCGACCGTCCATTCGGAGTGCCAAGAGACCGCCCCCGTAGAAGGCCTTTTTGTGCGCGACGGTCTGGGGCTTTCTGTAGCCTGCGTCATTGGTCAAGGAATGATCGGACAGTAAAAGTAGAGACCCTATGCAGGCCTCCCTCTTCCGATTTGGACCGTTATCAGCGCCAGCCTATGACACTTCCCCCTGAAGGCCAGAAATAATGCGTCAGGCCTTTAAGGGTGGACGCAGTGCCAGTCATGAGAATGCTGGCACAGCCGCCCTCTACTACAGAATAAACTGACGTGGATTGCCCAACTCTTGAAAGTGATGCCGGAACGTCTTTCGATCAGTACCGATGTAACCCAGCTTCACTCCGGGCCACCTCCGTGCTGCTGCCTCAGAAGCATCGTCCAGGGAGGGATGTACTAGACAGGGATCAAGCTGCGACGGTTTTTTGAATCCCCTGTCAGAGGGAATAGTTGCAGCATTTTCAAGCAAATGAGTCACGAGCATACGTTCGGCCTCTTTGTACTCATCGTCCGGAGCGGCCAGCGGCACGCACAGTGAGGCTAGGTCGTGGAATCTGCAGTCTTGTGGCCAGACACGAGACTTGCGGAATTGAACAAGGTTGGCAGCCAGCCCAACGTAATTCGCCGCTATGAAGGTGCGTATGGCTTGCTGACGTGCCCACTTACTCACAGAACCCCCGACTCAAAATTGAGCTGCTCAATAAGCTCATCCAAGTCTTCTGCGCACAGCGATGTCACCTCATCGCCGCCTGTGGCGAGGTCCTGAAACTCAGGGGTTCGCTTGTAGGGATCACACATTCCATTGCTCTGCCAGAAGCGCAACGCCGCGATGATAGTGTGCAGGACCTCGGCGTGCCCATTGAAAATGGGCCAGCACGCGGCAGGTACAGGGCCTACGTCAGCCTTGATCGCATCCGGCACCGTAGCGATCCATTCACGGGCCATGCTGAGTGCTTCGTTCAGGTCCTCGGGATCAGCTGCCTGACCCAGATCAATCAGGGAATCCACATGATCGCGATCGAACCCCGGCATTGCCTCCAGATGAGCTTCGCTATCGACCTGATCAATCCAGGACAAGAGTGTTTTGAGTTTTTCAATTCGGGACATTGCTGTGCTTCCATATGAGGAAATTGGATATGGCCTGTAGCGAGGTTGAACCCTGAGCCAATCCACCTGCGGCCTTCGGGCTCGCTCATTGATTGGCGTTACCTCAATCTGGTAGGTAACATCTCCTTACTCATGCGCCCAATTGTACGCCCACGAAGGCGTACAATCAAGGCTTTCTGGTGTGATTTGATTGAGTTTTCACCAGATACAAAAAGGCCCCAGCTATTGAAGCCGGGGCCTGCCCACACGTCGAACGCTGTCGGGACGAAGGGGTTGAGGGTGCGGTTGCTAGTAGCAACTGCAGCACTTTGTCTTGCTAGCTGATCTTTCCCGGCTCAGTTCGGAGCCTATCTCGGACCTGCATGAGAGCGATTCCGAGCAGGTTCTGCCCCCTCCACTGGCGTGGGTCTAGGATTCTGGGATCATGCTGGCCGAGGGCTACACCCCATATTGAATCAAACGGGCTTGCCTCAACCAGGAGTGTATCTCCAGTTGCAAGCAACGCCTCACGAAGCACTTGGTTCTGGCTGAACTTGGCATAGCAGCCGTGCGCCACTATGCGGCTTCGCCGCTCTTTCCAAACCTCATCATCGTAACCAGAGACGCCCCGCCCGAGCGCCTTGTGATCCCGAGGGTGAGAGGCTGCCAGGATTTTTTCAGCGGTAACTGCATCACCAAATAGCCTGGCCTTCGCCAACATCATCATCTGCTCCACGCAGCTGAAACGTATGCCTTTGACTTCAAACTCTGAAATGAACCAGTTGGAAAACTGGTCTTTCTCTGAGAAGAAAAGCGTCATATTCCCTTTGATGATCATGGCTCCCTCGATATCACGTCATAACCCGAATTCAGCCAGCTGCCCCAGTCCCGGACTGGGGCCGGGCGATCAGGCTCCAGACCCTGCACCAGCACAGACAGGCAAAGCGCTGGCGCGCAGTTTGGTAATAACCTGCTGGAAGGTAGAGTGCAATTCTGGCCACCCCTCGCCAGGCTGAAGCGACCAGTGGGGGAGCCTATTTGTTGCAACCGCCAGCCGCACCAATGGATGGTTGCTGCCTACAGTAGCGAGCCAACCGGCGCAGGCGAATTCCTCACCCTCCTTCGAGTGGTGGCAGGCAAACATGTTGTCGGTGTAGCTGGGGCCAAACCCACGTTCGCAAGGACTGGTTTGAGCGAGACCTTCAGCCTTTTCGAGCGAGAAATTCGGGATGTGGGTCGCATCCTTATCCACCCGCCATGGGCAGCTTGGGCATGGCTTGGCGATCCTACGGAACTCGTCGTTGGCGCTCACTCTTTCAATCCTTTGGTGGTTTGTTCTGGGGCAGAAGGAGGCCCGTAAATGCGGATCTAGCTTCTGTGCTGTTTGTGAATTAATTGTACGTCTACAAAGGAGTACAATCAAGACAATTAGATACCCCTTGGAAGATTTTACAGTCAAGCCAGAAAGACAAAAGCCCCAGCTATCGAAGCTGAGGCTCAAGGATCGAGGTGGTGATTTTTGGTGGTGATCCTAAGCCGAAAAGCTTACCGAAAGCCTTTGCCGACCTTGGCCATGGTGGTTGTGATAGCGCGACGATCGAAACTGGCGCGCTGTTCAGCATCATTGGTTGCCTGCCATGCTTCGGTGACGACCATCGTGAGATCGATGCCTGGTCGAGCCAAGGCCATGCGAAATGCATCGCCGTCGTCCTGCAGTGAATCGAAGTAGAAGACAGGCCGACCTTCCTGGCCAGCTGTCTGCCCTCGGCCTGAACCCCAAAGACGTATCCCGCCAAGCAACGAAACGTCGTAAAACTCGTACCCCGCTGACTTGGCGGCTAACTTCAAGAGTTCGTCGTCCGTCGCTTTCATCATTGTTCATGGTTCTTCCCTTCCGAGGTGGCCATTGCCACCTCCTTCTGATGACCAGCTGCAATTGCCTCGTCGACTTCGCGGCTCACTGCTTCCACTGTTGTGCTCGCTTGGGCGGCCACTCGTGCCGCAAAGAAGCGCCAGCGGGCAGCCTCCTTGCGCAGCAGATTCAGCTCGGCCTCATTGATTACAGCGAACTTGCCAAGCGTAGCCATGATGCTACTCCATGGTGAAGGGTTAAACGGACACAACTGTGAACGTGAAGCCGACCGCAGGGCCATTGCGGCCTTTGCATTCGACTTGAGCCTTGCGGGCGGCAGCCTTAGCAGCTTCTCGGGAGTCGAAGGACATAGCCTTCTGGATTGAGTGCATGCAGGCGGTGCCCCAGCGCTTGCACCAATCGTGCAGGTAGTCATGGTTCTGGCCGTTCTTGCCGTAGCTGCGCTTTACCACATGGGTCGTCATATCGCGTTGAAAACCGGCTCGTGCTAGCAGGCTTTCGACAACACCCCGGCGAACCGGGATTGCCGTTCAGGGCAAGCGGGGACTGGGCAGCGACTTGGCTGCATCAAGATGCCCACGCACAAGCCGCACCTGGCTAGCAACATACACTCCGATGTATTCCTGGCCATCGAGCTTTGCAGCCAGGAAACAGTTGAGCGCGCCTTTTGTCCAGATCATGGCTTCGTTGAGGTGAAAAGCTTGGGACATCAGTTGTACTCCGGATAGGTTAGGAAAAGCCCGAACCATCAAGGGCAAGCGGAATTATTGCTGCTATGCGCTGGAGCATTACCGCCCCTTGCCAGTACCGAGGCGGCCATTGTCCATTGCGCGGTGTGGTGCAATGTTATTTGCTCCCTGCTTTGAATCGTCAGCAATGTCGCAGTAAGGGATGACCCCAGCGTCATCCCAACATGGCGCTGCTTTCGTTATGCAACCAGCTCGACCAATGGAATGCGGCTCATGTGCATGGTGTAGCCGGTGTGCTTTTCCATGGCGTCGTACTGCTGCAACAACTCCGGGCGATGACGGCGGCCATTTCGAAGGTCGCCCTTGCTGCCAAAAAGGCAGAAGACGCAACTCAGGCGATCATTCCCAAGAGCGTACGCGTAGTGCGGCTGCTGGCCTGCCTGTTTGATGATGCTAAAAATCTGATCGGTGGAGAGGTCATGCACGGGCAACCACTCATACCAGGTGTTGACGCTGTTACTAATTCCCATCTGGCTGAACTCCTTACGCTTGGCTCGGCCAGGCGACTCCTGCGCCCGAAGGCCGAGGCAGTTCACAATCAACTTAAAGCCATGTGCCTTGGCGTACCGCCTCACCTCCCGCTGAATGGGCCCACGCTTCAGGTCGCTTGTGCATTGGCGGGTCGATGCAGATGGCCAGCTCGGTACTTCTGGACGGGATTGGAAGCGGCGCTCGACCATCTCTAGCAGGGTTTTAGAGGCCTCAGCGATGATGAATGGCAGACCTGCCTCAGCAGCCTGGTCACGCGCCAATTCCATTGCGCCAGTCCACTCCATCGGTCCTAGGGAGGCATGCACAACAATCATCTGCGTAGCAGGCACGCGCTCCAACAAGCGGATCAGCTGCGCTTGCGAGTCCTTGCCACCAGAGTGGTTGGCAACAAACAGGGCGCCAGCTGCGATCAAGGTATCGATCTGGGCATTGATGTCTTGAGGGGTGGTCATATGGCTAGTTCCGACAGGATTTTGGTACTGCCAAAACCCCCAGTGAAAGGGGGTTGCTCTAAGGGGTGGGATCAGGTGCGTGCACGCGCTTCTGCGAGATCTGCAGCCAGTCGCGATGCCGCTCGAATGAATTCACCTTCGGGGCCAAAGCGCTTCTCTTTGGTCCAGTCCTCATAACCAACCGATGCGCACACTGCTCTTGCCGCCGCGCTTCTTACCCTGATCACCTGCGCCCGCTCATCGAGGTCAACGATCTCGTAGGTGCTGGTGGTGTGCTTGGCCAGCTCGTGAGCAACAACGGCATCAGCCTCGGTGCGAGTCATGTCCAACACCCTGCTGTTGGTAGTCCAGTGCTCGGAGAGTTTGTCCTTTTGATATACACGGCCATCTTGCGTCTGCAGAAATACAGCGAACCGGATACCTGGTGCGGTGATCTTCAGATCGAACTGACCGGCCTGAGCCATGGCATCAACCGCTTGTATGGCCAAGGATTCCAGCTCGGCAGCTTTAGAAATTGGAGTAGTTTCTTTGATCATCGACTTGCCCTCCGGGGCTATGTGCTTGTACTGCCTAAGCCCCTGAACGGGGCTGAGGTGAATGCTAGGAGGGCCTAGCTAGTGATCCTGACGTAGCTCGGGCTCGCAACGCAGGATGTGGTGGCGGTGCCGGAAACATCACCCTCCCAGCACTCGCATTCCTGATCCCAGAAGTCCTCGATGAATGGGTAGGTAACCTCTGTTCCCACTGAGCCATTACTGTCGATCATTGCCCAGCGCACCTCTTCGCCAACCATGACGGCGTAGCAGTCTTCACCTATTTCCAGGGCTTGGCCTGGGTGATCGGCCAGCAGGCGCGTGTATGCTTCAAGAATGGAAACGTAGGTGAATTCGGCTTCGCGCATGTTGGGTTCCTCGTGTCAAATAGTGGCTGCTTTATGTGTTTTATTGTACGCCTGCCTAGGCGTACAGTCAACAGGAGAACAACCTTATTTAGGATTGAATGTACGCCTTACTAGGCGTACTATGTTGGTCTTCAAGGCTGAACGGATTGAGCCCCAATGACCTTCATCAGCAGCAACGCCACGCCTGCCCTGTTGAGCACAGCAGCAAAACTTCATGAACTGGACGACGCTCTCGATCTGATTCAGGGAGTTCTCGGAATTCGATGCGGCGCAGTAGCCGCAGAGTTCTTAACCGAGATGGGCGCCCACAATTGGGCCGCCCTCAACCATCTGGCACGTCTGCGGATACTTGTTGATTACGTCACTTGCGAGCAGAAGGCGGCGCTGTCCACCTAGGCCTGAATAGCAGGATCCAACGCGGTGCACTGGATCCCTCCCGCCGCATTTGGAGTGCGTTGCGGGCTGGGTCAGAGGGTGCAAAATCTTGCTATGCTAAACACTTCAATACGCCGCTTGTGAGGATCCCTGGCGCTGTGTACCCGGACCGAGGAACGGGTGAAGATATGCGTGCATATCGCAACCTTGTCGACCGTGTCGCGGCCAAGCTCGTGGGTGCTTCACCGTCGATCAAGGTGGAAGCGGCAGCTGGTGTACCTGCGAACCAAACCGTGGCAGTCGGGCCCGCCTTATAAAGGCCTGATGCTGCTTTTGCTCTTCCCGCCACACCTCGCCAAGGCGAGGTCCTTGCCCACCATACCCCTCGCTATGCTGCGCAGATGCCACTCTTGGCGAACGCCCACGGCAGCCTCGGCGATGCGGGTCAACTGCTCGTCGGTCCAGTCGTGCCCTGTAATGTTGATCAGCTGCGGGAGGGCTTCGCCCTCCAGGATCAAAGTGATGCTGTTGTACAGCTTGATGCGGTGACCGGTGGTGCGGTCGGACAAGCGGAAATACTCGGCCATGGGCGGGGCTCCTTGCCAAATTCTGCTGTGCAGCAACAGCATCGGCCCAGCATGTGCTGGGCTTATGAACACCTGGGCGATTCCCTCAATTTTACATGTGGTCGAAAAAGCTTTCGGCCTCAAGCTGTTTGTCAGCTTTCCAACCCCATTTGCAATAGTTATGACCGGAAAGCCATGCGCGGTGTAATGTAGTCTTAGCGCAGAGTTTCCGGACAAACCTAGGGATTCCTTTTCCGCAATACCCTTGCCTGTAGGCCCAGTATCCAAAGCGACTCATAATTCCGTTCCTCGCGACTGCGCGGGTCAAGTCCGTGCGGACCGCAGTCCATAGTGCAAACCTTGCTCGCCGGATCGAATGCGGCCAGTGCCACCGGATTACACCTGGGCTTCTTCCAGGGCCTGCAAGGCTTCGTCTATTGATTCCAGGGCGGTACCCATCTGCTCGGCGGCTTCCTCCATTGCCTGCCCACGCTCGCCTTGTTGCAAGCCTTCTGGCAGGTTGTCGAAGCCTTCCTGTTCTTCTTCCTGCAGCTGCTCGATGCGCTCACGCAGCTCTTGCAGTTGCTCGGCAATTTCATAGAGCTGCTTGCGTCGGGCCTTGTTCATAGCTAGGCGAATTCCTAACGCTGAACGCAAACAGCATGGCCAGGCAGATCATTCTTAGCGTGACCCCGGCCTTGCCAGATGTTGACAGCCTGCTTGCAAGCCACCTCAGAGCTGAACCCAGGCACGTATGTCGCTGACTGATTGAGGGGAGTGAGGATCAGCACCCAATCCTTGCTATCAGCCGTGTAAGGACGGTTCGCAATCGCGTAGGTCGCTACCTCGGTGTTAGTCAGCGCCTTTCCGTCTAGCCGATACTCACCGTCGCTGCATGTGACCGGAAGTGGCTTGGAGTCTTTGCCAAGACGGACGTTGATAGACGCATAAGAAACTTGCTCGATGCCGCTAACGCGAGAACGAACAGCAGCGAGAGCTTGGCCACCGTTGCAACTTACTTCCGACTGCACGTAGCGGTCGGCAGCAACGCCAAAATCAGGAACGCCGCTAGGGAGAGCGTTCGCATTTGCTGCGCTCATAAAGAGCGTTAAACCGGCAAGCGCAAACACGCCCAGCGCAGCGTTCGTCAGAGATATGCAAACTTTCATGGTTGTTCGTTCCCTCATCGCGCATGGCCTAACCGGTGCGCCTCTACTGACCCAGCCCCGGCAGAGGCCGAGGCTTGGATGTTGCTGATGCGGTTTCCTTGATCATCCACCCTTCACGTTGTGGTCACCCAACTTCAGCCACTTGGGGCCGCCCTGGAAGTCCTCACAGAGCCAAAACCAGCCAGCCTCGCCAGAGTCATGACCCCAAGCATTGAGTTGGACATGGGCATCAGGCTTGCCTTCAATGACCACGGTCAGAACCCGGTGACCATAGCCTTCGTAGTCCGTCGCAACCATGCCCTCTCGGCCATCTGCGTTCTTAACTTTGATGCCTTTCCAGCTGCTCATGACAGGTTGCCTAGATGTTAACGCTTGTCGGTGAATCGGCCAGTTTGAATCGATAAGCGACTATCGGCCCGTGATTTATTCCACCCCAAAACGTTTTCCCAGCCGATTTCTGATCGGGTACCACAAACGTGCAAAGGTACAGAGTCAGCTCTTTGGCCATGTCCAGTAACCAAATCGGCACATACTCGGGCTCGGGCCGATCAGCACCTCCAAAAAGCAGATAGATGCGTTGCTGCGAAGCACTCCATGCAACCCCCACGTTTTTGTGGTCGCCAAGGTATTTCAGGCATGCGAGTTCGAACGTTTCACCCTCCGCCGCGCCGAGCCCGTCATTCAAAGCATGCCGGTACTCGGAAAGCATTACCTCGCCCTTCGCCTGGGCATAACTCAAAGGGCTTTTGCCTTTGCCGCTGGATCGTGACTCCGCACCAATGACTAACGTACCTACAGATGGTGTTTTCATCTTCGTGTTCCATCAACTATCAGTGCTGTGAGTTTCGCTTAGGTCGATCACTGGAATGCCGCCCCCTGTACCCCTCACAGCCGACAACTCATCAGCAGGCGAGAAGATGATGTAAAGCGTGCATACAAGCGCAACAATGGAAATCACGCAAAGAGCGCCGTTCCGGATCATCGTTGTGATAAGGAGCGTTTTCTTCAGACCTTCATCGTTCACGTTCGCGTTTCCTACTAACCGTCAGCGTGCGTGTCATCTTCGTCGAACGCTGCCGGGTTGTCCTTCTGGATGGTAAGGTGCGCATCGTTCGACCACGCTTCAAACCAGTCAATATTGGCCCGAGCAACAGCAGCAAAGGTCATTTCACCGCTGTCGAGTTCTTCCTGGTGCAACGGCTCAAAGCCTGTCGTGTTTTCATACTGCTGCAACCAAGCGCGTTGTGCGGCAGTTGCTGTAGTGCTGGTGATGGCCATCGGCGGCTCCTTGTTTCGCGGGCGCGAAAATCGCCCTGCTCCTAAGCACTTGGCCCAGCGTTTGACGGCTGGGCTTGTGGAGTACCTGGGGTGGGAGATCCGCCGCGTTTTCCTTGAACTGGTGGTTTGGCCCCGCGAACCGTGCCGATATCTGGTTAGAACAGCTCGGCTTGACGATCAGCATACGAACACCAGCGAGCAAAGCTCTCATTGCCACACCAGTTCTTGATGTTATCGATAAAGCCTTCCTTGCGCGCCGTTCGGATAAGCTCGGCAATCACCTCTTCCGAGTCACCCATTTCAAAGCAAGTATCAAACTGCCGCTCACCTAACCCCTCATAACCGCGATCCCACAATTCGTAGCTGGTGATTTCGCTTACCAGACTGTATTTGAACGCGAGAACAACGAACTCGACGCGGGACTTGAAAACGTGGAGCTTGGTGGTCAGCTGGTGCAAGGTGCGGTAAACCGTCTTGGGGGGAGCGAGTGACATTTTCTTATCCTCAGTGATTTGCTTCAATGAGGTAATTTTACCCTATATGGTAAAGCAATCAAAGCTTTGCTTTACCTTTAAAGGTAAAATTCTGTGAGTGCTGCTGCGCGCCTATGCTCTGCCCGGAGTACGTCTAGGCGTCGTGAGAACTGGCTCATGTTCACACCATGCTTTGTCCAGGCCTCACTGGCGGTCAGGCCTTCAACAAGGTGCTCCCGCAGCGCCTTGATCAGCGCCGGAGCACGAATGGAAGTACCTTCCAGAAGAAGTTCAAAATGCCGGAGATCGACCTTGCCCGCGATCAGCCCTGAATCCGTATCAACCATCGAGAATCAACCTTGTGTGAACGTGTGAATGATGTGCTTTACCCTTTATGGTAAAGAACATGGCTATTACAAAGCAACTTCAAATGCCCGACGAATCGTCGCTTGATCGACTGTCAAACATGGCTTGCTGTGGTCAACGCAGGCATCACCGCCTGAAGGGTGGCAGGGGAGGGGTCAGGGGTATCAATGATGCGATAGCCGATGGCTTTTAACCAGGTCATGTGACTCATTTTGGGCTTTGATGGATAAAAGTTCGTCGAGGGGCTCATTTTCTGCATGAGACAAGATAACAACGTACAATGCTATTGCACGTTGTTCGCGGTTGATCGAAAATGAACCGCACTAAGCGGCTTTCCCCTGATCGTGGCGAAGCCACCCACCCGACTACACTGCTGAACGAGCCTTGCCCATGCCCTTGAATCTGACCAAGTACTTTGAAATTCAAAGCCTTGAAGGTCCTACAACTCGCACTGAGTACCGGCGGGTCATGCTGGTGGTGCATAGCTTGAACAGTCTTGGCGCCAAAATCGCGCTCGACTGGCCAAAGTGGGCTTCCGCTTCCAACTACTTCGGGTCAGTCATGCGCATATTCGGTACCGATGTCGAGCTGACGCAGGTGCGCAGCGCTCTGGAGTCATACGTCGCCAAGGTAACGAACGCTAAAGGCAAAAAACCTTTTGTACTGGGCTTCGTCAAGGACGTACCCGAGGGGGCAAAAGCCACCTGGATGTTCAAGCGTAACAGGCAGACCGAGCGAGTACGCAGCAAGGCACAGGCCAGGCGCTACGAGCGCCGCGCCATCGCCCGCGGTGAAACCCCAAAGACATACGATCCAGTCTTCTTGGAAACACACACCCTCATGGTCCTCTCGCTGACAACAGATATGTACTTTCCACTGGACATCCAGCGAGTAAGGCCAAGCCATTTGGATTTAGACTTTGCTGAGCCAAACACCTACGGGTTGGGCGTGCCAATACCCCGTTTTTGATACACAGGGCACTCCGTAGCAGTTCCCCATCTTGGCTCAGGCTGTTACCATGCTGGCCGCTGGAAACATCCACGATGTCTACAGCCCCCCGAAAGAGCATCTGTCTCAGGCTAGGAAGGATTCGTGGCCATGAGTCATTCCGCAGAATATGCGGTAGCTTTCAAATCCGCTGCGTAAGCGGTTTTGCTCTCCCTTCATCACACGAAGGGCGCAGAAAAATCAAAGCATCCGCTGAATAAGTGGCTAGCGCCAGCTCCATTCGGAGCTGGCGTTTCTATTTCTAGTCACCATCTATCGGGAGTTTAGAACTGGTGTGTTGTGCGCCTGAACAATCAGATCAACAAGATCTCGCAGCTGTTCATCGTCCAGCACCTGTCTAGCAAAGGTATGGATCATTCGATATCCATGCAGCGTAAAAAGGTTGGACCTCAACCGATCGGATTGGAACGCACTCAGGCTGGAGTGAAACTGGTAGCCGTCAAATTCTATAACTATAGAAGAGGGGGGTAAGTATATATCAGCCCTATATTTCCGACCCGGTATCAGTCCTTTCTTCTCCCATACTGGGACACCAGGTAACTCCTTGCAGAGGACTTCATATAGCTTTCTCTGAGGGTATTCATTCGTCTCTTTGGAGAGCGCAGCCAATTGTGCAGCCGCTGGCGGCAAACTAACTTTCTTTCGAGCTAATTTACCCTTGGCTAACCCAAGGCTTTCGAAAGTCGGGCGCCCTTTTCCAGCTAGATCAATCTGATCGGCTTGCTCTTGTGTGATCATCCCGCGTGAGACAGCATCAGTAGTTGAAAAGCGAAGACTCACAGCATTTGTTCTCAGTGGTTGGAATACTGCTTATTCAGCAGACCACTCAGTTGCTAGTAGCAACGGCAGGGTAGAGCGCCACCAAGCCCGCACGTTGTTGCTTATGCGGGCCTGGGGCAGCTTAAGACTACACTGCTGCCTATTCGGCAGAGTAGGTATGTCAGGATCGCTCCCCAAAGGGAGCTCACCTTTCACCCGCCTATGCGGCGGATTTGAAGGTCGACACGGGAGGGCATGTCGTCTTCGATAAACACCTCTTGTCCAGAGGCACAGGATGGGGCGTAGAACTAATTGCAAGTATAGCAAAGCATGAGACAGCGTGGTTTAGGTAGAAGTTCAGTTTCCAGATTTATGAGTCCGCAGTGCGTACATGAACAAGGCATGCTGCAAGCAGGCCTGTTTGGTCCCGACGCCATGATCTTTGCAAACGGTCTCAATCAATTCGAGTGTTGCTTTAGAAATGCGAAGGTTGGTGCGGGTTTTGTTTTTCCGATCACGTACGAATGTGGTGAGGAGAGAGGTGATTTCTTCATGCGGCTCTTTCATGAAACTTGCAATCGCAACTGCAATCCACACTGGCCATTCTTTGCCCGACTGCTGCTGGGCTTCGAAGATCAGGTCAAACTGATCATTAGGGAGCCACACCGGGTAGGAAGTTGTAGGCACGGCTGGAGCAACCGGTCGTCTCGATGAAGATGCTGGTTGGCGGGCCATATTAATCGTCCACCTCGTCAAGGTAGTCGAGTCCTTGGGCCATCTGTTCGATAACGCTCTCCAGGTATTTTTTTCGCTGATTTTCTGGAGCTGCAGCCCAACCCCTCAAAGCAACATCGATTGCTTCCTGACTCTGCTCATTCAACCCCTCAGTGTTCTTAAGCGCAGAGAGGATTCGTTTGCCAGCCTCAGTGCCAGGAAGTCGCACCTTAGCACGCGCCAGCTGAACTGCTGGTCGGGGTGAAGGGGTGCTCGGGGGTGGTGGAGGGGTGCTGGGGCCGGTACCACTGCCTGGGGGAGTTCCAGAGTTGCTGTCGACCTGCTCATCCTCATCCTGGTCCTTGGGCGCGTCCTTGAGTTTTTTCAGGAATGCCCGAGCAGCAAGGTCTACCTCAATGATCGAGGTGAAGTCACGGTTATACACCTTGTCTAGGACTTCGCACCCTTCCGGCAACAGGCAGATGACGCGCCAGCGATGGCACCAGCTTTTCGAGCGGCCATACTCCGTCTGGAAGAAGGAAAGCTTGATTTGCTTGTTGCCAGGGCCGCAAGGCTGCTTGGTCGACATTTCCACGAATTTGCGCATGGCACGCACCTGGGAACGGAGGGCGATGTCCTCGCGATCAAGGTTTTCGTGAATAGTGAGGCTGAAAGCTGTCAACTCGTCAGCTTCGCCGCCTACGCAAGGTATATGGTCAATGCTCGCCAGACAGCAAGCCCAATAGCGCCGCTCGCCTCCCACGATGGCAAATCCTGCTCCGTCAGGCCTTACAACCACGGGTGTCCCAAGGCCATCCTTGTGAACGTTCGCCGACAACGCAATCAATTCAGCCCACTGGTGAACGATCCCTGTGCCAATGATGCGGTCTTTTGGGTCGAGAGCTTCCCTAGTGAAACTTGAAGGGTCACGCCCCGTAAGCGCTGCCCAGCGCTTAGCAGTGGCGGAGTCTGGTGCCGCACGCAGCAACATGCGACTCACGCGTTCGTGCCAGCGCCTACAGCGAGCTCTCCATATACTCGCAAGCTCCTGCTCATTGGGACTGTCAAATTTGAGCTCATGCCCCGCACGGGCTTCATCTGCTAACCAAGCTTGACCTGCTGGAGATTGAAGCCAGCCTTTTTTGACCTTTTCGATCCACTCGAAGGTACGCCGCAAGGACAATTTGTTGATGTGTGAAGAGCTTGGATGCCGCTCACTGTTGGCAGTGATTTGAGGCTGGACAATGTGAGCTTCACGCAGCTCCAGGAAGCGCGGGTTTGTTTCGACGGGGTGAACAGAGGACGCTGGCAGCCGCGAGACCGGACGCAAGGAACTACTTGCGTTGTCGATATTGTTCCGACCTGAGAGCAGCCCAAAGTCAGTGGTGGTTTGTACGGCTGAGCGTTGAACGACCTTCCTAGCCATTAGAAGTCTCCCCACTGAGCACGAGATGCCATCACTTTGTCGGCAATTTCCTTCACGAACTTGGTCGCCTGGAGGTGGGTTTTGCTCTCCTTGTCGGCAAAAACGTGCTCCGGGCTGTTAAGCCAGTTATCCGTTTCAGGGTAAGCAACCGCTTGAGCTAAACCACATTTCAAGAGGTACTTTTCAAGCTGTGTCCCTTTCAGGCTTGCAAAGCCTTCTTTGTGCACCTTCGTATTTTTCCGAACGATGTTTGGCAGAATGCCTAAAAACTCCAACGGGACTGGGACCTTCTCCTTGGATTCTCGGCGATCACTGACCATGGTCAGGAAGTAGCTGATCATGGAATACATGCCGTCCAAGCTTTGCGGCTCAGGGATGAACGGGATGTAAATGTGGGTGGCGGCGCTAATCGCGATGTCGATTACAGCGGTCCGGGTCGGAGGCGTGTCAATCACCACGAAGCTGTACTGCTCGGCCAATTCAGGCGAACGAAGCCATTCCCTCAAGCTGTCAGCTGCAGCTCTTGCAAGCTTCGAGTCCTTCTTGAAGGTCTGGACGTCAATGAGCTGCCGCTCATCATTCGGCACGATGTGGATCAGGTTATTGCCGATTGGCTGGGCGATGTCTTTGTTGATCTCCCCCATAGACTGGAGGATTTGCCCAGTGTTGCTTGGATAAGGCACGGGCAAGAACGCTTCATCACCCAGGCCCAATAAGTCCAACCAGAGGTCACAGATGGAGGAACGGACATTGCTCTCCTTATCCGCGAGCAACTGAGGGTGCGGGCGCGGAGTTGTAAAGGGCATGCCCTGAATTGGTTCAAGTAGATTCCAGCGGCGCCCCGTGTTGCCCTGCGAGTCCAAGTCAATGTAAAGGATTGGCTTGCCCTGGTGATATTCAGGGTGCATTGACAGTCCCTGAACCAGAGTACGACTGGTAACCGACTTACCGACTCCACCTTTGTAGTTGGCAGCTACGATCACTGGCAATGGTTTTCTGGAGAAGTCAAATAGAGGCTTCTGAGATTTCTTGAGTACCACGAGTGGCGCCCCCAAAGTTGGTTGGATTTCCCTGTGGCAAGGCGCAGCAATGGCCTTGTCTTTGCGGCGATGATACACCCCTGTGGTACAGTAGTGTAGGGCCTGTGGTACAAAATTGACTGCGTCCGTGGTACAGGGTCGTGCTGCATGTCATTTCGAAGAATTAAAGCTGTCGCGAGGTTTTAAAGGCTGTCGCAACAATGCTTGAGGTACAGCAGAGAAATCCATTGACCAGACTGGAAGCGGCGACAGAGCGGTAGTACATCCGCGTCGGAGGGGGTTCGGCTTACCCCTGAAGCCGAAGGCTAGGAGGTGAGTTGATCGCCGGTGCAGGACCACCGGTGCGGCCGGTGGAAGGCCCCATTCGTCGTTTTCCATTCGCGTATTGTTTTACACATGATTGTGCGTATAATCACCACGGCACCATGTTTGCCGACGTACTCTAAAGACGACAAATACTTCTACTTCTCCTATTACCCATTACTCCTACTCATTCGTCTCTGAACCTAATCCTTACTCGTCAGCTATTTCGATTCCTACTCCTACTCCTACTCGACTGACAACATACGCAAAAGGCAACCACATGAGTGCACTCCTAGACCGGGCTGACCAGGCGGTGTCCGCTACAGCAATGGTTCGAGGCTTCAGCGCGAAACTGAAGGAGGTCACCAACGGTGATGTTACCCATCTGGTGATTTTCAAAGACAACGAGCCCGCAGCAGTCCTGGTGGGTGTTGATACCTACCAGGCATTGCAGGATGAGCTAGAAGATCTTCGCGCTGAGCGCTTGGCTATTGAACGTCTGTCTACCCTGGATATTCAGAACACAGTGAGCTTGGAGGACATGAAGGCTCGCTTTGAGTAGGCATTAGGAAATGAGTTGGAGTGTACGGTTCCACCCTGAGGTGTATTTCGACCTCGAACAGCTAGGCAAAGCCGGAGCGCACAGAGTGTTCAAGGTGATTGAAGAGAGGATCGCCGAAGGAGAGCCCGACAAAATCGGGAAGGCCCTCAGTGGCGTGCTTGCCGGTCACCGCAGAATCAGGACGGGCAATCTCCGCATCGTTTACAAGGTGGTTGGCACAGAAATCATACTGATTGTGTGCGTGGGTGCTAGGCGGGACGATGAAGTCTACGAAACGGCAACCCGCCGAGTCTGAAACAAAGCCCCGCTTGCGGGGCTTTCTTGTACCCCTCATGACATCCTTACCCACGGTGCGACAGCTTTAATTCCCCGGCGCATGGCTCTCCAACCACCGAATCTGGGGTTGCGACAGTTTTGCGCTTTCTCCGAACCAAGCTTGAGACCGAAGGGCGCTTGCCTTCCCTGCGACAGTTTTAATTCTCTAAATCCACATGGTTTTCTTTGAATTAAATCTGTCGCGCAGCGTTCCGCCCTCCCTGCAAGCGGTACCGAACACTTGATGCGAGGAGCATCCTAGTGGAACACAAGATCATCCCCAACGACGCCGAGCACCGAGGGCATTTCTGGAAACAGGCTCTTGATGGGGGTGACTCGTTTGGAACATCCAACCACACCTTCTTCTGAGTGGCCGCCCTAAGGGCACTCGGATTGCCACTTCCCTCGATGTAGACAGGTTCATCTGTCAGCAAGTCCACCCTGAGGGAAGTGGCTCAACCGCAGCTAACCGTTGCGGCTCCGGAGCATGCACGAGAAAGCTAACCGTTATCAGTTAATTCAACCCACGGCGTTGAGAAAATCATGAGTAGCAAATTGGAGCCTGGCAGGCTCACCGACGATGAACTGGACCACCTGGTGCGACTCACCAATATCACTAGTGAAAGGATACTCGCGGCGCTGCGTGCACACCTGGTCAGAAAAATACCGCAGATCACCGCCAGCGAAACATTCGGCGTCTCACGTTCGTTGCTCAATAGGAAGATTTCGGACATCACCAAGGTTCATCACATGGTGTCGAGCCTTACACCTGGTGTTGTTGATCAAATCCACTTTGATGGTCTTTTACGACTTAGCCGCATAGACGGTGAGACCGCTGTGGAGGCTCTTCGGGCATACCTGGTAAAGGGCACGAATGAAGCCGCTGTATGCATGACGAACGACATAACTACTCAGCAGCTCGAAGAATGGGTCCGCGAACTCGAAGCCATACATTACTCTGTCAGCAGCATCGCGGGCTTCTACCGTACACGAGAGCTCGGCTTGGGCTCTTGATCGCTAGGGGCCGCAGCGCCCCGACCGCCCCCCGCGAATCGACTCCAGCACCGGCAGCGCGTTGTAGGATTGCTGCGCCTGAATCCTCTCTAATCCTAGGCTCGACGCTCTCACAACACATGAAGCTCGCTCCCGCTTGATCTAAAGACGCAATTTATGTATATTTGTATCTGTAGACAAGAATTCGGGGTGACGAAAATGAGCACTGCAGCAAGCACCACATCCAACTCGGGCAAAGACAAAGGCGCCGTTGCGCTGCGCGCAGCCGTCAACATCATGGAGAAGTGGCAAGCTACCTCCAAGCAGATCGAAAACGTCCTGCGTATCTCACGCAGTACCTATGTGCGCTCTAAGGACGAACATCGATCGGTTAGCCTCGATGGAGACCAGCTTGAACGCATAAGCCTCGTGCTCAACATTCACGCGAGTCTGCGCACGATCTTCGACAACCCTGAGAACGTTTACGGGTTCCCCTCGATGCCGAACGGTAATGAGTTCTTCGATGGGCGCCCACCGCTGGACATTATGGCTGGTGGCTCCTTTATCCAGCTGTACGAAACCTTCCGCCGCGTTGATGTGCTGCGAGGTGCCCAATGGTAACTGCTGCTAGCCTGAGCCCGCTGCGCGGTGGCCAGTCCACCAAGTCGTACCGACTGGTGAACTCGAAGTTTCCCCCCATCGCCCTCTTCGATGACGTGGCCAGCGCCGATGAGTTCGACATCCTGTATGAAATCCAGGCGCTGACTAACCCACGACTGCAAAACGAGGTGGGTAGCCTCAAACTGATCCCGCGCAGCGAGATCCCATTCGGTATCAATGGGTGCTCGTATGCAACAGCCCCATTCACTCATGTGAACCCAGATGGGTCGCGCTTTGGCGACGGATCGTTCGGCATGCTATATCTGGCCGACACCATGGAAACGGCCATTGCTGAGGTGCGCCACCACCAGCAAGCGTACTGGAGCAATGTTCACGGCCTGAACTATGAGCGGTTCGTCTTCCGTGGCCTGGTGTGCCAATTTGACGAAGTAGGGGTGCTAGATGCTACCACCCTGCCTTTTACGCACCCAATCTACGCTCCGGACAACTACGCAGCCTCCCGCGCCCTCGGCACAGATGTGAAGAAGGCCAAAGCACCGGGCTTGCGCTATCACTCGGTGCGTTCGGAAGGCAACACTTGCTGGGCTCTGACAACTCCACGCCATGTCGCCTCGATCATCCAGTCGAGCCACTACGAGATGGTCTGGAACAACGAGATCACAAGCGTCAACAAGCTAGTAGCTGGCGCTTAACCCGAAGATGTTGCCAGGGCTGGGGAGGAAGAACATCCTCCTAGCCTCCATCGCGGCGCCGATGTCGGGCTCACTGAACCTCCATCATGCTCCCCAAACCTGCCCAACAGTCTCCCACTCAGCGCTCCTTCTCCAGCGAAGGGAAAGCGCGCCAGAGCGGCTTGAACAATAAGTCGAACAGGCATATCGAATGGCGCGAAGGCATAAACCGTGCAATGGGGGCCACCGCAGCCCCCATGACGGTGCGACCTGCGCATTAGTGGCGCGCACGCTCCGACTGACGATCATCTGGATCATAGGGACTGACGCCGATCGAGCTTACGCGATGGTAGCTTTGAAGCCTGCGCTGGTCACGCAAGCGCAGGTCCGCGTGCGGCTGAACTAGCAGGCTTGTATGATGTGCTGAGTGATAGTGCTGCGCGACAGCCATTCCGCACACGTTGGGCTCAGGGGAATCAAATGGGAAGGCAAAGAAAAGCATTGAGCGCCCAAGGGGACATACCATCCGAAGCGAGCACTCAGTTGCGTTTATTCGAGCTTATGGACCCGTCCGAATCGGACTACAGCAACACTGTGGAGCTGTACGACGCACTGCCCAAGTACGTCTGGTCCATCACTGAGGAGGAGGTGAGAAAGAATCGAGTACTCACCCGTTCTTTCAAGTCGCGTGGCGTCGTCTACCAGGTGAAGATCAAGCCTGCGGTGGTTGAGCGCAAGAAGGGCGGGGAGAGCGAAAGCGTGATGCTCTACCCTGGCTCCCGTGAAGAAATGGTCGAGGAAGTGCTTCGCAAGCTCGCAGTGAATGGGAATCTCGGGCTGGCAGCGGACGGGAACAATCACACCATCGGCGTCTACTTTACCGTCAACCAGCTCCGCAAAGAGCTTGCCCGAACCAATCATACCTACAGCGCCAGCGAAGTGCTTGAAGCCTTGGACGTTATGAGCTCCTCCCTGCTGGAAGTTTCCCAAGGCAAGGGAAGCGATCGGGATGCGTATCGCGGCAACTTCCTCTCTTCATTGGCAGTGCGCAGGCGCGAGGCGTACCTAGAAGATGGTACCGCTAAATGCTTCGCAACCTTCCATCCGCTCGTTCAGCATGCGATTCGCACACAGCAATTCAGGATGTACGACTACAGCACGTCGATGAATATCCGATCAGACTTGGGACGCTATTTCTTCAAGCGGATGTCGCACTATTGGGCTCAAGCCTCCCTTGACAATCCGTACCAGTTCAAGCTGGTCCCTTTTCTTGAAAGCAGCCCAAGGGGGCTGTCGCCGCGCATGAAGGACAACATGCGAGCCATTCGCCTGGCGCTCACGGCCCTGGCCGAGGAGGACGTGATACTCCCGAACTGGAATGAGACAATGATAAAAAACCCCCAAGATCGTCGACAGACAGTCGATGTGGCCTATGAGGTCTTCCCGACAGAGTCGTTCCGCAAGAAAGTTATGCGCGCCAACAAGAAACAAAGCGTCGTGACTGGGCGTGCCGCCCTGAATGACGTCCGCTCTGCTATCGCTCACCAACCCGGCTCGTCAAATAGCGGCTCGTCACTGGACAATGGCACGGACAATGTTTTTGACGATCTGGAGAACGTTGCAGCAAATTGAGCGCAGAATTCCTCCAACACCCTTCCTGGCATATGACGGACATCAGCGCAGCGGCCGGTCTGAATCACCCCCGCGAAGCGCCCTGCAAAATGCAGCCCAGCAAACCTCCAACCCGATCAGCTACATTTGCTTGATTGGGCGCACAGAACCTCCATCACCCTTTGAAATTCATGATGTTGGGCGACTTACTCGGTTTGTTGGCGCCCTTATGCCTGAGGCATCCAAAGGTGAGGGCGCCAATAGCGCAGGTAACTGATGTGAAGAGAGTGGCCCGCTGCCGCAGTTGAGAGTTAGGCCGAACACCACCGCTACGCTCAGATGCCCTGGGAAGCCCTTCCAGCTGCAGGAGCGCACTCTGGCCAACTCAGGCCACCAGTACAACACGAGACCAGCTCCATCTATTGGATTTCGTCGCCAATGGCCTTCGAGAATGCATTGGAGCTATGGGTGGGGTGCATCAGCAGGAACGATACGGCGCACTACACCTTCAACGCTGGCAGCAAGCCAAGGGTCCGGGGCAACGAACCTAGATGCGCTCTGGATTGGGGATCCTGCCAATGCGAGCGGATCTAGAGCGCAACAAACCTACTACCAATTACCCGAATTAAGTCGAATGGTTCCAAGTGCAGCGCTTCAAACCTACAACCAGGATGCACATTATGGCTGATTGGGTAGCGAACCTGAAGCGGGTCAAAGCTGGTGAGATGGCTTTTAGGTGTTGTGGCTAACCCTGTGAATAACTGGGATTTTGTTGTAGGTATGACGCGCCCAATATCCGGATTGTTGTAGGTTCAGGGGGCTCAACGTTCCTGCGTAAGCACGACGGTTGGAGGTTTGCCGCGCCCGTTCATCTATGGGTTGTAGGTTCTGTGAGCTCAATGTTCGAATCACCAGATCACGTAACGCAGCTGAGTGCTAAGCGTTGGAGGATCAGTGCGCTCATCCCCAGTTTCAAAGCTCAAATCGGGGCATTTTGGGTCTTTCTGTTGATAAGTCTGTGAATAAAATAGGTCGGAAAAAACAGGTTGGAGGTCCAATGCGCCCTATGTTGTAGGTATCGGACGCTCTATGACGTAGGTTTGTTAGGCCGGACTTTTAGGTCCAGGCCAGCGTGGGAACGGGTAAATCCGAAGAAAACCTCAACCTATCCGTTCTTATCCCGCTCTTAATCTCTTAACCAAAAAACAACTGCGGCTCCGCAACCTAGGTGTGGACAGCTCGGAATTTGAGAGTGGGGATTGGCGCCAGCACTGACGGGACAGTGATCTGCGGACCGGTAGGTACTGTGTCTGTCGATTGCTCCTGGAGCCGAGCAAAAGCTGCCCAACGAATTGACCGAATGAGCCCGCTGTAGCGGGCTCGTTTCGAGGTGTAGGCTCACCAGGCTGGATGACTTTTACTGAGATGCCAGGACCACCTCTTTGCCCGAGCAGCCGCTTGCAGCAATCGCCGCTTTTGTGAGTACGCACATACGGAAGGTCACGCCGTGCTTCATATCGATACGACCAATGGCCCCGTAAGGCAGATCTACCATTTTAGTAAGCGACTGGTTGTCGGTCAGGATAGGGAGGTCTTTGCTCAGCGAACGGCTCATGCTCATGCTCGCGGTTTTGCTCTTACCACCTGCTGTCTGCTCAGCACCAATATCCATGTTCAAGGCAACCTGGACGGTGGCACTTTCAGCCCCCAGGGAAACGACTTTTACGTAGGCGTCCACCTTCCCTTGACCAACCTTGCAATCAGTTTTGTCGGAATTGCATTCACGCAAGGAAAACAGGCCGATAGCTTTTTCGTTACCGCCGACCCTGAGAGAAGGAGCTTGGTTGATCACCAGTGGGATTTGACCTGGGAACAGAGGTGGAGAGGTGACCTTATACGCTACAGTGGCTTCTTGGTCTTGCTGGGATGGGGCTGATGCGCAACCTGCGAGAGCGAGCAGGGTAAGAACTGGCGCAGCAATGATGCTTTTCTTCACGAAGGTCTTCCGTCTTTGCATATGGACCTTTTCCATACGCTTCTACTGGCTAAGCCCCGCTTTTTGCGGGGCTTGTGCCGAACTGGCGCGCTACTCATCACCTTCCTCATGCTCCCGACTCCTGAACACTGGGGGATGCTTCTGAAAGTTCGCAAACGACATCAGAGGTGGCAATGAAGGGCGACGATCAAGATCAAAACAGTCCACCCCAATTTTGCAGGCCATTTGGTGAGAAGTGTAGCGCTCATCACGATCGCTCGTATCAACTGTGCGACCTGGATCAACGTCCTGTGCTTCCCATGTGAACGTCATTGAATCACTCCTGTTTCTTGGCACTGTGCTCGGCGCGCAAAATTGAAGGATCGATCTGGCTAAGAAATTTCTCGAAGTGCTCTTGCAAAAGGATAGGGTCAATCCCTGCCTCACATTTGATCTCTAGCCTCTGCCCTTTAATCTTCATCGTTCCAAATCCTGTGAGGCGCTTTGGTCGAATTTGAGAGTCGACCTGGGTGCAGGCACTAAGTCGCTGCCCAATTAGCTGGAGGGTTGCTACTTGGCCAAGGCATTTAGCAGGGTCTTTGTTGGTCATCGCCGACCGAATCACACGCTCGACAACGAATGCATCCTGCTTCGTGTAGTCGATGAACTTTTTGGCATAGTTGGCGGTGATAAGTCCTGGTTTCTCTCGCAAAATTGCCTGAATGTTCTCAGGTAACTCAACGAGCAGCAGACAGCGGCTTACAATCGATTTATTGATGCCCAAGCTGGCCGCCAGCGATGCTTGGCTCCGCTCATGCCCAAGCCTTAGGATACGGGCGTACGCTAATGCATTTTCATAGTCGGTCAAGGGCTCATCAATGTTGTCCAACATCGCCAGCAGCATGGCTTGCGCGTCGGAGATTTCTCGTACCATTGCCGGTATGGTCTCCCAGCCAAGCGCAACCACTGCGCGCCAGCGGCGCTCACCGCCTATGAGCTCATACCCCGCTGCGGTAAGCCTCACCATGATCGGTTTGATGAGACCTTGAATTCCGATCGACTCCTTCAGTTCGCTCAGTCGGTGCATGTTGAACACAAGCCTTGGCTGGTGAGGAGATGCAACCACCATGGCCACTGGTATTTCGCCGATCGTATTTGGCTGTAGCAACTCGCGCTCTAATGGAGCTGACGCGAGCGCTCGTATCTCGTAAGGCCGAAGGGTAGGGGAGTGATGGTCGGGGTGGTTCATCCTGGGCCTCAAGAGTCTTTGGTACAGCGATCGGTGATACGGGCCATGACCTGCATGGTCAGCATTGTCCGAGCCGCATAGCAGATCGCGCAGCTCTCACGAGCCTTGCTGTGCGTGAAGTAGATAAGCTGTACCTGGCAGCGCGGGACTGTATAGAGCCGCACTCTGCTGGCGCTAGCGGTTGTGTCATTACAGGAATGAGCTTGAGCTCCTCCAGTAAATTGGCCAACTACTGACGCGCCAGGTTGAGATTATCCCGGTCACAAGCCGAGGCTCTGGAGGTTCGGCACTTTCGAAAGATGCTTGGAGCACAGAGGCACGGGATCGCCAAGGCTTTCACTCCGCATGGCCTACGCCAGCGCTCAAGTCGATAACCATCAGGCAAACAGAGCATTTTGAAACTACAAGACGGTGAGGACTTGAGTTGCCCTTCATTGCGCTGCATCCGTACTAAAAAATGCAGGATCAAAGGCATCGAAGGGCACGTCAACACCCCAAAATTCCATAGCCAGCAACCGAAATGTAGACCAGTCCTGAGAAGTTGGCTTGCCATGAGTGCAGTGTCGGCACTCAGGCGCACCGGCCAATTGCTCAGCCACGGTAGTGTGTAGATCTATACCCATTCGGCCGAACCGGCCTACCGTGCTACCGCAAGATGAATGAATCCATACTGCGTTCTTTGCAGAAGACAGCTGAACCTCGTAGAAGAGATTAAGGTTGGCCATAGCAACTCATATATTTGAAGGGTAGTAAAGGCTCGATAGTAAAGGTCGTCCCACAGGTGATTGTAAGCGCCACGACGTTGCGAGCGAAAAGATGGATGACCATCCTCACTCGCAATGTATATGAATGCAAGATCTTGATAAAGATCTTGCACCAACCCTGTCATCCCTGAGGGTTGAGGTTAGAATCGAGGTCAACCGAGAATTTTCTCAATTGACCGCGCAATGGGCCTCAACCGCTGGTACTGCGGGCTCAATATGGCCCTGGGCTGGTGGAAGCAGTTGCAGAGCGTTAGCTGCGTCTGCAATTACAGCTTGGTCTGTGGCGAGCCAATATGCATGGGCGGAGTTTGGCATTGGATTAAGCGCCGATGTACGTGTCTTGCGCATTAGCGCAGCAATTTCGAAAGACATCCAGTTCCAATCGTTGCTGAAATCTTTACCATTGATCCAGAACGAGGAGGAGCTGATTTTGAACATCATCTTAAAGATAGCTAGCGATATCTGGGCGAAAGGATCGTCCATCTTTTGAAGCTTTGCCATGATTGGGCCAACGTAGCGCAAGCGCTGGATGCGGATAGAGTTAGCATACGAAACAGCGCGGGGTGTCCCTCGTAGGGGTGGCAAGTCGAGCTTGAAGAAGCCTTTATCAGCTGGCTTTACAATCCCAATGAGGCTATCAACGCACGCGCTGCACAGCGTATTAGCGGCATAAAGGCGAGCGTGGGTGTTCTCGGCCTTTGAACCATAGGTCATAGAAATTAGATCGAAATGACCGCAAATTCTTGCGCATTTTACGGAGAAATTATGCTTGCTCATCTTTAAATCCCAGTTAACCTGTTGCGGTTAACTTTAGTAGATTCGATTGAGAGTAGCAAGTAAAATTTACCGTTATCGGTAAACTTTAAAAAAGGCCCCCGCGTGGTTTGATAAGCCCATCTTTGAATCTGTCATTGGGACAGGAGCAACCCATCTGACGAATGGGGTGAGGGTTCCACCGCTGGCACAGTACGCATGCAAAACCCTCGGGAGACACGCATGAGCCAGCTGCAGCGGAAAGTCTCCTAACGCAGGATCTGGATTCGTGCCCTGGCACTAGAGCTTCTCATATGGGATTCGCCCTGGGGCCTAATGGAGAGGTGTATGCAGCGCGGCGCCACCCGCCAAGATCTTCCCTGCCGACCCGGAGGGTCTCTGAATACCCAAACGTGTTTGAAGCGCAGGCTATCGGTAGTCATGAGGACTGCTGGCTTCGCGGTGAGACATGCTGCTCAAAGCGTAAGTGATCTGTGACCTGAGCGTGTTCGGCCATGAATGCATTAGCTAGAACGCGGAATGACTTCAAGCATGCAGGTACCTGAGCTGACATCCCACGACTTGCGGCGTCGTAGCCTGCTTCTCCAGCAAGATTTTCGGCCTTGAACTCCATTTTGTTGAGCAGCCGCTGACTCCTAGGGCAGGCTCGGGTTCCGAGCGTCCGCCGAAGGTGCCGAGCATGAGACAACATACAGACAGCTTCCATGCATTTGAACAGTGGTGAGTAGATGATGCTCATTAGGTACCTCATGCTCATTCATTAGCGTTAGGCGCTCAAGCCACGCGCTTGTAATGCAACGTATGATAGCTTTATACGGGGATTTCTAGGGCTTGGCTGATGGCGTAGCAGGTAATCCTTTCTTGACGTTAGCCTGGCCCCACGGATCATCGAATCTTTGCAAGCAAGGCCTGATTGTCAATGGTTGCTTACCTGCCACGCGACTTTTAAGCGGAGATACAGCGCGGTTTCTAAATTCTTGACACACAGCCTTGCTATGTAGAGTATTATATTACCGTGTTTTTGCAGGCTTTTCGATGCCCCTGCATCCTCTGGCATCGCCTGTCACAGCTGCTTTGGGATTCACTGCAGCGCGTCGTAAAAAGCACGCTCATTTTGGATCGCTCTGCTGGTCCACCCAAGCCTGGGCGCTGGCCTAGTCGTGAGCATGTGAGACCTAAATCAACAAGCTGTGCACCTTGCCACCGAACGGTAGATGAGGGGTGCTCAGAGTGAATTTCAGCGAGAGATTGGAGCAGGAATGAAAGCCGGACACGTAGAACTAGGACAAGGAGCGCATTCGTGAAGCTGAGCCAGCTAGCCGTCGCTCTAATGGCCGTAGCCACATTTTCTTCCACGGCTTCCGCGTCTTTTGGCATTGATGACTCCGGCATCATCGGCGCAGAGCGAGGCCAGATGGGAAAGCACGAGCCATATAGCGCTCAAGGCAAGGCAACCTTCATTGCGCCGAGCGGCAGCATGGAGCCCAAGCAGGCGCGTTACAAGGATGCAGAGCTTTTGGTAGACCTCGCATACACCCCGGTCACTCAGCGTGGCTCAGGTGAGCCAGGTATTGTTCCTGGTTTCGGCGAAGAGATCCCGTTTGACGACGCGATGGGTATGATTTTACCCAAAGGTTGGCAGGTCTACAGGGCAAAGCAGCTCGACAAAAAGGCTGTCCCTTCTGCGATTACCTTTGCTGGGGGACAAACATGGCCTGAGGTGATGAAGGCGGTGGGCGAGCGATACGAGCTCCATTTCCACATCGATTGGTTTGATCACACGATCATGATTTCCAAGGGGCGTCCAAGCGGGTCTAGCCTGGCGCATAGTATGCGCATCATGCCAGAGCCTTCTCGGCAAGCTGGATCTCTACCCGCAACCAACTCGTCCAGTGCACCTGGCCGAGCTACTACGTTTGCAGCTGGAAAGGGTACTGCGGTAATGCCTCCGGCTGCAGTCCCGCCGACAGTTCAGGCGGGCGGCCTGACGAAACCTGCACTCAACACGCAGACCTCCGTAGCGGCGTACGTACCACCCAAGCCAGCTAAGCCTGCATTGCCTACTTGGATCGTTTCGGCGAAAGACCGGACCATCCGCGAAGCTCTGAAAAGTTGGAGCAGAACAGCTAACTGGACATTCGAGCCGGAGCATTGGGCAGTACCGGTCGATATTCCGATTACTGCTGGCGCACCTTTCTCAGGTGACTTCAAAGCTGCAGTACGCCAGCTGATATCCACCACCGAGCTCGGCGATACCCCATTGCAACCCTGCTTCTACAGCAACCGAGTCGTTCGGGTAGTGCCGATCAACCAGGTATGCGACCAGATGAGCGCTCGCTGAATGAAACCTACTGTGAAGCAAAAAATCCTGCGGCCAGCTCTGCTGGCATTGAGCGTGGCTTTGGGGTCTGGCTGCTCGACCTACATCGATAAAGCCAACATTGATGGACTCGAGTCCGAAGTGGGCGGTGCAGCGCAAGATCACGTTGCGCGGAACATGAACACTGTCACGCTCGATGCGCGCCGAGCCGCCCAGGACGTGAATCGTCCGTACATCACGGGAAAAGCGATCCCGCTTTCTCGCGAGGTGACTTTACCAGCGCCTTTGCGCGGAACCATCGATACAACAATGCTTTGGAGCGATGAGGCAGACCTTGTCACATTGGCATCCAGAATTACCGAAGCATCGCGCATTCCAGTTAAGGTGATGCCTGATGCATTGCTGCCTCTGGAAGACTTCGGGCCGCGTTTAGAGGAGCGGCAGGGCGGGGGGGTGAATGTAACTCCAGTCCGCGCACCAACGACAGCTAGCACTACCCCGATCGCGCTTGATTCACCCCTGCCAACCGCTGGTGCTTATGCGATCGCAGATATTCCAGTCACCGCCCTCCCTAGTGCTTCGACTAAGAAGATTCTGGGCCAGGCGACTGGGACGCAACTGCTGGCTCCCACTCTCGACTACATTGCTCTACGCTTGGGGGTGTACTGGAAATATGATGAGAGTCTTGGCGCGATCGTGTTTTATCGCACCGAGACGCGCACATTCGAAATCAGGGGTGCCGAGCTGGCCTCTAGTTCGGAAATGTCCATCGACTTGAGCGGCGGAATCGACGCAGCAGGAAGTAGTGGTCTCAACAGCAAATCAAAAGCACATCTCGATGCTGTTGCGCCAAAAGAATCGCCCCTCGAAGGGGTTGTCTCAAAAGTGACCCAGTTTATGTCGCGGTCAGGACAGATCGCAGCCGGTTCTGGTGGTCTCCTAGTTGTCACCGACATAAAATCCTCGCTAGATCAAATCGAGAAGTTCATCAGCCAGGAAAACAAAATGCGCTCGCGCAGGATTGACCTGGTCTTTCAAGAAATCACTGTTGAGCACACTACCAGCGCCCAAAGCGGTGGAAAATGGAATCTGATGTTCAACGGGAACGGAAGCAGCAACGGATTTAACATCAATGGGTTGAACTCTTTGCTTGAGCAGGAAGGCGCCGCAATGTCGATCGGCGCTACCATTGGCAGTGGCCAATGGGCCGGATCAGGTGTAGCAATCCAGGCTTTGAGCAAGGTAGGAAAGATCGTCGATCAGAAAATGAATACCTTTGGCGCTATCAATGGTCAGCCCGCCACATCAGGTCGACCTCAGCGCCAGAAGTACATCGACAAACTTGAGCAGACCCCAAGTATTTCAGACGCAAATCAGCCGACCGTTACCGTAACGCAGGCAGAAGAAGTATCAGGGCGCATCATTACTGTTGTTCCCTATGCGTACTCAGATGGCGACATAAACATGGCCATCAAGTACGACAATACGCCAACTCCAGTCTTCGATAAGCAAGTACTTCCAGACGGTAGCTACGTGCAGTCGCCATCTTCTGTCAGTGATGTGCTTGTACGCTCTGCAATCTTGCGTAGCGGGCAACCCTTCGTCATCAGTGCAACTACGGCGAACAGTTCTAGTTATGACGAACGTCGTACAGATCGTAGAGCATCAATCTTGTTTGGGGGCTCGGACGTGGCTAATAAGGCCGACAGGGTCACAATCTTCGTACTGACTGCACTGGTGCGAGAAAAGTAGTCATGAACGAGCCGTTAATTTTTGAGGCCAACCCAGATACTTCGATTGTCTTTGGTGGGTTAACATGGCAGACATTGCTGGGCGCCAATCTCGCTGCACAGTCGATGAAGGCAGCCGTAGCGAATAAAGCAACTCATTTTGTTGCAGCTGGCGAACACTCAGCTTCTTGCGGCACCGTCAGGATTCCATCAGAGCTAGCGAAGATTAGAGGCCGCAGCTTCTACTCGGCAGCTGCAATATTTGCGCAAGCCCATCAAGGGGGCGTATTCCTCACAGCTCAGGATTTGGGTGAAGAGCTTGTATGGGTTGCTGGGGTCCATGACGGTAACATCATCCAGGGCACTGATGTTCTTTTGTCAAAGGAGGACGCTAGGGCGCTTATTGAGGAGGTAGAGTCTAGGTTTAAAGACTCTTCGTCAGCGGTCAATATCGTAAAGTCCGAGTTCGATCTTGAAACCCATCTCAACATACGGACCAAACTAGCTCCAGTTAAAAATGCTTTCCAAAAGATCCCTCGCCCATTGTTAATGCTGCTGGGAGGATTAGTCGGGTTGATCGCTATTGATACCGCCTGGGATCAGTATAAAAAAGCAGAAACTCGCAAAGCACTTGAGCTTGAAGCGCAACAACCGGTCGATGCTCGAAACGAGTGGGCGAACGCTCTGGACGTTTGGGCGGGCTCCATATTATTGGACGGCCCGCAGGGTCTTACAGTTCTAATACAGGGGCTAGGCCGTGCACCTATGGACATTGGCGGATGGGATCTAGTTAAGGCTGGATGCACAGCAATTCCTAATGCGTGGTCCTGTAGTGCCAACTATGACGCAGGCATAGGGGCAACCAATTTGTCTTTTGTGGGGGGGTTGCCAACAGGCTGGACAGCAAGCTGGAACGGTCTCACTGGCGCTGTGGCAGCCTGGACAGTGCCCGCACATAGGACTGTAATGAAAAGGGTGGAAATCCAACCTATTGAGGATTTCAGTCTCAACTATATCAGCGCGCTCCAAAGAGTGTTGCCTGCGTTCAGGTCTGTTGAGCTCTCGCCACCGGTTCAATTAGAGCTTCCAGACCCCCAAGTATCGGTTAAAAATGGAAGCCGCTATGAAATGGTTCCTGTCACTTACCCGGCTGGTAACACTGAAGGAATAGAAAAACCCAGTATTCAAACTATCGAGCTGGTGGGTCCGGCTCGATCCCTATTTGTTCTGCCACTCATAAACTACACGAAAATTTTGAGTGTGAGCATGGCTGTTGAAGGAGTCACGTCAGTGCCAACGTTACGCGATAGCCTATTTACAACCAAGTTAGTTGGGGAAATGTATGTGCGTTAAGCGAGCGCAAGCAACTTTTATTGCCATACTTTCTGCATTTTGCTCTGCTGTTTCCGCAGATGAATCTATGTCAGGGCCATCAGCGCCTGCGATTGCGGTTTCGCGGACAGTAAGTGAAATGATCGTGATTGATGCTGAGCGCGCTCTACGGGCTGAAAAGAAGATGCTCGCTGATGCTGAGGCCAGGATGGACTCCCAGTCTAGTCCCATTAAAGAAACTCCAGATGCGGTAGGTAAAGAATCACCTGCCGTAGGCGTAGATGATCCTGCCCAACCCCAAGTGCCGCCGTTTAATATGGAGGTCCTCGGGATCTTTGGTCTGGGTAATAGCCTCATGGCAGATGTGTCTATCAATGGCTCGCAAGTTAGATATAAACGTGGTCAAACCCAGCCGGTAGGTAGTGCCTCAGGATTTCCTTTCCAACTTGTACGTATCAAGCTCCCTTGTGTGAAGGTCGTCGATGCTTCGAAGACAGAACACGAAGCTTGCATGACTAACAAATTTAAATAGGTATCTACATGACCGTTGCGCAACATTCAAAATCTATTCTCACTATTGAGAAGTTGGTTGCTGGCAAATCCGAGCCACAGGTGGGCCAAGTCGACGGGATCATTGAAGATAGAAAAATTGTTATCAGCAGTAAAGCGGAGCTGCTTGACTACCTCGGTTCTCCCATAAGGACTGTCTGGCGGGAGCTTGTGGAAAACGTCGTCAATAAGGTTTGTCCGGTCCAGCTTGCCGACAAATCGTGGGTAGTACTAACAATCCAGGGTTATCATGCCAGCGATATCCTCAGCGCTGTTTTCCAGAAGTGTGTAACAGCGGGGGCTAAGGCTGAGGCCATAAAACTGGTGGTAGTAACTCAAACCGTCCTTCTGGCCATCAATGCTCGTAAAGACGACGATGTTGTAGAGTGGACGAGCGATGACGACAAATCAGGACACCTCTCAGCCTTTACTGAAATCGTTCGATACGGTGTAGAGCGATCAGCGTCAGACGTGCATTTGAACGTTGACGACGGCGAGCCTTACTCACAGATACGCTACACGATCGAAGGTCAATACACTGCACCACCCTCAGGGAAAATCGAAACCAGCCGTCTGCTTGAGTTAATCAATGTGGCATGGCAGAAGAGTAAAGGTGGGGGTGCAGCTGTCTTTTCCAAAAATACCGAGCAGCAGTGCAACTTGATCATTCATGTTGAGAATGAGCGAATCATGTGCCGCTGGGCTTCCCTTGCTGCCGATCGAGGCCCCTCTGTGACTCTACGGATTCTCAAGATGGATCAGCGTGTCAAGCGTCGCTCCTTAGAATCTCAGGGATTCTTGCCTTCCCAAATCTCAATGTTTGTACGAGCTCAAAATGCGGAGGGGGGGTCGATAATTATTGCCGGGGTAGTGAACTCCGGTAAATCAACAACCCTTGCTGAACTTCTCAGCATGATTCCAGATTCGCGTAAAATCCTTACGCTGGAAGACCCAGTTGAATACCTGATCAAGAACGCGCTTCAAAGCACTGTTGTTCGCTCTCTGGAAGGCGATGATGATCAGGCATTTACTTCCAAACTGAAGACATTCAAACGGTCTGCTGGCAATGACATTCTCCTAGGCGAAATTCGAGATACCCAAACAGGCGCTGCCTTTGTAGACATCACAGGCTCAGGTACTAATCTATATTGCACCCTGCACGCTAAATCAAACGTTCAGATTCCAGAGCGTTTAGCATCCGAAGCTATTGGGATTCCCTACGACTTCCTTGCCTCTCCAGGGATTTTGAACTTGCTAGTATATCAGGCGCTGGTTCCAGTACTGTGCCCACATTGCAGTCTTCCCATAAGCAAACTTGCCGAAGTAGGTGGCAATGATCGTCGAGGCTATTTCCACGATCGTGCGTACTGGCTGGGATACATTGAGCGACTCGAACGACTTTTCCAGCTTGATCCATCATCACTTTGCGTTAAGAACGACGATGGATGTGATGAATGTCGAAGCGACGATCTACCTCAACTGAATGGCTATATTGGTCGGACTGTTGTAGCTTCAATGTTAGAACCGCAAGTCGATCGCGGCATTCTTCGGCATATCCGCAATCGAGATACCCTTGGCCTCCAAGAGTATGTAGAAAGTCTGCCGCGCACTCATGTGTCGGATGCTGACATGACCAACAAGTCGATCATGGAGAGTGCCCTTTATAAAGCTCTACTCGGCCAGCTCGACCCAAGAGACATTGAGCAGAAAACAATGGACTTTGATACCTATGAGCGCATGCGTTTAAGGATGGCTGAAGAGCTGGGGATTTTGAAAGGTCAAACGGCTGATCTTGCCCCTTTGATTGGCAAAATCCGACAGCCAGTCTCCCAGGTTGAGAAAGCATGACAGCCACATTCAAAATCAAATCACTCTTAGGGCGGGGATCTGCTTGGCTCAGTCAGCACACTGTTCCTGGTATGACGATCGACGCAAAACTTGCCTCAATATTCTTCGCCGGAAAACGGGGAGACTACTACACCTACCTTGCAGACACTATTGCAGGTACTCGCGGTCGTAAATCGCTTATCGACATTTTCCAAAGCGATGTTAACCGCTACGGTAACTCTGCAAGAGGCAAGTTATCTGCTCACTGGATCAAACAGTTCAAAAGTGGTGGTGGGAGCCTACAACGGACCTTTGCGGGTACCCTGCCGGATGAAGACGTTGCTGTGTTGGACACTTTACTCAAAAGCGGAGGTGAGAAAGCACTCGATGGTGCTTTGCGCGATCTGGCTGAGAATAGTGAGCTGCTTACCAAGGCTCGGATGATCATGTTTGTGACCCTCATTGCCTCTGTCATGTGCATGGCGATGACTACTGCAATGGTTATTCTGATGCCTTCCTACACCGTGCCGAAGATCGTCGAAGCGTTTTCTATGTTGCCTCTCGATCACTATCCTGGCAGCGCCCGCGAGTTGGTTGAGTTCGCTGGATTTGTAGAATCTTCGAAGGCGTTGATCATTAGCTCTACTGTTGCAATATTCGTAGCAGTAACCTTATCGCTTTCGCGTGTCACAGGACGGCCCAGAAGATTCCTCGATAAGTACGGCCTTGTATGGGGTCTTTATCGTGACTTCCAAAGCATTCGGTTTTTATCAACTTTGGCTGCTCTTGTACGTGAAAGTGACAAGACTGCTGTGAATTTGAAGCCCGCGCTGCAAATGCAGATCAATGGCGCCACCCGTTGGAAGCGCTACCATCTGTCTCGCATCCTGGCAATGGTATCTCGTGGAAACGTAGGACCGGATATATTTACTACTGGCATTATGGACAAAACCATGCAGTGGTACATCTCTGACCTTGTGGAATCGCAAGGTCTGAGCGAGGCTCTTCAATACGTGAAGATCAGGCTAAAACAGCGCGTGCTAAAAAAAATCACTTTGCAGAGTGCTCTGATCGCTTGGGGAATTATGGGTATATCTATAGGTGTGTCCATTTACCTGCTTGGTTGGCATATGACAGCCATTGACGATCTTCGGCGGTCTCTGCAGATGTTCCTAGCCTAAACATATCTGCTTTTTTATAAACAACGGAGTTGCAATTATGAAGTCGTTCAAAAATTCTAAACACCAAAAGGGTAATTACCTGCTGACCATCGGTATTGGCATCATGATCATGCTGATCTTGGCGGTCTGGGGCATCCCTAAGATCAAGACGTATTTGGTCGAAGGAGCTATTCCATCTGTCGCTGAAGAAGTTCAGCGCTTTGTGACCCGCGTGAAAGTCTCAACCACCGGCACTGGCACCACTCCATATGCAGGTCTTACCCAGGCGTACTTTGCAAGGGCAGTTCGGGGCTCCTCTCTGCAGGTTGGCGCAGTCTCCGGTCAAGGAACTGGCGGCACCGACGTCCGCCACGGCATCGGAGGTGGAGATAACGGCTTGATTACCCTGGAGACCACCGGCGCAGCCTTCACTATGACCTTTGCCAGTGTGAGCGATGCTGCCTGTCCCGGCCTGGCGACATCGCTCCAAGGTACCTTCGACAACATCACGATCAACGGTAAGGTTGCCAAAACCACCAACTACAACACTAACGTCGTCACGGCTGGCTATGTCGCTGGCAGTGCAGCCGCTAACTGCACGGATGGTGATACCAACACCTTCGTATTCACCGTAAACCGCAGCTGAGGACGATTTGATTTTGGCACACTCAACACAGGTACGATCGGTCAAAGCGCAGAACCAACGCGGATTTGCGCTTATACAAGTCATGATCGCCATCCTCATCATGACCATTTTATCTGGGTTGGGTGCGCGCAAGTTTGTCGACCACATCAATGACGCTGCCGCTGAATCCACGGGGCGGTATCTGCATACCGTGCGGTCGGCGGTCGTCAAAGCTTTGTCTGACTACGATGCGGCCTTCACAAAGACCGACACGAGCAGCGCACCACCTGGAACGTATCCCACGCCACCAACCTGGGCTCAGTTTTCGGGAGGGTCCAAGACAGTTTCGATCAAGGATCTCAAAGATTCTGATCTTCTCCCTGACTCCTTCCCCGATACACCTCCGCTCGGGCGTTCTGCGCATGTCCAGATCCTCAGGACAGGTTCTTGTCCGGGCAATAGTTGCAGGATCGAGGCTTACGTTTTCACTTGTTGGCCCATGAACAAGTTCGTCTCGGCTGGTGCGGTCGGCATCACAACTTGTCCGGCTCCACCTGCAGGCTCTGACTTTGACATCAACCTGGTAGGAGCTGCCTTGGCCGCAACCGAAGGCTACGGCGGATCGAATATGCTCGACTCGACTACCGTGCGCGGCCCTTTGTTTGAGGTGAAAGCGTCGAGCCTGGGTGTTCCAGCTGGCAGCGCCGGTCACGTTGTAGTGCTCGCGTCCCTCAACGACTCTATGTTCAGTCAGTTCGTTCGCCAAGGCGACACGCGCCACATCTTCCTCAAAGACAATCTTACTGTGAGCAAGGTCGTGACTGCAGAGCAGGGCATCAATCTACCCACCAATGCTGTACGTGGGCAGGTGTGTTCCCAGGAAGGCACCTACGGCACTAGTACACGAGGAGCTTTCTCAGTCTGCAGCGGAGGACGTTGGTTCGAGCTCAACGATCATATGCTGTTATCTACCCAGGCCATGGCAAATAACGCCACGCTCACTACGCCAACCTGCGGTGCGAAAATGCAACCGTTTGCCTATGCCACTCTCATGAATGCTGACGTGACAATGACCGGCAGTGACATTGCCATCAGTGGATCTATCTCAGGTGGAATAACTGGCTCAGGTAACGTCAGCAATTCGGGCGCAGTGTCAGTTAGCGGGAGCTTCAACGGCACTACCACCTCAAATCCGTCCAGCTCGATCCGGGTTACTCAGGGGGTGTCGATCGTTTCCAACAAAGTTGTAATCACCCCTGCCTCTACCTCCGCTCGGGCCCTTGTAACCCAAGGATGTCGGTACCTCTAATATGCTCGTCTTCCAATTGCAAATGCTTAGGCAATGCCTTCTACTGCCATTCGCATTGGCGGTCATGCTTGTTACGGGACACGCATTGGCCGACAGCCAGGTGGATGGTTGCATGGCCAAAGCAGCTGCTCATCATCATGTGGATCTCGCGCTTCTAAGGGCGATCGCGAAGGTCGAGTCAGATCTGAATCCAAAAGCTATTGGCAAAAACAAAAATGGCACCAGTGATACCGGGCTCATGCAGATCAACGACTGGTGGCTCCCGACCCTGGCAAAGCATGGCATCAAGAAAGCTGACCTTCTCGATGCCTGCACGTCTGCCTATGTTGGGGCGTGGATCCTCGCGCACAGCATTAAGAGGCACGGCCTAACATGGCGCGCTGTGGGTGCATACAACTCGCCTACCCCAGCTAATCAGAAGATTTACGCTGATAAGGTCAATCGGGCGCTCGCGCAGCATCCCTAAGGTCTATTTACCTCCTCCTTGGCTTCTAACCACCCAAACCCTAAGTGCCTCCTATCATGCTCACGTGGCCCCTCTTCGTTTTATCATCTGTGGCTGGCTTGCTAGCAGGCTTAGTGGTTGCAGCCACTAGTTTGGGCATACCTGCCGCCCTCGATCGCGAATGGAGAGCAAGTGCAATCGACTTCCTAAAGCTTCCGCCTGAAAGTGCTCCAGCTCAGCTGGACAAGTCCTTCGGGTGGGGATTGGGGGGAGGGCGGCGGATAATTGCGATCTGCGCTGCCTGTATGGCATTAGGATGCCTGTCTATGTGGCAATACGGACCGACCATTTCTGCGTTGCTGTATGGCATGGTCTTCTGGATGCTCATGCTGGTCGCGATCATAGATTTCGAGACCTATTACATCCCTGATGCAATCGTGTTGCCGCTGGCCTGGGCTGGACTGCTCTACTACGCGGTGTTAATCCCTAGCCAGGTGCCCGACCATGTTGTAGGTGCCGCAGTAGGGTATTGCGCCCTGAGGTGGCTCCCAGTGGGTCGTGGGGACGCAAAACTTTGCGCGGTTGCGGGTGCATGGCTAGGCATCGGGTCAATGTTGACCTTCAGCCTGATAGCGAGTGTGCTGGGCGTGCTCGTTGGGATCGTCTACTTGATGGTCAGAAGGAGATCGGGGCCGTGCCCATACGGCCCCAGCTTAGTCGCAGGATTTATCGCCACGCATCTGATGGCAGTCAATAATGTTGTGCTTTTCTGACACCTGGAATTCGCCTTGCCGCGCTGGCCTTAGCAGCCAGTTGCGCATTTCATGAATCCATGCCGCGATCAAGTGAGGGCCAACCAGATGACCGGCCCTTCGCTGAGGCCCGGTTCACAAATTCGCTGAGCGTTCGGCCACGGATCGGACCTCGACTCTTTCATTTACGCTAGCCAGATCCTCAGGGAGAGGTACACCGGTTAGCTGCAATAGCTTTGCAGCTGTTGACTTGGTGCCGTCGGTGGTCTTCTGCATTTTGCCCAAGACCACGCATCGATTTTCCCACATGGGATCGAGCTTGGCTGAATTGATGTTGACCAGCTTCTCCATCACCATCCAGTTTGCTCGATCCGGGTCTAGGACCTTCTCGTAACGGTTGAACTCGATCAGCCGATTGCCGTGAAAAAGGGCCACACGGCCGAAAATCCCCAGCGCCTCCAGGAATACTGCGTGACCGATCACCATTGTCTCCCGTATGTCGTAAGCTGCGATCTTGCTCTCAATCATCTGGGCCCAGTTAGGCAGATGCTGGCCACATTCAGCTAGGAAGCGCTCCACGAGGCCTGACGCTGCATCCAAACGTTGCTTTTCTTGTTGCCCGATCGTCTTCTCGTTTACACCGGTTAGCAACGTAACGAATTTCTTGAATGCGATCAGGCTCCAGAGCTTGTAGGAGCGCGGGCCAGGTGTTGAATTTTCGAAGTCGATGCGTTTTTTGATTTCTGGCATCGCCCCCAGCATGCACTGAATCCAGCCGTTGTATGGATTGCGTTGATCGTAGAGTGCATTGAGCGCTGACGACGGTTTCACCGCTTTACTGTTGATGTCGGCGAACATCTGCTGTGATTTTTTCAGGCCCTGGTCAAAGTGGATTTGCACAGGAGCTGTCTCGTTTTGCAGCGTAGGGTCACTTCTAAGCGCCAGCTCGATAGCGTGACGGCGATGCTGGCCGTCATTTATGAGCATGGTTGCGCTCATGGGAATATGCAGCATGCCCAGCTGACTTACGCCACCCATGGGCTCAAATGCCATCCGAGTGTCTACGCTGGCGGTCAGCGCAGGAAGTACGTAGTCATCCCGGTTCTCAAGCAGGTAGTCGCTTATTGCCTCGCCACGCTTCTTGTTGAGCACGCGTTGAGCGCGAAGCTCAGCAGGTACCGCTTCCTCGTCAAAGACAAAAAGCTTGGCGAGGATAGGGTAGGGGATCTGCGCGAGGTAGAATTCGCCGCGAGCTTGAATACCTCTGACAGCAGGCACCGCAAAGCATGGCTCGTTGCGGATCTCATCGATGGCCTTCTGCTCGGTGTATGCTCTCGATCTTTTCTGAGCTTCAGCTTGCCTCAGGTCAGTGGCATTCATATGTTCTTGCCTGACTAGAGGCTCGTATTTTTCTCGAAGCTCTTCGATCGTCAGCCCTAGATCCTGAAGGTGGTACCCAGCATCATCTGCGAACGGAGACCGCTTACCAGTCAGCTCGACCGACAGAATTGCACGCATGAGATCTAAGCAGCGATTTTCCCGCTTTGCGACGTCGTATAGCTCTATCAGATCCAGTGCAATATCACCCTTCTTGCGTGGCTGCTCAGACTCCACAGCTATGAAGTCATTGCGGCCAATGTTGCGTAGGAGAAGCTTGGCGGCCTTCTCTTTCGCGATCGACAACGTAGTGTGTACTGATACGATCTCGCCGCACTCGACGTGTTTGTCAAGATAGGTGCTATTCCTTGAAACGACGCAGTAGTGCATAGAAGTGGTCCTCGTTGAATGAGTTGAATAACCACTATTGTACGCCCCCGCAGGCGTACAATCAAGTCCGCATATGAAAACCCCGCGACATGCGCGGGGCGGGGGGCACAGAAGTTTGTGTCTGACGGTCTCTTGTCCTGTCGGGACAAAGCCTCAGGTGATTCGGGTCCAGACATGATGCGCAGCCGCACCAGTTCGGATTCGCTCGCTCCTTGCGTAGATCTGATCCAAGAAGCGTGTTCACTACCGACTGAGTACGGAACTGGTGTCTTTAGCGTGAGAGACCCGCTTAAAGCCCATCAGCAACAAAACCAGTAAGATCAGCGCACGGCTTCATTTAGGACTTTGCCTGGCTTGAAGGAAGCTGTGGTTTTGGCACCGATCTGTATTTGCTCACCCGTACTAGGGTTGCGGCCGACGCGGGCTGCCGACTCTTTCACCTTGAAAGTGCCAAAACCAACCAGGACAACCTCACGTTTTTCTCGGAGCTCCTCCCCGACGATGTCTTGGAACGCTTCCAAGAGGGCGGTGGCCTTGCCTTTGGAGACGTCTGCGCGCTCAGCAAGGGATGCTATCAGTTCAGATTTGTTCATAAGAATACCTATAGGGTGTGGGATTTTTAACGTGACTTATCGAGGAGAATTTTGCCCGCATAAGCAATGGTGAGACCAACGAACAGGCCAACGGCCATGCCCATTGTGCGATCGTTCTGCAGAGTGCCGAACAGATAAAACATCACACACGCAGCGCTAACTGATACCTGAAGAATTGAAGCCCAGGCGAACCACTCAACGCGCTTGAAAATGCTAGCCATGTACCACGCCGCGATTGCTGCTGGCAGCAGTAGCATTGGCACGAGGACAAGGGTGAAGCTTAATGGCTGTTGCAAACTTGTGGACCTTTTGTGGGAGTGCTTACGAGACTCTGAGAGTCGCAACCTTAATGATGCAGGTCCCCAGTTGCGACTTTCAAATTCACCGTTGAGACGGCCCGCTGCTCACTCTGGTTGCTTGTTCCTGCTGCTGGCGCTCTTCACTACGCACCTGCACGTTCTCTAGGCCTTTATTGAATTTGGATCGCAAGGATTCAGAGCTTTTCGGGTCACCGCTATCCAGCGCCCGGTCATTTGCGAATTCGCGTTTAAGCAACTGGTTCTCACGCTTCAGGTGATCGGTTTCTTCGCTGAGGCTTTGGAAGGCCTGCGCAACCTTTGCAAGACCCGCAGCAATCGCGCCGGAACCGAACCCACCCACGACAAGCTGAAACGCCTTGTTTGCCGCGTCAAATGGCAGCTCACCTTTCAGTGCAGCGAGAGCCATCGATGAATCGGGATTGTTGATGTGGAAATAGGCTGATGTAACCGCCTCAGGATTCCCTGTGATTACGCCTGCAGCGTACACGGCCCCGTATGCAACCGCCGCGCCGAGGAGGGGAGTTGCCGCGAGGGCGAATGACTTTTCGGGGGAGGTCATGATGCCTTTGGTGAACTGGCTGAAGTTGTCGTTCACCTTTTGCAGAAAAGTTTGCTCCTGGTGGTTCATGCGCCGACTCCTTTCGCGATCGACGGGAACTGAACCTCGTAAATCCTGCAATGCTCTTCGGTTCGATTGAGCATCTCAGGTACATCGACAGCGTCTAGGGCGGTGTTACGATCGCGAACTTCAATCAGGAAGGCCGCGTAGGTCACACCAATTTTCAGGGTGACATCTATCAACTGCGCGCTTGCTGTTGACTCCTTTACGGTTTGGTTCAATTGTTCGAGGCGTGTAATGAGTGCTTTGGCTCGTTCCGCATTAGGATGTGACTCAATGGTTGGCACCGACATAGATATCTCCTTGACTGTTTATTACATACGCATGCCATAGCTCGGGCGAGGGCGCTCGAACTCTGGTTCGGATACCAACGATTCAGCCTTACCAAACAGCGCCAGCTGGTTGCTGTGCTCAGGCTGAGTCGCATGGTCGGGGGCTTGAATTGGCTCGCGGATCTCGTGCTGGGAGCCTACCGATTCAGGCATAAAACGCGGCGCAGGCGTATCGAGGTGTTCAATCTCAGGAGCTGAGGTCTTAGAAGCGTATCTCACTCTCAGAGTCTCACCTAATGCCACCTGACGTAGGTCAGATGCTTTGTGAAGAATGCCGACGCCACCACCAACGTCCTGAATAACGATGCCGACATCGCTGAGGCTTACAGGACCTTCGTAAGTAATTCCTGCCACGGCTGGTCGAACCTGGCTCACCACTGAACAGGCCCGTTCCTGAATTGAATCTGCTACTAGCTGCACAAGCTGGCGTGCACCAAACTCGCCATTGTGGTGATAGTCGAGAATTGATTCACCGAGCAATTTGGCTGCTGCAACAAACGGGTCGCGTTGCACGCCTTGACCCAGTGCCTCGAAGGCAATTGTCTTGGAAAGTCCTTCTACGACACTGGGTGGCCACTGCATCGCCCTTGCAGCCTCTGCAACTGTGAGCATGCGCAACAGCTCAGGATCACTTGGATGCTGGATTTTGGCGTCCGTACTACGGTTTTTCGCATAGCCTTTGGTGATTGTCGTGATCTTCGGCGAACCTTCTTGGAAAACTTGCATCTTGAAACTTTTGCCGTTTTCTATATCGCGCTGCTCTTTATCCTTCAGGCCTCGCATTTCGCTCCACATAGGGTCATCTGGCGAGATTTCATCCATGATTTCAGACAGGGTCAGATCCCGTTTCTTCGGCATTTGCAACATGTCCCAGTCGAAGTGCATACCCTTAGTGACTGCGACCATGCACCAACGCTTTCGGGATTCTAACGCGTTGAAGTCCTCGCCTTTGAGCACCGTCTCGTGGGTTTCGTATCCCAAATCGCGGAGTTGGTGGCGCAAAACGGAAGCGCTTGCGGTGCTGCTATACGGAACAACATTCTCAAACAGCAGAAATGCCGGGTTCGCTTTGGCGATAATCATCAAGGCTGCCACAAAAAGATGGCCTACTTGGGGGTGATCCTCAGCCTTTTCAGTGCCCCGCTTAGCTCTGCCTGAGACACTAGCCCCTGAGCAAGGCAGACCCAACTCGATGCCCTCGTGCTTCGGAACGTGCCGCATAGCAGCCTCATCGAAAGCGAATTCTTGCATTGGGGCAGCAACCTGAATCGTACTTTCTGACCATTCTGATGCGTGGGAGGCGTGATCCAGCAATTCAGGCCGGATCTCGTTGACTAGGCCCTTTTCGGTTTTTATCCCCGACTGGCGAAGCCCTTCGTGAACTGCCTTTGAAAGCAGGCCCACGCCGTGTGACAGACTGCCGATTTTAAGGGGGATGCCATTGACGAGCTTGTGGTTTAGCCTATTGAGACGCTCTTTCTTACGTACCTCTGACGCCAACGGAAGCAAGTAGATCTCGCCTTTGCGCTGAACCAGGCGAACAGATTCCATACCCTCGAAAAGCGCCAGCAAGGCTTTACTGTTCAGGTCGATGATCGGAAGAGGCTCACCGGTTCGCGATGTACGCTTGCTTTTGCTGACCACTCGCGACCCGTCAGGATTTGCCTGCAAGGTAACCACGCCACCTTTGAGCTTTACATCGTAGCGATCGCCTGGTTTGAATCCGGCGGAGGAGACCTCAGAATTCTCCAGCCAAATGCGAGGTTTGCCTCGGTTCTCGCCCATTTTCTTTATGAAATAGCCTTGCATCTGCCGAGTCCTGAGGAGTAATCAACGTAGAGTATTATTAAACCTTGTCAAACTCCACTGAAAAAGCTTGGTCCAGGTCTTGTTTTGTTGGCGTACCTGCACCAGACTGATATCACGATTTGATACTAAACGCTTCGCTTTGGCCTTTCGACCAAATGCAATTTCTCCAAGGCTGGGAGGCCTGACGCATGAGTACACAAGGTTCCAACGTGATTGGGCTGCCCGCTCGAAAATCGACGGCAGGGCAACACCGTTCCCCTGCCGCGCAAGGCGCTATCAACACGATTGCGTCCAGCTTTAAAAAGCTGATCCACGAGGCCGTTCGCGGTCAATGGACCGACTCAGGAGCGCCTACAAGACAGGGCATTGTGTACGGGGCATACAACCAAATTTCCTTCACAGCATCCGACGGTACCGTCACTCACGCCTGTGGTAGCTCAATCACAGAAATGCGTGATGCACGTGCTTATACCCGCAACGCTGTTGAGCTTCGGTGTGACGCGCTTGGCCTAGCGATATATGTCTCTAGCGTCAAACAGATTGACCCGCGCATCCGCAAATTCGAATCGTATCTGCGTGTGGCGAGCTATCAGTACAAAAAAGAGACGCCTGAACTTGGCAAGGCATATGATCCCGCTGCGCTCTACGCCAAGCTGCACACGATCCTTATCTCAACCTACAACCAGTTATCGCGGGAGTACAATCTCGCCGGGTTGAATGTCGCCGACCTTACCCTAGTCTCGGACCATCCGACCCTGATTCCAAATGTTGTGATCACCGAGCCCTGCTGAGACCGCAGGGTGATGGCTTACTATGTATATAGATACGGTATATAGTAATCAGCTAACGCGTGCTCCAATCAAGTTGCCCGCCAAAATTAGCTAGGCTTTCACCATGCTTAATCTGACGGCAGGGCTAGCCTTGGAGCCTTGAATGAACCGTCGATGCGCAATCCTTGCTGCTGTTCTGGCCAATCTTGCCTTCTCGGGCTGCTCCCTAACGCCTTCAGTTCAGCCACGCACTCCAAAACAATTGTTTTTGCAAGCTGATACCGGCTTGCAGCTCCCTGAAGGCGTCTCTGAGTCCTTCCCCTATGAACCACCCACCAATCAAGAATCCGAATCTATTCAGGAAGCAGGGTCGTGGGTGACCGTGGATCTAACTGTGGTCGATCCCCAGTCGCCCCATCAAGGCTCGGCGCTGGACCTAGCGCTCTCTCAGCGAGATCCAGCATTGAAGGTCAAATATCTCGAAAAGGCTGCCGCTCTTGGAAGCGGAAAGGCTCACTACGAACTCGCTAAATATTACTCAGGCATCAGGCCTGCCAATATGAAGCTCGCCCGTGAGCATGTGGAAGCCGCCGCGAGCCTCAACGACCCAGAAGCCTCGCGGGTCATAGGCTGGATGATGATTCGAGGAGATGAAGGCTATTCACAAAACTTGGTTGGGGGCGTGGCTGTCATGGAGGTTAACGTTAGCGCCAGCGTCCGCACACAGCGCGAGCTTGGCATGCTCTTCTGCAACCTATACAGCGACTATAAGCTCAACGACTCAGCGAAAGGTGAAGCCTACCTTGTGCAGGCATTCAATGCGGGGGACGTCCCTGCAGCTGCGGCCCTCGGAAAATTTTATATCCAACAAGGTAGGCAGATCGATGCCATAGCTCCGCTAGCTTTTGCTGCCGAGAGAAATGACCAGGGGGCTGCCAAGATGTTATCCGCGCTGAACCCCCAGCCAGTCCGAGCCCAGGCCTTTGTTTCGAACATGCCCGAGGACAGTGGCGCGAGCGGTGAGATTTACTATCAGCGCGGCGTGGACCTCATGCTGCGCAAGCACAGCCCGAGCGATGAGGCGCGAGCATATGCCTTGTTCGATCTGGCTGCAGACAAGGGTCACAATCTAGCGCGGGCCGAGTTGTCTGCCTTGAGCGGGGTTAAGCATATTATGGATGAGCAACAGGGGCCAGGTTGGCTAGATGCTGCTAAGCGGGGGCTGTCAAATGAAGCCGGAGGCTGAGCAGATCGAGTGGCTCCAAGATCGTCAAGGCGTGCGAGTCACGGCTTTAGAACTCATTCCAAGGCCACGGGAGTCGACCTCAAATATGCAGAGATGACGGGCTGTTTTAAGAGCCGTCATCCTGAAGCCTTCCCCATGTATCAAGACTCAACGCTCAAGGCTGTAAGCGCGTCAATAGACTTTTGCAGTGCAATACGTGCCTGAGAGCTTCGATGGAGCTCTCCCCTCTGCTCATCGACTCTGGCGTGTAACTCACCAATACGCTTTTCCAGCTGAGCCTCCTTGGCCTCCAATTGTGCACAACGGATCTTGGATTCCGTCAAACCATCATTGACTGCATTCGCGATCAAAGTCGACTGCTGCAGCTGGGCATGCAGTAGTCGATTTTCGTGTTCGAGCCCATGCAGCTGAGATTTGAGCGCGATCAGCTGATCGCTAAGGTTAGCTAGCTCCGCGCCTGGTGTTGGCCACATGGATTTCGAGGAAGATTGGGAAGGACTCATCACGCAGCCCGACCCTTTGGCAGACTCGCCATCTTCATGCGTCGCGTCTCGCTCTCCCTGGTCAATTGCCTCTGACCAGATTCTCATCAGCCGCTTTGGGTTTCCTGCGCCGATGACAGTACGCAATGAATTGCCGCTGACTCGTTTACCAAGCTTTTGGAGAGTGACGCCAGCGCTGATGATTTCTGATTCCGAGACAGTCGCGGGACGCATTTGGACCTCAGCGGGACAATGAAAAATAGAAAGCTGGTTAGACGAATTTGAGGCTGCATCTGGTGCTCAGCTCTAAGCCTCATATTCAGCGGGACGCTGGTCGACCTAGCATACGAGTGTCAAGCGGCTCTCGAAAATTCGGATAGCAATGTAAAATATAACAATACGTTGTAAAGTGCCAGCTTGGCCGCCCTTTAAGGTGACCCTCAGCCCCGATTTAACGAGGCGCGGAGACAGATGCATCACAATCGAGAAGGATCAAGAGATGCTACACCAAGGTTTGAAAGTGAGAGTGCTGGCACTCGGCGCATTATGGTTGTGCATGAGTTCGAATGTTAGCGCAGCGCAACTCAAAGAAAATACTGCGATAGTTGACCAAGATATTCACATCCCTGGAATGGCAGTGATCATCTCCAAAGGAAACGAGACGGGTTGCGATGCATCCAGACATGAAAAATGGGACACCAATAAGGGAGGCTGCTCAAATACCGAATATATGAAAGAAAACTCACAGGTGATATCGGTCAGCTCTTCTGAAAGTCGACTGTCGATAGGTGTTAATGAATCGACTGTGTTAACGGCAACAGTGCGCACGAAAGATGGTCAGCCAGTAGGATCGGGCGTGCTGGTGAGCTGGACGGCCTCCTCTGGTCGCTTTTCCTCCAATACAAGCGTGACGGGGGAGGACAGCCGATCCTCAGTAACCTTTTCAACATCTGGAGGGACTAGTGCAGGCGTAATCTCGATTGGAGCGAGCGCTAAGGGAGGCGGGGCAACAACATCAATCGAACTCGTCAACAGTACGCACGTTACATCGCTCTCTGCTAGCCCGCCAAGCGTACCTGCTGATGGCACTAACCATATTATGCTTCAAGCCACACTCGCATACGAAAATGGGAGGTCTGTAGGCGCAGGTGAGCCACTGCAGTGGAGCACCAACCTAGGCAATTTCACCTACACAGAGAGTCAAACAAACCCAAATGGACAGGCAACAGCCTACTTAGTTAGCAGCACCCCAGGAAGCGGGGTTGTGACTGCCACGCGAAATGGAGCAGCGCAAGCACAAGTGAACTTTGAAACGCTGGTGCCAGTCGCCCCAGCCGGTCCTGAAATTTTAAGCTTCTCGGTCAAAGGTAAGTCGGGATCTAATGGTTACGCGAGGAATTACACTGAAAATCAGGCTTCGTTTGATTACGATAACGCAATGTGGGGCGACGTTATTTTTTCTTGGACAGTAAGTGGGGCAGACCGTTATGAACTGGTCGATAGGTTCGGCGTGGTGCATTATTCTGGTAGTGAAAGCTCCTTACACTTCAGAGATAAGCCGTTGCCCCCGAATCAATTCGATAGTCAGCTGTACCTTAATGCAAGCCCAGGGCGAAAAGGGTCTGAAACCTTCACTCTGAAAGCTTATCAGGGTAGCGTTGTCGTTAGCAAAACGATAACGGTAACTTCTTTCTGGGAATCATGTGGAGGCGGTTGCAGTATGTGATGTCAAACCCCCACCGAGCCTGAGGCTTTGGTGGGGGTTCTAACTTCTAACGCGACTCATCCAGTTTATTTCTTTCTCGCTCGATCTCAATCTTTAGCTTGATCGAAACTTTCTCCGGCATCCATCCCTCGAAATGAACCCACCCAGTTGGGACGTCTTCTAAAGCAGCGTAAACACGTTGCATAGCTTTGCTTACATTTTGCCGCGAACTTCCTACTTCCTTGGCAGCGGCCGAGGGAGTTTTACCATCAACCAAAATGAGCTCTGCCAGACGGATCGTCCCCATGGATAAGCGAATCAGCTTGTGCTTTTCGCTCTCAAATTCATCTCGTGTCATTGTGATCGGTTTGCTCATAAACGTTCGCTCCATAATTGCGTCGAGCCGCCTGGCTAGCGTATCGAGCGGTTGGGACTGGTAGACCTAGAAATTTGCCCTTTTGCTGAGATTGGGTCTAGTGCAATAGTTCAGGAACAAAAAACCCCGCTAATAGCGGGGGTCTTTGTCTGTCTAAGAGCTCACTGCCCGTTTTGGTTGCTCTCACCCCAACCCATAGGATCAAGCTTGGACTCGAACTCGTGCGCACGCACAAAGGAGGAGGGTGGATTAGCCCGTTTCGCTTCAGCTTTGTCATGCAGGTCTGAGACGGTTGAGCAACCAGAGATGGTGGCAGCACAAGCGATGATAGCGGCCAGTGCGAATTTCGTTACCTTCATGATCAAGCTCCTTGGATTGAGTATTCAGCTGCAGCGGCTGCTGATGTGTCCATGATAATGCCAGGTGTAATACCTGTCAACTACGGATTGACAGGTATTACATGACGCTCTACAGCTCTTCGCTTTCAGTACTACGGCAGCGTTTCCACTACCCTTTGGCGGACCGGCCCAGCGTATCCCGAGAAGGCTTCAGTGCACTGATAACTAGGCTAGAGTGGATCGTCGTCGATGTCAGACAGGGAGCCTAAAAGCAGTGATTTCAAAAAGCCACTATTTTTGTGCTACTTTAGTCGCTCTGAGCGTGATTTTTATAGCTTCAGGGAATATGATCCAGTGTGTTTGTTCCTAGACATGTTGCCTAATCGCGTTTAAATTACGCCAAAATAAATCAAAAAAACTGATAAAAATTAATAGCATAGGAGCAGGATGTGAACAACCCCTCAACACTCGCTGTAGCGATCACGCTCGCCACCATTTCTTCAGGTGCGAATGCTGCAGGCTTTATCGAAGATTCGAAGACCACCATCGCAGCGCGTAACTTTTATATCAACAGCGACAATCGCAGCGGCGCTGCACTTCCAAGCAAGCAGGAAGAATGGGGGCAGGGCTTCATCCTCAACTTTACTTCTGGCTATACTCAGGGAACTGTGGGAGTCGGACTCGACGTTATTGGGCTTTATGGTATCAGACTCGATTCCGGGCGTGGCACCGCCTACAACGGTACCAATTCTGCGTTTGGGGGTACCGTCTTCCCAAGCGAGACCGATGGAAGTGCGGTTAACGATTTTGCCAACGCAGGCGCGACCGCCAAATTCAAAATCTCAAAAACGGAAGCTAAAATCGGCACTTTGATGCCTAAGCTGCCAGTGGTCCAGTACAACGATGGTCGCCTTCTACCGCAAACGTTCGAAGGCGCCCAAGTGACCTCCAACGAGATCGACAATTTGACGCTTGTCGGCGGTAAGTTAGAGCATGCCAAGGGACGCAACTCATCCAACAGTGATTCACTCTCTATTGCGGGCTCCAATGGTCGCAGCGCCACGGCGCAGCGAAGCAACAAGTTCTACTATGCAGGCGCGGATTACAAGCTGAGCAAAGATCTGACTGTGCAGTATTACTATGGCAATCTAGACGATTTCTACAAGCAGCATTTTTTGGGCCTTACTCACTCTCTAGCTCTGCCGGTAGGTAGTCTCAAGTCTGATCTTCGATATTTCAACAGCGACTCTGATGGCAAGAATGCCTCTGCTGAGGGCCGACTTGCAGGCTATCGTTCCTCCGGCTACCAAAACAACGGTGAAGTCGACAACCGTACATGGAGCGCACAGTTCACATACAGCCTGGCTGGCCACGGACTCACCGCTGGGTACCAGCGCGTCAACGGGACTAGTGACTTCCCATTCCTTAACCAGGGCGACGGCGCAACCAGCTACCTGATAACCGACGTACAAATCGGAAAGTTCCAGCGTGCAGGCGAGAGGACTTGGTTGGCAAAGTACACCTATGACTTCAGCGCTGTGGGTGTGCCAGGTCTTACTTTCCTTGCTGCTTACTTAAAGGGCACTGATATCAATGCCCCGACCTCCGATCGCTCGGAATGGGAGCGCGATCTCACTCTGGGTTATGTTGTTCAAGCAGGTACTTTCAAAGACCTCGGCATCCAGGTCCGCAACGCGACTCTTCGTTCCGACGCTGTCAACCAGCGTGACCAGGATGAAACACGAATTGTCTTTAACTACCCTATCAACCTTTGAGCATTAGCTCAGGGCTTCAAGGTTCGGGTGAAAATGTTGTGGCACCCCTTGTCGCCTCTGGGCGATTTGTTCTAGAATGTAACTTCAATTGCTCCTACGTTCGCAATTGAGTGCTTCATTTTAAACCCGATCGCCACGGCCATCGGGTTTTTTTTGCGCCGCATTCGAGTCTCAATTCCATCCTATCTGCTCTCTCATCATCTGCTAGCGATTGTACTAAAGATAGGCACGTTTTTTATGCGCAGGCTTTTTAGAAACAACCTGGCGGTGAGCCGAGTCAGATCAGGCACGGGCCCAAGAATGCTGTATTTCTGAAAGGGCAGAGTCAGCCCTTTGGATGCCGTATCCTAACCCGTGCCGCGTCCTGCTATTTAGAGCTGGTCTTTTGAAGGCTCAATGTCTTCGGCCCAGTTGTATTGCTGACAATCACCCCATCCAAGTGGCTCTACAGCCAGGCGGTCACTGAGAAGGTGCTCAATTTGTGCAGAACAACGGCCAGCCATAGTGCAATCGCCAAATGCGCTCCACCTGGCCTGACTCCTCATACCTGGACGGCACATCTGCGTGGACCAAGCCCTTACCATCAATAGTTGCGTAGGAGTAGCGCCATCTGATCAAGTCGCTCAGGCTAGATCTGCAAATGTGCAAAGCACCGGTACCAGTCCCGCCATTGAAGTGCTGGCGCAGCCGACCGAGAATTCCTCCAACTGTTTCTCCAGCGCGCCCGCTATAGACCAGACGAAAACCTTCAGGCGCTAGTGTGCAGACGTTGTCCAGATCACGATGCAGCCTAGCAAGCAGCGCAAGATCGATGCCGCCCTTGTCAGGTGATGGCGTACAAGCTACCAGCTCATCAAGAGAGTGGTCTGTGTAGATCCAGTAGTAGCCACGCACCAGTGTAGGAGGTGCACTTTCAAAGCGAAGCTGCCTGCTTTCGGGATCCCGACCGATGCGCAGCAGTCGGCTTTCCCTTACAGCCTCTATCAGGGGCAGGGTATTTCTTGGCAATTGGGTACCCCAGCACTAGGCAGAGTATTTCATGTAGATTTTGGCTTGGTCGCTACGTTTTTGGCAGTAACCTTGTGGGCTTTGCGGGCAGGCGCTGACATTTCCTTTGCAACCGAGACGGTAGAAGGCCAAGCACCCTCGATTAGCACGAAGGCATCATAATAACGTGTGACCGCATCATGTACTGTTGAGCGAGTGGCGCCTGTCCTCGCAGCTGCGACAGGCTTGGTTAGCCCTTCAACCAATACAAGGCATGCGGCATCGTTGGCTGGTGTGCCTGGCTTCCCCTTCAGCAACTGCACCACTACGTGGAACTGGTCCAAAGTCATTAGTGACTTTCCTGCGCCAGGCTTACCCTCGTCGACCGTCCTGCCAGGTTTTTTATCGGTCATCACTCTCACTCATTTCAATGTTCGGTGGCATTTGCGCTAGAAGAAAACCGCCATCACGCTGCGTTGCGCGGAACATACGTTCCTGGTGCGGTGCAGTCAATCGTACGCCTCATCAGCCACCGACACCGTGCCGAGCTTGCTCCCATTCGGCGTGGAGTGCCGCAATGTCGTCTTCTCCCTCGATCTGCTTGTTAGCAGACCGTGCTATGAGGAAAGCGGTGAACTCAAGTACTGCAGACTGCTCGATCTTCTTTACGTTTTCTGCACCCCATGCAGCAGCTGCTTGACTAGAGCCGGAGGGGGGTGAAGGAAGATAGCCTTCTTCAAGAATTGGCTCGATACTCGTAAAAATGAGTCTACTCCAGATACCCGCCGAGCCTTTCGAGCCAGGCCGCATTCCAAGCACCTTGGTAATAGCACCGTGAATCTGGTCGCGTTGCTCGTGATGCCGTTTGGCACGATGCTCGGCCTTGGCGTTACGCAGAGCCGTTAGTAGCTCCGGCAGACGATTCACAACCTCAACAAAAAGGGCGCCGTATGATGCCCCGATTGCACCTTTAGCGAGCCTGCATACAGGTGCATCTCCGGCCAAGATGCCAGGCAAATCTTTGCCCACTTCGCCCAAGCGCAACGTAGAGTTTGGGATCTGTGCGAGCAGGTGTCCCAGTTGATCCAGAATCATACATACCTCAGTAGTCTGCTAAAATTTTGGTTGTCCGCAACCACGATCTAAATTGCACGCCTGTGCAACCGTCATAACTCTGTCGGTAGTTTATAGCTGGGCAAGGGCTGCCGAGGTTTGCTCGTCTGCACCAACGATCCAGTGCGGATCATCCCAGTCTTTATGGAAGCGACGGACTGGCAAGGCGCGAACGGCATCAAGAAGCACGCTGCCACGAGGGAAATATATGCGGTACGACCCGATCGAAGGATCGAAGGCGACGACTTTGTCCATGAGCATTTTCCCCCAATAGATGATGGGGAAATTGTACGCCCGCAAGAGCGTACATTGCAACGAATTCTTTTGCGGCTTGTGGCAGGGAATGTCACTGAATTAGCGTTGGCATTGCATTTCCGTGCCATAACAAGTCAGCAATGGCACGCCAGCGGCTTACAGCGTGCACAAAGTCAGGGTTCGCGGATGTAAATGATAGTCCGAGCTTCAGGAAGTTGGTGGCTGGAGTCTATATCCAAAATGCTACCCACTTCCGGGCCATCAAAATCGATCGAAAGGAATAGGCCCACCCCCGTGTTGATGTCATAGGTTGTGAGAACCCAGTCGGAACATCGTACGCCTAACCAGTGATTCATTTGGTCACTGGTAGGATAGGGCTGTGCGACCACTGCAAACGACACAGCGTCATTCCCTTGGCCATATTCGAGGCGGATGTCGTCCCACAGCGGCGCAGGGCCGATCTTCCCTGTAATGCGGATAGTGACAACCTCACTCACAGCGATCGCTCCGCCAGCTGGCTTAGACGGGTCGACTCATGAGCCGCGTCGGCAGCCAGGCGGCGGTCGAGCTTTGAGTATTCCCCATCTGGAGCCAGAGCAACCTTTAAAAGCTCCTCTTTGGATTGGCCAGCAAGGTACTTGGTAAAGAGCTTACGACTCCTTCTCGCATCCAAGCCCCTGTATAGGATAGCGATGGTCAGACAAGTGAAGGCATAGGGCATGAGCAGATCAGCGTTGCCCAGCTTACCAATTAGAAACCACAGGCCGCCGATGAAAGCCATTATCAGGGTGTAGAGAACAACCAGAACGAACGGCGCCGCTAGCGCGCAGGCGACCAGGTTCGCAAACCTTGTACGTATGGACGTGGGGTACAGCTTCCGATAGCGCTTGAACGAGTGGATCACTGTATGCTCTCCCAGTGGGCGTATGGCGTGTGACGCCCATTGTATGACAGCGTGCCATGATATTATACGATGCAAATGAAAAGCCCCGCTTACGCGGGGCCGGAGTCCTGAACGTGATCACCAGTTGCGGGTCAGATCGGCTTGAGTTTCAGGGCACCCAAAGGTGCAGAACTCAGGGAAGGCAATGCCGTTGCCATTGTTCGTCATCTGGGCAATCTTGACCGAATCAATTTCTTGATACTTCTCAGGATGTGCAGCGCGATCGGCCAGCGCGTTGGCCTCCAGGCGATCGATCACGGAGCAGCCGGTGTTTGCGGCGGCAGTAACAACAACCAGGGCAGCCAGGGTGCATTTGATGAAGTTAGTCATGTGAAGCTCCTTTTGAGGCGTGTTTGGCCGCGCCCTAGATTTGTGCAAGGGCTGGCGTTTCAGTAGTAGTTTCAGGTCATCAGGTTGGGTTTATATCTCTCCTTGACCTGATGAATCTATGTTAACCGTTGTCGGTAAACCGTTCAAGGATTATTTACCGTTATCGGTAAACTTTTTTAGAGGCTTTAGGGCGTTGAGACTGGCGACCACTAAACTGGTCTCTTCGGCGAGCCAACCAGAGAGCTATGTCTGCAAACAATTCGTCAAGGCCTGCTACCTCCCTATCCAAGCACCCGATATAAGCGAGCAGCAGGACACGACCAACATAGCTCTTGCGACTTAAAATTGTGGGACGACAATGCTCAGCCCATGTTTAATTGGTCAGCAGCCAAATGCCCGCTCAGCCGCGACGTCGGCGTCCATTTCTGCATCGATGCGAGCATTCTCACGCATTTCACGCCGCTGCAGGACGAGCTCACGCTTTTCCTCATAGCTCATTGCCGCTACATCGGGCACCCGGATGCGCCCCAAGCCTTTGCAGGCGGTGCACACTACGTCGTACTCTCCATCCATGTAAGCAGCCTGCTCCTCCATGTGGAACTGATTCCATTCACTCCAGGTAAACCCGTTGGAAAGGGCAGGGTGACCTATTTTGCCGTTGCCCATACAGGTACTGCAGATGACCCACTTGAGTTTGTCCTTCAAAACGCGTCCTCTATACATGAGATGGTGACCGACAATGTACGCCTCTAAAGGCGTACTTGCAAGATGGCTTCTCACTTCAAGGTTGGGCGCTGCATGCCTATGCAGCCACCGCCCAAGCTAGACTTTGGCTTTTCCCGCCCCAGCGCCAAAAGCGCTCCACTTTATACCTGCGCTTGTCATTCGATAACCCAGCTCGGCAGGTCCTCTTCGGGGCATGCTGATAGACCAAGCTCAAATGGTTGTTCGTAAATTCCCCTATTGCGCTCGAAATACTGCTGCATGTGCTTCAACTCGTCGCGGGTCGCTGCAATAAACGGGTCCCGTGCGCCATTCCCCTGGACCTGTGCTGCAGCTACCATCCTACCTTCGATGTCGACCAGCACACGCACGTTACGCGCATTGTCGCCCAACCAAGGGAACACGTGCTTCAAGTTGCCCGTCATGTAACGGTGGATGAGGGAAGTCGCTGAACGATCTTTGTTCGCTGGCGAACTGGCGCTGATAGAGTTTTCAGGGCTTGTTGCCTTGTATTTGTATGGCTCACGACGCACCCAGCTGACGTAGGGGCCATTCTCGGCGTTAAATATGCCTAGCAGGAACCACTCTGGCCCTGGAGAGCGCGGCTCCCACCCCTTGCAATGAGTTTCCCACCCGCACCTAGCAGGTATGGATGGTCTTCGGGGCCGTCGCTATCCATCGTCCACTGCATATGCTGCAGAGCTTGCTCCTGCAACCAGGACTCGAAGGCGTCCATGTTTTCAGGGAAGTCAGGCAATGAGGGGTGCTTCCACCAACCATCTGCATCCCGTTGAACGTGTACCGGGCCAATCATCACCACCTCACTTAATACCGTCGCCAAAACTGAACCTCTTGAAGGGGAGGGAGCGATGTCTGATTCACTCGGCATCGGGCACCATCTGCCAACGCTCAGTGACACCTTCCGGTACGGCAGGGGAGTTTATAATCTCTGTCGATCGTTTCCACTTCCAGCCAGACTGCTTACTGCGCGCCATGTACTGGTACGCCTCCTCTAGTGTTTGGAAGGAGTCCCCATACGAGCTGCAGGACATGTGTTTTTGTCCCTGTGTCCATAGAGCTGGGGGCTCGATATCCGCAGGGTAGATATCCAAACACACTCTTCGCGCTTCACCGCCTTCGACGTCGTAGTAAACCATTCGCACCGCCGTTGGCGCATAATTCTCGGGCAGCTTCACATCGAAAACGGCATCGAGCGTGGTGCCCGACTCGGATGTGAGCTGTGGAGCCATCCACAAGTCCAAACCTCGTTTTCCGTATCTTTGCGTATAACGGTGTAGCCAGGCATCCAGTGATGGCCGCAGCTTGTCACGTTCATCAAGGGTCTCGTAGACAACATCCAAATGTCGCTCTGTGAATGGCCCGTAGGGCGATGACCGAAGGTTTTGTGCAACCAGCATCAAACTCCACGGATTCTGCCTTTTGACTTCGTTCTGGATTAGCTCAGGTACTCCTCCTTTGTACCTGTAGCCTGCAGCAATTATCCTGGCTAGCAGCTCTAGCTGTTCAGAGTCAGGTGCAATGCTGTGCAGCAGGCCCATGGTTGTATCCCTCGCAGCGCAAAGGTAGGCAAACCCTCCGTACGCAAGCCGGACAACACCAATGGGCGTCGTGAAAATGGGGTTGATGATCTCTCGCGATTGGCTGCTGGCAACACGGCGAGCGTCAGCCCACTGCTCAAGCAGCTTTGAGAACGCCTCCTTCTGCAGGGGCTGGAGCATGGCGTTGAGCCTCTGAGCCCCCTGTTCGGCGAAGTCGAAGACGGACTGCTTGTGTCCGTGATTCTTGAACATGCTGGCCTTCCCGGCCCAATCTGCAGCTGTTGGCCATTCGTGCATCAGTGTTTCAGAGGCTGCAGCGGTCGGGAGAAGAGCCCAGCGCCTGGACGCCTCAGAAATACCTGCGGCTTTGCTGGCCACCTCAATCAGGTGCACCCATGCGTGTTCTTCCAGTCGATCATCACGTTCTGCCGTTGTAGGGGATGCATACACCATCACCTTTGCCGAGCCCGATAGCACCAAGCGAAGGGGGGTGTACCCCAGCCCGAGGACGAAGGCCTCGATGCTTTCAACCTGCTTCTGCCCTTTACCAGCTAAGACGTATATCTGGTCGAGCAGTTGCCGCCAGCCCTTCGGGGCTGTAATGCCTAAAAAGTCGGGAAGTGGTGCACCGCGGTTTTTAGCACGCCATGCGATCACGGCTTGATTTATAACCTGCTGGGCAGATTTTCCAGAAGCAATTCTCCCTGCCTCCAGGGCCTCTAGCAGCTTTCGTCGACTATTGCGCTCTTGCGCCCGTTCAGTCTGTATACGCTGTAGTGCCTCTTTGAAAATTCGAATGTACATGACTTGGTCTTGCCGAGTGCGGCGACTGTGAATGTAGTAGTGCAGCTCTTCGGGAGAAATCGCGTCGAGGCATAGGTATCTCAGCTGGGTGCTGCGACCCCAACGACTGGAAGACAGGGCGCTGAGGTTCACCTTGCACATGAATTTTCTGTTTGACCTGGATACCTCAATGGATACGCAAATTGATTCCCCTTCGCGATATGCGATCACGATGTCCCGCTCTGAGGTGGGCGAGTAGCGTCTGTCAAAGCCTTCACCGGGGTTATAGCCGCGATACTCCTTACATGCACCTGGTGCAGTATCAGGATTCATGACGGCAGCCCAAAGACACAGGACACGTGACCCACTTCGCAGATACTCATTCTTGTCTGCAATCCATGCATCCAAGGACGGCATGCTGCTACCTTCACCTAGCAGACCGGTACCATCGTCATCATGAAGGAAGCGACAGTAGGCTTCTTGGAATTTGAGCGTGACGAAGCTGAGGTCTTGTGGGCCCTCGTAGAAATCACCGAACAGCCTCAGGCGATGGTCCAGACCGCAAAAAAGTATCAACAAGCGTTTGAAATGGATCGCGTATAACTCGTGGCTTTCGAGATGTTTGGTGTAGCGAACATCATCAAATTTGATCTCGCTGCCATCCACCCCACGGAAAATCGCTTCCTGATCATCAAGCGACGGAAAGAGCCTGGCTGTGCCCAAATGGCTTTCAACGGGGGAGATGACGCGGTAGATATTCCCTCCGTCGCGTACCATGATGAACACGGATGCGTTTTTGGCGTTGCAGATCATGTTTGTCGCAACGTTGCCATAGTCGATATGACGTCGCGTGGTGGCCATGACCAGCGCGCACCGCTCCGTTGGGAAGATCTGATCGACAAGGGACTCATAGCTTTCAAGCGCTTCAAAGAACAGATCTATTTTGCTGAAGTCGAACCACTCATCTAGCTCAGCCCAGATCGCCAGCTCTTCATCGATCATGAGTTTTTTCTGCACAAAGGTGAGTGGCTCGGTGCGTGATGCGGACGCGCCTTTGCAGATGGTCTCAACGATGACATCCTTGCCGATGTATAGGTCCAGGGACTCAATACCCTGCAGTAGCTTCACGACATAGCTACGGATATCCTCAGAGCCCGCAAGCGCCGCAGCAGCCAGCTCCTTGTAAAACGGCGTTACAGCCTGAATCGTCTTCGCGATCTCACTGCTTTTCTGGGTTATCCAATCAGCTTTGTACTGGGCTAACTTTCCCTCACGTTGCACGCTGACTCGAAGTTCCTCAATCGCCTCAGTGGTGATGCCCGCACCAATCGCATCAGCTACACTACCCCTGACCAGCGCCAGCGACTGGCTTTGATCCGCGCCCAGCCGCACCAGAGCTTCCTGGATCTGGTCGTCATTCGCCCCGCTTCGGCGCAGCTCGGCTGCTTCGGCTTCTGCCAGCTTTTCATACGCGATCGTGGCCATGAATTGCTGATCTCTCTGCCCCTCAACCAGCTCGCGCTGCAGCTCTTGCACGCGCCCCTGAACAGCCTGGATCTCCCTTGCGCGGATCTCTTCATGGTTCTCCTCGAACTCGAAAGATCCGAGGAAGTCACGCAAAAGGAACTCATGCTCCCCGCAGCGCACCCATGTCTCTCGTGTCGAGTCATCATCTTTGGGTACGACAACCTTGATTTGTTTGTCGTACTTGGACGGGTGAGCACGCATGATGATTGTATGAGGGGCGTTATCCACCCACCGGATCGAGACAAGCAATAGCACCTCGTCTAGATCTATGGCGTGCTCTGGGATGTTTACCAGGGCACGCCAATAATGACCGGCTTGCAGCGCCTGGAAGCGCTCAACTTTTTCGATCTTTGGCTCGTAGGGGATGAGGTCGCTCATACCAGTCCTTTTTTCACATGGGCAGCAGAGCCCGTAGCTTGCCTGCAAGACAGGCGCAGTAATGTAGGGGGCGGAAATCTATGAAGCGGCGGGAATGAACGCCTCGACGCGCTTGCCGGTGCCCAACTGGATTGGGTACCGGTAATACCCCCCAGAGGTCAGCTTGCAGCGACCACAATGGGCAACGCTGGCGCCAGCATGGTTCTCGATCGAGCGAATCATGGCATCACGCAGGGATTCATCAGAGGCGGGGTTTGCTTTGAGAATTGCCCCCTCGTACAGGACCGTGAACTCGTAGCTCGGATCCTTCAGCGTGCGAGGTGGCATTTCAAAAGAGGTGGGGGTGCTAAGCATGGCCAATCTCCATCGTAGATTAGCCAATTGTACGCCCTTAGGGGCGTACAATCAAGGGGCATTAAATTGTCATTTTCTTACCGGCTGATGCCTTGGGCGGATAGGCCTAAGTCAGCACTGCTGAATTGGTCAAGATCAGGGTGTAGATTCAACGTTGCGCGAGCGGCTTCCAGTGTCTCAGTGGCATGCCGCTCCAGGATGTGCAACAAGATTTCAGCATCCCCCGCCGCATTGTTGCAGTCGCGCTTTAGCGCCGAGGTGAGGGCACTTTTCAGCCAATCACTGGTGTCCGGTGATGACATGATAGCTCTGATTTCAGCTTTGACGCTCATTGGTTTTCCTCTGCGTCAGCAATAGGGCTTCTGGGCACGGGCAACACGATCTTCCAAGCCTGTGGTGGCAGCACGCGTGGCTTTGCGGCGCTGGTCCAGGCATACAACCAGCGCGCTACAAGTAATTCCGCTGGCAAGCCAAAGAGCATCAGGATCATCTGTGGGGCACAGTAGAAGACAGTTTCCTATTCGCCTTTACCTGCAACAAGTGCAGAAGACGACGTAGCCAGGATTACCAGCCCGAGTGCAGTCTCATTGTCAATTTTCTAGGTTGCGCCGCTGTCGAGGTAAACCATATGGGTTTCAACCGTCACAGTCCCGGCGTGGTCGTTGTTGGATCTGTTCATCACAGCCTCACAGCTTGACATCACCCGGCATTCTGCCTTGAACGCGGCGTCTGCAACGGTGGCCAACAAAGCGCCATCAATACCGACCAACGCGAGGCCTGATTTCTTGCACAGCTGTAGCGCTGCTTCAAGCTGCTTGATGGCGTCCGCCTGACTCTTGTTCATCGCTGTCAAATTCCTACTCCGCACTGCTTTCGCGAGCTGCTTATGCCTGAGCTGATCAATTTACTGCTCGGCCGCGTATGCCGATCGACTCACCGGCTGCCCGCGCCCAAACAGTAACTTCGGGATCGCTCCTTTGGACCATTGCGCGCATGAGTGGATCGTCTGGCTCAAGGATTAAGTGATCAAGTGCTGCGAGAATCTACCGCCTTCACTCGTCAAGACTCTTGGTCAAGAAATGACGGAAGCGAGATGGCATCAAAGCAATGTGTCCTGCCTCATGAAGCGGGCCAGACGCGAGCTCCATAGGATCGACACGTAACCCTCCCTCAACCACTGCAACACGATCAATGGAGCCAGAGGCCTCCGCTACCACTAAACTTAAAGTCCAATTCTGGACAGGAGCTGCATCAAAAGCTACTTCGTTATCGCGAGGACGTCATCGCGCTCGATCATGATTACGTCGCCCGCTGCAAGATTGTGCCTGGCTGTGAACTTGAGCTGGTTGACGATTACTCCAAACATCTGAGGTGGGCCGATGGCGAGCAGCTCGACCCAAAAAGCCTCACTACCTACACCGTCTAAGCCAACTCCCACCTTCACACAGTCACCTTCACCGAGCGCAGCAAGATCTGTCGTATTCGGAATTGACACCCCGGTCCGAAGTGCAAAAGCCTGAGCCTTGTCCAAATCAGGATGCTTCACCTGCACATTTTCTGAGTGCATTACCTTTTCCTTAAACCGATTAATTACTGCCCCGACGACTTGCGTGGGAGCGAAATGTAAGCGCTCATGACCCTGTCCAGTTCGCTGGCCAAGAAGAACACCGCATGACCGCACGGGCTTTCCCCATTCACAAAATTTGTGTTTCCTTCCTACGACCAGTCAGCACGATTGGGGTCGATCAATGCTCTACCAGGAACGATCATTTCCTTGCCCGAATCGATGCGAGTCACGACCCAGTTGCCACGACCTCCATAGGTGGTTGATGCAACAGCGCGGACAAGATTGCCGCTTTTGACGAATCGATACGTTGTGTTCGGCTTGATCGGCATCGGAGTGTTCCTACCTGTTATTAGCGGCAACGATGAGCTTGATCACGTCGGCGGCATCGTACAGGCCAAGGCGGTTCGCGAAGGCTTGCAGGTCAGCCAGCTGAGCGTTTGTCGAATCCTGGCGCTGTGGCTGCTGAGGTAAACATTTCAAAAGCGCTACCAGATGATTAGGCATGGTCGTTTTCCTACACTGTTTCAATATCGCGCCTAGCCTGCCAATGCGCACCTGCTTCAAATGCTTGGATGACAGAGTGGCCGAAGTAGTAGGGCGTATTAGTTTCGACTTCGTGCCCGTCCGGGTCGAGGCTACCACTCGCGACAAACACCAAGCCTGCGGTATAGCGCTCACCATCGGTAGCATTATCTTTCGGTAGATTCTGCGATCCAGAGGCAGCGCCGCTGGCCTGCCGTTCGCGCACCGCTAAGACCTGATCGGCCAGTGCTCGCGCACACCCCATCACCTTCTCAAGCGCGGCTTCCAGCGCCAGCGGGCCGGGTGACTCCAGGGCATTGACGATATCCGCCAATTCGGCTTTGGCTTCAGCGTAGTCAAGAACGCTGGCCAGCGTGTAGCCGTCGAGGTCCAGCAAGATAGCTTTCGGGCCAGTCACTGCGGATTCCCTATCAGTTTCGCGGGCGCGAAAATCGCACCCGTCTTTACGTCCTCGGCCCCGGTTTTTAGGCCAGGGCTTGGGTTGCAGCTGAGCGATTTGCTATGCAGCGCTACGCGATCGATATCGCCGACTCCAAGCGCGATTCATTGAGCGCTCAGCGTCTTGTGCGGAAGGTCCGGCGTGCATCAGAACCGCCCCAGTGTCGCAGCATGTCACTGTGACAGAGTACATTTCCTTGCGGTCGCGCTGAAAGCTGGTGAACGCCGAGCTGACGCGAGCAAAATCTGTGGTCATGTAGCTCAACCCTGAGCCGTCACTGTAGCGCTCGTCATCTGCATAAAAGCGCTGGGCATCGAATAGATAACGGGTCATTACGGGGACCTCCAAGGTGATTTCCCTTTACTTGCAGCCTTGGCTGCGTCTGGTATTCGGGCAGAGTGACGTCACGACAGTCTGTAACGCCACTCAATTTCGAAGCGTTACAACTTCTCAGCAGTTACTTGGATATTTTCCTTGCCAGCGGTGCTAGGCAATTCCAGAAACAGATACACGCGCTCTTCGAAGTCAGAAAGCCCAATCCATTGACCGGTCTGCTGCGCCAAAGCCAGTCCAGCGACAATGGTATTGGTCAACACCGCCAAGTCGGGCCACCGGGTGTCAGGAGTGATCCGGTACTCCCGACTGGCTGGGTTTCCTGCCGAATTCTGAAGCCTGAGGGAAAGGTACAGGTTGTCGTAACCTTTACCGTTGTCCTTGATGATATGAGCGAACTGCTCAACCTTGTACTTAGCCACTGATTCCATCCTCCGTAATGAGGGTCGCAATTCACGGCCTCTACGTCCTCGGCCCAACATTCGACGGCGGGGCTTGGGCGTAACTAGGCGAATTCCTCGAACTACCCGGTATACGTCCATGAGGTGGTCTTCCCACGAAACGGAACCTCAAGGTCAGTACCGACGATTTGAACCGGCATTATAGGGTTGGTCGGCGGATTCCCAATCACCTTGCCTGACACCTGGCCTAGCAGTTCAAGCGTCCCCTGATTGAACACATTGCGAGATACCTGGCCATGGACGATGGCGTGTCCGCCAGCTTCGATAATCAAACCGCCTGCTAGCTGTCCACGGGCAATCAAAAAACCTCCAGCGCGCACGTGAGTGGTGCCGGTTACTTGACTGGAAGCTTCATGTTGGGTTGTACGTCGGTGGTCGTGTTTTCAACTGAGCGCATGTATACCGCCATGTCACCCATCTGCTCGACGATGGCGGCTTCGCTTGCTGCGTGCATGGCGCTGATCTTGACCTTCATTCTCAGGCACAAACCACAATCGACTTGCGCCCAAATACTTGTGCCGTCGCTGGCATCCCCGAGCCAAGTGCCGCAGGGCGCCTGCTCTGCTTCATCGTCGTCAGGGCAGGGATCAAAGTGCTTAGCCATCGTCATCGTTCCAGCGGTTCACGGCGATTTGAGCAATGTTCGTACAATCGGTATACATGGCATTGTCCTACCGCCCAAGGATTTTACCTTTTAGGCCCTTCAAGAAAGTTGCCAGAGCATCTTCATGCTCAGTCGGCAGCTCGACAGCAAAGGTCACATGCGTCTGTGCCTTACGCCACTTTTTCATCACCCCAGCAAAGTCCTTATCATCGTCGGCATACACAATTGCGCCGTCTACCAGCACAACATCGCAATCATCAAGAGCCTCAACGTCTACGTCCTCTTGTTCGGCACCATTCACTTGCCACCACATGCCGTCGACGTGGGAATCGGTTGGCCAGAACTGGGGGTCTGTGTTAGCCCAAAACCTTTTCAGTTCTGCACCATTAGTTTTGATCCGTGCCATGAATGCTCCAGCTGTGTTATCAGTTCTCGGGCACCAAAAACGGGCGTGCCTCTACGTAATCGACCCAGCGCTAGGGCTGGGCTTGTGTCGTACCTGGGCGATTTCCTATTGAGCGTCAGGGTCAACCGCGACCCAAGTTTTTGCACCGTTGTAGTCATCGCCACCTTCGGCCCTGAAGATCAGTCCGTCCTTGTCCACCCCATAGACGCCAGGGCGTTCGCTTGCAGGATCGCGCAATTCATTCATCCAGCCGTACACATCCCACTCCCACATCAGCACGATGCCGCCACAGTACTCCTGGTTGCCTTCTCGCCACTTGGCAGAGGTTGCGCGTAGCGCCTCGATCAGCCGTGTCATGGTCATGCCCCTTTTACTTCGACGGTTTGTGCAACGGGTCGGCGCCGATGAATACCTGCTCAGGAGCCTCTGGCCACTCGGAGCGAATCACATCAAAATCACCCTGGTTCCATAGTCGTAGGAACTGCATTCCGTCATCATCTTCAAGGGCGAACTGAATTGCGGCCACAGCCGCATCAGTCACAACCTCTGTAGCAAACGATGCCTGTAACAGCTCCGATAATGCTTCGGCCATCCGCTCACGGCTCGGCGCCGAATAGCAACCGAACGGCAGCGGTAACCGTGAGCCAAAGTGTACCCGTCTCGACGCTCCACCTGCCATCTGATCCAAGGTGGCTTTCATAGACGGAAAGTCGCGAAGCCTGGTAGAGCAGGTGTGGCAAACATCCCCGGCATAAAACTTTTGCCGGGTCTTGCAGCCTGGGCATTCTTTCAGGGTGGGTGAGCGCATTTGTCGTTTTCCTTGAATTGAGGGCGAGCGGCGTAACACCGCTCGTTTCGCGTCTTTCTATCGTTTCGCGGTGATCGCCAGCACTTGGCCATTTTCAAGCAACCGCTCCAGCAACTTCTCCCCAATGCCCTGCGCTTTCAACAAAGCCCTGACCCGTTCTAGAGGAGGAATTGCATCGAGCGTCACAATCACTTTTGCACCAGCCAAAACCATTGAGACAACCTCGAATGCTGCGCATAGATCTCGCAGCTCATCCACTACCACCAGCGACTCGGTAATTGCCTACTGCATACTGCCTACTGCTTCAGCCCGCACAAGGCGGGCCGAAGGGTGTGGAGTTAAGAACTCAGCCACTCATCAAAGGTCTTGATGGGGCAGCCCAGTTGCTTGGCTTGCTCAACGTAAATGGCATAGCGGTCTCGGAGACTTTCCATTCGTGCGTCCTCAATCAACAGTCAGAATTGCAAACTTGCCGTACGCGACTTGCCTACCAGCCTCGCATCCCGTGACGCTGCATCAGAACCGACGTGGCGGTGCGCTGCGGCTCAACCATGTAGTCCAGCAGGTGTTCGGCGCCGGCATCAGCAACCTCGGCGAATGCTTCCTCGGAAGTAATCCCGTAGTGACCAGCAATTGAATTGAGGATTGCAGCCTTGGCGGCACTGTCAATAACTGAAAGAAACTCTTCGTTACGGTTGGCCATGGCCGGTTCCTTAGTGCTTTGCTTGAACTGGTGAAGTGGCCCGGAGAACCGGGCCTATAGCAGGGCTAGGGCTTGGCATACTGCTCGAAGTAATGATCCACAACTTCGCAGTCCGCACCGTTGTCCGAGTCACTGCCCTCCATCCAAAGCGCAACCGGTTCACCCTGGATCGACCTGAAGCCAGACTCCACTTGATCATCGTCACGGTCATCGTGGTGGTGACTGACGAAAACAATCTCGACGGGCTGATCGGCATAGACTGCGTGGATCGCTCCACCCGTGATATCCACAACAACTCGTACAGCACTTGGTGAACCCATCTTTAACCCTCAGTGATTCGCTTCAATGAGAGTAAGTTTACACATAACTGTAAATAAATGCAAGGTTATTTTACCGTTAAAGGTAAAAAGCAGCGAGTTCACGAACCTCACAGCTTAGCTTGTTGAGGTCGGAAACCTTCCTTGAAAGCGTAGTGTCACTCACACCGAATTCTGCGCAGGCCACGGTCTGCTTCTTGCCATCAACAAAGTGGCGGTAGAGCGCAGATTTCACCCCCTCAGCTGTGATTCGGGTAAGGCCTATGAGGCGTCGAAGGTGCTCAGGATCTACCTGGCCTGGGACAAGGTCCCGTTTTACAACTGGCATCAAACACTCCTATGGTGTAGCTTAGATTTACCGATATCGGTAAAGTCTCTCATGTATTGACCCAGCATCATAGTGCCATCCCGAACGCCCGCCCTTCATAGCTTGGTCGACACCAAATCTGGTTTGCCGTGGTCAAGGAAGGCGTGTCCAAGAATGATCTTCACCGTCTCAACATAGCCAATTGCGGCAAGCACCTTGGCCGCAACAGATCTCCTGCCACTGTGGGAAGGTTCCTGCTTGATACCGGCCTGGCAGTCGGGGCTGGTGATTACCTGTTGCAGCGCGTCTAAATCGCGGTATGCAACCAGCTCGCTGGCCAACTGGTAATGTTTGAAAGCCAATACACAGGCTTGCCCCCTGTTCTGCGCGACCATATTTGAAGCTGCGCAAAGCCCTCGGTCCTCATCCGCACCAGAAAGCCCTCAGCGGTACCGGTACCAGACTTCCAACCACGCATCGAGCGCGGCACCGATTATGTTTGTGGTAGACATCATGCGGTCGACAGCCTTTGGTGATATCTGCGCGCAAGTACACCTCGGGCTTGTTGACAGCGCTGGGATACAGCGCGTCAGCCACCTTCAGCAAAGCCAACTCTATAACGCGATCGCCGGTGGTGTGCGTCAGCTAGAGAAGCATCACGTCACGTTCTGACCGACGGCCAGTGACGGATGCAGCGCGGATCAAGTGTTTGAATTCTCCAGGGCGAAGGGAAGTTGCACGGGGATATGGGCTGTCATGGGTCTATCTGTCAGGATTGCAGACGAAATGCGGAAGATCCTGAGATAGTTTGTGATAGGTTCTTTGTGAATCCTACGACCAGAGTCCATGCGTTTTTCACGGAAAATGCGAAGCCCAGTCGATTGACGCAATAGGCATAAATGCCTACTCTGCGCGGGTAGGCGTAAATCCCTATTCAGCTACCAACTGCATGAGACAAATCCATGACATCAACCATTGCCCGCGTTCACGTGAATGGCATCGAAGTTGGTTCACTGCCAGCCAAAACTTATCATGCCATTGTCAGGAGTGTGCGCAAAGACCGGAGGCTTTATCTGGCATGGGGCTTCGCGGCGGCAGGCTCGGTTCTGCGAACACTGATCAAGTTTTACATTTCAGTGCTCTCCGTGCTCCTCGGTTTTTTTTTGTTGCTCGCGCTCTTTTCGCCTGACTCATTCACAAGCGTACTAATTTACATGAGAGCCGCAGATCCCGCAGCGTTCACAGAAGGCTTGCGCAAGCTTCTTGGCTGTATCGGCTTGGTGTTCACGCTGATGGCACCCACGATTGCGATCCTGTTTCCCCGATATTTCCCCTTTCAAAGCCCGTTTGATGATGCTTTGAGCCGTAAAATTCGTAGCCTCTTAGAAGTGCCCACCGAAGGGTCGTTGAGGATCGTTATCGAGACGCCTCAAAACAGCGAGTAGTCGGCCATGGATAACCGGACGCGATACAAATCCCTTCTTGTCAGACATGGGATAACTCAGGCTCAGAGCGCCGCGCTCATCTGCGAACACACTCAGAGGCCCTGCGCCGTTCGCACTGTTCGTGCCTGGGTGAATGATCCCGACAAGCCCAGTTCGAACCCGTGCCCGGACTGGGCCGTCAATGCCTTGGAAGCCGCTTTAGCAGCACGCATCAAACAGTGATTCCGCAGTAGCGCAATGCCCCTGCGAAGCGAATTACAAACATCATGGAAAATAAAAAGGCCGAGCAAGAGCTCGGCCTTTTCGATCCATTCGAGTTGTCACGCTGGCAAAGCACCATTCGACCCCGAATCGCAAGCATCATCTAGAGCCGCTTGATTGCTATCGATCTCAGCTGCCTGGACGCCGGTATAAGCAACACGACGCTTGTTTGCCTTGTAGAATTTGGCAACTGACTGCATGTCCTCTCCAGTGAAGGCCAACGGATCGGCAGGGCTGTTTTTTTCTTGGTTTCGGGTCACCTGCAGAGCAACCACGTCGGCGTCAACTCCCTTGTCCAGCGAGTTTGCAACTCGGGCTGCTGATAGCCCCGTTCTATCTGCTTGGTCATGTACGACCTTACTCCAAACATCACTCGCCAAACCTTTGGCGACATCAATTTTTTTACCCATGGGTTGCTCCCCTTAATGGATGGCCAAAAGCCCAATGCTCTTGCCGTGCGTTCGATCATAGCCCCCAATCGCACAGCTCACCAGCAAGGCCGCCACGGGTCCGCGATGGCACCAAGTCTCGCTTTAAAATGTGAGGCATACCTGTGCAAACCACAAGCGAGAGGTCATTCCGGTAGAGCGAATCGAGGCTCAGTCTCTCATCAATGCCCCAAGCCAGGCCAGTCACAAGAATTGCCATGAGCTGTCGCAGGTATGTCGAAAATCGAGAGAGGCCGATTGAGGCCTTAGCCAGTAAGAGGTCGCATTTATTTCAGCAGCTGACCTTTGTCCATTGATAAGCGCCGTACACGAAATCTCGCGCAGAGGAGGGCGTGCATACGCACAGATTTCACGTACAAGCGTGGATTGGTATAGCTAGGAATCATCAAAAATGCGGCGCTGCAGATTAAACGCGTCGATCGCCTCGCGAACATAGTTAGACCATCCTCCGCAGGGGCGAAGACCATCGACTCTGTACCGCCCCCTGCGGGGGCTATCTGAATGTCGATTCGCGCTCTGTGCTCGATTGTGCCCTCGTACCTGGGAACACTAATTCACATGTTCTTTGCAGACGCTGAACACCGTGCCGACTTTGAGCGGCGAGGCCTTGGTCGACCTGGCCGCCGAAACGTCCAAAAATCGGCTAACGGCAGTACAAAAGCAATAATATTTAGACCATCCTCCTCTGATCAATGCGGGGGTACCTCCTGTCCCGCCCCCCTATGGGGGGCTGCCTGTCCATCCTGCGAGCTCGCGCATCGATCTACGCTCGGAGCCGCTTTGCGA
>NZ_JAXQNS010000014.1:0-161563 GCF_034427815.1 Pseudomonas gebzensis
ATTGGACGCGTTGCGGTCGGCGTTGGCGGTGAAGTGCCCCCCCACCAGCTTGAGGGTGTCGATTTCGTCACTGACCAGCCACCAGCCGGTGAAGGTTTCCGGCAGCAGGCGGCTGTCAGAGGCGCTGAACACGGGCGTCTTGACCCGCTGTTCGCCGTAGGTCAGCACCGTGTTGGACACGCGCATTTTAACGGCGGCCCCGGCGCGGCCATAGTCGCGCTGGGGGTGCCCGTCGTTGTCCACGTTGAGCAGACGCGCCTTACCGGCGCGGCCACCGCCGCTGTCGAGCTTGACCCCGAGGTAGCCGTGGGCGTCGACGCCGAAACCGACCGTGCCCTGGGTGAAGCCCGAGGTGAACGTCCCCATCAGCCCATAGCCCCATTCTTCAGCCAGATCGCTGCGTTCGCTGCGCGGCTTGTAGGCGTTGCGCGCACTGCCGTTGAGCGAGCCGTGGTGGTAGTCGCGGCGGTCGTAGACGCTGCGGTTGAGCACGTTCCAGCGGCTGTCTTCGACAAAACCCTTGGCTGCGCCCTGGGCCGACTCAGCAGCCATGCCCATGGGGGCCGCCCCGAGCAAGGGCAGCAGTAATGCCGTGCGTTTCAGCGCGCTCATTGGCCGGCCTCCAGCGTGTTCAACTGCGCTGCGAAGCGCGCCTTGGCGCGAGCCGGCAGCGTATCGGGTAGCTGCACGGTCTTGAGGTCGGCATCGCCCACCTGAATCAGCATGACCATGCCCATGGCCACGTGCGGCAGGCACTGGATGCCGTACAGACCGGGCACGCTGAAGGTCTGCTCGGCCGGTTGATTGAGCTTGCTCTTGAACGCCTCGGCGCCAGTGGGCAACAGCCCAGGCACGCTGGCGGCATTGTGGCTGGCGTGGGTCGGCACGAAGCGCACGGTGTCGCCCGGTGCGATGCGCACGTGATCGGGCTCGTAGACCATGGCGCCGTCGGCACCGCGATTGAGCATCTTCACGTCGAAGGTGGCGGCCAGGGCCGGCGGCGCGGTCATCAGGCCGGCCAGCAGTACTGCAGCAGGTTTGAGGGTCATGCTTGGAACTTCCAGGTTCAGGGCGCGCGTACGCGCAGGATGCGTGTGCCGTCAAAGGGATCGGTGAGGTAATGGCCGTGCACGCCGAAGGTGCTCAGCAGGCGTTCGGGGGTCAGCACGTCGAGCGGCGCGCCGAGGGCGACCAACCGACCCTGGTCGAGCACCGCCAGGCGGTCACAGGTCAGCGCCTGGTTCAGGTCATGCAGTGCCACCACGCTGGTGATCGGCAGCGCCTGCACGCAGTGCAGCAGGCTCAGTTGGTGCTGGATGTCGAGGTGGTTGGTCGGCTCGTCCAGCAGCAGCACCTGCGGGCGCTGTGCCAGCGCGCGAGCAATGTGCACGCGCTGGCGTTCACCGCCAGACAGCGCGCCCCACAGGCGCCGTTGCAGGTGCACGGCGTCGACGTCGACCAGCGCCTGTTCGACGATGGCCCGGTCCGCCGCGCCGAACGGCGCCAGCGCCGAAAGCCAGGGCGTACGGCCCAGCGCCACGGCATCGAACACGCCGATGGCGTCATGGGTGTCGGCGTGCTGTTCGACCAGCGCCAGGGTCTGCGCCACACGACGTCGGGGCAGGCTGGCCAGCGCTTGGCCAAGCACGTGCACGCTGCCCTGGCTCGGCACGCGCAGCCCGGCCAGCAGCTTGAGCAGGGTCGACTTGCCCGAGCCATTGGGCCCGACCACACCCAGGGTTTCCCCGGCGATCAGTTGCAGGTCGATGCATTGCAGCAGGTCATGGCCGCGCATGCGCAAACCCAGGCCCGTGCAGCTCAGCGGCGCCCATCGGACAGCGGCAAGGTTGCTCATGGACGCCCCCGGCGGCTGACCAGAATCAGTGCGAACACCGGCGCGCCGATCAGCGCAGTGACCACGCCCACCGGAATCACCTGGCCGGTGATCAAGGTGCGCGAGAGGATGTCGGCGCAGATCAGGAACAACGCCCCACCCAAGGCACTGGCCGGCAGCAGCCGGCTGTGGCCCGGGCCGAACAGCAGGCGCAGGGCGTGCGGAATCACCAGGCCGACGAAACCGATGGCGCCGACGATCGAGACCATCACCGCCGTCACCAATGCTGCCGTACTGATCAGCAGCAACTGCGTACGGCGCACGGGCACGCCCAGTGACGCCGCCGAGTCTGCGCCGAAGGTGAAAGCATCCAGGCTGCGCCGGTGCCACAGGCAGACTATCAGCCCCGCCAGGGCCACCGGCAGTGCCAGCGTCACCGAGGGCCAGCGCACGCCGCTGAGGTTGCCCAGCAGCCAGAACAGGATGCCGCGTGCCTGCTCAGCGGTGGCCGACTTGGTAATGAGAAACGCGGTGATGGCATTGAACAGCTGCGAACCGGCGATGCCGGCCAGAATCACCTGCGCGTTGTTGTGCGCAGGCCCGGCGGCGCGCGCCAGCAGCAGCACCAGCGCGAACGCCGCCAGCGCGCCGATGAAGGCACCCGCCGACAACGACAGCGCTGCGCTGCCGATGCCCAGCAGGCCGACCGCCACCGCGCCGGTCGAGGCGCCGGCTGACAGGCCGAGCAGGTACGGCTCAGCCAAGGCATTGCGCAGCAGCGCCTGCAGGATCACCCCACAGGTCGCCAGGCCCGCGCCGCACGCGGCCGCCACCAGGGTGCGGGGGAGGCGGTAGTTCCACACGATGCCGGCATCGATCGGGTCGATCGGGTAACCGGCCTGCCACAGGTGATTGGCCAACACCTGGAACACCACCTGCGGCGCCACAGCGGTTTCGCCGATGCTGATCCCGGCCAGCACGGCCGCCATCAGCGCCAGGGCGGCGAGGGCGCAGGCGGGCAGTACGCGCATGCTCACTGCGCCGCTTTACCGCTGGCGAACGCAGCAGACAGCGTCTCCAGCCCACGGAACAGGCGGATGCCGGCCTGCATGGCGTCGGCGTCGAGAATGATGATGCGGTCGTTCTTCACAGCGTCGAGGTGCTTGGCCACCGGATCGGTACGCAGAAATTCGAGTTTTTTCTGGTAGTCGTCTGCCGGGAAGCGGCGGCGGTCCATGCGCGCGATGATCAGCCAGGTTGGGTTGGCCTTGGCCAGGGTTTCCCAACCGACGGTAGGCCATTCCTCGTGCGACTCGACCACGTTGCGCACTCCGAGGGTCTGCAGCATGAAGTCGGCCACGCCCTGCCGGCCTGCGACGTAGGGGTCGATGTCCAGGTCTGCGCTGGAGAACCAGAACAGTGCGCTGGTGTTGGACAGGTCTTTGTCGGCCAACCGAGCCTTGGCCTTCTGCAGCCGGCCACGCAGGTCGGCGTTGAGCGCTTCACCGCGCGCCTGCACGTCGAAGATCTCGGCCAGTTGGCTGACGCTCTTGTAGAGGGTGTCGATCTGGAACGGCTGGAGGCGCGTGCCGTCGGCACCGGTGAGGTTGTCCTTGCCCTCGCAGTCCGAAGGCAGCAGGTAGGTGGGAATGTTCAGCTCGTGGAACTGCTCGCGTGTGCCCACCACGCCGTGCTCACCGACCATCCACTCGAACTGCGCCGTGACCAGTTGCGGGCGCTTGCCGACCACGGCTTCGAAGCTTGGGTCGTTGTAGGCCAAGCGCTCGACCTTGTCGTTCTGCGCCTTGTATTCGGGCAGTACGTCGTTGAACCACAGCGAAGTGCCGGCCAGGCGCTCGCCCAGGCCCAAGGCATAGAGTATTTCGGTGCCGGCCTGGCCAATGGTCACGGCGCGTTGTGGCGCCTGGGCGAAGGTCTGCGGCTTGCCGCAATTGTCGACGGTCAGCGGATAGTGGGTGGCGGCGGCCTGGGCCAGGCCAGACAGGCCCAAGCCTGCAATGAGGGCGGCGAAACGAAGCATGAAGACGATCTCCTATCGTGGTGCAGCGGGCCGCGCGCACGGACAGGCATCGTCGGCACCCCTTGCATGAAGGCAAGCGGCGCCACCCTGAACAGGGTGCCGATGGCCGTCCCGGACACCCCGCCGGTCGGTGATTGTGTGCCGGCAGGTCTCCTGACTGGTGCGTCATGGCCTGGCTCCAGCCTTCCCGGATCAGGCTCTGTGCGAAAGCGATCTGCAGCTGCGCAGAAGCGTTCGACCAGCGCCAGGTATCCAGTGGCATCGATGGAGCAGGCTCGGCACCTACAGTTGCGGGGGCAGTTTCGTTTGGCCGCGCGATCGAGCGGGCCACGAATTCCCTATTAATTCCTGAGGGGAAACCGGCGGGCGGCATGGTAGACCATCACCCGCAGGCCAGGGAACCTTTTCACAGGTATTTGAGCCAGGCAATGTCGCGCCGGCGTGCCTTGAGGCGGGCGAAAGCACGCACTGGCAGATAAAGCGCGGCGGCCAGGAGCACCGCACACAGCCACACCGCACCCATGCTGTCGAAGCCGAAGTATTGCCCGTGATTGAGGCCGAACGCCGCCACGCACAGCACATAGGCGACCTTCAGCACATACAGGTGCAGCAGGTAGAAGAACATCGGGGCTGCGCCCATCACTGCCAGTACACCGATCCAGCGTGCCTGGCCGGCCCGCTCGAAACCGCGCAGCAGCAACAGGCCGCAACCGAGCGTCAGGCACAGGAACAACAGCGACGGTGGGTACTTGGTGATGTTCATCAGGCTCATGAAGGTCTGCAGCGCGCTGGGGTAGCTGCTCCACGGCGCCTCACCGTAGCCATTGAGCACGCGCAGGCCGATGAAGGCCAGCAGCGCCAGCACAGCGACGATCAGCAGTCGGCGCTGACGCACGCTGGCATCGGCAGCGCGGGCGAACCACGGCCCCAGTGCGTAGCCCAGGGCGATCACGCCAATCCACGGCAGCACCGGGTAGGAGGTGCGCAAGCGCATGTGCTCGGACACGTCCAGCCAGCCACGGTCATGCAGGATCGCCCACAGCACGTGCAGGGGCGAGCCCTGGGCGAAGTGCAGGTGGTCGAGCAGGTTGTGCCCGCCGATGATCACCACCCCGACCGCGATCAGTGCCGGGCGCGGCAGCCAGACCAGCGCGCCGAGGGCGATCATGCTGACGCCGATGGCCCAGATCACTTGCAGGTACACCACGCTTGGCGGCAGCTGGAAGGTCCAGGCGAAGTTGACCACGGTGAATTCCAGCACGACCAGGAACAGCCCACGTTTGAACAGGAAGGCCGACACATCGCCGCGGCCCTGGTATTTCTCGCCATACAGCCAGGCTGACAGGCCGGTGAGCAGCACGAACACCGGCGCGCAGAGGTGCGCCAGGGTGCGACTGAAGAACAGCGTGGGTTCGGTGGCGGACACATCCATCGGGTCACCGACCTGATGGTGCAGGAAAAAGGTTTCGCGGACATGGTCCAGCAGCATGAACAGGATCACCAGCCCGCGCAGGGCGTCGATGCTTTGCAGGCGTTGGGTGATCAGCGTAGGGAGGGGGGTGGCGTTAGCGCTTGTCATGAAAGATCGCAGGCAAGAGGGTGGGCTTTAAATGGAACGTTATCCTATAACATTTTTCATAAAAGCCACTACCTCTTTCATCTTCGGTCACGGATCTACCCACTCAGATCAACCCGTCACGCCATTGCCCATGTTACACGGGGGAACGCTATCCTAGGCGCAACACTCCATAGCTCACCTGATCGAATCGAACGGACGCCATGCTCACCAATCTCGCCATCTTTCTCACAACCCTGGCCGGCATGGAAGTCTTTGCCTGGGCCGCTCACAAGTACCTCATGCACGGCATCGGCTGGGGCTGGCACCGTTCGCACCACGAGCCGCGCACCGGCTGGTTCGAGAAGAACGACCTGTATGCCGTGGTGTTCGCTGGGTTGGCGATCATTCTGATCGCGCTGGGCAACGCCGGCTGGCATCCGCTGGAGTGGATCGGTGCCGGCATGACCGGTTACGGATTGCTGTACTTCATCGCGCACGATGGCCTGGTGCATCGCCGCTGGCCGTTCCGCTACGTGCCGCGCAACGGCTATCTCAAACGCCTGTACCAGGCGCACCTGATGCATCACGCGGTCGATGGCCGTGAGGGTTGTGTGTCCTTCGGCTTCGTCTATGCCCCGCCTGTGGATCGCCTCAAGGCGCAGCTACGCGCCCAGCACGCTGGGCCGTTGCGCTCGGCTGCGGCCCGCGCGTCCACAGCAGAGGGTCACGCGGCGGATAACGACGCAAGCGGCGTAACAGACTCGTCCACAACCCCCCGCTGAGTGCACCGAACTTCTCCAGCTTGCCGGTCGAGGTTCGCGTATCCCACGCTTGTGCGCCCGCCGCCCGTACCCGAATACCAATTTTCCGATACACCGCCCCGGCACTGGCCACCGCCCACGCCGAGCGCCAGGGCAGGGCGGCCAGGCCAGCCTCGGCGCTGGCGTAATAGGGTTCGGCGGCGTCGATCAAGCGTGTCGCGAGGCGCGCCACGGCTGCGCGATGCTGCGGCTCGCCAAGGGTCGCCGGCGTCATGCCCAATTCCTCCAGCCACTGCTGCGGCAGGTAACAGCGTCCTACCTTGGCATCATCGACGATGTCCCGGGCGATGTTGGTCAATTGCATGGCCAGGCCCAAGTCGCAGGCGCGATCGAGTATCTGCGGATCCTGGGTGCCCATGATCCGCGCCATCATCAGCCCGACGACACCGGCCACGTGGTAGCAGTATTGCAGGGTGTCGGCGAGGGTCTGGTACTGCCGCTCCTCGACATCCATGGCAAAACCCTGCAGCAGGTCCAGGGCCTCTTCGCGGGCGATGCCATGGCGCTGCACCACCGCCTGCAGGGCGGCGAATGCGGGGTCCTGGACCGGTGCGCCGAGGTAGGCGGTCTGGGTCAGGGCGCGCAGCTCAGCCAGGCGCAGTTGCGCCTGTGCCTGGCTCAACGGCACGGCGTTGTGGCCGGCCTCCTGGCCGTCGATGACGTCATCGCAATGCCGGCACCAGGCATACAGCAGCACCGCGCTGCGCCGGGTGGGCGGGTCGAACAGGCGCGAGGCGCTGGCGAAACTCTTCGAGCCCACGGCAATGCTGTTCAGCGCATGTTGCAGCAGCGGATCGGCAACGGCGTCGCTCATCCGTGCAGGTCCTCCAGCATCAGGCCGGCAGTGGCCTTGGCCGAGCCGATCACCCCCGGCACGCCCGCGCCTGGGTGGGTACCAGCGCCGACCAGGTACAGATTGCCGATCTGGCCATCGCGGTTGTGCGGGCGGAACCAGGCGCTTTGTTGCAGCACCGGTTCCAGCGAGAACGCCGAACCCAGGTGAGCGTTGAGCTGCTCCTTGAAATCCATGGGTGTAAAGGTGCGGCAGGTCACCAGGTCGTCGCGCAGGCCCGGCAGGTAGTGCTGCTCCAGGTAGCTGAAGATGCGATCGCGATAGCGCGGCGCCTCTTCACGCCAGTCGACGTCGACATTGCCCAGGTGCGGCACTGGCGCCAGCACGTAGTGACTGGAGCAGCCGGGCGGGGCCAGGCTCGGGTCGGTGGCGCACGGCGTGTGCAGGTACAGCGAGAAATCCTCGGGCAGGTGGGGGCCGGCGAAGATTTCCTTGATCAGCGGCTTGTAGCGCGCGCCAAAGCACACGGTGTGGTGGCGCAGTTGCGGTTGCTCGCGCTTGAGGCCGAAATGCACCACGAACAGCGAGTTGCTGAAGCGCTTGGTCTTGAGCCGTTCGCCCTCGCTGCGCCCGCGCGGGTGGGCGCCGAGCAGGTTGCTGTAGGTGTGCACCACATCGGCGTTGGAGGCGATCACGTCAGCCGGCCAGCGCTGGCCATCGGCGGTACGCGCTGCGGTGACGCGGTCACCCTCGGTGTCGAACCCGCTGACATCGGCATTGAGCACCAGGCGCCCACCGATGTCCTCGAACAACTTGGCCATGCCGGCCACCAGGGCGCCGGTGCCGCCACGCGGGAACCACACGCCCCACTCGCGCTCAAGGGCATGGATCAGGGTATAGATCGACGAGGTGGAAAACGGGTTGCCGCCCACCAGCAGCGCGTGGAACGAGAACGCTTGGCGCAGTTTGTCGTTGCGAATGAATTTCGCCACCATGCCGTACACGCTGCGCCAGGCTTGTAGCCGCGCCAACTGCGGACCGGCCGAGAGCATGTCGCGAAACGACAGAAACGGCACCGCGCCGAGCTTGATGTAGCCCTCGGCGAGCACCTCTTTGGAATAGGCCAGGAAGCGCCGATAGCCTTCGACGTCGGCCGGCTCCAGCGCATGGATCTGGCGCTCCAGATCGGCCTGATCATTGCCATAGTCGAACTGCGTGCCGTCTTCCCAGCACAAGCGGTAGAACGGCGTCACCGGTAGCAGCTCGACGTAGTCGCGCATGGATTTACCCGCCGCCTCGAACAAGGCTTCGATGGCCGACGGGTCGGTGATTACCGTCGGGCCGGCGTCGAAGGTGAAGCCTTCATCCTTGTACACATAGGCACGTCCACCTGGCAGGTCGCGGCGCTCCAGCAAGGTGGTGGCAACGCCGGCAGACTGCAGGCGGATGGCCAGGGCCAGGCCGCCAAGGCCGGCGCCGATGACGACAGCCGTTTTACCAGGGGTCATGAATGTTCCTCGAAATGGCGGGGGGAGTAACGCAGCGCGGCGCGCAGCGCTTGACCAACAGGCACCGGCGGTTTGCCGCTGAGCACACGCAGGCGGTCGGCCCACGTGCTCTGCCCGGCATAGAAGCGGGCGATCAGCGGCTCGGACAGCCGGTAGAAACGTTGCATGACCTGCCAGCGCTGGTGCGGTTTGCCAGCCAGGAACAGCATGCGGTTGAGCAATCGATAAAAGCCCTGCGCCTGCCAGCGCTGGCGCTGGTACTCGGCAAAGGCCGGGGCGAGGCTGGCGTGGTCCAGGCGCGGCTGGCGCGCCAGCCAATCGGCCAGGCGCACCGCTTCGGGCAGGGAGTAACCCGTGGTGCAGTGGAACAGCCCGGCGCGCAGACCAGACTGCAACTGGCCACCTTGCTCGACGCTCCAGGCGTCGAAGTCGCCGGCCAGGGTAATCGGCAGCACGCCATGCTCCTCACGCAGCACCTGTTCTGGGTGCCAGCCGTGCTGTCGCAGGTATTGGCCAATGTGTTCACGCAATTGCGCGGCGTCTGGCGCGCCACGTTCGACGTAATGGGTGTCTTCGATCAACAGCGTGTCGGGGCTGAACGGCAGCACGTAGACGAAACGGTAGCCGTCACCTTGCGGCACGCGCGCATCCATGACGATGGGCGCAGCCAGGCCGTGGGGTTGGCGCAGTTTCAGCACTTGGCCGAGAAAGGCTTGCTGGCCCAGGACTCTGTGCGGGCTGAGCTGTGGGCCGCGCCCGTCAATCACCGCACCGGCGAACAGGCGTTCGCCGTTGTCGAAGGTGACGCTGCTGGTGTCGAGCGCGTGAATGTGGCTGTTGCAGCGCAGCGACGTGCCCAGCGCGGCGCTCATCACCTCGGCGAAGCGTGCGCTGTCGATACTGGCGTAGCCGCTGCCCAGGTGCCGCGAGAGGTGCGGGAAATGCACCTGGTAGCTGGGCCAGGTGTGCGTCACCAGCGGCGTGATCCAGCGGCGCTGAGCGGGGCTCAGATCCGCTTCGTGGAACGACCAGGTATGGTTGCCGCCGGGCGCGGCGTCAGCCTCCAGGCACAGGACGTTCAGCTCGGGCCGGGTCTGGCGCAGACGCCAGGCGATGAGGCCATTGGCCAGGCCGCCGCCGGCCAGAATCAGGTCGATCGTCATGAAAAGTCGCTGCTCAGGACGGGCCGCCGGCTGTCGACGGCCCTTTGGATGATATCGGCGGCGCGTTGAGCGCCCCCGGCGTGGTTCAAGGCAGCGGTCAGCGCCGGGTGCTCGGCCAACGGCGCGGCCAGCAATCGCCCCAGGCTAGCGGCGATACGCCGCGCACCGGCCCAGCGTGGCAGCACCTCGCCCAGCCCATGGTAGGCAACGCGCGCGCCCACACCCGGCTGATCGAAAGCAATCGGCAGCACCAGCAGCGGAGTATGTGCTGCGACGGCGTCGAGCACGGTGTTCAGGCCGCCATGGCTGATCACCACGTGTGCGACGCGCACAGCCCATTGCTGCGGGGCGAAGTCGGTGACGATGGTGGCGCCACTGTGGCGCAGGCGCGCCTGCTGGTCGCTGTCGAGCCCACCGCAGTGCGCCAGTAACAGTTGCACGTTCAACGACCGACACGCCTGGGCGATGCGCAAGAACAGGTCGAAGCGATGGCCCTGCAGGGTACCGAGGCTGGCGAAGACCAGTGGGCGGTCGGGGTCGAGCAGCCAGTCGCCGACCGCCTCACTGCTGCGGCGCCACGGGCCGACGGCGTGAAAATGGTCGGGCAGAGCACGGCGCGGAAAATCAAAGGCTGCGAGGGTCTGGCTGATCTGTGCCAGCGGCGACAGGCAGCCCTGCAGCCCGTGGCGCGCCGGCAGCCCGTGGCGACGGCAGGTGTCGTCGATCACCGCCTGCAGGGGTTTCATCAGCCAGTCATGCACCTGCTCGGTGCCTTCATACAGCCGCGCATCACGGCCCGGCCCGAAGGGCATCACCGGCAGCGGCACGCCGGCCTCGCGGTTCACTGGCAGCGCACAGGCCATGGAGATGATCGGCAAACCCAGGGCTTCACCGATCAGGGCGCCGGCGGGCTCCATCTGATCGCACAGCACGGCGTCGACCTGCGCGGCGCGCAAGGCGTCAGGCAGCGCCTGGCAGAGCATCGCACTGGTGCCCGCCAATTGCCCGATCAAACGCCGCAGGCGCAGCGGGCCGTTGGGTGCGGCGGCAAGTTTCAGCGCCTCATTCAGGCTGCCCGGTGGATGGCTGGCCGCGCCGAGGGCGACAAAACCCAGGCGCGGATCATCGAGCCAGCGGGCGGCGTCGCCCTGCTGGAAAAAGGTCACCTGATGCCCGCGCGCCAGCAGCGCGCCGGCCACCGCCTGCAATGCCTGGAAATGGCTGGGGTAGGGCGGTGCAACGACCGCGAAGTGGGTCATCCGTGGGGCGCTTGCAGAGGCGCGCTGCGTAGCGCGTCAAGGTTGCGTGAGCCGGTGCAGAAGCAGGCGATGCGCAGTTGCCGCAACAGAATGTCGAAGTGCGCGAGCACCGCTTCGGTCGATTGCATGGCCGCCGGCAGCACCCGCGCAGCCTGGCCGACCAGTTGTGCGCCCAGACGAATCGCTTTGGCCGCTTCAACGCCATCATTGATGCCGCCCGAGGCAATCAGCGCCATGCCCGGCAACGCCCGGCGCACCTCATGCAGGCAGGCGGCGGTGGACATGCCCCAGTCGGCAAAGGCCATCGCCACCGCGCGGTCGGCAGGATCGCTGGCGCGCTCGGCCTCGACGGCCGCCCAGCTGGTGCCACCCGTGCCGGCAACATCGATCACCTGCACCCCTGCGTTGGCCAGGGCCATGGCCACCGGCGCACTGATGCCGGCGCCGACTTCCTTGGCGATCACCGGCACCTCAAGCTCGCGGCACAGCCGCTCGATCAGCAGCAGCACGCCACGCCAGTCGCGGTCCCCTTCAGGCTGCACCGCTTCCTGTAGCGGGTTGAGGTGCAGGATCAGGGCGTCGGCGTGTAGGCTATCGACCGCGCGGCGGGCCAGATCCAGGCCGTCGGCCTCGCGCAGTTGCACGGCGCCGAGGTTGGCCAGCAAGGTCACATCGGGGGCGCGTTGGCGCAGCGCGCGGGTCAGGCCCTGCTCGAAGCCTTCACGCAGGCTGACCCGCTGCGAGCCGACCCCCATGGCAATCCCCAGATGCTGGGCGGCTTCGGCCAGGTGAGCATTGATCGATTCGGCCCGCGCGGCACCGCCGGTCATGGAGCTGATCAGCAGCGGGGCGCGCAGTGTTTTGCCGAGAAAGCGGCTGCTCAGGTCGATGTCGTCCAGGGCCAGTTCGGGTAGCGCGCAGTGCTCCAAGCGCAGGCTCGACCAGCCGCCGTCGGTGTGTGTGATGGCCCGTGTGGGGTCCAGCACGATGTCTAGGTGGTCGTCCTTGCGTTGGCTCAGGGTGTTTTTCTTCATGCCGGGTTCCATGACCGGTGAATCATTTGTCTGGGTATGTGTCAGTGCTTGGTGTAAGAGTTGTACAACATAGTTTACGTTGTATAGCTAAGCTGTGAGTTATTGCATCAGGCAACGGCGTGTTCCAGTCGTTCCTTGCACCCGTAGCAAAGCCATCGCACAACGAATAAGAGGCCAGGATGACGACCACAGCAACCACGCCGGTGAGCGCCGAATGCGCCATGGCGGACGCCCTCGAGCCGCTGCGCGAGGCGTTCGAGGCCCGCCTTGATGCGGTGTTGCCAAGCCCCGGCAATGCCCGTGATCTGGTCGCTGCGGCCATGCGCGAATGCAGTCTGGCGCCCGGCAAGCGTCTGCGGCCCTTGTTGCTGGTGTTGACTGCCGAAGGCCTGGGCGCCTCGCGTGCAGCGGCCATGGATGTGGCGTGTGCGGTGGAACTGGTGCATGCCGCCTCGCTGGTACTCGATGACTTGCCGTGCATGGACAACGCCGAGCTGCGCCGCGGCCGCGCCACCCTGCACCTGGCCTTTGGCGAAGATGTCGCCGTGCTCACAGCCATTGCCTTGTTGAGCCATGCCTTCGGCTTGATGGCAGCCATCGATGGCGTGCGTCCCGAGGTGCGCAACCACCTGGTGACGACCCTCTCGCAGGCCATTGGCGTTCAAGGGCTGGTCAAAGGCCAACTGCAGGACCTGCGCGAAGGCAGCGGCACCCGCACCGTGGGCGAGATCGCGCAAACCAACCAGCTGAAAACCGGTGTACTGTTCACCGCGATCATGGACATGGCCTGCGACCTTGCCGATGCGCCGGTCAGCACGCGCACACCGTTGCACCGCTTTGCCGAAGAGCTGGGCCAAGCGTTTCAACTGCGCGACGATCTGCGCGACCGTGACCCAAGCAGTGGCAAGGACCAAGGCAAGGACGACGGCAAGTCGACGCTGGTTGCCTTGTGTGGTGAGCTCAAGGTTCGTCGCCGCCTGCAAGGGCATGTGGCGGCCGCACAAGGTCATCTTGAGCAGGCATCGCTGCGTGACCAGACGCTGGGTGTGTTGTTGGAGCGGTTGTTTGCATGAGCGGGGAGGTTGCATCGTCCATCGCAACCCCGGTCGCTCTCACAGCGGCTCTCTAAGCGATCGGGTTATGTTTTTTCCCGGTAGAGTGTTTCCAGCCAGCAGGCGCGGCAATGCTGCGCCAGTGCTCATCATCGCAAATCGGCCGAAACTGAGTAGTGGCGCCCTGGGCGCCGACCCTTGCGACTGAAGTCGCGTCTGACAGGCAGGTATGCGCTGCAGCCAGTGGCGGTACTTGCCCGGCCCGTGGCCACTCAGTTACCCCTTCTTCTGAATCTGCTTGCCCACCTGCTGCGCCACCTCCGGCGCCTGGCCGTCGCGCTGCTTGCCATGCCGCGCCTGCCCGACCAACTGCGGAATCAGCATCCCCTCGGGCAAATGTCGCCAGAACCGGCCAGGCATGTGCTGGCGCAGCGCATCCGGGTTGAGCCGGGCGGGGTTGAAGATGTGGCGGTAGTAGGTGCGCCACAGCTCGGCGCCTGGATCATCAGCATGCTGCGCCCACTGTTGCCATTCAGGCGGGCATACGCGGCGGTAGTCCATCTGCTTGCCGTCGTACATCACCCCATCGCGCTCGGTGGCGATCAGCCAGCGCTGGCGGCCCAGGCGCTCGGCAAAGTGTCCGCTGGCGCTCTCCAGAATGTCGTGGGCCGGGGCGTGCCAGGCCACCAGGTCGAGTTGCAGCCGCTCGGCCAGCGGCGCGGGTAAGGGCACGAAACGCGCGAAAGCATGCAGGTGGTGAGCCTCGCGGCTGACCTGCTTGATGCGCCGCTGCAGTTCACTGCCCAGCCGGTCGCCGGCCATCATCGCCGTGCGGTCACCATGGGCCACGCGCCAGAGCACCTCATACAGCAGGTTCCAGCGTTGCTCGCCGTGGTAGCGGGCGGCCTGCTGCAACTGCTCCAGCAACGCCGCCGGCACCGTGGCGCGAAAGGGGCCGGGGCCTTCTGGTAGCGGCATCGGTACGGCCAGCAGATCGTCCATCAGGCCCTGCTTCCACGTCACCTGGGACGGGTCGATACCATGGCCCAGTAAGGTCCTGGCCTGGCGGCGCCAGGTGCCGAACAGGTCATCGCAGTCGAGCGCGATCATCCCCACAGGCCCATCTGCACCGGCGCCTGCGGTTCACGCAAGCGCTCACGCAGCAAGCCGCTGCGCTGATCGGCATCGGAGGGGCGGTAGTCGCTGGTGATGATGAATGGCCGGGCTTTGTCGAGGACACAGCGCAGCTGGATTAGGTCGTCATAGCGAATGCGCCGTTCGCGCCGCAGCGCCACCAGGCGCTGCACGCTGCGCAGGCCGATACCCGGAATGCGCGCCAGCAGCGCAGGTTCGGCGCGGTTGACGTCCATCGGGAAGGACTCGCGATTGGCCAACGCCCAGGCCAGCTTCGGGTCGATGTCCAGCGCAAGGTTCGTGGATTTCTCGAACAGTTCGCCGGCGTTATAGCCGTAGCCGCGCATGAGGAAGTCTGCCTGGTACAGCCGGTGCTCGCGCAGCAGCGGCGGGGCGGCCAACGGCACACTGTCCGGGCTGTCGGGGATCGGGCTGAACGCCGAATAGTACACCCGCTTCAGGCCATAGCCCTGGTACAGCGATTCGGCGTTGCGCAGCAACGTGCTGTCATCGGTGGCATCGGCGCCGACGATGACTTGGGTACTTTGCCCCGCCGGGGTGAAGCGTGGCGCCCTTGGCTCGTTCGCCACCGCTTGCTGACCCTGGTGGATCACCCCCATCGCCTGGCGAATGGTGACGCCGCTCTTCTCGGGCGCCAGCAGTTGCAAGCTCTCGTCGGTGGGCAGCTCGATGTTGACGCTGAGCCGATCAGCCAGACGCCCGGCTTCGGCGATCAGCAGTGGATCGGCATCGGGAATCGTCTTGAGGTGGATGTAGCCGCGAAAGTTTTGCTCCTCGCGCAACAGCTTGGCCACACGAATCAACTGCTCCATGGTGTAGTCGGCTGAGCGAATGATGCCTGAGCTGAGAAACAACCCGCTGATGCAGTTGCGCCGGTAGAAATCCAGGGTCAGGCGCACCACTTCCTCAGGGCTGAAGCGTGCGCGCGGCACGTTACTGGAGCGGCGATTGACGCAGTATTGGCAGTCATACAGGCAGAAGTTGGTCAGCAGGATCTTCAGCAGGGAGACGCAGCGGCCATCGGGGGTATAGCTATGGCAGATGCCCATGCCATTGGTCGCGCCAAGTCCGTCGCGGCCTTTGGAGCTGCGCTTGGGCGCGCCGCTGCTGGCGCAGGACGCATCGTATTTTGCGGCATCGGCAAGGATGCCCAGTTTGGCGATCAATTGCATGGCAAGCACCTGGCACTGAATATTCATACAGTATTTGCAGATGCGTCTGCTGGCAAGTGCTGGTGGTCGGGTAATGGCCGATTTGCCCTCTATGGCCGATATCGCGGAACTACTGAGGGGGCGGGGCCTCAACAGCACACGCCGCAGGCCGGTGGGCGCTCGTCGCCACCCGCGTGCAGCCAACTGTTACGGCAGCGCGGCGTCATTGCCGTTGGCCTGGAAGGCCAGCGGCCACGTGAATGGGGTACATCAAGGCAATCGGGGCGCAGACGACCCCGAGGGAGAACACATGAAGGGCAACAACACGATGCACAAGGCTCTGACGGGCCTGGCAATCGCAGTCGCGCTGGGCAACGCACAGGCGGCTGAGACCAAGCAAGTGGATGTCATGCTGGTCGGCGGCGGCATCATGAGCTCGACCCTGGCGGTCTGGCTCAACGAACTGCAACCGGACTGGTCGATGGAGATGGTCGAGCGCCTGGACAAGGTCGCCGAGGAAAGCTCCAACGGTTGGAACAATGCCGGCACTGGCCACTCGGCGCTGGCCGAGCTGAACTACACGCCCGAGAAAGACGGCAAGATCGACATCACCAAAGCGGTGGAGATCAACGAATCGTTCCAGATCACCCGCCAGTTCCTCGCCTGGCAGGTGCAGCAAGGCGTGCTGAAGAACCCGCGCTCGTTCATCAATTCCACCCCGCACATGAGCTTCGTCTGGGGTGACGACAACATCCGTTTCCTGAAAAAACGTTACGAAGCCCTGCAAGCCAGCCCGCTGTTCCGCCCGATGCAGTACTCCGAAGACCCCGCGCAGATCGCCAAGTGGGTGCCGCTGATGATGCAAGGGCGTGACCCGAAGCAGAAGCTGGCCGCGACCTGGACGCCGATCGGCACTGACGTCAATTTCGGTGAAATCACCCGCCAATACGTCAGCTACCTGCAAAGCCGGCCGAACATCGATGTGAAAGTGTCCACCGAAGTGCAGGACATCACCCGCAACGATGACGGCACCTGGCATGTCGAGTACAAGAACCTCAAGGACGGCAGCAAAGGCGCGACCAACGCCAAGTACCTGTTCATCGGCGCCGGTGGCAAGGCGCTGACCTTGCTGCAGAAGTCGGGCATCCCAGAGGCCAAGGAGTACGCAGGCTTCCCCGTGGGCGGCTCGTTCCTGGTCACCGAGAACCAGGAGGTTGCCATGCGTCACATGGCCAAGGCCTACGGCATCGCCTCGACCGGCGCGCCGCCCATGTCCGTGCCGCACCTCGACACCCGCGTGCTCGACGGCAAGCGCGTGATCCTCTTTGGGCCATTCGCCACGTTCTCCACCAAGTTCCTCAAGGAAGGTTCGCTGCTCGATCTGTTCGGCAGCATGACCCTGCACAACACCTGGCCGATGGTGCGGGTGGGTGCGCGCGAGTTCGACCTGGTCAAGTACCTGGTCGGCCAGGTGATGCAGTCTGACGACGACCGCTTCGAGGCGCTGCAAACCTACTTCCCGCACGCCAAGAAAGAAGACTGGCGCCTGTGGCAAGCGGGCCAGCGCGTGCAGATCATCAAGAAGGACCCTGACCTGGGCGGGGTGCTGAAACTGGGCACCGAAGTGGTCACCTCCAAGGACGGCACCATCGCCGGCCTGTTGGGGGCCTCGCCAGGCGCCTCGACCGCACCGCCGATCATGCTCGATGTGCTCAACCGTATGTTCAAGGATCAGCTGGCAAGCCCGGCCTGGCAGGACAAGGTCAAGCAGATCGTGCCGTCGTATGGCACGCACCTCAATGACGATCCGGTCAAGGTCCAGGAAGAGTGGGACTACACCAACAAGATCCTGCAACTCACCCCCGCACCGGAGATCGACAAGCGTCAGGACCCGGCCAACCCCGAGCAGATCGATCCGCTGGGGCAGGATAACGTCGACAAGGATGCTGATCTGAATCTGTAAGGCTGTTGCACGCGATACAAAGCCCGGCCGCTGATGCGCCGGGTTTTTTATTTCACCATGACCCCAGCACCGAAATGCTCTGAACCAAGCCACAGCTCGATACGCAAGGTTCATCGATCACTCAGGCTCGATGACGGCATGGGGCTTGCTCCACTGCCATGGCCGCCGGTGATCGAACGGCGACGGAGGCAGCAGATCGCGGCAAGGGTGCGCGGCGGCGCGATGTCATGGAACTGGGCGATGACAAGGGTCGACAGTGACATGGAGCGCACCTGGGTCCTTCAGGTGCAGGCACCGCGTACCGTCGTTGTATAGCGACCGGAACTCACCTGAACTCAGCTCAGCGAACCAGCGCTGGCAAGTTGGCAGCGATACAACGACTGGCATTCAAACAGGCGCAAGACCGTCTTCCATCACCGGCTCGACCGGAAGACGATTTCGCATGCGCAGAGCCAATACTGTAGAGACACACAGCACAGCCAGTACGCAGGCCAATGTGAAGCGCAGACCACGGCTGTCCGACATCATTCCGAAAAGGGGCGAAACCAGGCCGCCAACGGACAGCGCGAGGCCCAGCGTGATGCCGCTGGCCATGGCAGGGTTGCGCGGCAGATAGTCTTGCGCCAGTGTCACCTGATTGGCGAAAGGAATGAACATGGCAACGCCTAACAGCGATGTGCAGATCAGCGCAGCCATGGCAGTGGGTGCTATCAGCAGCGCGCCCAACATCGGCACGGCTGCAAGATAACCCAGACGAATGGTGCGCATGCGCCCGAAGGCGTCGCCCAGCCAGCCGCCACACAAGGTTCCCAAGGCAGCCGACGCGGTGAACGCGGTCAACGCAGCGGCACCCTGGAACGCGGTGCCGCCCAGGTTGTGACCGATGTACATGGAGAGCATCGACAACACGGTGACGTACGGGATGGACCAGCCAACGATCACGGCCACAAGCAGGCCGAATGCCGGCCAGTCGTTGGGCGCTGTAGCCCGGGGCACGGCGCGCGCCGAATGCACTGTCTGCACCTGCCTGGCCCGTCGAAGCGCGGCCAGCCACCACACCAGTCCCATGGCCAAGGCGGGTACCGCCAGCCAATAGCTACGCGAGAGTGCGCCGCCACCGACAAGGCTTGTGGCCAGTAGCGGTGCGAAGGACGCGCCGAGGGTGCCCCCCACCGAAAAGATGCTCATGGCCTTGCCAGAACCGCCACCTGCCAATCGCGCCGCAACCGTGGCGGGCGGGTGATAGGCCGCGATGCCCAGTCCGCTCAGCGCGATGGCACACCAGGTCGCGATGTAGCTGGTACTCATTCCGGCCAAGGCAATGCCTATCGCTGCGACCAGAAAGCCCAGAGGAATCAGCCAGCCTCTCGGATGGCGATCCGCGTACAGACCGAACAGCGGCTGCACGACGCTAGACAAGCCGGTCGCGGCCAGCATCAGTCCGCTGATCGCGGTATAGCTATAACCACGCTCCAGCGCCATGAGTGGCAGCAGAGCAGGCACCAGTCCCTGATAAAGATCGTTGGTGGCATGCGTTCCTGTCAGCAGGGCAAGGCGACGATTCATCAGCACTGTTCTCCTCAAAAAACCTATCGTGGAATGTTGAGGGAAGTTAATCTCGCTACAAATCATCAAGCATCGTCGTGAAATGGACAGAACACTCAATTTGAAGCCACGCCATGGCGAGCAAACGCAGAGGCCTGTCACGGTGCTGGCCACAGACCCGGATGCCGACCAGTTGATTCCCCTGCATGCCCATTCGCGCGGGCAGTTGGTCCATGCCATCAGCGGCGTGATGATCGTGCGGGCCGCGGGCGGCGCCTGGGTAGTTCCACCGGGGCGAGCCCTCTGGGTGCCAGCGCAGGTTCAGCATGAAATTCAGACAGCTGGCAGCGTCGCGATGCGCACCGTCTTCGTCGAGCCGGGTTTGCGCCCAGGCTTGGGCGACAGTTGCCGCGTCATCCCTGTCGAGCCTCTGTTATGTCAGCTGATCCTGCGTGCCCTCGACTTTGCGATGGACTATCCCTTGGGCGGCCGTGAAGAACGCACGATGCAGCTGATTCTGGACGAAATCGAGAGTGCGCCGACGCTATCCCTGCACGTGCCCATGCCCAATCACGCGCGCTTGGGCCAGCTATGCAGGCAGTTCATCGCCGAGCCCGCGCAGGCTGCAACGCTGGACGGCTGGGCGATGCAGTTGCACATGAATCCGCGCACGCTGGCCCGGTTGTTCTTGCGCGAAACCGGCATGAACTTCGGTGCATGGTGCCGGCAGGTTCGGCTGTTGCTGAGTTTGCCTCGGCTGGTGGCCGGCGCATCGGTCCTGGAAGTGGCGCTGGACCATGGCTACAACAGCCCGAGCGCCTTCACCGCGATGTTCAGAAAGGAGCTCGGCGTGCCGCCGGTCACGTACATGCGCAAACAGCCGAAGCAGGCTCGCCCAGCCGCAGACTAAGCGGCCGATCTCGGTCCTGTTACCGTGGACTCGCAGCAGCCGGTCTTGCCCGTCTGTGCCACTGCGCAACGATCCAGGCTACGCCTTGCACAACGAGCGAGGCGTCAGCATTGCCCCGTAAGACCTTTCGCGCACCCCCACGCCCGCCTTTGAGGCTGGCCGCGCAAATGTGTATTGCCTCGCGTCAGGTGGTGGGCGCAGCACCCTGCATTTCGGTCGGTGAGGGAGTGGCCCTGTGCAAGCGCTGTGCTTAGAAAAAGCTCCGCTGCGCGCGCAACGTCACCATGCTGTCGCAGGTGCTGTTGATGCCCGAATAGGCATCACAGCCGCTGCCGGTCAGGTTGGAGTTACTGTAGGTGAAGTCCAGGTCCATGCCGCGCCAGGGGCGGGAGAGCTTGAGCGACCAGTCGTTGAAGCTGTCGATCGCGTCGCCGTCGACGCGGGTGAACGGCGTGCCGAACTGGTGGTGGGCGACTTTCAGGCTGAAGTCGACATCCAGCAACGGCAGCCGGCCGAGGTTGGCGAACAGGGTGCCGGTACGGTTGCTGGGGGTGTCGTTGAAGGCGCCGCCAAAACGGCTGCCGAGCAGCGACAGGCCGCCGTACAGGGCATAGCTGTTGGCATCGGTCTGGTTCGGGTAGCTGTAGTGGATCATGCCCACTTCATAGCCGAGGCTGTCGGTGAAGTGCTGCTTGTAGCCGACGTAATTGTCCAGCTTGAGGGTCGAAGCCTTGGTCAGGCCCATGCTTGGGGCGTACTGGCCGAAATACACACCGTTGGGATGGCTGAGGTCGACGCCGCCGTGGAACGAGCCCACCGCCGTGGGCGAGATCAGGCCCTCGGCCATGGTTCGCGACGGGGTCGTGGCCAGTTTGAAATCGAAGTCGCCGAGTTGACGCTGAATCTGCTGGGCCTGGATCGACGGGCTCAGCAGCAGCGCTAAGGTGAGCAGCCACAGAGGCCTGGGCAAGGTCATTGTCGAGGGGGCTCCTTTTGCGCGAGTGGGCCAGGATACCTGCCTGACGCGGCTGGGGCAAAGCCGCAGGCTTGAGCGCTTACCAACGGTAATCGATGAGAGGGGGCAGGCCAGGGCGATGTTCGAGGGCAGGTACAGAGCCGCGCAAGACGGCTCGTCCCGGGGTGTGGCGTGGGTCAGTCGATGCGCGGGTGCTGCTGGGCCAGGGTGGCGCGTTTGGCTTCCAGTTCAGCGATCTGCGAGTCGATGTCCTCGATCTTTTCCTCGATGTTGTCGTGGTGCTCTTGCAGCAGTTCACGGGCTTCGTGGATGTCAGACGCTGCTGGCGCTGCGCCGCGCAGCGGCTTGTTAGCGGTTTCCTTCATGGTCACGGCGGTGATGAAGCCGATGACCGCGACGATCATCAGGTAGTACGCCGGCATGAACAGATCGTTGGTGGTTTCAACCAGCCAGGCCGCCAGGGTGGGGGTCACGCCTGCAATCAACACCGAGATGTTGAAGGCGCTGGCCAGGGCGCTGTAGCGGATGTGCGTGGGGAACATCGCCGGCAGGGTCGAGGCCATCACGCCGATGAAGAAGTTCAGCAGAATCGCCAGCATCAGCAGACCGGAGAAGATGAACACCGTGTCGCCGCTGGTGATCAGCTTGAACGCCGGAATGGCCAGCAGGAACAAGCCGATGCTGCCCAGCAGGATGAAGGGGCGGCGGCCGAACTTGTCGCTGAGGAAACCGATCACCGGCTGCACGAAGAGCATGCCGACCATGATCGCGATGATGATCAGGACGCCGTTGCTTTCGCTGTACTGCAGGTTATGGGTCAGGTAGCTCGGCATGTAGGTGAGCAGCATGTAATAGGTGACGTTGGTCGCGATGACCACACCGATACACGTCAGCAGGCTGCGCCAGTGCTTGGTGGCGATTGCCTTGAACGACACTTTCGGGCCCGAGGCCAGGCCGTCGCGGTCGCCTTGCTCAAGGCTGTCGACGTGCTGCTGGAACGCTGGGGTTTCTTCAGCGGCATGGCGCAGGTACAGACCGATCACGCCCAGGGGCAGCGCCAGCAGGAACGGAATCCGCCAGCCCCAGTCCTGGAACTGCTCCTCGGTGACCATGCTCTGGATCAGCACCACCAGGCCCGCACCCATGACGAAGCCTGCGATGGAGCCGAAGTCCAGCCAGCTGCCGAGGAAGCCGCGGCGGCGGTCGGGGGCGTACTCGGCCACGAAGATCGATGCGCCGGTGTATTCACCGCCGACCGAGAAGCCTTGGGCCATCTTTGCCAGCAGCAGAAGGATTGGCGCCCAGATGCCGATGGCGGCATAGGACGGAATCACCCCGATGGCAAAGGTACTCAAGGACATGATGATGATCGTGGCCGCTAGCACTTTCTGTCGCCCGATGCGGTCACCAATGGCGCCGAACACCAGGCCACCGAGGGGCCGAATCAGGAACGGTACCGAGAACGTGGCGAGCGATGCGATCATCTGCACACTGGGGTCGGCATTGGGGAAGAAGACCTTGCCGAGCACGAAGGCGACGAAGCCATAGACGCCGAAGTCGAACCATTCCATGGCGTTGCCAAGCGCAGCGGCGGAAATCGCCTTGCGCATCTTGACGTCGTCAACGATGGTGATGTCCTTGAGCCCGATGGGGCTCACTTTTTTCTTGCGTAATTTCATTCTGATCTTTTCCTTTCACGTGCCAGGCACGACCAAGCGAATACGGTGGTAACGAGCCAGGTCTCAGGGGTGAGATACAAATGGACACTAAATAATTCAGCCCTTTGCCGGCTTTTTTTTCAACAACCACGGCCTCTGGCGCCTTACCCGAGCAAGTTCTGCCCCGCTATGAGAGGATGGCCGGCCACACCCACATGGCCGACCGGACAGGACCCAGACCAGAGCTGATGAAGACGCCAAAAAGAATCGAACCCCTGATCGAAGACGGCTTGGTCGACGAGGTCTTGCGCCCGTTGATGAGCGGTAAGGAAGCGGCGGTGTACGTGGTGCGCTGCGGCCAGCAGGTGCGCTGCGCCAAGGTCTATAAAGAGGCCAACAAGCGCAGCTTCCGCCAGGCCGCGCAGTACCAGGAAGGCCGCAAGGTGCGCAACAGCCGCCAGGCACGCGCCATGAACAACGGCTCCAAGTACGGCCGCAAGGAAACCGAGCAGGCCTGGCAGAACGCCGAAGTGGCTGCGCTGTTCCGCCTCGCCGGCGCCGGCGTGCGGGTGCCCAAGCCCTACGATTTCCTCGACGGCGTGCTGCTGATGGAGCTGGTCGTCGATGCCGACGGTAACGCCGCTCCGCGCCTGAATGACGTGCACCTTGAGCCGGATCAGGCGCGCGAGTACCACGCGTTCGTCATCCAGCAGATCGTGCTGATGCTCTGTGCAGGCCTGGTGCATGGCGACCTGTCCGAGTTCAACGTGCTGCTGGGCCCCGACGGCCCGGTGATCATCGACCTGCCTCAGGCGGTGGATGCCGCGGCCAACAACCACGCGCTGGACATGCTCGAGCGCGATGTGGCGAACATGAGCAGTTACTTCGGGCAGTTTGCGCCAGAGCTCATACACACCCGCTACGCGCGGGAGATGTGGGCCTTGTACGAGGCGGGCGAGTTGCTCCCGGACTCGGTACTGACCGGCGAATACGCCGATGACGAGCACGACGCCGATGTGCATGGCGTGTTGCGCGAAATCGACGCCGCCCGCGCTGAAGACGCCCGCCGCCGCGCGGGCCGCGAGGATGCCGAGCGCGGCCCGGTGAAGGACGAAGAGCCGCCGCCGCCGTGGCTGCAATGACCCTGGCCAGAGAACCTGCCCCCAACTGGCTGATGGCAGCCGGTTAGGTGTCCGGGGCCGCTTTGCGGCCCATCGCGGCGAACCGGGGCGCCTATCGGCCGGTCTGGCGCTCCGGTCGGTCGCCAAGCGCGGCGCGGCCTGCCCGGCACCAGCCCCGCGACGCCACTGAAGACACCCGCGTGCTGCCGCTGGCGCCCACACGCTGCCAAGCCGGCCAGGCGCCGCGCTTGAGCGTCTGCCTCATGCCATTCAACGCAAAAAGATGGAACCTGCGCCGCGCCCTGGCTGCCCACTCTTCACATCGATCGCGAATGAGGAGTACGCAATGCCCAGCCCTGACGGCAAGATCCGCTACGGCGTCGTTGGCGGAGGCGCCATATCACAAGGCGCGTTCATGCCCGGTGTCGGCCAGACCGACAATTCGGTGATCACAGCCCTGGTGACCGGCGATCCGGAAAAAGCCGAGCGTCTGGCCAAGCTCTACGGCATCAAGGCTTACGCCTATGAGGACTACGCGCAGCTGCTGGCGTCGGGCGAAGTCGACGCGGTATACGTCGCCACCCCCAATTTTCGTCATGTCGAATTCGTTGTCCCGGCCCTTGAGGCGGGTATCCATGTGTTGCTGGAAAAGCCCATGGCCAGCACCGAGGAAGACTGCCAGACCATCCTTGACGCCGAGCAGCGCTCAAGCGCCAAGCTGATGATCGCCTACCGCCTGCACAGCGAGCCGGGTACGCTGGACATGATCGAGCGGGTCCAGGCCGGCAACTTCGGCGACCCACGGCTGTTCACCTCGACCTTCACGCAGACCGTCAAGCCCAGCAACCATCGCGCCCAGGATGGCTTCGCCGCCGGCCCTGTGCTGGACATGGGCCCCTACCCACTGAACATGGTTCGTCAGCTGTTCAACGCAGAGCCCATCGAAGTGTCGGCCATGGGCGTAAAAAGCCCCGGCAGCGCGGTGAACACCTGGGACACCGTGACGGTGAACCTGCGTTTCGCCGAGGAACGCCTGGCGCAGTTCACCGTCAGCTACACCCTGCCTGATGCCGAGCGCTTCCTGCTGATCGGCAGTGAAGGGCTGATCGATGCTTCGCCATGCTTTGGCTATGGCGAGGGTGTGGCGATCAAGTATCACGCTGAAGTGGACGGGGACAACCGCGTGCACGTGAGCCCCGTGGTCGATCAGTTCGCCGGTGAAACCGCGTATTTTTCTGACTGCATCCTCAATGATCAGGCCCCGGAGCCAGACGGTGAAGAAGGCTGGCGCGATGTGCGCGTGATCATGGCCATCGAGCGGGCGTTGCAAACCGGCCAGGCGCAGACGCTTGACCCGCTGCCAGCCCGTCAGCATGCCCAACGTGGGCAGCGTCGGGCCTTGCCACTGGCCGAGGTGCCGGACTTCGTCAATACCGAGTCGCCTACCGAGTAATCGGGTAGGGGTTGCCTGGCGCGGCCCGTCCTTGCAGAAACGCCGCTGAGCCTTCCTGGGCTGGCGGCGTTTATCGTGGTGCCCGCAGCGCGCTGTTGTTGCTGCTAGGGGTGCCGGTAGGTGCTCAGACGCACCACGCTGCCCGGCCCCGCACGCAGTGTGCCGTTCAACTGCCCGACTGCATCGCTGCGCAGCGTGACTTCAACGCTGCGCTCCATAGTGGCTTCAGATGGAAAATGCAAAAGCAGCGCGTTGCCCTGGCGCAGACTCGATTGCGGTTCAGGGCTGATGCGCTCGACCCGTGACTGGCTCAACAGCGGCCCGATCAGCAGTAGCTTGACGGCCTTGCCAGGCTCACCGCGCACGCTGATGTGCAGCGTCTGTTCGGCGCCGCTGCGCACTAGCCGTGGATAATCGACCTGCACGCGGCGGTCATCGCTGATGACCTGGGCAGGTCCGAGCCAGGCCCGCCCGGCTGCGCTGACCACCAGCAGCAGCGCCAACAGCCCCCCGGCCACGGCATAGGGTCGGTAACCCCGGTTCGGGTGGGGCGCGCGGTGCTTGGACGATCGGGGAGTGGACAGCAGTGGACGGCTCATGGCGGCAGGCTCAGGGATTCGACGGCAGGGTAGAGGGTGCTCTGCGGCACCGATCCGCTTTCGACATCCCGCCTGTCCTAGAGGTGCCACAGCGGCTGAACTTTGTCTGGCCTGTTGCCTTCCTCTGTAGCAGTGGGGGTGAAAATGCCTTCGGATCAAGCCTGAGGAGGGCTGCACCATGAACGAGCTGAACACCTATATCTGGATCGGCGGCGTGGCGATTGTGCTGCTGCTGGACCTGTGGGCGATCGTCAGCGTGTTTCGCAGCGACAAGCGCGATGTCACGAAGATTCTCTGGGCCCTGTTGCTGGTGGCGCTGCCCGTTGTAGGGCTGGTCATCTGGGGCATTTGCGGCCCGCGCGGGATCAAACGCGGCACCGGTCCTTCGTCACCCGAACACAGCAAAGGATAGGAGTACCACCATGACCACTCGCAAAGCGCCTGATTCCGCCAACCCTGCCGGCCCCTCCAAGGGCGAACAGCAACGCGACAACGATGCCCACCGGCCAGACACGGCGCGTGAGGGCGAGGACGAATCCACCGCTCAGCGTACCGGACGCGAAGAAGGCAAGCCTCGGCCTGACTGAGCCCCGGTGAAGTCTGCCGCGGTCAGACAGGCACCGGTCTGGCGGGCGAGGGGAAGCGAGCTGAGACGGCCGACACCTGTTATGCGGTGTTCGCAACAGGCGGGCCTCTGCAGCTTTGTCACCCCTGGGGGCGCCAGCCGCAGACCAGGCTGTATGGATTCGAACAGGGTCTGGCAGCGGCCTGGAACCAGCGGCTCGGGCGGCCGAATGACGCACCTCTGATCGTTACCGGGCGGCCGGTGGTTCAAGACAACGCGCCCCCGAAGCGGGACCCACGCCTATCGACAGCAGGTCTGTTCACGACCGTTCGCATCAGCGGACTGAATTTTTCCTGACCACACGGTTCTATTTGGCTTCGCGAGTGCCTGCAGTGATCGCAGGTAGCCTTTTTACGCAGGCTGGAGCCTGCAGGAGCTGATTCATGCCCGTCATCATCACGCCCTCGACGCCCGAGCACGAGATCGAGGCGCACAACGCCATGGTCTTTGGCAATCTCAAAGAGCGTCTGGACTTCTACCGTAATGAAATCCAGTACGAGAGCACCATCCTCGCCAACCGCACCGACGCTTACCTTACCTCGCAGTCATTCCTGGTCATCGCCTTCGTTTCCGCCATGAGCAACCTCAACCCGGAGTGGGGCAAGATGTTCACCATTCTTGTCCCAGTCTTCCTGGCTTCACTGGGTGGGCTTACCACGCTGAACGCCTGGCCGGGTATTCGAGCGGCCTACAAGATCATCGATCACTGGCAGGTCAAGCAAAGCCACCTGCTGCGCAGTGAGCCGCTGATGAGCGCTGCCTACGATGAGTCGCCGCTGTTCAGCGAAACCGAAACCTCCCGTGAAGCGCATAAGAAGTCGCTGCTGTTCTCGCTACGCACGCCGTGGATTTTCCTTGGCTTCTGGGTATTGCTGGGCGTGTACGCGGTCTATATCCAAGTCACCTGAGCCGGTCGGTTGCAACGCCATGGCAGGTTTATTGAACGGGGCGGCACATCGCCGGCCTGAACCTACAGAGGGCGCGCATCGCCGCCCCGGTTCAGGAGAGCACCATGCAAAGACACGGTTATCTGGCGGCGGCAACCTTGCTCGGCCTGGCTGTCGCCATCGGCGGTTGCGCGCGTGACCCACAGAAGCGTTCGGTTTCCGAGCTGGCGGTAAGCGGCACCAAGAGCCTGTTGCGCACCGACGCCGACATGCAGACGGTGCTCAACAAGCTGGCCAGCCTCGATGGCAAGGCCATCGAAAAAACCACGGCACCCGAAGCACGTCAGCAGCCCACCGTGGCCGATGCCGTCAAGGCCGTGCTTAGCGATGAAAAGCGCAGCGCCGATCCACAGTCGCTGGTGCCCGGTGTGAGCAGCCGTGACGTGACCATTCCTGGGGCTAACGGCAACCTGCCGGCAACGGTCTATACCCCGGCAGGCCCTGGCCCGCATCCAGTGGTGCTGTACTTCCATGGCGGCGGCTGGGTGATCGCCGACCGCTCGGTGTACGACGCCGGCGCCCGAGGCCTGGCCAAACAGGCCGATGCGGTCGTGGTGTCGGTGGACTATCGCCGCGCGCCGGAACACAGGTTTCCCGCCGCTCACGACGACGCCTTGGCCACCTACAGATGGCTGACCACCCATGCCCAATCGCTTCAGGGTGACCCCAAGCGTCTGGCCTTGGCGGGCGAGAGCGCCGGCGGCAACCTGGCCGTGGCCACGGCCATTGCGGCCCGCGATGCCGGCCTGACCGCCCCGCGGCACATCCTCGCCGTGTACCCGGTGGCTCAGCCCGATACCCACACGGCGTCTTACGACAAGTACGCCGACGCCATGCCGCTGAACCGGCCAATGATGCTCTGGTTCGTTCAGCAGATCAGCCGCACCCCGAACGACGTGCAAGACCCGCGCATCAACCTGGTCAAGGCCAACCTGCGCGGCTTGGCGCCGGTCACGCTGGTCAATGCTGAAATCGACCCGCTGCGTGACGATGGTGCACAGCTGGAGCAGGCCCTGCGTGAGGCGGGTGTGAGCGTCGAGCGCAGACTGTATGACGGCGTTACCCACGAGTTCTTCGGCACCGCCGCAGTGGTGAAGAAAGCCGAACAGGCCCAGGCCTACGCCGGTCAGCGCCTGAAGGCGGATCTGGACAAGCAATAAATCCTGAACCCGGTGCTACCGCGCCGGGTCACACCTGATGTCACGTTCTTTCGACGACATTCGCCCAAGGAGTTACACATGAACCTCAAACTCAAAGCCGGTATCTGCGGCGTGCTGTTCGCCTTTGCCAGCCATGCAGCCCTCGCCGCCACCAGCCCGGCCAATTTTGTGGATGAAGCTTCTGCCAAGGGCATTGCAGAGGTGGAAGCGGGCAAGCTGGCGCTTGAAAAGAGCCAGTCGACCGACATCAAGGCCTTCGCTCAGATGATGATCGATGACCACACCAAGGCTAAGGAGCAGCTCAAGGCAATCGCCCAGCAGAAAGACCTCAAGGTCGCAACCGATGCCGAACTGCTGGACAAGGCCAAGAAGCTGATTCTGGACATTCGTGAGGATTCCTTCGACCGTTCTTACGCCAACAATCAGGTGAAAGCGCACGAAGACACCGTCAAGCTGTTCCAGGAAGAGATCAACGAAGGCAAGGACGCAGAACTCAAGGCCTTCGCTGGCCAGACTCTGCCTACGCTCAAGGAACACCTGGAAGAGGCCCGCAAGCTGGCCGCTGCTCACGGTGGTGATGCTGCCAAGCAGTGATCGCTGACGCTTGAAACAATCGGCGCTCACCAGCCGGTGCTAGTCAGTTAACCGATTGGGGCCGCTTTGCGGCCCATCGAGACTACGGTCGCTCCCGCAGGTTTCTGCATACCCTGTGGGAGTGGCTTAGCCTGATGGGTGGCAACGCAGCTCCGATGATCCTGAAACGGATTAGCTGACTGACATCACGTTCCGGGGGCGCCGATTTCTTTTGCCCGAAAGTCAGCGTTCACAGCCCAGTGCCGGCGTCCAACCTTCGAAAGTGAGGGTGCAAGTGATCGATCGCCCCCGGGTATCAGTGGCTCGATCAGGCTGGTGGCGCGAGGCAATGCGCCTGGCGCACAGCAGCACAGCAGCACAGCAGCACAGCAGGGCGAGGGTGCGCTAATTGGGCGTCTTCCCGCCGTCGCGAAGTGCCTTGAAAAAGGCATGCGGGTTGATCACAGAGGGCTTGAAATACGGCAGCTGCGCCGCCTTGCGCAAACCCGTGGAGCGCCGTACCGGCCGCTCCTGTCGATTTGCCTCAGCGCCGGTTACGGCTGATTGCGAAGCCGACGACCAGGCCGGCCGCGAAGGCGGCCGCGGTCGTGGCCATTAGATTGCTCGGTGAGCGGACCATCGGACACTCGCTGTCGACCGCATCGGTTGCAGCGCCAGCGGTGGAGTCGGCCTCCGTATTCGTGTCCGCCTCCGCCTCAGCATCCCCCTCGGCTAGGTCTTCGCCTCCCGGCTCCCCCTTGCGATCACTTTCCACGTGGGCTGCGTCATCGCCATCAAGCTCGGCGCCATCGGCGACCCCTTCAGCAGCCTCGTCCACCTGCACCGCCACCTCGATCGGCGTCAGCGCCAGCACCGGCCCGTCGGTCACTGTGAGGTTCAGCGCACTGATGTCCCCGGCATGCCGATCAGGGAACACCGGCTCGCCGGCACCGTTGAGCTGGTCATAGATGAAGCGTTGGCCTTCCAGCCAACCCACGGCGGTCAGCAGGTCGGCATCCAGGAAGTATTTGCCGTCGAGGAAAAAGCCTTCGAACGGCTGGCCGCCTTCGGCAGGTTCCACGCGGTAACGCTCACCTGGCTTCATGCCGGTGGCAGGATCGAGCAGGGGGGTGGCAGCGCTAGCGTTTTCAGGCGTGGACATGGTGGCCTCCCAAGGTGCCCGCGGCGGCGCCGGGTACCAGAATCACCTTGCGGCAATCGTCTTGTTTTTTGTCGAACAGTTGATAACCCATGGCAGCCTCTTCCAGCGCCAATGTATGCGTCACGATGTGCTCCGGTTGCAGGCGGCCTGCCTGAATGTGCTCCAGCAGCTCTGGCAAGTACCGCTGCACATGGGTCTGGCCCATCTTGAAGGTCAGGCCCTTGTCAAAGGCGTCGCCGAACAGGAAGCCATGAATGAACCCGGCATACACCCCTGGCACGCTGACCACCCCACCCCGGCGCACGGCCGCGATGCACTGGCGCAGTGCTTTGCCGCTGCTGCCTTCAAGCTTGAGGGCGGTGAGCACGGTTTCCGTAGTGCTGCCCTTGGCTTCGAAGCCCACTGCATCGATCACCGCCGCCACGCCGCGCATGCCCGTGGTCTGGCGGATGATGGTATCGGCCGGATCATCGTCATGGTCGAAGTTGATCGGAATCACGCCGTAGGCCTGCTGTGCGTAGTCCAACCGGTACTGATTGTGGTCGACCATGAAGATCTGCTCGGCACCGAGCATCCGTGCGCAGGCTGCCGCCAGCAAACCGACCGGGCCGGCCCCGTAGATGGCCAGGCTGGAGCCTCGCTCTACGCCGGCATTGAGCACGGCTTGCCAGGCGGTGGGGAGGATGTCGGAGAGGAACAGAACCTTGTCATCGGTGAGCGCTGCGGGCACCTTGAAGGGCCCGACGTTGCCATGGGGCACACGCACGTAATCGGCCTGGCCGCCAGGAATGCCACCGTACAGATGGCTGAAGCCGAACAGCGCCGCGCCAGGTGGAATGCTTTTCTTGTTGAGGATCGCTCCGCGCCCGGTATTGGAGGTCTCGCAGGCCGCGAACTGGTCCAGCTGACAGAAGAAACAGCTGCCGCAGGCGATCACGAACGGGATCACCACGCGGTCGCCGACGCTCACTGCAGTCACCGCAGGGCCCACTTCTTCAACCACACCCATGAACTCGTGGCCAAAGATATCGCCGTGTTCGGTCTGCGGGATCTTGCCGCGGTACAGGTGCAGGTCCGACCCGCAGATGGCGGTGGCGGTTACCTTCAGAATGATGTCATCGGGCTGTTCGAGAATCGGATCGGGGACGTTATCGACCCGGACGTCGTTGGCACCGTGGTACGTCAATGCTCGCATCGCGCTTAGCTCCTGCTGATTCACTCAGACGGTATGTCTATGCAGAGGAAGCCTTCGCGGTGGACAAAGTTCAGGCGGACAGGCCAGCGGTCGCCCGCGCTTACCGATAATTCGGTAGAGAAGCGTCGCGCAAGCCGCCGTTCAGGCGCCGCCCTTGCTGATCCAGACGCGATAATCGGCGACCAGCGCGGGCGGTAGCGCTGGCAGTTGCCGGTCGATGGCATCAGCTTCGGCATCGCTGTTGAGATGATCGGCCAGCCAGGTCACCAGTACCAGGCGCGAGGCGGGGCAGGGTGCGACGGTTTCCAGGGCGTCGGCCAGACGGCCGAGGCGTTCGATACTGTATTCCAGCTGGGTGATGGGGTTCATGGTACGGCTCTCTGGTCGTGCAAGGTCGATGGCGCAGCAGGCAGGCGCACCATGAACGTGGTGCCCTGCGCCTGGCTGGAATGAACGCGAATCTCCCCGCCATGGGCGGTGACGATCTCTCTGACGATAAACAACCCCAGGCCCACCGAGCGCCCGCCGGCGCTTCGCTCGCTAGCGCGGGTCATCGGCTCGAACAGCCGCTCGATCAGCGCCTGCTCGATGGCCGGGCCGTGGTTGTGCACGCTCAGGCTGACAGCGCCCTGGCACACGTCGCTGGTCAGGGTGATGGCATGCCGCAAGTCGCCGTAGGCCGCCGCATTGGCGACCAGGTTACCCAGGGTCTGGTACAGCCGATCGGGATCGAGCGCCACCTGGCCCCGCCCCTTGCTCAAGTGGCGGATACGCGCGTGAGGGAATGCCACCCGCAGTTCGTTGACACTGTCATCGACCAACGCGGGCAGGGCCACCACTTGGCGCTGGATGCTGATGCCCTGGCCCATGCGCGCGGAGGCGAGGTCGAGCAGGTCGGCGATCATCCGCTGGGCACGCTCGCATGACAGCCCAATGGTGCCGATCAACTGCTGCTGGCGAGGTTGCCAGTCACCGCGTGCGAGCAGCCCGGTGGCCATCTTGATGGCCGTGAGCGGGTTCTTCAGGTCATGGCTGGCGACCGCGACCATTTGTTCGGCCAACGTCGCACGGCGTTGGGCGTCGCGGTAGGCCAGGGCCAGCTCGGCCTTGGCCTCCTGCAATGCCTGCTCGGCAGTGCTGCGTTCGGCAAGCAGCTGCTCGGCACGCTTGCGCGCGCTGAGCAGCTCACGTTCATAGCGATCACGTTCGACCGTGCCGAACATGGCCAGCTCGTAGAACACGCCCTCGGCATGTTCGTGGCGTACGCCATTGAGCAGCATGGTGATGACGTGGCCATCGGCATGTTGCAGGTCGAGCTTCACCTCGGCCACCGACCCCTGGATCTTCATCAGCGGCGCCCAGTGGGTCTGGTGAAAAATGCGCCCGCCCATGGTCAGCAGGCTCTGGAAGCGCCTGCCGAGCAGGGCGGTCGGCTCGCTGCCCAGCCAGCGCGAGAAGGTCTGGTTGCTGCGCAGGATCGTGCCGTCCTCGGTGGTCACCACCAGCCCACAGGGCGCGCGCTCAAGCAGCGCGTCGGCCTCCGGCAGCAGGTACTCACCGACCAGCATGGGAGCCGAACCGTTGCGCCAGGAAAGCGTCCATCGCTTCACCACAGGCGCTGGGCGCGCTCATGTGTGGGCAGTGGCCGATGTTCGGTACCAGGGTCAGTTGGCTGTTGGGCAGTACTTGGTGCAGATAGCTGCCCACCGCCTGCGGGGCGATGAGGTCTTCGCTCGACTGCAGGATCAGGGTCGGCGTCGGTAGCCCGGCGACATCGTCGCGGTTGTCAGAGAGAAACGTGACCCGCGCGAAGTGGCGGGCGATGTCCGGATCGGTGCGGCAGAAGCTGTTGGTCAGTTCCTCGGCCAGCGCCGGCTCGCCAGGGGCGCCCATGATCACCGGGGCCATGGTGCTCGACCAGCCCAGGTAATTGCTGTCGAGGGTGTCGAGCAAGGAATCGATGTCGGCGCGGCTGAACCCGCCGACGTAGTCATCGACATCGATGTAGCACGGTGACGGGCCGATCATCACGTGCGCGGCGATCCGGCCGGGGTGCAGGCGGTCGGCGAGGGCACCGATCATCGCGCTGACCGAATGGCCCACCACAACCACCGGGCCTTCGGCAAAACGCTCGATAAGGTCATTGAGGTCAGCGGCATAGCCCCACAGCTCGGCGTACTTGACCGGGTCGTAGGCGCCCAGATCGGAGCCACCAGCGCCCACCAAGTCGTAGCTCACGGTACGAAAGCGCTCGGCGAAATGAGGAAGGAGAAAACGCCACATCGCCTGGTCGCAGCCAAAGCCATGGGAAAAGATCAATGTCACGTCGCCGCTGCCACTGACTTGCACATTGTTACGCCGTCGAAGATCCATGGGGATTCCAGAACGCTGAGCCATGAAAAGGGGCGCGAAGGTGCCCGCGCAAGCCATACAACAGAATCATCACCGGGCAGGGCGCCCAGCGCAATGAGCTCAGGCGGCAGGCCGCACAGCTGAGCAGCGTGCCAGCTGGCCCTCGATGACTTGGTAAAACTGATCGATCGACCAGGGTTTGGGCAAGAACACCGCACCCTCGGGCAGCGGCAGGGCGAAACCATCGTGATAGCCGCTCATTACCACCACCGCCAGCTCGGGCGCCTGGCTCTGGGCACGCCAGGCCAGCTGCATGCCGTCAAGCATGCCTGGGGTCTGGACGTCGGTCAGCAGCAGCGACCACGGCGCCTGTTCAAGCGCAGCCAGGCCCTCATCGGCGGTTTCGACAGCCTTGACGGTCGCCCCCAGGTCTTCCAGGGCGAACACGATCAGCTCGCGAATCATGCGTTCGTCTTCTACCAGGAGGATGCGAGGGGCAGGGGCCGACGGTAAGGGTTCGATCATAGCGGATGCTCTGTGTGCGGGTGCGAGAGTGTCAGGGCCTGGCGCGAAGCCAGGCGGATACCCGCTGATCTCGATATGACATCACGGTGTTGCAGGAATTCCACGATGACCCCGAACCCGCCGATTCACGCCGTATTGCAACGGCGGGTAGGGGCCTGACTCATTTCACCGCGTTGACGATGGCCTGGTTGAACGCAGGCAAATCGTCAGGGGTGCGCGAGGTGATCAGGTGCCAGCCATTGGCGTCGCATTCCTTGACCTCGGCATCGACCCACATGCCCTTGGCGTTGACCAGGTCGGTGCGCACGCTGGGGTAGGAGGTCAGGGTCTTGCCCTCGATCACGCCAGCATCGATCAGTGCCCATGGGCCGTGGCAGATGGCGGCGATGACCTTGCCCGCGCTGCTGAACGCCTTGATCAGGCGCAAAGCGTCTTTGTCCTGGCGCAGGTTGTCGGCATTGACGGTGCCGCCCGGGATGACCAGCGCGTGGAAGTCGTCGGCTTTGACCTCGGCGAGTTTGGCCTTGGCACTGACGACCTGGTCTTTTTCGGTGTCTTGCAGGAAGGTCTGCGTGTCGCCGCCCTTGATCGAGGCGTGAATCACCTCGGCACCTTCTTGCTGCAGGGCCTGCAGCGGTTTGAGCAGCTCGTCGCGTTCGATACCGGTGTCGGAAGTGATGATCAGAACGCGTTTGCCTGTCAGTTGTGAGCTCATGGTGTCTCCAGAAGTGCTGTGATCATGAAGCCGCCTATGCTCGGTGTTGCGTGAGGCAGGGGCAAAAACTGTTGCCCTTGGTTGATCAGCCCAGGCGGTGAAAGGTTTGATTTATTTGCCCGGCTCGTGCATCGGGCAGCCATTGTGCTGGCCGCGGAACGTTGCCGACATCTCGTACGAGGGCTTGCGCGTGCGCATGACCCCGCCCAGCGGACGGTGCGCCGCCAGGCCGTGCCAGGGGCTGAACGCCATGCCGTCGTCGATGGCGCGTACGTTCTCTGGCGACCAGGCCGGCTGGGCATCGACCTGCAGGCGGGCCACGGTGACATAGGGGCTGAGGTCTTCCGGCCACGCCTTGGAGGCATCCTCGATGGGCATGTGCTCAAGGTCGGTGGCCAACTGCACGCGGATTTCCCAGATGCCGCCCTGTTGCTCGAAGAACGCGCTCACGGCTGCGCGCAGGCCATCGGGGTTGCCGTGGAAATCCACGTGCTGGTCGGTCAACGCGGTGAGTGACGGCGCTACCGGTACCAGCGCCACCTTGGCGTAGTAGGGGCCATACAGCAGCGGTACGACGGTGGAGAAGCTTTCGCCGAGAATGTGCGTTTGCGGATGGCCGCCCAGGCTTTTCAGCGTGCCGCTTTCCCCGCCCACCGCCTCAAGGGTGGCTTCCACCCCGCGCAGCACGGCCGACATCACCTGCTTGGTGCGCGGCATCTTGTCGGTGGTCTTGGCCAGCAGCTTGAGGGTTTTCAGAAAATCCTTGGGCGTGGCGGCGGTGAAGGCTTTGGCGTTCTGCATGACGAAATCCTGGGTCACATCGCCTTCACTACCCGGCAGCCGCGCGCCCTCGACACCGACCATTTTTACCGCCAGGCCCCGCGGGGTGGACACCTTGTCATCGAGGATATCGCCAGGGTTGGTGGAGAAGCGCAGGTAGGCGGGGTAGGTGCCGGGCCGGGCGAAGGCGCCTTGGGCCAGGTGCGGCGGCAGGTTGTCCAGCACCGTGATCTCGCCCTGCAGCAGGCCGTGGGCCTTGGCGTGCACGCTGCGGTCGGCGTGGCCGCGGTGCTCGAAAGTGGTCTGCATGATCGTGCGCAGGGTGTCGGCCAGTTCCTGGCTGGTCTGCGCTTCGTCATCGGGGATCTGCTCGAAACCGGGCTGGAAAGCCAAGGGGGCGGTGGAGGCAGGGGTGGCGCGGTCGTTCATGGTGTTCTCCTCTTGGCTCAGGGCATCGCAAAGAGGGCGTTGTGCACGCTTCTACTCGCTGCGAGTTCTCAGATGAGCGATGCCCGTGTGCGGCGGTTCAGCAGGGATGCTGGCCATGCCGACCGACGGCTCAGCGCACGCGCCCTGAACTTTCGCCGAATCGGCGCCTTCAGAACTTGCACAACCCTGATTTTCTGTCCGAGGCGTCCCATGTCGCTCATTCACCCTACCGCCCACTTCAAGCCGTACCTGTCCGCCGCTGGTGGCTGGGGGTCGGCGCGTTCGGTCATGCAAGTGCTCTGGCGCGAGCAGGCCCTGGCCACCGCGCCGCTGGCGCTGTTCAAGCAGAACAAGCCCAAAGGCTTTGCCTGCGTCAGCTGTGCCTGGGGCAAGCCAGGCAACCCGCACGCACTGGAGTTCTGCGAGAACGGCGCCAAGGCCACGGCCTGGGAGCTGACGCGCCTGCGCACCGGGCCTGAGTTCTTCGAGCGCCATACCCTGAGCGAGCTGCGCACCTGGACCGACCATGCCCTGGAGCAGCACGGCCGTCTCACGCATCCCATGCGCTACGACCCGACCAGCGACCGTTATCGCACCACGACCTGGGCTGAGGCCTACGCCGCCATTGGCCAGCAGCTCAAGGGGCTGCCGCCCGAGCAGGTGGTGTTCTATGCCTCCGGGCGGGCCTCGCTGGAGGCCTCGTTCATGTACCAGCTGTTCGCCCGCGCCTACGGCAGCAACAACCTGCCGGACAGTTCGAACATGTGCCACGAAAGCACTTCGGTGGGCTTGCAGGAGAGCATCGGCGTGCCCGTCGGTACGGTGACGCTGGAAGATTTCGAACACACCGACTGCATCTTCTTCTTCGGCCAGAACGTGGGCAGCAACAGCCCGCGCATGCTGCATCCGCTGCAGGAAGCGCGCAAGCGCAAGGTGCCGATCATCACCTTCAACCCGCTGCGCGAGCGTGGGCTGGAGCGCTTCGTCAACCCGCAGTCGCCGATGGAGATGATCGGCCCCGAGTCGACGGTGATCAGCACGCAGTACCACCAGGTGAAGATTGGCGGCGACCTGGCCGCCGTGACCGGCATCATCAAAGCGGTGCTCGAGCTCGACCGCCAGGCCCGTGCGGCCGGGCAGCCTGCGGTGCTGGACGACGCCTTCATCGCCGAGCACACCGATGGCCTCGATGCCCTGCGCCAGTGGGTAGACGAGCATGACTGGACGTGCCTGGAACAGCACAGCGGCCTGACCCGCGGCGCGCTGGAAGCGGCCGCCACGGTGTACGCGCGCAGCAACCGAGTGATGGTCATCTGGGGCATGGGCATGACCCAGCACCGCAAGGGCGTGGACAACGTGCAGATGATGGTCAACCTGCTCTTGCTGCGCGGCAACATCGGCAAGCGCGGCGCCGGTGTGTGCCCGGTGCGTGGCCACTCCAACGTGCAGGGCCAGCGCACCGTGGGCATCACCGAAGACCCGCAGAAAGTCCCGGTGGACACGCTACAGGCGCTGTTCAACATCCGCGTGCCGGCGCAAAAGGGCCGGGCCACGGTAGAGACCTGCGAAGGCATCCTGGACGGCTCGGTCAAGGGCTTCATTGGCCTTGGCGGCAACTTTCTACGGGCGATTCCCGACACCGACCGCATGGAACCGGCCTGGGCGAGCCTTGAGCTCAGCGTGCAGGTGGCCACCAAACTCAACCGTACGCACTTGGTGCCCGGCGGCCAGACCTGGCTGTTGCCGTGTCTGGGCCATATCGAAATCGATCGCCAGGATGGCCGCGAGCAGGTCTACAGCACCGAAGACAGCACCGGCTGCCTGCGTGCCTGGCAGGGCACCACGGAGCCTGCTCACGACATGCTGCGCTCGGAGGTGGCGATTCTTGCCGGCCTGGCCGAGCACACCCTGGACGGCGATTGCAATGTTCCGTGGGATGCCTGGCGCCATGACTACGCCTTGGTGCGTCAGGCCATCAGCCAAACCTACCCAGAGATCTTCCACGACATGGAAACCCGCATGTGGCAGCCCGGCGGCTTCCACCGCCCCCTGGGCGCCTGCAAGCGGGAATGGCACACCGACACCGGTACCGCCCGCTTCATGACCCCCGCCAGCCTTGAAGAGAACCCGGATGTGACCTTCGATGGCGAGCGGCGCGAGGTGCTGCAACTGATGACGCTGCGTAGCAATGACCAGTTCAACACCACGGTGTATGGCTATGACGATCGCTTTCGCGGCGTCAAGGGCACGCGCAGCGTGCTGTTCATGAACCGCGACGATGTGGTACGGCTGGGCTATGCGCCGGGGGATTGGGTGACCGTGCGTACGGCCATCGAGCCTGAAGTGCGCCGCGAAGTGGGGCCGCTGCAGATCATTGCCTATGACATTCCGCAGGGCTGCGCGGCGGCCTACTACCCCGAATGCAACCCGCTGGTGCCGCTGTGGCACCACGCTGAACGCAGCAAAGTGCCGGCGTCCAAGTCGGTGCCGGTGACCTTGCAGCGCGCCCAGCCTAACCGTGCGGACCTGGCCCGCGCGGTGCCCGAGCACGATCAGGTGATGTAAGCGGACTGAAATTGGTGGCGGGCGGGGGGTTGGCGCATAGCGATCAACCCGCCGTCGCCGCCTGCTGGCGCTCGGTCAGGGTCTGCTCGATTTGCTGCATGCGCTGCGCGGCGGTCGCCTTGGCTTCGGGATCATTGGCGCTGTCATGCATCAGTCGGTTGAGTTTTTCCGCCAGTTGCCGGCCTTCCAGGCTCTGGCTGAGCGCCTTGGCTTTGGCTGGATCGGCAGTGGCGGCAATGACCATGTCGAGTTCGGCGTCATTGAAGTGATCTTCGCTGTAGAGCTTGAACAGGTCTCGACGCTGGTCTTGGACGGTGAGGTGTTCACGTAGCACCTGGTCGATCTGTGCCTGGGGCACCGCCGGAAAACGCGGTGCCAGCAGCTCGGCCATGCGCGTGATGTTGTGCTCGTAGGCATCCTGCATCGGCAGTTGCGCAACGATTTTCTGCTCACGTGGGGTGAGGTGCTCGGACGAAGACGGGTCGCAGCCGGCGAGGGCGGCGATCAGCACCGGGAGAATCAGCAAAGCGAAACGAGACATGAGCGGCAGCCTGGGTAGCATCGACGGGCCAGTGTACTGCACGCGTGGCGCGGGGCGCTGCGCCGATCGACTTGTTGCACGGCGCTATCTTCGGTAAAACGGCGGGCCCTGCACGATGCACCCGGAGCCCCCATGCCATCCTGGACCTTGCAACACGCCACCGCTGAGCACGTCGATGAAATCGTCCGCTTCGTCAATCAGGCCCGCGCAGCGCTGTTCCCCAAGCTCGCTGACACGCCCGAACCTGATGACCTGAGGGATTTCGAGCACACCTACCTGACCGGCCGGGGCTGCTTCCTGACCGCCCGCGACCACGGCCAGCTGGTCGCGGTGATCGGCTATGTGCCCTATGACCACCGTTTTGCGCAGTTCGATTACCGGGCGCTGAGGGTGGTGGAAGTGGTGCGCCTGTTCGTGCTGCCCGAGTACCGTCGCGAGGGCCTGGCAGCGGCTTTGTTCGGCGCATTGCGCGACGAGGCGGTCAAAGCGGGCGTGGAATGCTTGTACCTGCACACCCACCCGTTCCTGGCCGGGGCCATTGCGTTCTGGGAGCGCCAAGGATTCAGCTTGAAGCAGGTCGAGGACGATCCGGTATGGCAGACCACGCACATGGCCTTGTCGCTGGTCGACTGACGGTCACCGCCCAAGCGGCTGCGAGGCGACGAGCCAGCGCCGGACGCCGGACGTGACCCCTGAGCGAAAGTGGCGGAACTCGATCCGGGTGTGTTCAGGTGCAGCGCCGACGCAGCACGGGCGAAGCTCGGGTCGGCCGGGCCCGCTCACGGTGCCCGGCCATCCTTTCAGCGTGCGCTCAGTGGCGGGGTGCGCGGCGGCACGACTCGGCGCTGGCCAGTGGCTTCGAAGGCGCTGGCGTAGCGCAGCAAGGCCGAGTCGTCGTAGGCCTTACCGGCAAAGGTCAGGCCTACTGGCATGCCGATGTCGGCCATGATGCCCATCGGCACGGTCACGGTCGGCACACCCAGGTGACGGATCGCCAGGTTGCCGTTGGCCACCCACACGCCGTTGCTCCAGGCGATGTCGGCCGAGGTCGGGTTGGTGTCGGCATCGGCCGGGCCCACGTCGGCCACGGTGGGGAACAGCACGGCGTCGAGCTGCAGGTGCGCCATCCAGTCTTCCAGGTCCAACTTGCGGGTCTGCTCCAGGCCGCGCAGGCCGTCGGGCAGGGTCGGAATCTGCTCCCAGCTCGGCAGGCCCCGTTTGGCCATGTTGACGTATTCGTCCATGCCAGCGGCCAGGTCGTCTTCGCGGTTGGGCAGGGTGCCGGGGTCATGGGGGAAGATCTGCGGGCCGTCGACATCGGCCAGACGATTGAGCGCCGGGTCGTCGTTGGCCCGCAGGAAGTCGTCGAAGGCCCAGCCGGACAGTGTCCACAGCTCGTCATGGAGGAACTCGCGGCTGACGATGCCGCGGTTGTACACGGTCGGTGCGCCAGGGCGGTCGCCCTCGCAGTTGGACACCAGCGGGAAGTCCACCTCGATCACTTCAGCGCCGGCCGCTTCAAGGGCCTGGCGCGCCGCCTGCCACAGCTCGATGACGCTGGCGCGGGTGTGGATGCGCTGCCCGGTGGGCCCGCCGATACCCGGCTTGTCGGCGCTGCCGGCGGCCTCATCGGCATTGATGTACATGCGCGGCACGCCGAACCGTTTGCCGCGCAAGGCGCCGGGCTCGGCGGCGAGCGCCAGGTAGGACGCCGGCCGTACGCTGCTGGCCGCCGGGATTGGCACCCACGGTTGCAGGCGCCACAGGTCACCGCGTGGGTTGGGGTCGTCGGCCACGACCACATCCAGCACCTCCAGCAGGTCGTCCATGCTGCGTGCATAGGGCACAACGACGTCCATGGTCGGCGTCAGCGGCCAGTTGCCACGTACCGAAATCACCCCGCGAGACGGGGTGTAGGCGCACAAGCCATTGTTCGACGCCGGGCCGCGACCACTGGACCAGGTTTCTTCGGCCAGGCCGAAGGCACTGAAGCTGGCCGCCGTCGCGGTGCCGGCGCCGTTGGACGAGCCGGAGGCAAACGGGGCGGTGAGGAATGCGCGGTTGTAGGGGCTCTCGGCACGCCCATAGACACCCCGCTGCATGCCGCCGTTGGCCATGGGCGGCATGTTGGTCTTGCCCAGGCAGATAGCGCCAGCGGCGCGCAGGCGCTCGACCGTGAAGGCGTCGCGCTGGGCTACCAGGTCCTTGAACGCCGGGCTGCCGGACGCTGCGGTCAAGCCCTTGACCAGATAGCTGTCCTTGGCAGTGTAGGGAATGCCGTCGAGCGGCCCGCGCAGTTCCCCGCGTGCGCGGCGGGTGTCGGAGGCCTGGGCTTCGGCCAGCGCCTCGGGGTTGTGCACGACCACGGCGTTGAGCGCCGTGGCGGTATCGCGGCCATCGTAAGCGGCGATGCGGGCCCGGTAGGCTTCGACCAGCTCGACCGCCGTGGTACGGCCAGCGGCCAGCGCCTCGCGCAGGTCGGCAATGGACAGCTCGGTTACCTCGATCATGCGTTCACCAGAAAATGTGGGGGAGTGGGGGGCCCTGCGATCGCGTGCAGGTACAGCGCTGCACGGTGCTCGCCAGCGTGGCTGCACAAGCCTCGGGGGCGCCATGCCCGCGCGGTCGACAGGCGCCGGCTACGCTGCGTGAGGCCTGGAGACCCGCGGTGCGGAGTATCGAACCGCCGGTGTCGGCACGTTCGCAAAGGGACCGCTGAAAACCTCGCGCCAGTGTACTAGAAGCCCTGGCACCGCGCAGGCATGCGCCCCGGCAATTGCCGTTTGCAACGCAGCACGGCAGGCGAGATGGCCTGCCGTGCTGTCGAGGTGGCTGCAACGGTTTTACGGGCGCGCGGCGGTAGACGAATGACGTTGCTCGATCGCCCGGGTCAGGCTCTCCAGCAGGCCGTGTTCCACATCCCTGAGTTGCTGCAGGATGCGCTCGCTGGCCGCCTGGTACTGAGCGGAATTGACCGCGACCCGGCGCAACGTGCCGGCATCATCGAGCAGGGGCTGGCCCAGCGTCGCTTCGAGCAGGGTGCGTACCGAGGGAGGCAACTGCGTGAGAGCCTCGGCCTGCTCGTCCAGGCAATAATCGAGGTAGTCCAGGGCGCTGCGCCAGAAATCGGTCAGCGCCTCGAACTGCTCCAGGTAGTGTTGACGCACGGCTCGCTGCCACTGCGGCTGCTCCAGCACCCACTGGCGGCGAGCCTGGGCGTCCTGATCCAGTTGGCGCACGGCCGCGAGCACGTTGGCGCGCACACGTTCGTTGACCCGGGCAATCTGCTGGTAAAGCACGCCCACGCTCGGCTCGGGGTAATCGAGGTCTGCGGCCAGGGCCTGGCGCAAGGCCAGGCGGATCTCGATGTCATCGACCAGCCCGTCGATCAGCTCCAGATCGGGCATGACCGCGACATCGTCCAGCACATCGAGCGCCGGCAAGCTGGCTTCATCGCCGGTGATCTCGGCCTCCAGCAAGGCCGCCTGGCGCACGCTGCGGCGCCAGGCGATGCGCTCGGCTAGCAGATTGACCTGCTCGCGACGATACAGCTGGCCGAAGACGCGCCACTGCTCGCCCAACGGGTCTGCGCTGAGGCTGGCGTCCTGGATCAACAGGCGGATTTCCAGTGCGCTGAACGCGTCGGCCCCCGCGTCGCCGCAGGTGGCGGGGAAGGCGTGGGCGTCGTCGTTCAGGACTTGCAGCAAAGCGTCATCCTCGCTGGCCCGCTGCAGCATGATCCAGACCCGATGGCGCAGCCCGAGCCCACCGTTCTGCGCTTCAGCCGACATGGCCAGCCGCTCCAGCACGCCCTCCAGGGCCTGGTTCTGGCCGTGAGCGAACAGTGCCTCCCAGAGGGCGTTCTGCGCGGGCGCGGCATGGGCGCGCCACAAGAACTGCCAGCGGGGGATTTCGCCGACCTCTTCGAGTACGTTCGCGCCGGCGCTGAGCAGCCGTGCCCGCGCAGTGCGTTCAAGGCCGTTGTAGTTCATGCGCCAGCGGCGCTCAGGCAGGCGAGCGGCCAGGTCGCGCACAAACGGGCTGGCCATCAGCGCGTCGAGGTCTGGCAAGGCGTGGATGCGGTTTCTCGACAGGTCGATCAGGCGCAACTGGTACTGCGGCTGGTTCATCAGGGTGGTGAGGCCCTCAGGCCAGGTGTGCAGGTCACAGTTGGTCATGCTCAGCGTGTTGAGCCGGGCCATGAAGCGCAGGTCAGGTGCCACGCCCAGCGGGTTGAAATCCAGGCGCAGCTCTTGCGGATGGACCAGGCTCTGAAAGCCCAGGGCCTGAGCTTCATCGAGCACGATGCCGTTGCTGGACAGGTTCAGCCTGTCCAGGCGCAGCCTGGTCAGGGTCCCCAGGGTGGGCGCGTCCATGATCAGTCGATTGCGTCGCAGGATCAGTACGCGCAGTTGGCGCATGGCGCTCAGGGCCTGCTCGGCCGACTCGCCCAGGTGCACCAGGCCACTGCTCGACAGGTCCAGCTCGACCAGGTGGGGCGCGGCGCGCAGCGCCTGGAACAACGCCTCGGCATCGATCTCGACGTTCTGCGCGATGCGCAGTCGTTCCAGGTTCGGAAAACGCTCGAGGAACTGGCCGTCGATCTCGCGCAGCGCCAGGTTTTCCAGCACCAGCGCACGCACGTGGGGGAAGCGCGCGGTGATCGAGGGCAGGCGGCTGATGTGCAGGTGTTCGAGGGTCAGCGTGTCGCGCGGGATCGAGGCCAAGCGGCGCCAGCTGTTTCTGATCCGCTCGGTGCAGCGAAAGCGCTCGTCACGTTCGATGGCATCAGCGCCAGCCTGCGCCCATTCATGCAGATGATGGATCAGGGTGGCCTGCTCGCTTTCCAGCCCGCGCAAGGATTCGCCCAGATCGCCGGTACGGGCCAGCTGCGCCTGCAACTCGCCCAGCGTGGCGTCGTCCAGCGCCGGGTACAGCGCCTGCAGCCGGCGCAGGGCCGCTTCGCGCACGCGCCGGGGCACTGCGCGGCCGCTCAGGGGGTAGCCCAGTGGGCCATGATTCAGTCGCATCGGCGAGCGATAGCCGGGCTGAATCGGCTGCTGGCCGAGCGCCTCGGCACACAGCGCGCGCTGCTCGACGGCCAGTTCCCACAGCGCTTCGCCGCTGAGCCCGGGGTGGCGGGCTTGCAGCGCTTCGATGAGTACGCTGGTGTCGAGGTTGGCCAGCGCGGGGCGGTACAAGCCGAGCACGGCGCGGTCCAGGCGCACCTGCGCGAGCATTACGCGCGCCTCTTCCAGGACCCGCAATGGAATGTGCGCCGTTGGGTCCAGCAGGGCCTGACGTTCCAACCGACTGGCCTTGGCGACGATGGCTTGCACGGTGTCCGCCGGCAATCCGGGGAACTGCGCCGCCAGTCGGCTGCCGGCAGGTGAAAGCGCCGGCATGGCGGCATCGTACAGGCGCTGGACGAGCACGCTACGCTGGGCGAGCAGGTGCTCGGCCAGGCGCGTTTGCAACGCGCCGATGCGCGCGTCAGGGGGGGTGGTCGCCAGGTCGAGTACGGCGGGATCGTCCAGCTGCATCAGCACCCAGTGCGCCAGGCGGCCGCCTTCAAGTTCACTGCGGCTGATCTGCACCACCACGTCGCCGGCTTGGCGCGGCAGCCGTCCGTACAGGGTCGAGGCGCCAAAGCGCTCACTGCCGGAGAACGCCTCGATCAGGTGGTCCTGCGGCCAGCCCGGCAGCTCGACCAGCGCGGGCAGGGCGAAGTTGTCCGAAGCCGGCAGGGCGCCACCCTCGCGCACCTGCTCGATGATCCAGCTCACGCGCAAGTCAGCCCTGAGCCGGGCCAGCAGCGCCTTGAACCGGGCTGGCAGCGCCGTGGCGTCCAGGTGCATGGCCTGCAGCACTTCAGGGCCCAGGCCGGTAGTGCGCCAGGCGCAGTGCAGGTCGTGTTCGCTGAGGCTGTCATCGGCCTGGCCCAGGCGTCTGATCAGGGTGGCCATGTCCCATTCCAGGGGGGTGTCCAATGCCAGGCGCCAGGCCCCCTCACCGTTGTGGCTGAGCAGCGGGGCGTAAGCGCTGCTGTCGGAGGGATGGCGCACGCGCCAGGCACCCTGCGCATCGAGAAACTGCTCGTACAGGCTGGCGTCGATGCGCACATAGGTACGCCCCTCGACCGCGTACTGGCCCAGCGCATTGACGTGGGCCAGCAGCGGCAGCTCGACGTTGCTGGCATAGCCGCGCAGGCTCGGTTGCCAGAGGCGCTCGGCGACATCGGTCTTGACGCTGCACAGGGCATCCACGAAGCCTGAGGCCTGGAGCGTGACCCCGGCGCCAGCCACCGCAGCGCCCAAGGTAAGGTTGAGCGCAATCGACTCCAACTGCGCCAAGGCTTGCGCGTTGTCGCCGTCTTCCCAGGCGGCAATGCCCTCGAACACGCTGCCGGTGATCTGCGCGGCGCCGATGGCCAGCATCAAAGGGTTGAGCACCGGCACGCACATCGCTGCGACGTTGAGCACCGTCAGGCCGATGTCCAGCCAGTGCGCCAGCTGCTTGAGGCGCATCTCACGGTCAACGTCGGCGGTAGGTACGGCAATACGGCGCGCATCGCCTTTGAGACGGCTGATGTGCTGGGTTTCCAAGTGCGCCCACACGGCAGCGTCGAGTGGGTGTTCGGTCACCTCCAGGTGAACAGTGCGGCGCGGGACGCGCGGCGTATCGGCGTCGGCATCGCTGTTCTCGAACAGGGCATGCTCGAGCTTGCCGAGCAGTTCGGCCTGCAGGGCGTGCGGGGCCAGCGCGATGAAACGCTTGCGGGTGTCACGGTCGGTCAGGGCCGTGCGCAGGTAGCTGGAGGCTGCGGCCAGCGAGGCAAAGGCGTGCACCGGCTCAGGGCTGTGCGGCCAATACAGCACCACGCCGGGATCCTCGGCCGCCTCAGCGGCGCGGACCATGAACAGCTCATGGATCGGCACGCCGAACAGTGCCAGCTGCCAACAGTGCAGGGTGCGCGACGCGGGGGCGTTTGTGCACAGGCCTTGCAGGTGGGTCGACCAGCCGGCGCTGATCGTTCCTTTCATGGCGGCGATTCTGACCTGCACGCGAAAATCGTCCTGCCGTGCAGCGATGGCGGCGCTGCGAATCGCGGCTGCCGCCGCGCCGTCGTAGACCTCGCTGAGGTGGGCCTGGTAGCGCTGGCCCAGGTCCAGTGCGCGGCACTGTTCGATGAAACCCGCCACGCTCAAGCCCAACGGCGCAATAGGGTCGTTTACTGCGCGTTGCAGGCGGCTGAGGCGGGTGGTGTCGTGGGTGCCTTCAAAGTTGTGCAGGGCCGCTTCCAGCAGGGTGCGCACCTGCGGCTTGCCCTTGGCGACCACCGGCAGCCGTTCGTCCGGCACGTTGGGGCCGCTGGGCGGTGTGGTGGGTCTGTGCACTTCAGTGGGCTGGAACAGGTACTGCGCCTGTAGCACGGAGGTCTCAAGGCCCAGATGCGCTTGCAGCAGCGGCGTGCAGAACGCGCTGATGCCCTGGAGTGGGGCCAGTTGGCGTTGCAAGGTGGCGAGGCTGGCCTGGCGCTGGTCGAGGGCCCGCAGCAGGGCCTGTTGGTCGAGGATCGGCGCGTTGCCGTACCAGGGGTAGGGCGTACCGGCGGTGTCCAGATAGGGTTTGCGGGCGTGGCCGAGCACCTGACGCAGGGTGTCGGCCGGCAGTTGCTGGCACCAGTGCGGCAGGCTGCGCACGATCTGCGTGTGGTGGAGTGGACGAACGTGGTTCATGACGGACTCCTTGAACGGGGGAGCCCGATGAAACGTCATCCGCCGGTGCGCGTAGCGGTAGCCCGGCAATACCACGGCTTGACCTTGGGCAAAGGTACTGCCGGGTTTCGCGCTGCCGGGCTGTGCCTGGAAAGACTCGGGACGCGGTCAGGCTGGGTTAACAACCGCCTGACCGACGCTCAAGACCGTTCCACCACCCGCTGGCGCTGGGCGGCGTGCCAGACGGGCTGCAGCGCCGCGTCCAGCGCCCAGTGGGGCTGGCCCGGGTTCAGGCGCACGCCGCCCACCCAACGGGGCTCGTCGTGGCAGTCCAGACCATACGCCTGGCCGGCCAGTACCTGCTCGCCAAGGGCGGTGAGCTGCAGGGTTCGGCGTGGCCAGGGCAGTGCGGCGTCGTCTTCGTGCAGCAACGGGCGGCGCGCATCGATCAACGGGCGCAGCAGAGCGTGGAACATCAGGTCGCCGAGGCTCGGCAGCGGGTCGTGCTGCTCCATCAATTGCGCGTAGACATAGCCGAAGGGCAACGGGCCTGAGTGCTGCAGCACCTTCAAGGCCAGCCGCTCGCTGAGCGCCAGCCCGTCGTGCACTGACGGCAGCTCCTGCAACTGGCGCATCAACGCGGGGGCGAGCAGCGGCAGGGCAGGTTGCTCGGTGTGGGCCAGCTGCGCCCAGCGGGTGGGGTCCGGCGCCTGGTAGGCGGCCCAGGCATCGCGGGCCAGGCTGAGCATCGCCGGGGTCACCGGGCGACGCTGTGGCCACAGCCAGGCGAGCAGTTCAGGCGCCAGCTGGCCGATGCCGATGAAGCGCGCCACCCCAGGCACTCGGTCAATGGCAATCAGGCTGAGGGCACGTGGCAGCTCGGGCAAGCCTGCCAGGGCGCGCAGCAGGAACAGTTGATCGTAAGCATCGGCCTCGCACCACAGCACCGTAGGCTGTTCGTCTTGCAACTGCTGCAGCGCGGCGTACTCGCTTTCCAGCCGTTGGCGCGCCTGTGGCAGTTGCAGATTGAACGCGTGGCTGATGAACGCACTGCGCACGTTGACATAGTCGGCCGGCGCCAGCGCCGGCACCGGCCCCATGCACAGCGGGTCGGAGAGCATGCGGAACTGCCCTTTGAACCCTGCCAGTTGCAGGCTGTGCTGGATGTCGTTGCCGCAGCGCCAGTGGCGGGTCTGGGGGGTGTCATCAGCCATGAAGCCGGGATGCTCGCTGGCAAAACGCAAGGTGTCGCAGTGCGCTTTGAGCCTGGGCCAGCTGGAGAAGCCCAGCTCTTGGGCGATCAACCATTGCGCATCGGCCAGGCGTGGCGCACGGTCCAGTGCAGGCAGACGCTCGGGATCACCGGCGCGCCAGCGGCGCAGCAGGTCTTTGGCGCGCTTGCGCTGTTGATCGAGGTTGAGGCGGCCATCAGTGACGCGATAGGGCAGTGACATACGAGCTCCTGTGTACGCCTTGTCCGCAGTCAGGCTGGAGTCGTTGAGACGAAGACATCGAGGTAGGCACCGGGGCGCAGCCCTTTCCGCGGACGGGAGGCGTGGTGGACGCCGGCGCTGACTATAGGCGCTGACCGGGTGCGCTTCAAGCGCGGCGTGTGGCACAGGCAAACGCTAGCGTGCAGTGAGCAACCCTTCCAGGCGCTGGCGCTCCCAGAGGCTGAGAAAATCCGTGGGGCCGGTGCCGTAGCGCGGCCAGTCCGCCACGCTCGCCAGTCCGCCGGCGGCGCTGCGACAGGTGAGGCAGCCGGCCAGGCCGTCAGCGTCGAGCGTCAGGGTCAGCGACCAGCCATCGATGTCGACGCACACCTCACCGCCTGCGGTACGTGACACGATGTGCAACGAGCGTATGCCTTGCGCGACGTCGCGCAGGTGCTGGTACACCGCGCGGGCACTGGGTGGTAACGGACTCAGAAGTTGGCCGGGGTGTTGGCGCTGATGATCTCGGCCTCGTCGGGGCCGATGTTCTTGAAAGCATGGGGCAGGGTGGTGGGAATGTAGTAGCCATCACCGGTGTTCAGTACGCTGACCTGGCCATCGACCCACAGCTCGACGGTGCCGCGGGTGACCAGGCCGCATTCCTCGCCCTCGGCGTGGACGATCGGCTCGCCGGAATCGGCCCCGGGTGCGTACAACTCGCGCAGCATGCGCATCTGCCGGCCTTCGACGCTGGCGCCGACCAGCAGCATGCGCAGGCCATTGCGGCCCAAGTCCGGTTGCTCGCTGCCGCGGAACACGAAACGCTCTTCGCGCACTGGCTCATCGAAACTGAAGAATTCGGCGAGGGACATGGGGATGCCTTCGAGCAGCTTCTTCAGCGAGCTGACGGAAGGGCTGACACGGTTCTGTTCGATCTGCGAGATGGTGGAATTGGTCAGGCCGCTGCGGCGGGCCAGTTCACGTTGGGAAAGATTGTTGCGTTCGCGCACCAGCTTGAGTCGAGTCCCAGTGTCCATAGCCGCCTTGATATCAGAGGTGTCAATAATAATGAGCGAAACATTAAAACACACTCGGCCAGGCGGCGCGCTGCGCGTCTCAACGCGGCGTGGCAGCGGGTCGGGGCCACACACCGACCAGCAGCAGCAACAGCGCCACCAGCAGGTACGGCAAGCGCGGATCGAGCCCGTAGACCAGGGTTCCGGCCAGCGGCCCGACGACCGCGCCCAGACCGTGGGCCGCGCTGACCGAGCCGGCCGTAGCGCCTTGCTCCGAGGCTTGCATGGCGTTGGCCGCCAGTGCCGAGACGGCGGGAAACACAAAGCCCATGCCCGCTGCCGCGACGAAGAAGGCTGCGCACAGCTGGGGCGTGGTCATCGCCAGCGCGGCGCTGGCATAACCCAGCGCCGAGACGCAGGCGCCGACGCCGATCATGCGCAGGGGCGGCCAGTCAAGGCGGCGGATCAGCACCTGGCACAGAATCAGGGCCACACCCACGGTGGTCAGTGCCGCCCCGGCCGCCTGCGCGGCGTCTGCGGCCGGAAGACGCAGGCGGTCAAGGGCGTAGAAGCCGACGGTGATCTGCGACACGGTCACGCTGAGCATGGCGCTGAACGCGACCAGCAGTGGCCGTCGCAGCCGCGGGTCGCTCAGGCGCACCGCATTCGGCGCCTGGGCCTGATGCCGCGGCTCGGCCTTGAGGGCGCGCCACAGCACCACGAAGGCCAGCGCCGGCAACAAGGACAGCAGGTAGAACGGCAGGGTCAGGCTGTGCCGGGCCAGCAATCCGGCCAGCGCCGGACCCAGCACCAGGCCGACGGCGTTGGCAGCGCCCAACAGTGCCATGCTGCGCGCGCGCTGCTGCGGGGCGACATGGTCAGCGATCAAGGCGTTGCAGGCCACCGGCAGGGCGGCATAGAAGGCGCCGATCAAGCCGCGCACCAGCATCAGCCCGACGAATGCCACCCCTGCGCTGGGCAGCCAGCGCAACGCACCATCGATGAACAGGCACATGGCCCAATACGCCACGCTGAACCCGGCACTGCCCAGCAGCAAGACCCGGCGCCGGCCATAGCGGTCGGACAAGCGCCCCCAGGGCCGTGCCAGACCCACCCAGACCAGCCCTGAAACCGTGACCGCTGCGCCCGCTTGCCACGTGGCCATGCCCAACAGCCGCGCGATTGGCCCGATCAGGGCGACGAAGGCCATCATCGACAGGGTGCAGGTCATGTTGACCAGCAGCAGAGGTCGCAGGTCGAGCGTACTGGATGAAGCGGCAGGGGGCGGCGTAGACGTCATGAGGGGGTCCGAGTGGGGTGCGCCTCCATAGTAGTAATAATTATTTACATATGTCGACCCGCAGCGGTACTCGCGGGGGTGCCCGCGCTGCCGGGCATGCGTGACTCAGCGTGGCCCAGACAGGCTGTTCACCGCTCATCACGCCCCAGCACCCGCCGCCCCGGCCACATGCTGGCCAGCACGCCATCCCGACGCACCAGCGCATGCATCAATGCCGCCCCCAGATGAAGCAACACCACCGCAAACAGCGCATAACCGGCCCAGCCATGCGCCAGGCGCAGTGCGGCGTACAGTTGCAGGTCATGCGGCGCGATCGCCGGCAGGCCCAATGGGCGGGGATAGCCCCCGGCCGATAGCATCGCCCAGCCCAGCAGCGGCATTGCCAGCATCAGTGCGTACAACGCCAGGTGCGAGGCGCCCGCGGCCAGACGCTGCAGGCGCGGCAGGTCGGCGGGCAGCGGCGGTGGCGGCAGGCTCAGGCGCACGGCGATACGCACGATCAACAGGCCCAGCAAGGCCAGGCCGGTGGCCTTGTGCAGCTCGACCAGCAGCGGATGGCGCAGCGACAGGTCACTGACCATGCTCACACCGATGAACAGCATGGCCACGATCAACAGCGCCATGAGCCAGTGCAGCAGGCGCGCCAGTGGGTGGAAGGTGGTGGGACGCGTGGAGGATGGGCTCATGGACGGGCTCCGGTGCTCAGGGTTTCGCGGCTGCGTCGGTCGAACGACACCGCGTAGGCGGCCGAACGGGCAGCGAGGATCGGGTCGGCCGAGGCCTGGATGCCGCTGGGCAGGATCAACGGGTCGAAGTTCAGGTCGCGGCAGGCGCCCTGTTCAGGGCCATCGACCTGCTCCAGCACCAGGGTGCCGGCATCCACGCTGCGCCGCTCGGCAGGCCAGGGCTTGGCGGGGTCGTCGACGGCATCGCCGGGTTCGGCCAAGGTCAGGCGCAGGGTCCAGCGCAGCGGGCCCAGGGCCAGACGCTGTTGCAGGTCGTGCTGCAGAAACTGCGGATCGCTCACCTGGCCTGGCAGCGGCTGGAACGGCGTTTGCGGCACCAGTTGCCAGCGCACCGGCTGACGCTTGCCGTCGGCATTGACCAGCACAAACGCGTTGATGCTGTTGTAGGCCGTGTTGGCAAAACTGTTGCTGGCCTTGTAGCTGGCGGCCCACTGGCGCCAGGCAGCGCTTTCCGGATGCGCGGCGAAGAACGCCTGTTGACGGGCAGGGTCGGGTTTTCCGGTGGCCGGGTCCGGGGTGCCGGCCAGCACCTGATCGTAGAAGCCCTGCGCGGTGCTGACGGCCAGTACCGGCGGATTGTTCATGCCGGTGCGCCACACCTGGCCGTCATCGCTGCGCAGCTCCAGCGCCAGGCTGCGCGTGGGCACGGCGGTATCGGGGGCAAAGGGATTGGCGCCGCCGATGGCAAAGCGCCCGATCACCGGCACCCGCGCCTGGCTGAAGACCCGCGCCGTCGACAGCGTGGCAGCCTGGCCGTTGCCGAGGAACTGCCCGCTGACGCACAGCCCCTTGGCGTGGTTTTTGCGGTAGCCGGGGTGCTGCCCGGCCTGGGCCTCGAAGGTGTCGATGATGCGCTGTGGGGTCAGCGGCTGAGTGCCGATCCACCCGGCCGCGTAGGCAAACGTGCCGGCCAAGGCCGCCAGGCCGCCGCCGATGGCCGCCAGGCGCAGCCATTTGGCCGAACCGTGCAAGGGAGTGTTCATGGGGAGCATCCGAATCAGTCGATGAGCGAGTACGACGCGGGCGCTGCAGGTTTATTCCGTAAGGTTGGCTTTACGTGGCCATGGCACGCGGCTGGGAGTCCTGAGCGCTCTTTGCGTCGTTCAGGCTGCTTGAAGGAGTGCGGTGTGCCGGCTTCGCCTCGAGTGACATTGGCTCATGACGTGGCGGGCAGCACTTGGCGCGCGTGGTCGCGACGCTCAGGCGGGCACACCGTGGAGTGACCGTGGCCATCTGGCTCAATGACCTGCGCCGTGGTCGGTTGCGCGAAACTTGCTGCGGATTTTATGGGAATAGTTTCGCGCTTAGAGCGTCTGCTGTTTACATCGAACCTCGGCGCGGACCCGATCATGCATGAGCTGGACGACCACCAATGGCGTGACTTGCTGCACCGGCTACGGCGTTTCGCCCTGGGCCTGACCCGGCACGCTGCCAGCGCCGACGACCTGGTCCAGGCCACCGTGGAGCGCGCCTTGAGCCGGCGCAGCCAACAGCGCGACCCGCAACAGCTGCGGGCCTGGCTGTTTACGATCCTGTATCGGCTGTTTCTCGATGGCAAACGTCGCGAGCGCCTGCACGCACGTTGGTTGACCTGGTTCGGCCACGGTGAAGCAGAGGCGTACGCCTCTGCCGACGACCCACAGGCGACCCTGCTGGCCCAGGCCGACCTGCACGCCTTCGCCCGCCTGCCCAGCGAACAGCGCGCGCTGCTGTTGCTGGTCAGCGTCGAAGGCTTGAGCTACAAGGAGGCCGCCCAGGCCCTGGAGATTCCCATCGGCACGGTGATGTCGCGTCTGTCGCGGGCCCGCGCGGCCCTGCGTGCCTTGACTGAAGACACCCCTCGACCACCGGCATTGCGGAGACTGAAATGAGCCGTCTGACCCCCACCGAAGCCGAGCTGCACGCGTTTGTCGACGAGCGCCTCGAACCTGCCCGGCGCACGCAAGTGCAGGCCTGGCTCGCCGCCAACCCGCAGCAGGCGGCGCGTGTTCAGGCCTGGCAGGACGATGTCCGCCGCTTGCGTGCCGCTCTGGCCGGGCTGGCGGCACAGCCGGCGGCCGAGCCCCTGGACCTGCGCCAGCTGCAACGCGGTTTGCGCCAACGGCGCCAGCGGCGCTGGGCCAGTGCGGCGGTGCTGGTGCTGGCAGTCGGCCTGGGTGGTCTGGGCGGTTGGCAGGCGCGCACCGTCAGCCTGACGGCGCAGAACTTGCCCATGGCCGATGCATTGCAGGCCCATCGGCTGTTCGCGAGCAGCACCGCGCTGGATATCCAGGCCCACGATCCTGCGCGCCTGCAAACCTGGCTGGACCAGCATTTTGCCCGCGTCGGGCAATTGCCGGACCTGTCAGGCTATGGCTTGCTGCCGGTGGGCGCGCGTCTGCTCAGCAACGAGCAGGGCGCTGCAGCGTTGCTGGTGTTCGAGGATGGCAAGGGCCAGCGCGTCAGCCTGTTCCTGCGCTCGCCAGGCGGCCATTTCGCCCGCATGCCCAGTGGCGAGCGCACTGAGGGCGAGCTTGCAGCGCGCTACTGGTCCCACGGCGATTACAACTTTGCCTTGGTCAGTGCTGCCGATGATGCGCGTGGCGAACCCTTGCGCCAGGCGCTGGACCTCAGCTTGTAGCCGGCGCGGGGTGAAATCCTTCCTCGGGTCAGTTAGGGTCGGGGGCCACTGACAAGGAGAGCGACATGATTTCAACAGCGACGGTGCTCATCACAGGTGCCGCCCGCGGCCTCGGCTTTGCGGCGGCACGCGCCCTGGCCCAGGACGGGGCGCGGGTCATGCTCAGCGACCTGGGCACCGATAATCAGGGCCAGGGCCGTGACCCGTCAGTGGTTGCAGAGGCCGCCGAACGCCTGCGCGCCGAAGGCTTCGACGTTCAAGGTCATTGCACCGACCTCAGCGATGAAGCCGAGTGCCAGGCCTTGGTCGAGGCCTGCGTGGCGCATTTCGGCGGGCTCGACGCGCTGGTGCACAACGCCGGCTGGGTCGACTACCAGCCCATCGAGCAAAGCAGCGCCGATTTCTTCGAGCGCGCCCTGGCGATCAACGTCATGGCACCGGTGTGGCTGTGCAAGCACGCCTGGCCGCACCTGCAGGCCTCGCCCGCCCCGCGCATCGTGCTCAGCACCTCGGACCGCGCCCTGTACATCCCCCACGCCCGCGCAGGCCTGGCGGCCTATTCGGCGGGAAAGATGGCGCAAGTCGGCCTGATGAATGCCTTGGCGGCTGAAGGTGCGCCCCATGGCATCCAGGTCAACGCGCTGTCGCCGGTGGCGCGCACGCGCATGTGGGGCGAACAGGGTGAGCCTGACGACCTCAAGCCCGAATGGGTGGCGCCGGGCGTGGTGTTTCTCGCCAGTGCCCGCTGTCAGGTCAGCGGCTATGTACTGCGCGCCAGCAATGGGCAGTTCTGTGCTGAACGCTTCGAGGAACGCCAAGGCGTGGAGTACCCGCGAAACCTGCAGGCGGTCGCAGCCAGCTCGGCGCAGGAAATCGCCGAGCGCTGGGTAGAGGTCTGCGCGCGGCCATGAGGGCGGGTGGGGCCGGCCGTCCTTAGGTCGCCCTGCATGCTTAGGAGCACCCAGGCCATCGTACGAGACGCGACGGCGTGCGCGTCTCGATCCAGCCAGCGCCGGCGCGCTGGCCTTGCGTATTGAAGAAAAGGACTTTCAATGCTCGCTATCCGTCCCGCCACCCGCGCCGATGCACAGCGCACGCTCGACATCCGCCGCGCGGCCATTCACGCCCAGTGTATCGGCGCTTACTCAGCCCAGGACATGCACACCTGGACCCAGGCCGTGGTAACGCCACCTTACGCCGAGCTGGTGCAGCAGCACTTCTACCTGGGTCGCTGGCACGGTGAGGACGTGGCAACCATCATGCTCGGGCCCCAGGCGGGTGAGCTAGGCGCGCTGTTCGTTGCCCCGCAGGCCATGGGCCAGGGCATCGGCCGGCGCCTGGTCGAGTACCTCGAAGGGCTGGCGCGTAGCGCTGGCTGGACCCACCTGACCCTCGATGCCACCCTCAACGCTGCGCCGTTCTACCGGCGTTGCGGCTTCATCGGCGAGGCCGAATCGGTGTATGAGTCGCCCTCGGGTATCAGCCTGCGCTGCGTGCCCATGCGCAAGGCGCTATAGCGCCAATAGGCGCAACTCATCGGGCGAAACAAGAAAAGTGGCACGGTAGCAGGCATAATGCCAGCATTCTGAACATCAGGGATTTCCCGATACAGGTTCAGGTGCTTCCCTCGCTGATGCTCATAGGTTCGTTTCCATGCCGCTAGTTGCAAGCCCCGACGTCATGTACCGCTTGTTGATCCAGAGCGTGGTCGACTACGCCATCTACCTGCTCACGCCCGAGGGTGTGATCGCCAACTGGAACGCCGGGGCGCAGCGGGCCAAGGGCTATAGCGCCGATGAAGTGGTCGGCCGGCACTACTCGCTGTTCTACACCGACGCCGAACGGCTGGCCGGCTGTCCGGACCTGAACCTTGCCCAGGCGCGCCTGGCCGGGCGGTTCGAAGAGCATGGCTGGCGCTTGCGCAAGGATGGCTCGGCGTTTCGTGCCCATGTGGTGATCGATGCGGTGTATGACGACGACGGCAAGCTGGTGGGGTTTGCCAAGATCACCCGCGACTGCAGCGAGCAGTACCAGGCGCAGATGGCCCAGCGCGAGCAGGAGCGTAACTTCCGCCTGCTGGTACAGGGCGTCAGCGACTACGCCATCTATATGCTCGACCCTTGTGGCCGGGTGGCCAGCTGGAACGCCGGTGCCGAGCGTACCAAGGGCTATCGCGCCGAGGAAATCGTTGGCCAGCATTTCTCGGTGTTCTATACCGACAAAGACCGTTGCAGCGGGCTGCCCGACAAGGGCCTGGAAACCGCCCGCCGCCAGGGCCGCTTCCAGGCCGAGGGCCTGCGCCAGCGCAAGGACGGCTCGCATTTCTGGACCAGCGTGGTGATCGAAGCCATCCTCGATGAAGACAGCGGTGAGCTGGTCGGTTTCTCCAAGGTCACCCGCGACATGAGCGAGCAGCGCCGCTACGAACAGGCGCTGCTGCAAGCCAAGGAAGCCGCCGAGCAGCACAGCCAGGAGATGGCCGGGCTGTCGCAGTTTCTCGATTCGGTCATCGCCAACATTCCTGCCAGCGTGATCGTACAGGACGCCGGCAGCCGCAAGATTCTTCTGGCCAACCAGCAGGCCGAGCGGCTGTTCGGCGGGCAGGGCGCGAGCATGATCGGCCATTTGCCCGAGCGCTACCTGCCTTCGGCAACGGCCCAGTACCTGCACCAGCAATTGACCCGCGGCGCCCACAACGGACGGGCGTTCGCCGCCGAAACCCGGGTCGACACCGCCATCGGCATGCGCACCCTGCGCAGCCGCGTGGTGCGCTGCCAGAGCCCGGCCGGCCAGGCCGATTACGTGTTGTACGTGGGCGAAGACGCCACCGAGCAACTGGCCGCCCATGCGCAGATCCATCACATGGCGCACCACGATGCGCTGACCGGCCTGCCCAACCGCACGCTGTTCAGCGACCGGCTCACCCATGCGCTGCTGCGCGGCGAAGAACAGGGCAAGCTGACTGCGGCGCTGTGCCTGGACCTGGACAACTTCAAGAACATCAACGACAGCCTTGGCCACGCCTTCGGCGACAAGCTGCTGCGCGCGCTGGGCAAGCGCTTGCGCGCTGAGTTGCGCGAACACGACACCCTGGCACGCCTGGGCGGTGACGAATTCGCCGTGGTCCTGACCGGCCTGGACAGTCGCGAGGCGGCCGCCCACACCGCGCAGCGGCTGATCGCCGCCGTTGCCCCGGCCTTTCAGATCGAAGGCCACCAGTTCAGCGTCGGCGTCAGCATCGGCATTGCCGTGTCACCCGAGGACCACCAGCAGGCCGAGCAACTGTTGTGCTACGCCGACATGGCGCTGTACGAAGCCAAGCGCAACGGCCGCAACCGCTATGAATGCTTCCACATCGACCTCGACGTGGCCGCGCGTCAACGCCGCCTGGTCGAGACCGACCTGCGCACCGCGTTGCACCTGGGCCAACTGCAGCTGCACTACCAGCCGGTGGTGGATCACCGCAGCCACAGCGTCAGCGGCTACGAAGCGTTGCTGCGCTGGGAGCACCCCGAGCGTGGCATGATCATGCCGATGGATTTCATCCCCATCGCCGAGGAAACCGGGCTGATTCATGACATCGGTATCCGCGCGCTGAACCTTGCCTGCCAGGAAGCGGCACGATGGGAAGGCAGCCAGAGCGTGGCGGTGAACCTGTCGCCGGTGCAGTTCAAGGATGCCAACCTGCCGCACATCGTGGCCCTGGCGCTGGCCGATTCGGGGCTGGCGCCTGAGCGACTGGAACTGGAGATCACCGAATCGGTGCTGCTGGGCAACAGCGAGGAAAACGTCCAGACCTTGCGCGCGCTGAAGGCACTGGGCGTGTCGATCTCGCTGGACGACTTCGGCACGGGCTATTCATCACTGGGTTATCTGCGCTCGTTCCCGTTCGACCGGATCAAGATCGACAAGTCGTTCGTGCAGGACATGTGCGACAGCCGCGAGGCGATGTCGATCATCCGCGCCATCACCGAGCTGTCCAACAGCCTGATGATCAAGACCACGGCCGAAGGCGTGGAGTCGACCGAGCAGATGTACCGTCTGGCGGCCGAGGGCTGCTCGCACCTGCAGGGCTATCTGTATGGTCGACCGGTGCCGGCCAGCGAGCGCCTGACCCGGCTGCTGCCCTTGGCACCCTGATGAGCTTGGACGCCGACGTTTCAGGCGGCGCGCGCGTGCTCGCGAAGGCGACGCGGCCGCTCCGATTCAAGGGCTGGTCACTCAGCGCCGCAGCGGACCCGTCGTATGATCGGGCGTGCCGCGTCTGTCATGCGTCCCAGTCTGGAGCGAAGTCAGGGTTGACCACCCGCTGGTTTTTCGGCAACGCCGCAATCTGCCTGCGGTCTTCAGCGTCCAGCGGCACGTTCGCCGATTGCAGGTTCGCCAACTGATTCGCACGCCCAGCGGCCTTGGGAATCGCCGCCACCGCCTCCTGGTCCAGTAGCCACTTGAGCGCCACCTGGCTTGGCAGGACGCCGTGTTTGCGGGCGATGTCGACGATCACCGCCTGCTCGGCGGCGCGGCCGCGGGCCAGTGGGGTGTAGGCGGTGAGGACCAGGTCGTGCTGGCGGGCGTAGTGGAGCAACGGTTGCTGACCGAGTAGCACGTGGTACTCGACCTGGATCGCCGACAGCGGCGCGCCGTGCTGCTCGATCGCCTGGCGCAGCAGGCCCAGGGGGAAGTTGGCAACCCCGATGGCCCGCGCCTTGCCCTGCTGATGCAGTTCGGCCAGCGCGTCCAGGGTACGGCCAAGGTCCATGTCGGGCGTCGGCCAGTGCAGGTAGAACAGGTCGACATAGTCGGTCTGCAGGGCACGCAGGCTATCGTCGAACGACTGCCTTAGCGCGCTGGGCGCCAGGCGGTCGTGCCAGACCTTGGTGGTGAGGTGAATCTGTTCGCGCGGCACGCTGCTGGTGCGTAAGGCTTCACCGACCGCCGCTTCGTTGTTGTAGGCCGTGGCCGTGTCGATGTGCCGATACCCCAGATCCAGCGCTTGTTGCACCGCCTGGGTGCACTCGGTGCCGAGCATGGGCCAGGTGCCCAGGCCGAGGGCGGGCATGTTCAGGCCGTTGGACGTGGTCAGTCGGTGCATGAAAATCTCCCTGAGCGGTCATAGTCGAAGTTGGAACCGGCTTTCATCATCCCCTGTCTTGCGAGCCCATTGCCAAGGGCCATGGGCGAAACGGGTCGATTACCGCACACATCAAGGCGCTTCTGCTTTGGGCCGCCTTCTTCTAGAATTTGCCCACATTTTTCCAGACTGCGGAACTTTTCATGGCCGGCAGCCAGATCGAACGCGCCCTCAACCTGCTCGAGCACCTGACCCGGGATGCCAGCGGCTGCGCCTTGCAGAGCTTGGCCGACGACCTGCACATCCCGAAAAGCGCCGCCCACCGCATGCTCGCCGAGCTGATCCGCTTAGGCTACGTGCGACAGAACGCAGGCAGCAGCCACTACCAGCTCTCGACCCGCCTGGTGGCCCTGGCGTTCCGCTACCTGGCCAGTAGCGGCGCCGATATCGTCGAGCCGATTCTGGAACGTCTGGCCGCCGAGACGGGCGAGCTGGTGCGTCTGGGCGTGATCGAAGGTGAGCGCCTGACATGGATCGCCAAGGCGCAAGGCGCGCGTTCCGGCCTGCGCTACGACCCCGACATGGGCCGCGATGCGCCGCTGTTCTACACCGCTTCAGGGCACGCCTGGCTGGCCTGCCTGAGCGACGCCGAGGCGTTGGCGCTGGTGGCGCGCCAGGGCCTGAGCGCGCCAGCCGAGCTGGGCCCCAACGCGCCACGCAACACCAGCGAGCTGCTCGAACGCCTGCGCCTGGCCCGCGCGCTCGGTTACGCCTGGGTGATGCAAAGCTCGGCCGTCGGTACCGCGGCCCTGGCGGCAGTGGTGCGTGATCCGCGCAGCGGCAAGCCCAGCGGCGTGCTCAGCGTGGCCGGGCCCAGTGCAAGGCTGGCGCAGGCACGCATCGAAGCGCTGGCGCCGTTGCTCCTGGCCGCCGTTGAGGAACTGGCGCAGGCCAGCCAGGCCTCGGAGCTGTTCAGTTGATCGATGCCCCTTGCGCTGGCGTGCAGGCTGCTCCTAAATAGACCCAATTCAAAAAAGCGGAACGAGGTTCCGGTATCGCCAGGGCTGCACGTGCCGTTGGCCTAGGTGCTGGAACTGCCCCTGACCGGCATGATCGAAAGGGCGGCGCGTGCCAAGCCTGCCTCAGACACACACGAACGATGCTGCACCGGTAAGGCGATTGCGGCCTGGCCGGGCTGCTGGCCGGCCCACCTGCCGCTGAGCCCGCACAGGCCCATGCGGCAGTTGCTCGAGCCGGGCGTCAGCGCAGAGCACCGCGCACCGCGGGTCTTGCCCGAGGCCCAGAGCGTGCTGCCGCGCACGTGACCCGATGACCCACGACCCCGCCTGCCGCGGCGTCTTTTTCAGAGACCAGCATGAGTACCAGCACCCCACTTTCCGGCGTCAACCAACCCCTGCGTGGCATGGCCCTGTTGGTGAGCGCCACGTTCCTGTTCGCCAGCCACGACGCACTGTCCAAGTACCTGGGCGGCATCTATCCGATCATCATGGTGGTCTGGGCGCGCTACGTGGTGCACACCCTGCTGATGGCCGGGATTTTCCTGCCCAAATCCGGCATGGCGGTGCTGCGGACCCGCCGCCCGCTGTTGCAGACCTTGCGCGCGTTGAGCCTGCTCAGTACCAGCTTGCTGTTCACCAGCGGCCTGCATTACCTGCCGTTGGCCGAGGCCACTTCGGTCAATTTCCTGGCCCCGGTGCTGGTGACGGCGCTGTCGGTGCCACTGCTCAAGGAGCATGTCACCCGCGGCCAGTGGGTGGCGGTGGTGCTGGGGTTCATCGGGGTCATGGTGGTGGTGCACCCGGGCGGCGCGATGTTCACTCCGGCGATCCTCTTTCCGCTGGGCTCGGCGCTGGGCTTCTGCTTCTACCAGATCCTCACCCGCAAGCTCTCGACCATCGACAGCCCGACCACCAGCAACTTCTACGCAGGGCTGTGCAACACCTTGGTGATGAGTGCGCTGGTGCCGTTTTTCTGGCAGGTGCCGCGCTGGGATCACGCCCTGCTGATGCTTGCCCTGGGCGGCTTCGGCATGAGCGCGCACCTGTTGCTGACCCAGGCCTTCCGCTTTGCCGCGCCGGCACTGCTGGCGCCATTCAGCTACTGCCAGATCGTCTTTGCCGGCCTGTTGGGCCTGCTGTTCTTCGGCCAGATGCCAGACACCATCAGTCTGGTCGGGATCGCCATCATCTGCCTGAGCGGTCTGGGCGCGGCGTGGATGCAGCGGCGCAAGTGAGAGGCGCACCCGAAGGCTGGGAGGTGGAGACCAAAAAGGGGCGCGTTGCCAGCAACGCACCCCTTTTTTCATTGCAGCAGGAACATCAGTGGCTGACGGCTCGCAGGCTGTCCTGCCGGCTGGCTTCGTAGGCAGCTTTGCTCATGGGCTTGGCATCGGCCTTGCCCAGGTCTTCCATCGCCAGGCGGTGGGTTTCCGGGGCCAGGTAGGCCGCCAGGGCGCACACGCAGGTGATGAAGAAGGCAATGCCACCGACCACCATGGGGATGTTGTCCGAGCCCGGTGGCGCGACGGCGGCGAACAACGCCGGCAGCATGGCCGTCAGCATGGTGCCGATGTTCTGCGCAATGGCCATGGCTGACACGCGGTAGCGGGTCTGGAACAGCTCCGGGTAGAAGCTTGGGAACACCGCGTTGTAGCCCTGGTAGACCAAGCCCCACATCACGATCGAGGCGGCCACGGCCATCGGCACGTTATGGATGCTGATGGCGTACAGGTAGACGAACGCCAGCAGGCCCGAGCCCAGGCAGCCGGCGATCATGGTCGGGCGGCGACCGATCTTGTCCGACAGGTTGCCCACGAACGGAATCACCAGCACGGCAACGATGTTGCCGATCACCGGGATCCACAGGTACACGCTTTTATCGAAGCCCACGCCGTAGGCCGGCTGCACCGCATAGGCCGCACCGAACACGGTGGCCACGACCGGAATCACGTTCATCAGGGCCATGAACATCACCAGCACCATGTGCTTCCAGCTGTAACGGAACGCTTCGCTGATCGGCGACTTGGCCACGGCGTCTTTCTGCTCTTCCTGGACGAATGCCGGGGTCTCGTGGACCTCTTTGCGGATGATGAAGCCTGCCACCAGCACCAAGGCGCTGAGCAGGAACGGAATGCGCCAGCCCCAGTCATTGAACGCTTCGCTGGGCATGAAATAGGCCAGCGGCAGGAACACCGCAGCCGCCATGACCTGGCCAGCCTGCACGCCCTGCAAGGTATAGCTGGCGTAGTAGCCACGGCGGCCGAACGGGGCGTGCTCCATGATCATCGAGCTGGCACCGGAAATCTCGCCGGCCACCGCAAAGCCTTGCACCAGGCGCAGCAGCACGAGAATCAGCGGGGCAGCGATGCCGATGTCGTGGTAGGTGGGTAGCAGGCCCACCGCCATGGTCGACAGGCCCATGAGGAACATGCACAACAGCAGCACGTTCTTGCGCCCGCGAGTGTCGCCCCAGTGGCCGAGCACGAAGGCGCCGATGGGGCGCGCCAGGTAGCCCACGCCATAGGTTGCGAGCGAGGCGATGATGGCCATCTTCGGGTCCATCGACGGGAAGAAGATCTGCAGGAAAATCAATGCCGCAGCCTGGGCGTAGATGAAGAAGTCGTAGTATTCCAGCGCCGAGCCGATCCACCCGCTGGCGGTCGCCTTCTTGGCTTGGGAGCTTGATCTGACCATCGTGTTCTCCGTTGTTCTTGTTAGTCACCGCACAGCGCGGTGTAGGCAACGCATGGGTAAGGCACTTCAGGCAGGCAGAAACGAGCAGCGCCCAGGCATGGGTCTGGCCAGCGCAGTACAAAGGGCAGGGCGGCAGGTACGTGCTCGGTGCTTGCGGGCAGGTGCAAGGACATCGGAGGTGTGCATAGGTGTTTACCCGGTTTATTGAAATTATTGTCTGGTGACGCAACACGCGCCCTCGCAGTGTCCAACCCCTCGACGACAAAGCCGTGCGGGTCGAGGGCCTGGCCTGGGAGTGGCGTAATGGTTGTCCAGCGCTGTGAAGTGAATCAATTCGTATCATCCGGTTCTGTTCGGTAATCGAACGCAATACTAACCATTCCGTACAAAGCCCATTGTCGGCGCGACTTTACCTGCGAATAATCCATCCTGCCAAGAAACCCTTTGCGGGTCCGTCGTCCCGCGCCGATTGCGCTGCGCGCCACACAACAAGGAATTCCAGCATGAAACGTTCAATTGCCACCGTGTCCTTGAGCGGCACCTTGCCGGAAAAGCTCGAAGCGATTGCCGCAGCGGGGTTCGACGGTGTCGAGATCTTTGAAAACGACCTGCTTTATTACGCCGGCAGCCCGCGGGAAATCCGCCAGATGTGTGCCGACCTCGGCATCGCCATCACCTTGTTCCAGCCGTTCCGCGATTTCGAGGGCTGCCGCCGCGACCGCCTGCAGCGCAACCTTGACCGCGCCGAGCGCAAGTTCGACCTGATGCAGGAACTGGGCACCGATCTGGTGCTGGTGTGCAGCAACGTGCAGGCCGATGCCCTCGGCGATGAACAGGTGCTGGTCGACGATCTGCGCCTGCTCGCCGAGCACGCCAGCCAGCGCGGCCTGCGCATCGGCTATGAAGCGTTGGCCTGGGGCCGCCACGTCAACACCTATCAGCAGGCCTGGCACCTGGTGCGCCAGGCCGATCACGCTGCCCTTGGGATGGTGCTCGACAGCTTCCACACCCTCTCGCTCAAGGGCGACCCCGGCGCCATTCGCGATATTCCGGGCGAGAAGATTTTCTTCGTGCAAATGGCCGACGCGCCGATCCTGGCCATGGACGTCCTGGAGTGGAGCCGGCATTTCCGTTGCTTCCCAGGGCAGGGCGAAATGGACATGGCCGGCTTCCTGGCGCCGATTCTCGCCACCGGTTACCGAGGGCCGTTGTCACTGGAAATTTTCAACGATGGCTTTCGCGCAGCGCCGCCTCGGCAGAACGCGGTCGACGGCCTGCGCTCGTTGTTGTACCTGGAAGAAAAAACCCGCCTGCGTCTGCAGGCCGAGGCCACACCCATTGAACCCGGTGTGCTGTTTGCCCCGCCGGCCGCCAGCCGGTACCACGGCGTGGAGTTCCTTGAGTTTGCCGTCGATGAAGCGGTGGGCGCGCGGCTGGGCGGGTGGCTCAAGCGTCTGGGCTTCAGCGACGCGGGTGAGCACCGCAGCAAGGACGTGTGTCTGCTGCGCCAGGGCGATATCAACATCGTGCTCAACGCCGAGCCCTATTCCTTTGCCCACAACTTCTTTGAAGCCCATGGCCCGTCGCTGTGTGCCACCGCGCTGCGGGTCGATCAGGCCGGGCCTGCCTTGCAACGCGCCACCGCGTTTGGTGGCCAGCCGTATCGCGGCCTGGTCGGGCCAAACGAACGTGAAGTGCCGGCAGTACGAGCGCCCGACGGCAGCCTGATCTATCTGGTGGAGCAGGCCGGCAATGGCCAGAGCATCTACGACACCGATTTCAGCCTCGACACAGTCGATGCGGGCAGTGGCGGCCTGCTGCGCATCGACCACATGGCCCTGGCACTGCCGGCCGAAACGCTGGACACCTGGGTCCTGGTCTATAAAAGCCTGTTCGACTTCACCGCCGATGACGAAGTGGTTTTGCCCGACCCGTACGGCCTGGTCAAAAGCCGCGCCCTGCGCAGCCCGTGCGGCACCTTGCGCTTGCCGCTGAACATCTCCGAGAACCGCAACACCGCCATCGCCCATGCGCTGTCGAGCTATCGTGGTTCGGGCGTGCACCACATCGCCTTCGAATGCGCGGACATCTTTCGCGAAGTGGCGCGGGCCAAGGACGCCGGCGTGCCGCTGTTGGAAATCCCGCTCAACTACTACGACGATCTGGCCGCGCGCTTTGATTTCGACGACGAGTTCCTGAGCGAACTGGCCTACTTCAACGTGCTGTACGACCGCGATGCCCAGGGCGGCGAGCTGTTCCATGTGTACACCGAGGCCTTCGAGGACCGTTTCTTCTTCGAGATCCTGCAGCGCAAGGGCGGCTATGTGGGCTACGGCGCGGCCAACGTGGCAGTGCGCCTGGCGGCCATGGCCAAAGCGCGCAGCGGTGCGGCCCGCAAGCCGGTGCTGTAGGCAAGGCTGGATCGCGTCCAGGCCATGGCAACCGGAGCCGGCACTGCCTGCCCAGTACCGGCCTCGTCGCGCTTGAGCGCACGCAGTCGAGCGCTGGCCATTGGCCTGGGCCGAGTGTACGGCCGCGGTCGTGTTCAAGGCGTGGGCCTTGAACGCTGCTGCGCTAGCTGGCAGTGCGCCATCGCCTGTCGCCATTTCGCGCCTTCGGTGGTCTATTGCACGCTTCCCTGGGCTGGCTGGCTCGCGGATAATCAGCCGATTCCAACAAGAACCTGTGAGCCGGTATGAGTGATCTGCAAGTCAAGCCCGCCGCGTTGCGGGAGCGCAAGACGCGCAAGAACAACCCTGAAAAGACCCGTGAAGATATCCTTCAGGCCGCGATTCAGGAGTTTGTTCAGCAGGGCCTGGCCGGCGCTCGGGTCGACGCGATCGCCGAGCGCATGGCCACTTCCAAACGCATGATCTACTACTACTTCGGCAGCAAGGAGCAGCTGTACGTCGAGTGCCTGGTCAAGCTGTATGGCGACATTCGCAAGACCGAACACGGCCTTGACCTGGAGTCGCTGCCACCGGTGCAGGCGATCCGTCGTCTGGTGGAGTTCACCTTCGATCACCACGACCTCAACGTCGACTTCGTGCGCATCGTCAGCACCGAAAACATCCACTACGGCGAATACGTCAAACAGTCTCCGGAAATCCGCGAGATGAGCAGCTTGGTCGTGCAGATGCTCGGCAACACTCTGGCGCGCGGCGTGGAGGAGGGGGTGTTCCGCCCCGGCATCGAGGTCATCGACCTGCACATGCTGATGAGTTCGTTCTGCTTCTACCGCGTGTCCAACCGCCATACCTTCGGCGAGCTGTTCCAGATCGAGCTGTCTGATGAGCACGTCAAGCGGCGACAGAAGGACATGATCTGCGAGGTGGTACTGCGCTACCTGCAAGCGTAGCCGCAATGAACCTGACGCCGCGCCCAGGCACCCCCCGGCGCGGCGTCGGTCTGTCAGAGCCCGGCGAAATGCGCCTGCATGCGCGCCGCATCCGCAGCCCGGCCACTGAACAGCTCGAAGGCCTTCACGGCCTGGAACACGGCCATGGTGCCACCGTCGAGTGTTTGGCACCCCAGCGCACGGGCATGGCGCAGCAGCGCGGTTTCCAGCGGGAAGTAGATGATTTCGGCCACCCACAGCCCTGCATGCAGCAACGCCGGCGGCAGCGGCGTGCCGGGGAGCTTGGCCATGCCGACGGGCGTGGTGTTCACCAGCCCGTCGGCGACCTTGACGGCTTGGGCCAAGTCCTCGCCGAGCACCGCGCGGCCCGGGCCGAAGCGTACGCTGAGGTTATCGATCAGTGCCTGCGCACGCTGCGCATCGACTTCAAACAGCAGCAGTTGCTCGACGCCTTCGCCGAGCAAGGCATGGGCCACCGCCGAACCGGCACCGCCTGCGCCCAGCTGCACCACCTGGCGCCGCGACACGTTCGGCAGCCCGCGTCGGAAGCCTTCGGCAAAGCCCAGGCAATCGGTGTTGTGCCCCACCCGCTTGCCGTCACGCAGCACCACGGTATTGACCGCGCCAATGCCACGCGCCTCCTCCGACAACTCATCGAGCAGCGGCAGAATCGACTGCTTGAACGGGAAGGTGATGTTCAGCCCGGTAAATCCGGTGCGCTCGGCGGCTTCGAGCAACTGGGGCAGGGCGCTGTCCGGCACCTGCAATCGATCGGCATCGATCAGGCGGTACAGGTAGCGCAGCGACTGCGCGTCACCTTCGCGCTCGTGCAAGGCCGGGGTCCGCGAAGCCTGGATGCCACGGCCAATCAGGCCGGCCAGCACAGCATCTTGACGGGTGCTCATGCCGCAGGCTCCTTGAGCAGTTGGGCGAAATGGCCGAGGGCCAGGCGGTAGCCGTTGCTACCCAGGCCGCAGATCACGCCCACGGCAATGGACGAAACGAACGACAGGTGACGGAAGGGTTCTCGCGTGTGCACGTTGGACAGGTGCACCTCGATCACCGGCACTTCACTGGCCACCAACGCGTCGCGGAGGGCGACAGAGGTGTGGGTCCAGGCGGCGGGGTTGATCAGGATGCCGTGGCAGCGGCCGCGTGCCGCGTGGATCCAGTCGAGCAGTTCGCCTTCGTGGTTGGTCTGGCGAAACTCCAGGTCCAGACCGTGCTGGTCGGCACTGGCAGCGCACAGGTTACCCAGTTCGGCCAAGGTTTCAGCGCCGTAGTGGGCCGGCTCGCGGGTGCCCAGCAGGTTCAGGTTGGGGCCATTGAGCACCAGGATTCGAGGCTTCATGAACGTATCGCTTTTGTTGTTGTGGAATGACGCGATATTTGTACCATCCGGTTAATACGTCAATCGGACGATGGGAGGCCACGGCGAAAGTGGGCGGTAATCGCGCACGTGTGCGCAGTGATGGTCGGGCGCGCCGCCACCGCTGAGCGGTGCAGTTGGCTCGCTGGCAGGGGGCGGTCGTGTCGACTGCACCCTGCGCCTGCGTAAGGGCGCCTGCGCTGGAACGGGGCGCTGCCCACGAGCCGTTTACATCACCCACCGATGATCCAGCCGCAGGTGGCTGAGAAACACCTCATCGTGCGACACCACCAGCAAGCCCCCCTGGAACTGCGCGAGCATCTGCTCGACAGCCTCCAGTGACACCAGGTCAAGGTGGTTGCCGGGTTCATCGAGCAGCAGCAGGTCGATCGGTGTGTGCCGGTACAGCAACGCGATGAGCCCTGCCTTGACCCGCTCGCCGCCGCTGAGCAGGGCGCTGGGCAGCTCGATCCGCGCCGCATCCAGGGCCACATGGGCCAGGCGCGTGCGCAAGGTGCTGACGTCGAGTAGCGGGTTGGCCTGCTGCAGGTGGCCGAGCGCGCTCTGGTGGGGTGCCAGCTGGCTGGCGTGCTGATCCAGCAGACCCACCGTACCGCTGACCTGCACAGTGCCGGCACGAGGCGTCAGCTGGCCGCTGATCAGCTTGAGCAACGTCGATTTGCCGCTGCCATTGGCACCGGTAACTGCCATGCGCTCGCCTGCGCGCAGGTGCAGGTCGAGCGGTTTCTGGCTGCCGTGGGGCAACTGCACTCGATCCAGACACAACAGTGACCGCCCATTTGGCCGCTGCGCGGTGGGTGCCTGCAGCGTGATGCCCCGGGCACGTTCGACCCGCTGCGCCGCCTCGCTGACGCGCTGGTCGATGGCGTGCTGCGCGTGCTGTTGAAGGCGCTGCTGTTTGCCCGCCGTGGCCTGGCTGCGTTGCTGCTGGCGGCCGAGAAGGATCTTCGCCTGGTTGGCTTCGCGGGCCGTGCCGCGGCCGTGCGCCTGCTGACGTTCGAGTCGCTCGCGCTGGTGCTGCGCTTCAGCCTTTTCCCGCTGGCGCTGCAGCTTCAGGCGATCGAGCGTGTCCTGGGCGTGCGCCTGTTCGGCGGCCTTGGCGCGGCGGTAGGCACTGTAGCCGCCGCCATAGCTGCGCAAACCCAAGGTGCTGAGTTCCAGGATTCGCTGCATGGGTTCGAGCAGCGCGCGGTCATGGCTGATCAGCAGCAGGCCGCGCGGCCACTGGGCAATCAGCGCTTGCAGGTGCTCGCGGCCCTGGCGGTCGAGATGATTGCTCGGCTCGTCCAGAATCAGGTAGTCGGCGTCGGCGAGGAACGCGCCCACGATGGCCACGCGCATCGCCTGGCCGGGGCTCAGGATGCTGGCCGGGCTGAGCGGGTCGAGGCCGCCCAGCCCCTGCCGGGCAAGCTGGGCCTGCAACTGCTCGACCAGGGTCCAGCGCTCGCCCATGAGGTCGAAGTCGGCCTGTTCCACACTGCCTTCAGCGATACGCTGCAATGCCCTTAGCTGCGGGGCGATCTGCGCGAGGTCGGCCACGGTGCGGCTCTGGCACAGGGTCTGTTGGTCGAGCCGATGCACCTGGCCACGGCGCAGGCAACGTCCCTCGCTGGGCGCGCACTCACCGGCCAACAGCCGGCCGAGCACACTTTTGCCCACGCCGTTGGCGCCCACCAGCCCGGTGTGGCGGTGGTCAAGGGTGGCGTTGAGGTCGGTGAACAGCGCGCGGCCATCGGGCAGGGCGCAGGTGACGCGGTCGAGCGTCAGAATCGAAGTGTTCGTCATGGAGAAATCCATTCATGCCGCGACATCCCCAAAGCAAGGCTGGGGGGTGAAGGCTGGCCGTCAAGCAGACGGCGGCATCAATGACGCATCGGACGAACACCTCAGTGTGCAGGAAAGGTCGCCAGCGTAGCGTCGCATGGGGGCTACGTAAAGGGCGGGCTGATTCTACGGGTCTGCACCCGCTCAGGCTTGGCCACGCGTACCCTCTGAATCCGCCCACCCTGCAAGGCTTGCTGCACTGTGGCTCGCAGGCCTAGTCCATCTGCTCGCAGAAGCGCAGCAGGTTGCCGAACGGGTCGCGCACCTGCAGTTGCAAACCCCAGTCCACGGTCTCGATGGCCGGCCGGGCGTAGCCATACTGTTTGGCCAGCAGTGCTTGCTCCAAGGCCCGCAAGTCGGTAACGCGAGCGAACACCATGGAGCCGGGCGTGGCATCACCGTAGTGCTCGGACAGGTGCAGAATCAGGCCATCACGGTGCACTTGGGCGTAGAGGGGCAGTTCAGGTGTGAAGCGGTGTTCCCAATCCAGCGTGAAACCGAGGAAGTCGAGGTAGAAAGCCTTGGCCTTGTCGACGCAAAAGATGCGCAAAACCGGAATGGCGGGTTGAAAATGCATGGGCAGTCCTTGGGCGTGCAGCAGAGGGAAGGGCTGATCCTGAAGGGTCCGGGCGACCTTGCCAAGTGCCCTGAGCGGCGCCCCCGTGCACAACGCTTGGCGGGCCTGCGCCAAGCAATTAGAATCACTCGCATTTGCAGCTTCCTATCCCTCTAGCGTGCCTGTGTATGACCGACTCCACTGCGGCGCCTTCACCTTGCCTGAGCACCTTGTACCGCGAGCACAGCGGCTGGCTGGAAAGCTGGCTGCGCAGTCGCCTGGGCGACCGCTGGGCCGCCGCCGACCTGGCTCAGGACACCTTCGTCAGGGTGCTGGCCGCTGAGCGCAGCAACAGCCTGCCGAGCCTGCGCGAGCCGCGCGCCTACCTGCTGACTGTCGGCAAACGGCTACTGGTCAACCATTACAAGCGCCGTAGCCTGGAGCGCGCCTATCTCGATGCTCTTGCGCAACTGCCGCAAGCCCAGGTGCCGTCGGCCGAGCAGCGCTGGCTCATGTTCGAGGCGCTGCAGGCGCTGGACGAGTTGCTCGACGGGCTGCCGCCGGCGGTGCGTCGGGCGTTTCTCTGGGCGCAGCTCGAAGGGCTCGACTACGCCAGCATCGCCCAACGCCTGGCGGTGTCGCCGCGCACGGTCAAACGCTACATGGCCCAAGCCTATGAGCATTGCCTGCTGGTGGCGCTGTGAGCGCCGAGGTCAGCCCCCAGGCTCGGCAACTGGCGCGCGAGGCTGCGCAGTGGTTGGCCTTGCAGGATGCCGGTGAGCTGGACGGCGCCGGTGACCTGCGCCTGCAACGCTGGCGCGCGCGCAGCGCGGCCCACGAAGCGCTGTGGCAAAAGGCCCAGCAGTTGCGCCAGCGTTTCGCCCAGGTGCCGGCGCCAGTCGGTCTGAGCTGCCTGGATCGCCCCGACCCGCAGCGGCGCAAGCTGCTCGGCCAGGCGCTGACCGTGGCAGCGTGCGCGCCGGTGGCCTGGCTGGCCTACCGGCAACTGCCCATGGAGCGCTGGCGTGCCGACCTTGCGACCACCACCGGCCAGCGGCGCGCACAGATGCTGGTCGATGGCAGCCGCCTGCAGTTGAACACCGCCACAGCCGTCGACCTGGCGTGGGTCGACGGGCAGCTGCACCTGACACTGTTGCAAGGCGAAATCGCACTGGACAGCCGTAGCCCGCTGCACCTGCAGACCCGTTATGGTCGCATCGACGCTGCGCCGGCCGATTTCTGCGTGCGCGACGATGGCGACGGTTGTCTGGTCTCGGTGACGCGGGGTGAGTTACGGCTGGCACCCCAGCACGGTGGCGAGCAACGGCTGGTCGCAGGCCATCAGGCGCGCTTGAGCACAACCTCGGTGGCGCAGGTGCGGCGCTTCGATGCGCAGTTGCCCGGCTGGCGACAGGGGGTGCTGATCGTCGAAGACCAGCCGCTGGGCCAGTTCTTGCGTGAACTCGAGCGCTACCGCCCAGGCGTGCTGCGCTGGCAGCCTGGCCTGGAGCGGCTGCGGGTCACCGGCACTTTCGTGCTCGACGACACTGATCGCATCCTGGCCTTGCTCGCCGCCAGCCTGCCGCTGCAGGTGCAATACCGCACCCGCTATTGGGTATCGCTGAGCGCCCGCGAGCAGCCCGCATGAGTGCGCATCGGCAGGGAAGTATTTCAATCTGTGGCTGGATGGAATCGCCGCGTGCCGATGCAGTCCCATTTGACACGCAGGTGCTGCGCGGGCCTGTTGTACCGGGTACGACGCCCACCTTTTCCAACGCCAAGGAGACACCCCGATGAAGAAAGCACTGCTCATGACCGCACTACTGGCCAGCGCAGGCCTGGCCCAGGCGGCGCAGACGGTAGAGCTGAAGCTCGCTGGCACAGATGGCCCGGGCAAGTCGATCGGCACCATCACCATCGAGCAGAACAAATACGGCGCGTTGCTCACGCCCGATCTCAAAGACCTGCCACCGGGCGTGCACGGTTTCCACCTGCACCAGAACGCTTCGTGCGACCCGGCCCAGGACAACGGCAAAACCGTGCCGGCCGGCGGCGCGGGCGGTCACTGGGACCCCGACACCACCAATGCCCACAAAGGCCCCTATGACGACAGCGGCCACCGCGGCGACCTGCCAGCGCTGTACGTCGGCGCCGACGGCAAGGCGACGTACCCGGTGCTGGCTCCGCGCCTGAAAGCCGAAGACTTCAAAGGCCATGCGCTGATGGTGCATGCCGGCGGCGACAACCACAGTGACCATCCGGAGAAACTCGGTGGTGGCGGTGCGCGCATGGCCTGTGGCGTGGTCAAGTAAACCGCGTGTCATCGGCGAACGCCGTGCAGGGCCGCGTCAGCGGCCGATGCCAGTCAGTGGAGTGATCGGGGCTGCACCGCAGCCTCACACGGCTTGACTGACTGGCATTGCGCCTCGGCGGCCCTCTTGTTCATCCGCTCGGGGGTCAGCTCAGTTCCAACCAGATCGGCGCATGGTCCGACGGCTTCTCCATACCCCGCAGCTCGTAATCCACCCCAGCATCCTTGACCCGTGGCAAAAGCCCGTGTGAGGCCATGATGAGGTCGATGCGCAGGCCTCGCTTGGGCTCATCCTCGAAACCTCGGCTGCGGTAGTCGAACCAGCTGAAACGGTCGCTGACCTGCGGATGCAGGTAACGGAAGCTGTCGGTCAGCCCCCACCCCTTCAAGCGCGCCATCCATTCCCGTTCTTCGGGCAGGAAACTGCACTTGCCACTCTTCAGCCAGCGCTTGGCGTTGTCCGGGCCGATGCCGATGTCGGCGTCTTCCGGTGAGATGTTCACATCACCCATCACGATCACCGCCTGATCGTTGCTGAACTGACCTTCGAGCAACGCCTGCAGGTCGCTGTAGAAACGTTGCTTGGCCGGAAATTTGGTGGGGTGGTCACGGCTTTCGCCCTGGGGGAAGTAGCCGTTCATGATGGTGATCGGCGTGCCATTGGCATCGGCGAAGGTGCCCCAGATGAAGCGTCGCTGGGCGTCTTGCTCATCAGTGGCAAAGCCCTTGAACAGGCTCAGCGGCGCTTGGCGCGAAAGCAGCGCCACGCCGTAATGGCCCTTTTGCCCGTGGTAATGCACGTGATAACCCAGCGCCTCGATGTCGGCCAGGGGGAACTGCTCGTCACTGACTTTGGTTTCCTGCAGGCCGATGACGTCAGGTTGGTGCTTGTCGATCAATGCAGCCAGTTGATGCGGGCGCGCGCGCAGACCATTGATGTTGAAACAGACGATTTTCATGGGAAACGCTGACCCCTGGTAAAAGGCCGGATGCTAGCGGACTCAGCCCCCGATCACCAGCGCAGCGCCGCGCATCGAGCCGCCGCAGCGCGAGCGGGTGAACGAAGCGAAGCGGCACGCCTCCAAGGCTAAACGGCCATTCCAGGAGCTCCATCCGCCATGACGACGACGTCTGAAACCCAGGTTTGCATGCTCGACGGCGGCTTTGCCCGCGAAGTGCGTGCGTTGCTGCTCCAAGCCTATGCACCAGAGCCCACCTACACCTACCTGTTCGACGCCAAACGCGCCGGTTACCAGCGCCGCCTGAAGGCTGTGATCAAAGAATGGGTACGCCAGCATTTCAATTTCAACCTGCCGGCAATTGGCCTGCTTGTCGAAGACCGCCTGGTCGCCGTGGCGCTCATCGTGCCACCCCAGCGCCGGTTGGGCGTGGCGGACAGCTGGGCCTGGCGCCTGCGCATGATCCTCGGCGCGGGCCTGCGCAGCACGCGCCGTTATCTCGACTACCAGGGTGCGTTGTCGACCTGGTTGCCCAGCGACCAGGTGCATGTCCTGCCACTGTTGGGAATTCACCCTGACTTCCAGGGCGAGCACTACGCCAACCAGTTGCTGCAAGTGGTGCATAGCTGGTGCGCCGAAGACCCGCAAACCGAGGGCGTAGTGCTCAATACGAGCAACCCCCATGCCATGCTCTTCTTGCAGCGGCTGAACTACCAGATGCTTGGCGAAGTGCCCGTGGGGCCCGTCAGTGAGCAGGTGTTTTTCCACCCGGCACCGACCTCGTCACTCGCTGCACCGACATGAGCGTTGGCCAAAGCGCTTTCATCGACACACGCCTCTGGTAGCATGCCGCGCATGATTTATTCAGGAAGAGTTACCTGGGGCCTGGTCATCTGGGTCGCCAGTTTCAGTGCATGGGGCCAGAGCGAGTTGGTGGTCCGGGTAAAACCGGCCAACAAGGCGTTGAAGGCGAACATCGAGGGCTATGTGGGTAGCCTGGGTAATCGCGACGAAGACGCGCTGTTGCGTTTCAGTCGCGGGGCCGAGGAGCAGGCGCGCAAAGCCGCGCAGGCCCTGGGCTATTACCAGGCGCAGATTGCCTCAGAGGTGCAGCCTGCGAGCGCGGCCGACCCATCGCCGCGCCTGGTGCTGTCGATCCAGCCCGGTGAGCCCGTGCGCCTGCGCAACGTCACTGTGCGCATCGAAGGGCCGGCCAGCGAAATGGCCGCCTTTCGAGTGCCCGACAGCAAGCTGCTGCGCCCAGGCCAGCCGGTCAATCATGGCTATTACGAAGACGCCAAGAGCCTGATTCAGAACCAGGCCTCGCGCTACGGGTTCTTCAGCGGTCGCTTCAGCCGCCAGCGTCTGGCCGTCGATCCGCGTGCCGGCGTTGCCGATATCGAACTGGTCTATCAGAGCGGCCCGCGCTACCGCCTGGGCGCGGTCAGCTTCAATGGCGATACCGTGCTCGACAACGACCTGCTGCAGCGCATGGTCTCGTTCAAGCCCGGTACGCCGTATGATTCCCAGCTGGTCGCCGAACTTACCAACGACCTGCAATCGAGCGGTTACTTCGAAGGGGTCCGGGTCGATGCCGCGCCTACCGCAGCGGTCAACGATCAGGTGCCCGTGGCGGTCAACCTGGAAACCCGTAAGCCACGCACCCTGGGCCTGGGCCTGGGCTTTTCGACTGACGTAGGCCCGCGCGGCAAAGCCAACTGGACCCGCCACTGGGTCAACCCGCAGGGCCACAGCTACGGCTGGGAAGCCGAGCTGTCGGCGCCGCGACAGAACGTCGGCCTGTGGTACGACGTGCCGCTGGACCCGCCGCTCACCGATAAACTGCGCTTTGCCGGTGGCTATCAGAATGAAGAGCTGGCCGGCACCGACACCGTCAGCCAGTTGCTCACCGTCGGCCCCGAATGGCACAGCAAGTTGCCCAGCGGCTGGCAGCGGGTGATTTCCCTCAAGTATCAGCGTGAGGAATACAAGCTCGGCGACGATGCGGGCCTGAGCAACCTGCTGATGCCCGGCATCAGCTATGCCTACTTGCGCAGCGACAACCGCATCGACCCGCACAATGGCTACCGCGTGCAGTTCGACAGCAAGGTAGCCAAGGAGGGGCTGGGCTCGGATTCCAACCTGCTGTACGGCAACGTTACCCTCAAGGGCCTGACCACCGTCGCGCAGAATCACCGCTTGCTCGGCCGTGTGCAGTTCGGCGGCAGCGCCACCAACGACTACAAGAAGAACGTGCCGCCTTCCTTGCGCTTCTTCGCCGGTGGCGACCAGAGCGTGCGTGGCTACGACTACCAGACCTTGTCGCCGAAGAACGGCGACGGCGACCGCATTGGCGGGCGCTACATGGTGGCGGCCAGCGCCGAGTACCAGTATTCGCTGACGGAGAAATGGCGCGTGGCGACGTTCGTGGACCAGGGCAATGCCTTCAACGACCTCGACCTGGGCAGCCTCAAGACCGGCGTCGGCTTCGGGGTGCGTTGGGTGTCACCGATCGGCCCGCTGCGGCTTGATCTGGCCAAGGCGCTGGACGACGACGGCGGTATCCGCCTGCACTTCTCGATGGGGCCTGAACTGTGAGGGTAGGGGTGAAGATCGCGCTGAAAGTGGGCTCGCTGGTGCTGGTCGGGGTGATCGTGCTGGTGCTGGTTGCCCTGGCCGCGGTGCTGGGCAGCCAGGCCGGTAGCCGTTGGGCACTGGGCCTGGTGCCCGGCTTGCAGGTCAGTGAGTTCCAAGGCCAGCTCGGCGGGCACTGGCAGGCCAGTCAGCTGGTGTGGGACGACGGCAAGAACCGTGTCGTCGTACAGGCCCCGCGCCTGGACTGGACGCCGGCCTGCCTGCTGCGCTCTGCGCTGTGCATCGAGCGGCTGCAGGCTGAACGCATCGACCTGGCACTCGCGCCCAGCGAGCCCGACCCGGACAGCGGCCCGCTGCAACTGCCCAAGCTCGACCTGCCCCTGTCCATCGAAGTGGGTGAACTCAAGGTCGGCCAACTGCGCCTGGACGGCAACGAACTGCTCGGCGACCTGCAACTGGCCGCGCACTGGACCACTGAGGGCCTGCGCATCGATCGTCTGCAAGTGCAACGCGAAGACATGCGCGCCGAACTGCAAGGCCTGGTGCAACCCAGCGGCGACTGGCCCTTGCAACTGAGCGGCAGCGTGCAGTTGCCGCCGGTGGACGACAAGCCGCTGCAGCTCCAGTTGAACCTCACCGGCGACCTGCAGAAGACCCTGGCAATCAACGCCACCACCCAAGGCTATCTCGACGCCAGCCTGACCGGGCAGGTGCAGGCATTGGCCGAGAACCTCCCGGCCACGGTGCAGATTCGATCAAACGCATTCAAACCCAGTCAGAGCGTACCAGATACGTTGCAATTCAATGACTTGCAACTCAATGCTACAGGTGATTTGAAAGACGGCTTCGCGTTGAACGGCACGGCTCGGTTGCCGGCCGACAAAGGCCCCATCGCGTTGATGCTGACGGGCCGCGCCGACGCCAAGGGTGCGCAACTCAAGGGCCTGGATCTGACCGCCAACGACAAGCAACGCCTCACCCTGCAGGCCAATGCCGACTGGCAAGAGGGCCTGAAGGCTGACGCGAAGCTCGACTGGTTCGACTTCCCCTGGCTGCGCCTGTACCCAATGGAGCAGCCGCCGCAGGTCACGCTCAAGCGCCTCACGGCACAGGTCACCTACGTCGATGGCACCTACACCGGCCAGTTCAACGGTGACCTTGATGGCCCGGCCGGCGCGTTCAGCCTGGCCAGCCCGTTCGAGGGCGACCTCAAGCAGGTACGCCTGCCCAAGCTGCTGATGAACGCCGGGCAAGGCAAGGCGGCAGGTAGCGTCGCCCTGCAGTTCGCCGATGCCCTGGCCTGGGACGTCGACCTGCAATTGTCGGCGCTTGACCCGGCCTATTGGGTCGCGCAGCTGCCCGGCACCTTGGCAGGGCCGCTGCGCAGCAAAGGCCAGATCAGAGACGAGAAGCTCGACCTCACCGCACAGCTGGACCTCAAGGGCCGCCTGCGCGGGCAACCGGCCGTGCTCAAGGTGGACGCCAACGGCGCTGGCGAGCGCTGGACGCTTGGCGCCCTGGCCGTGCAACTGGGGGCCAACCGCATCAACGGCAGCGGCAGCCTGGAGCAGCGCCTGGCCGGGCGCATCGATATCGACATGCCGCGTCTGGGGCAACTGTGGCCGGGCCTGCAAGGCCAGATGAAAGGCCAACTGGATGTCGCCGGCACCCTGGATGCGCCGCAGGGCAAACTGACGCTGTTGGGACAGCACCTTGCCCAGGACACCAACCGGATCCAGCGCCTGGACCTCACCGCCAACCTCGACAACAACCAGCGCGCAGTGATTGACCTCAAAGCCACGGCCATCAATGCCGGCGATACCGCCTTGGGCACCCTGGTCGCCACTGGCAAGGGCACCCTCAGCCAGCAGGCGCTGACGCTCGGCCTCGCCGGGCCGCAGCTCACACTCGACCTGGCTTTGGATGGCACGCTGGCCAAGGGTGACTGGCGGGGCCGTCTGGCCACCGGCCGCATCCAGGCCGGCGGCCAGGACTGGCGCCTGCAGGCGCCAACCAGCCTGAAGCGCCTGGCCAGTGGTCAGCTCGATTTCGGCGCTCACTGCTGGCGCTCCGGCCAGGCCAGCCTGTGTGGGGATGACCAGCGCCTGGCGCCCGAACCACGGATTCGCTATCACCTCAAGCAGTTCCCGCTTGAGAGCCTGGCGCAGTGGATGCCCAAGGATTTCGCCTGGAAAGGCCTGCTCAATGCGGACGTCAACCTCGACGTGCCGGCCAGCGGCCCGAAAGGCACCGTGCGTGTCGATGCCAGCGGCGGCACCCTGAGCCTGCGCGACCAGGACCGTTGGATCGCCTTCCCGTACCAGGCCCTGCGCCTGGACAGCACCTTGGCGCCACGCCGGGTCGACACGCAACTGACCTTCCAGGGCAAGGGCCTGGGTGCCCTGAGCCTCAACGCCCGCATCGACCCGGTAGCCGCAGACAAACCGGTCTCCGGCGACTTCACTCTCAGCGGTTTGGATATCGCCGTCGCCCGGCCGTTCGCGCCGATGGTCGAGCGCCTGGCCGGGCAGCTCAATGGCAGTGGCCGTATTTCGGGCACCTTGCTGGCGCCGCAGGTGAACGGCAACCTGAACCTCACTGGCGGTGAGGTGAGCGGCGCCGAGTTGCCGATCAGCTTGCAGGACCTGTCGATCCAGGCCGCCATTGCCGGTGAGCAGGTGCGCTTGAGCGGCGGCTGGCGCAGCGGTGAGGCCGGGCGCGGACAGATCGGCGGGCAGATCAACTGGGGCCAGGCCCTGGGGGTCGATGTCCGCCTGCAAGGTCAGCAACTGCCGGTCACCGTCGAGCCCTATGCTCAGCTTGAGGTCTCACCTGATCTGAACATCCGGCTGATCGACGACAAGCTGGCGATTGTCGGCAAGGTGCAGGTGCCAAAGGGCAAGATCACCATTCGCCAACTGCCACCGTCCACGGTGAAGGTCTCGGACGACACGGTGATCGTTGGCCAGCAGACTGCAGAAGGCAAGCCGCCCATGGCCATGGCCATGGACATCGATGTGCAGGTCGGGCAGGAGAAACTCGCCTTCAGCGGCTTCGGCCTCACTGCCGATCTCAAAGGGCGCGTGCACATCGGTGACAACTTGGACACCCGCGGCGAGCTGAACCTGGCTGATGGTCGCTACCGCGCCTATGGCCAGCGCCTCACCATTCGACGCGCGCGGCTGCTGTTCGCCGGGCCGATTGCCCAGCCTTACCTGGACATCGAAGCGATTCGCCAGGTCGATGACGTGACCGCCGGCATTCGCCTCACTGGTAACGCCGAACAGCCGACCGCCACCGTGTTTGCCGAGCCGGCCATGAGCCAGGAACAGGCGTTGTCTTATCTGGTGCTGGGGCGCCCGCTGGGCAACACCGGCGAGGACAACAACATGCTGGCTCAAGCGGCCTTGGGCCTGGGGCTGGCGGGCAGTGCGGGGATGACCGGCAGCCTGGCGACACGCTTGGGCATCGAGGACTTCCAGCTCGACACCGAAGGCAGCGGTAACACTACCAGTGTGGTTGCCAGCGGTAACCTGACCGAACGCTTGAGCCTGCGTTATGGCGTGGGTGTGTTCGAGCCGGCCAATACCATCGCTCTGCGCTACAAGCTCAGCAAGAAGGTCTATGTGGAGGCAGCCAGTGGTGTGGCCAGTTCGCTGGATATCTTCTACAAACGGGACTTTTGACGGGCTGGCTCAGAGGCGCCAGAAGGGCAGGATTAACCAGTCGAAGGGCGGATCAGTCGGCAGACAGCGCCAGGATGCGAGTGATCGGAGATGCCGTATCCTGGCTGATTGCCTGTTTCATGTCTGGAGAGGTCCAGTGAGGGAGGGGTCAGTGCTGGCGGCGGATATTGCCGATCTGTCGCAGGCTCAGGCCGTATTTATCGGCAAGCAGGCTGCGTGAGCAGCCATTGGCGCTCTCTTCCTGTATCTGCAGATTGCGCAATTGCCGCTGAAAGTGATCGACTTTGGGAATCTCCAGCGCCATGCCGGAAAACCGTTTGATCAAGGCATCGAGCGCCTCGTCGGAAAGGATTTCGACCAGACGGGTGCGCTCGCGGTGCTTGGGAATGTATTTGGGTCTGCCACCATAGGCGCGGGTGAGGGTATAGGCATTCTCGATGCCGATGCACTCGATGAGCGATTGCAGTGATTCGGGAAGTTGCTGGGTGTCGATGCGGGAAAGATCTGGCATTTCCATGTTGATTTCCTCGGACGGGGGCTGGTTCGATGCCTGAACGGCCGGTACACACCTGCACGCAAGCGGCGGTCCGGATTCCCGGCAAATTGTCGAACAGCGTCTGAGGGGTCGCTAGGCGCCAAACGGGCCGCCTATTGTAGTAATAATGGGGTCATAGTCGCAGGCAGTGTGGCCTGTGCTCGTAGGAAGAGTCGCCTGGTAATCGCGGCACGCACCGGGTCATCTGTGCTGGTTTCTGCCTGGCAGTTACAAGGTCCAGCGACCCTCTCTACACCGCCGGTCCGCTCAGGACAGGCGCCAGCAACCGCCACATCGCGTTATGATGCGCGCCGCGCTTGACGAACATTCCGGTTTTCGATGCGGTAAGGACGTATTCAATGACACATGTGCAGCGGTTGAAGTATTCGATTCTGATCATCCTGGTGGTCATCGGCCTGATGCTGGGCCTCTCCCATCTGCAGAAACAGGGCACCATCAGCGAACAGACGTTCCAGTACCTGGCTATGGCCATTGCGGTCGTGGTGGTGGTGATCAACGCGATCCTGCGTCGCAAGGTCAAAAAGCCCTGACGCTTCACGGCCGGTTCCTGTGACCGGCCGTTCTCGTTGCAGCCCTCCGCCTGGCCCGCCTGACTCATTCGCCGTCCTGACAGGCCGTCCTGACAGGCCGTCCTGACAGGCCGTCCTGACAGGCCGTCACTTTCAACGTCGCTCCAGCGCCGCACGTGCCGGTGGATTGAGGCTGTAGCACTTGTCGCTGCCCAAGGCGATCACGCCCTCGGTGCACAGACGCTTGAGCACTTCGCGCACGCTGAGAAACGACAGTGGAATATCCAACTGCTCGAGTTGCGCATGCACGCCGCGTACGCCGATGCTACGACCGTCCCTGTCGGCCACGTGCAGGGCCTCGATCACTTTCAGCCGGATCAGGCTGGTGCGCAGGCCATAGACGCGCAGGAGTTCACGAATCTGATCATTGGCCAGTCGCTCCTGCGCGCCCTCCGAGGTGGCGGATGACACAGGGCTGCCCGGTTTGGGCCGCTGAGCATCTGCGGTCGGGTTGTGCATGGGAATACTCCTTGTGGTGAACGGTCCTGAATCGGTGTGTCTCAACTAAGTAAGACGAATGAAAACGAAAAAACTGCACCCGCAGCGAAAATAAATCCTGAATGCCGCTCGCCACGTCTCGCAAGTGAGAGGAGGTGGCTCGACGCGGCCGGGTAAATTTTCCGTACCGGCCATTCGTTTGATCGTGATGACCCTCGATCGATCAGGAGTGCCTGTGATTCCACGTTCGCGCCCGTTGGCGTGCCTCAGCCTGGCGGCCCTCGCCGCCGCCGCGTTCACCCCCCACGCCCAGGCGGCAAGCGATCACGCCAGCGCACAGATTCGCCGCACCAGCTTCGGCGTGCCGCACATTCTGGCCAAGGACGAGCGAGGCCTGGGCTATGGTATCGGCTACGCCTACGGGCAGGACAACCTCTGCCTGCTGGCCGATGAAGTGCTGACCGTCAACGGTGAGCGCTCGCGCCATTTCGGCAGCGAGGGCACGACCGTCGAACAGCGCAACAACCTCGACAGTGACCTGTTCTTCACCTGGCTCAACACGCCGACTGCGGTCAACGCGTTCTTGCAGGCACAGCCTGCCACGGTGCGCGCCTTGCTCGAAGGCTATGCCAGCGGCTACAACCGCGCCTTGGCCGAACGCAGCGCGCAGGGCCTGCCGGTGGAATGTGGCAGCGGCGAAGGGCTCAGGCCCATCACCAGCCTCGACCTGGTAAAGCTGACCCGCCGCCTGCTGGCAGAAGGGGGGATCGGGCAGTTCGCCGAAGCCCTGGTCGGTGCCACGCCACCAGGGGTGGCCACGGCGCAGGTCGATCCACGCTTCGCCAAGGCCCTGGCGCGCCAGCAGCACTTCGCGACAGAACGGGGCAGCAACGCGATTGCAGTTGGCTCGCAGCGCTCGGCCAATAGCCGCGGCCTGCTGCTGGGCAACCCGCATTTCCCCTGGGTCGGCGGCCTGCGCTTTTACCAGATGCACCTGACCATTGCGGGCAAGCTCGATGTCATGGGCGCTGCCTTGCCGGGCCTGCCGATGATCAACATCGGTTTCAACCAGAACCTGGCCTGGACCCATACGGTCGATGCTTCCAAGCATTTCACGCTGTACCGCCTGCAGCTCGACCCGAAAGACCCGACCCGTTACCTGCTCGATGGCCAGTCGCGCCCGCTGCAGCGCCAGACGCTGACGGTCACCGTCAAAGACCCGCAAGGTCAAACTCGGCAGGTACAGCGTGAGGTCTACAGCTCAGCCTTCGGCCCCGTCGTGCAATGGCCCGGCCGCCTGGACTGGGACAGCCGTCATGCCTACAGCCTGCGCGACGCCAATCTCGACAACACGCGCGTCCTGCAGCAGTGGTACCAGATCAACCGCGCCGACAGCCTGCAGGCGCTGAAACGCTCGATCGGCAAGACCCAGGGCATTCCGTGGGTCAACACCTTGGCGGTGGATGCCGGCGGCGAGGCGCTGTACCTGAATCAGTCGGTCGTGCCGTACGTTGACCAGTCGCTGCTGGCCAGCTGCAGCGATCCGGCTGCCAGCGACCAGCCGCTGGTCGTGCTCGATGGCTCGCGGCAGGCCTGCGCCTGGAAGGTCGACCCACAGGCGGCGCAGCCGGGAATCTTCCCCACCACGCAGTTGCCGAGCCTGCAACGTCGGGACTTCGTGCAGAACTCCAATGACTCGGCCTGGATGGTCAATCCGGCGCAGCCGCTGACCGGGTTTTCGCCGCTGGTGAGCCGCAGCGGTCAACCGTTGGGGCTGCGCAGCCGCTTTGCGCTCGACCGCCTGCAGGGACGGGCCAAGCTCGATGCAGCGGCGTTGCGCGACCTTGTGCTGAACGACGATGTGTACCTGGCCGAACTGTTCTTGCCGGACCTGCGTCAGTGGTGCAGCTCGGTACAGCCTGATCTGGCCGCGCTGTGCGCCAGTTTGCTGGCCTGGAATGGCAAGGCCGAGGTCCGTAGCGGCGTAGGCTTCGTGCATTTCCAGCACCTGTTCCAAGCGCTGGCCAGCCAGCCTGAGCTCTGGCGCGTTGCATTCGACCCGGCCGATCCTCAGCACACGCCACGCGGGCTGGCGGTGGAGCAGGCGGCGGTGAGGGCGAAGTTGCGGGAGGCGGCGCTGGCGTCTCTGGCGCAGGTGGAGGAGGAGGGGATCGGCAGCGATAGCCACTGGGGGCAGGTGCAGCAGTCAGCGGGCGGCACGCCGGTGGCCGGTGGCCCGCAGGCCTTGGGCGTGTACAACGCGATGGTCAGCGTGCCGGTAGCGGCGGGCAAGCGCCGGGTCGTCAGCGGCACCAGCTATCTGCAGGTGGTCAGCTTCACCGAGCACGGCCCAGAGGCCCAAGGGTTGTTGGCGTTCTCGCTGTCCAGCGAGTCGGGCTCGGCCCATGCCGAAGACCAGACCCGCGCCTTTGCCGCCCGCCAACTGGCGCCGCTGCCGTTTACCGACGCGCAGATCCAGGCTGATCCGCAGTATCGGGTGTACCGCATCAGCGAGGCGGACGGGACAGCTGGAGCCACTGCAACGATGGGGGGCGAGCACTAAGCGCAGGCAGTGCCCGCCTGGTCGAAGGCGAAATCGTACAAGTGCAGGCCGTGCTCATCGGCCTGTACTGCCCAGCCGCGTTGGTCCCAGTCGCCCAGCACGATTCGCCGGGCCGGCTGGCCATTGACCTGCAGCCGGTGAACCGCCGGGCGGTGCGTGTGGCCGTGAATCAGCGTGCACACGCCTTGGGCAGCCATTTGCCTGGGTACCTCATCAGCGGTGACGTCGACGATATCGCGGGCTTTCATGCGTGTTTGCGCGCGGCTTTCACTGCGCAGCTTGCGCGCCAGCTTCTGCCGGGTGGACAGCGGCAGGTGCCGCAACAGCCACAGGCTCAGCGGGTTGCGCAGGTAGCGGCGCAACTTCATGTAGCCCACGTCGCCCGTGCACAAGGTGTCGCCATGCATCAGCAGCACAGGCTCACCGCCGAGCTGGACCACGCAGGGGTCGGGCAGCAAGGTACAGCCCGCCGCCTTGCAGAACGCTTCGCCGATAAGGAAATCACGGTTGCCGTGCATCAGCAGCACCTGCGTGCCGCTGTCGCTGAGCTGTCGCAAGGCCTGGCAGATCGAGCCCTGGAACGGCGTCATGGCATCGTCGCCGATCCAGGCCTCGAAGAAGTCGCCAAGGATATACAGCGCCGTGGCTTGGCGGGCGCGACCTTCGAGCAGATCAAGAAACGCCCGGGTGATGTCCGGGCGTTCTTCTTGCAGGTGCAGATCGGAGATCAGCAGTATCACTCAATGATCTCGGCTTTCTCGATGACCACGGCCTCTGCCGGCACGTCCTGATGGCCGCCTTTGGAACCGGTAGCGACTTTCTCGATGGCGTCGACGATTTCACGGCCTTCGATCACTTCGCCGAACACCGCATAACCCCAGCCCTGCACGTTCTTGCCGCTGTGGTTGAGGAAATCGTTGTCCGAGGCGTTGATGAAGAACTGCGCAGAAGCCGAATGCGGCTCCATGGTACGCGCCATGGCAACGCTGTACTTGGCGTTTTTCAGGCCGTTGTCGGCTTCGTTCTGGATGGTCGCGCGGGTTTTCTTCTGGCTCATGTTGGCATCGAAACCGCCGCCCTGGATCATGAAGCCCTTGATCACGCGGTGGAAGATGGTGCCATCGAAGTGGCCGTCTTTGACGTACTGCACGAAGTTCTCAACGGTCTGCGGGGCTTTGTCGGCATTCAGTTGCAGAACGATGTCGCCGTGGTTGGTGCTCAGTTTGACTTTGGACATGCGGGAACTCGCTATTTCAAGGCATATAAGAACGTGGCTGCGCCGGGCGCTTGCCGTTACCTGACGCGTGCTCTGACCGGTACGACACATCAAAGGTGCCGCGCGGCGGTCAGGGCGGGACAAATCGCGGTAGATTGCGGTGTTCGGCTGTCAGCCACTTGACTGCATCGGCTATGATAGGCCCTTTGATTGAATCGGCCTACCCGGCCCGACACGTGCATTCAAGGATCCTATGAGCAAGCCCACTGCCGACACCGCGCCCAACGCCGCTGCCAAAGGCGCCCCCGCTGTTCCTGCAAACTTCCTGCGGCCCATCGTTCAAGCTGATCTGGACGCCGGCAAGCACGCCCGCATCGTCACCCGGTTCCCCCCAGAGCCCAACGGTTACCTGCACATCGGCCACGCCAAGTCGATCTGCGTGAACTTCGGCCTGGCCCAGGAATTCGGCGGCGACTGCCACCTGCGCTTCGATGACACCAACCCGGCCAAGGAAGACCAGGAATACATCGATGCCATCCAGCGCGATGTGAAGTGGCTGGGTTTCGAGTGGGCCGGCAAGGTGCGCTTCGCCTCAGACTATTTCGGCCAGTTGCACGAGTGGGCCATCGAGCTGATCAAGCAGGGCAAGGCGTATGTCTGCGACCTGACCCCGGATCAAGCCAAGGAATATCGCGGCAGCTTGTTCGAACCAGGCAAGGACAGCCCGTTCCGCGACCGTAGCGTGGAAGAGAACCTCGACCTGTTCGCCCGCATGAAAGCCGGTGAGTTCAAGGACGGTGAGCGCGTGTTGCGGGCCAGGATCGACATGGCCTCGCCGAACATGAACCTGCGCGACCCGATCCTGTACCGCATCCGCCACGCGCACCACCACCAGACCGGCAACGACTGGTGCATCTACCCCAACTATGACTTCACCCATGGCCAGTCCGACGCCATCGAAGGCATCACTCATTCGATCTGCACCCTGGAGTTCGAAGCCCATAGGCCGCTGTACGAGTGGTTCCTCGACAACCTGCCCGTACCGGCGCACCCACGTCAGTACGAGTTCAGCCGCCTGAACCTGAACTACACCATCACCTCCAAGCGCAAGCTCAAGCAGCTGGTCGATGAAAAGCACGTCGACTCCTGGGACGACCCGCGCATGTCGACGCTGTCGGGCTACCGCCGCCGTGGCTACACGCCGGCCTCGATCCGCAACTTCTGCGACATGGTCGGCACCAACCGTTCCGACGGCGTGGTCGACATGTCCATGCTCGAATTCAGCATCCGTGACGACCTCGACCGCACCGCGCCGCGCGCCATGTGCGTGTTGCGTCCGTTGAAAGTGGTCATCACCAACTACCCGCAAGGCCAGGTCGAACAGCTCCAACTGCCGCGCCACCCGAAAGAAGACATGGGCGTACGCGTGCTGCCGTTCGCTCGCGAGCTGTATATCGACCGTGACGACTACATGGAAGAGCCGCCCAAGGGCTACAAGCGTCTGGAACCTACCGGTGAAGTGCGCCTGCGCGGCAGCTATGTGATCCGTGCCGACGAAGCCATCAAGGACGCCGACGGCAACATCGTCGAGCTGCGTTGCTCGTATGACCCGGATACCCTCGGCAAGAACCCGGAAGGGCGCAAGGTCAAGGGCGTGATTCACTGGGTGCCGGCCGCCGACAGCGTGGAGTGCGAAGTGCGCCTCTACGACCGCCTGTTCCGCTCCGCCAACCCGGAAAAGACCGAAGACGGTGGCAGCTTCCTCGACAACATCAATCCCGACTCGCTGCAGGTGCTCAGTGGCTGCCGCGCTGAGCCGTCGCTGGCCCAGGCGCAGCCCGAAGACCGTTTCCAGTTCGAGCGTGAAGGCTATTTCTGCGTCGACCTGAAGGACAGCCAGCCCGGCCGTCCCGTGTTCAACCGCACTGTCACCCTGCGTGACTCCTGGGGCAGCTGAGGAATCGTCGTGCTTACCGTCTACAACACACTGAGCAAGCAGAAAGAAGTCTTCAAGCCGCTCGATGGCAACAACGTGCGCATGTACGTCTGCGGCATGACCGTGTACGACTACTGCCACCTGGGCCACGGTCGCAGCATGGTGGCCTTCGACCTGGTGACCCGCTGGCTGCGCAAGAGCGGCTACGCGCTGACCTACGTGCGCAACATCACCGACATCGACGACAAGATCATCAACCGCGCCAACCAGAACGGCGAGCGCTTCGATGAGCTGACCGCGCGCATGATCGATGCCATGCACGAAGACGAGCGCCGCCTCAATATCCTGCCACCGGATCAGGAACCGCGAGCCACCGACCATATTCCCGGCATGCACGCGATGATCCAGACCTTGATCGACAAGGGCTACGCCTATGCCCCGGGCAATGGCGACGTGTACTACCGCGTCGGCAAGTTCGTCGGCTACGGCAAGCTATCGCGCAAGAAGGTCGAAGACCTGCGCATCGGCGCGCGCATCGAAGTGGGCGAGTCCAAGCAGGACCCGCTCGATTTCGTGCTGTGGAAGGGCGTCAAGCCCGGCGAGCCCAGCTGGGAATCGCCGTGGGGTCCGGGCCGTCCGGGCTGGCACATCGAGTGCTCGGTGATGTCGACGTGCTGCCTGGGCGAGAGCTTCGACATTCACGGTGGCGGCAGTGACCTCGAATTCCCGCACCACGAGAACGAGATCGCGCAGAGCGAAGCGGCCACTGGCAAGCAGTACGCCAATGCCTGGATGCACTGCGGCATGATCCGTATCAATGGCGAGAAGATGTCCAAGTCGTTGAACAACTTCTTCACCCTTCGCGAGGTGCTGGAAAAGTACCACCCCGAAGTGGTGCGTTACCTGCTGGTGGCCAGCCATTACCGCAGCGCCATCAACTATTCCGAAGACAGCCTGCGCGATGCCAAGGCGGCGCTGGAGCGTTTCTACCATGCGCTGCGCGGTTTGCCGCGCGTTGCCCCGGCTGGCGGCGAGGCGTTCGTCGAGCGCTTCACCACGGCCATGAACGACGACTTCGGCACCCCCGAAGCCTGCGCCGTGCTGTTCGATCTGGTGCGCGAGATCAACCGCCTGCGCGACAGCGACCCTCAGGCCGCTGCCGGCCTGGCCGGACGCTTGCGCGAGCTGGGCGATGTGCTGGGTGTGCTGCAGCTCGAAGCCGATGACTTCCTGCGTGCAGGCGCTGAAGGCAAGGTCGATGCCGTTGAGGTCGAAGCGCTGATCCAGGCGCGTCTGCAAGCGCGCAGCGAGAAGCACTGGGCCGAGTCCGACCGGATTCGTGATCAGTTGACGGCGATGGGTGTGGTGTTGGAAGACAGCAAGGGCACGACTACCTGGCGCCTGGCTGACTGACACCGCCAAGCTTGGTCAAGAGATCGGGCCGCCAACCCGCTGTACCTGCGCATTGTGCAGGTACGCGGGTTGGCGGCCCGATTGACGTTTGAGGTCCCGCGCCCATCAGACGTACATGTCGAACGTGTGTAGGAAGCGAGCACCTGATAGCCCGATAACACAGGCTCGGTGTGTAGGGCCTTGACTGAAACTCGGGAGTGTTCGAACAACATCCAAGGTAGGCCCGTACTCACTGGGCCTTACCACCCTCAGCAGACCTGGACGAGTGCAGACGAACCTGAACTCGCCCTCGGCGACTACACCCGAAACTGGTCCATCAATCCCTGCTGCTGATTCGCCAGCTGGTTCAGCGACTGGCTCACCCGCGCCGACTCGTTCGCCTGCCCGGACAACGATTCGGTGACATCGCGAATGGTCGCGATGTTGCTGTTGATCTCTTCGGCCACCGCGCTCTGTTCCTCGGCGGCACTGGCGATCTGCAGGTTCATGTCGGTGATCACCGACACCGCATTGCCGATTCGCTGCAAGGCGGTGGCCGCTGCCGACACCTGCTCGACACCGCCCTGGGCCTGCCGATGGCTGCCCTGCATGGCGCCGACGACCTCCTGCGTTCCGGCCTGCAGCGCCTCGATCACCTGGCGGGTTTCCTCGACCGATTCTTGCGTGCGGCGAGCGAGGTTGCGTACTTCATCGGCCACCACGGCAAAGCCACGGCCCGCTTCCCCGGCGCGCGCGGCTTCGATGGCGGCGTTGAGTGCCAGCAGATTGGTCTGTTCGGCGATCGAGCGAATCACTTCCAGCACCGAACCGATCTTGTCGCTGTTCTGCGCAAGGCCTGCGACCTGATCCATGGCCGTGCTCATGTCCGCCGCCAGGGCGTCGATGCTCTGGGTGGTGCGCTCGATGACCGACAAGCCCTCGCGGGTCGCCTGGTCGGCATCGCGCGCAGCTTGCGCAGCCTGGGCAGCACTGCGGGCGACGTCCTGGGCAGTGGCGCTCATTTCGTGGGAGGCGGTAGCGGCCTGATCGACCTGGCGGTACTGCTGTTCCATGCCGGCGCTGGTCTGGCTGGCGATGGCGGCCGACTGGTCGGCGGTGCTGCGCGCAGCCTGCACCGACTGCTTCACCTCGGCGATGGTCGGCTGCAGCTTGTCGAGAAAGCGGTTGAACCAACCGGCCAGTTCGCCCAGCTCGTCGCGCTTGTCGTAGGTCAGGCGACGGGTGAGGTCGCCTTCGCCGCTGGCGATGTCCTTGAGCATGGCGGCCACGTTGAGGATCGGCCGGGTCACGCCGCGCGCCAACAGCCACACCAGCAGCAGCCCGGCCAGCGCGGCCGCGACGCCGAGCGCCAGTTGCAGCAGCATGCCCTGGGTATTGAGCGCGTCGAGTTCACCCTTGAGCGCTTCGGCGGGGGCGGTCAGGACGCTCTTGGGCAGGTCGAGCAACACGCCCCAGTGTTGACTGCCGGGAATCGGCTCGAAGCTGGTCAGCACCTTGAGCCGCGCGTCGTGCTCGACCACTTGCTGCGCCTGGCGCTGGCCGAGGTTGCGCACCAGTTCCGCGCCTTGGGCGGGGTCGACTTGCTCGTAGCGCTGCGACAGCTTGCTGGCATCGGCGCTGTAGCCTGCGAGCAGGCCAGCCGGGCTGAGGATGCCGACCGTGGTGCGGCCCTCGTACAGCCCAGCGCTGGCGCGCTCGCTGATGGCCTGCAGGCTGTTCAGATTGATGTCGGTGGACAGTGTACCGATCACCTTGCCGCCTTCGATCAGCGGGAAGACGATGCTGGTCATCAGCACCTGCTGGCCATCGATGGCATAGAAGTACGGTTCGCTGATGCACACCTTGGCCGTGGTGCGCGGGCACACCCACCAGGTGTTGGCCGGCTCGCCGCTGGGGCCGATGCTGGTGTCGGCCAGGTCTTTTTCGGGCAGGGCCATCGAGGTGAGCTGGCCTGGACGCGGCTGCGACCAGTACAGCGCAAAGCGGCCCTCGGCGTTGCTGCCCAACGCTTGCTGGCCGTTGAACTGGCTGTCGCGCTGATCGAGTGCATTGGGCTCGAACACCAGCGAGAAGCCGAGCAGATCGGGATTGCCCTGCAGCGCCTTGTGGACCTGATCGGTCATGTCCTGGCGTAGGTCACGGGCATCGAGTTGGCGCTTTTGCGCCTGCTCACGCACGAACATCAATTGCCGGGCAAGGCCACCGCCGTACTGGTAGGCATCCATGAACTGGCGGCGAACATTCAGGCCCTGGGCTTCGCTCTGCGCTTCGAGGCGCGCCTGGGCGACCTTGCTCAGCATCTGCACGCTGCTGGCTTCGACCAGCCCGGCGCTGGCGTTCATGCGGTAGAGGGACAGGCCGACCAGCAGGGTAACGATGCTGGCCAGGCACAGGCCGGCCAGCAGGGTGATCTTCCATTGAATGGACAGTTGGCGCAGCGGCATGGAGTGAGTTCTCTTGAAATCGATTCTGGGGTCGGTACGACATCGATCTGCGCAGGGCCAGGTGGTGTGGGTCCGCAGCACGTGACCGGCCACGGTCCCCGGTGCTGCTGTGCCTGGCGCATGGCGCTGACGCCTGCCGTACTGACCTGGGTCATGAAACTGTGTCGGCGATGCAGATTTTTTCTTTATTCCGGCATTCGATAAAAACCGCGCCCGGTGCTTGAACACGCGCACCCTGCGGCTTTGACAAGCGGGCGAGGGTGCTTCAGAGTGTGCGCCCTCAAATAACAACCACCCCTTCGGACCGGCCCTGCCACGCGCAGTCTGGCGCCGGTGCGCTCGCCTTTTGTCTGTCGTAACGAGGTACTTCACGAAATGAATGCAGTCATTGCCGCGGTCGGCGTCATGCTGGTCCTGAGCTTGTCCCGCGTGCACGTGGTCATCGCCTTGATCATTGGCGCCTTGGTGGGCGGCGTGGTCGGTGGCCTGGGCCTGGACGGCACCTTGCAGGCCTTCAATGCGGGCTTGGGCGGGGGCGCGACGGTGGCGTTGTCGTACGCGTTGCTCGGTGCCTTCGCCGTGGCCATCGCCAAGTCGGGCCTTGCCCATGCCCTGGCCGACCGCGCGCTGAGCATGATCGACCGCCAGGGCCATGCCGACGGTGGCAAGGTGAAATGGCTGATGATCGGCCTGATGCTGGTGGTAGCGGTGTCGTCGCAGAACATCCTGCCTATCCACATTGCCTTCATTCCGCTACTGGTGCCGCCGCTGCTGTACGTATTGACTCGCCTGCGCATCGACCGCCGGCTGATCGCCTGCGTCATCACCTTTGGCCTGATCACCCCGTATATCTTCCTGCCGGTGGGGTTTGGCAACATCTTCCTCAACCAGATCCTGCTGCCCAACGTCAGCCGCGCCGGGGTCGATGTCAGCGGCCTGAACGTCACCCACGCCATGGCCTTGCCCGCGACCGGCATGCTGGTCGGGTTGCTGGTGGCGGTGTTCTTCAGCTACCGGCGCAAGCGCGACTACGACCTGGCGCGCATCGAGCAGGTCGAGCAGGTCAGCGTGCAGTACAACCCACTGACGCTGCTGGTGGCCGGATTCGCCATTCTGGCGGCATTCGTGGTGCAGCTGTGGCTGGACTCGATGATCATCGGCGCGATGGTCGGTTTTCTGATCTTCTCGCTGTCGGGCATCGTGCGCTGGAAAGACACCGATGATCTGTTCACCGAAGGCATGAAGATGATGGCCATGATCGGCTTCATCATGATTACCGCCTCCGGTTTTGCGGAAGTGATGAAGGCCACGGGGGAGGTGAAGTCGCTGGTCGAGGCTGCCGCGCAGTGGATCGACCACAGCAAAGCCGTTGGCGCGCTCTTGATGCTGCTGGTGGGGCTGCTGGTGACCATGGGCATTGGCTCGTCGTTCTCGACGGTGCCGATCCTCGCGGCGATCTTCGTGCCGCTGTGTATTCAGCTGGGCTTCGACCCGCTGGCCACGGTGTGCATCGTCGGTACGGCCGGGGCGTTGGGCGATGCCGGTTCGCCGGCGTCGGATTCAACCCTGGGTCCGACCTCGGGGCTCAACGTCGATGGCCAGCATCACCATATCTGGGACACGGTGGTTCCGACCTTCATCCATTACAACCTGCCGCTGCTGGTGTTTGGCTGGGTGGCGGCCATGGTGCTGTGAGGACGCTCAGCCGCGCGGTGGCGGCGGGGCGATGCGGTTGAGCACGGTGCCGCCGTCCTTGCTGCGGGTCAGGTAGACCGGCAGCACCTTGGGCAGCGTGGCGACCAGCCGCGCGACCTCACGGGTGTTGTACACGCCGCTGATGCGAATCTTGCCGGTGCCCTCATCCGCCACACGCAGCGGCTTGTCGAGGTAGCGGTTGATGACCGGCAGGGCCTGTTGCAGGCTCAGGTTGTCCAGCACCAGCTTGCCGGTGCGCCAGGCCAGGCTGTTGTCGGCATCGGTGCTCTGCGCCAGCTTGGGCTCGAAGTCGCCCAGGCGGTAGCTGGCCTGCATGCCGGGGCCGAGCCGATAACCGGCGTCGCCAGCGCTGCTGACCAGCACTGAGCCTTCCACCAGCGTGACCTTGACCTGATCCTGGTACTTCCACACGTTGAACTGCGTTCCCGTGACCCGCGTCTGGCCCTGGGCGGCCTGGACAATGAACGGATGCTCGCTGTCGTGGCTGACCTTGAAGAAGGCTTCGCCCTCGACCAGGGTGATCCGGCGTTGATCCTTGAAGTTGAAATAGCGCAGCTCGGTGTTGAGATTCAGCTCGACCGTGCTGCCATCGCTGAGCTGCACGGTCTGCACCTGGTCACCCGTGCTCAGGTGCTGGTAATGGTTGGGTAACCAACCCTGTTCCCAGCCGATCCAGGCGGCGATGGGCAGGGCCAGCAGCGCGCAGGCGAAGGCGGGTGCAAAGCGCCGTAGACGGTAGCGCAGTGGCGGCGCGCGGTAGGGCGCGGCACCGGGCAAATGGGCCGCGGGCAACTGCCCGGCGCCTTCCCAGATGCTGTCGATGGCCTGGTACTCCTCGGCGTGCCGCGGGTCTGCCGTCAGCCACCGGGCGAAGGCCTGCCGCTCGGTGTCGGTGCAGTCATCGGCGTGCAGGCGCAGGCACCACTGCGCAGCGGCATCGGTGATCGCGTCGGGGTCGCTCGGGGGCAGGCGTTCGTGATTCATCAGCACTCCAGGTTTTGCGCATTCTAACCTTGCACACACCCGTCCGAGAACCGGGATAATGGCGAACCACTATCAGTTGCGCGTTTTCTGTGCAGATGCAACCCGATTGCGGTCTGTTGCAGCAACAACGCAAGTGCCAGAGCACTGGCATCGGTCGCCCATGAATCCACCAGGAACCCTGCCATGCTGCCTCTGCACACCGCTCGCCTGATCATCCGTCGTTTCGCTGCAGCCGATGCTGCGGCGTTGTTCGAATACCTGCACCAGCCCACGGCCAGCTGTTTTTTCTCCATGGCCGTGGCCGACCTTGACGCCGCTCGCGCCGAGGCGTGCAAGCGCGGCGAGGGCGAAGGCTACCTGGCTGTGTGCCTGGCCGATTGCGGGACACTGATCGGTGAGCTGTTTGCCGAACCCGAACGCGAACTGGAAAACGCCACGGTGTCCATCGGCTGGCAGTTGAACCCGCGCTTCGCCGGCCACGGGTATGCCTTCGAGGCGGCCGCCGCGCTGGTGGAGTACCTGTTCACGGCGCGCAACGCGCGCCGCCTGTATGCCTATGCCGAAGACACCAATCAGCCGTCGCGCCGCCTGTGCGAGAAGCTGGGCATGCGCCTGGAAGGGGTGTTCATGGAGTACGTCACGTTCTACAACGATGAGCAGGGCGAGCCGGTCTACGAAAACACGATGCAGTACGCGCTGCTGCGCCACGAATGGTTGGCGCAGCAGGCGCAGTAAGCACCCGGCCACCGGCTGGCCGGGCGCGAACACGGGGGATCAACGGGCGCTGGCGACCACGGTCGGCTGCCAGCCATCGCCAAGCGCCTTGTAGATCTCGACGATGCCCTGGTACAGCGCCACTTCGCCCTGAGCCTGGGCATCTTCGGCCGCCAGACGCTCACGTTCGGCGTCGAGCAGCACCAGATAATCCACGCTGCCTTCGCGGTAACGCACCGAGGCCAGCGCAGCGGCCTTGCGGCTCGCCTCGCTCTGGCGGATCAGCGCCTGTAGGCGCTGCTGACGCTTGCCGTAGTCACTGAAGGCATTGCTCGATTCTTCCAGCGCGAGCAATACCTGCTGTTCATAGTTGGCCAACGCACCCTCGGCATCGGCCTTGGCCCCGCGCAATCGCGCGCGCACGCTGCCCAGGTCGAACGCTGCCCATTGAATGCTCGGCCCCAGCGCCCAGGCACCGGCCGCCGCGCTGCCAATCTGCGAACCGCGCCCGGCCGTAAAGCCGAGGAAGCCGCTGAGGCTGACCCGTGGGAACAGGTCCGCAGTGGCGACGCCAACGTTGGCCGTGGCCGCCGCCAGACGCCGCTCGGCGCTGTGGATGTCCGGGCGCCGGCGCAGCAGCTCACCGGGGTCGCCCACCGGCAGCGCCTTGGCAATGGCGGGCAAGGCTTTGGGCGACAGATCCACGCTCAACGCATCGGCGCGCTGGCCGAGCAGGGTGGCGATACGATTACGCGCGCGCATTTGCTCGGCCTGCAACTGCGGCACCGTGGCCTCGACCCCAGCCAGCCGCGCTTGGGCACGCATCACATCGAGTTCGTCACCCACCCCGGCATCACGCAGCCGTTCGGTCAGCGAGCCCGACTGGCGTTGGTTGTCGAGGTTGTCAGCGGCAATTCGCTCACGCAACTGAGCGCCACGCAACTGCCCGTAGGCATCGACCAGTTCGGCGATCAGGCTCACCTGCAACTGCTGCAGATCAGCCGCGGCGGCATCTTCCTGGGCGCGGCTGGCCTCGATCTGGCGCTGGATGCGGCCGAACAGGTCTATCTCCCAGGCCATGTCCAGGCCCAGGTCATAGCGCTCGCTGTTCACGCGCTTGTCGCTCTGCCCTGGGATCTGGCCCTTGCCAATCTCGCTGCTGGCGCGGCTGGTGACGGTCGGCACCTGGTCCAGGCTGGCCTCTTCGCGCAACGAACGTGCGGCCTTGAGGCGGGCGAATGCCACCCGCAGGTCACGGTTACCGGCCAGCGACGCGCTGACCAACTGGTTCAGCACGGGGTCATCGAACTGCTGCCACCAGGCACTTTCAAAACGCGCCCGGTCCAGGAGCTGGCCTTGCAGCTGTGCGTCAAGCTGCGCCGGCACGGTGTCCGGCGCGTGATAGTCCGGGCCCACCGCGCAGGCCGCCAAGGCCAGCGCCAACAGGCTCGGGGACAGGGTTTTGAGCAGGTTCATGGGTGGCTCTCCAGCACAGCAGGGCGAACGGCGGCCTTGCGCGCTTCACGACGTTCGACGAAACGGCGGATCAGGAAGAAGAACACCGGGGTCAGGAACAGACCGAACACGGTCACGCCGATCATCCCCGAGAACACCGCCACGCCCATGGCATGACGCATCTCGGCCCCGGCACCGGACGACAGCACCAGCGGCACCACGCCCATGATGAAGGCGATGGAGGTCATCAGGATCGGCCGCAGACGAAGCCGGCAGGCTTCCAGCACGGCAGCCAGCGGGTCGAGGCCTTCAGCCTGTTTGTCCTTGGCGAACTCGACGATGAGAATGGCGTTCTTGCACGCCAGGCCCACCAGCACGATCAGGCCGATCTGGGTGAAGATGTTGTTGTCGCTGCCCGCCAGGATCACCCCGGTGATGGCTGACAACAGGGTCATCGGCACGATCAGGATCACCGCCAGCGGCAGACTCCAGCTCTCGTATTGCGCCGCCAGTACCAGGAACGCCAGCAGCACGCACAGCGGGAACACCAGCAGCGCCGTATTGCCGGAGAGGATCTGCTGGTAGGTCAGGTCGGTCCACTCGTACACCATGCCGTTGGGCAACTCCTGCTTGAGCAGCCGCTCGATGGCGGCCTCAGCCTGCCCGGAGCTGTAGCCGGGAGCGGCCGCGCCGTTGATTTCCGCGGTGATGAAACCGTTGTAATGCATCACCCGGTCCGGCCCCGAGGTGTCGCTGACCTTGAGGAAGGTCGCCAGCGGGACCATCTCCCCACGGTCGTTGCGCACCTTCAGTTGGCCGATCTGCTCGGCATCGAGGCGGAACTGCTGCTCGGCCTGCACGTTGACCTGATAGGTGCGGCCAAAACGGTTGAAGTCGTTGGCGTACAGCGAACCCAGGTAGATCTGCAGGGTGTCGAAGATGTCGCTGATGGCCACGCCGTGGGTCTTGGCCTTCTCCCGGTCGATGGCGGCATCGACCTGCGGCACGTTCACCTGGTAGCTGGTGAACAGCCCGGCCAGTTCCGGCACGTTATGGCTCTTGGCGATGATGTTCTGGGTCTCGCTGTACAGCGCCTCGTAACCCAGGTTGCCGCGGTCTTCGATCTGCAACCGGAAGCCGCCGATGGTACCCAGGCCCTGCACCGGGGGCGGCGGGAAGATGGCGATGTAGGCGTCTTCGATGTCGGCGAACTGCGCGTTCAGCGCGGCGGCGATGGCGGCGGCGGACTGGCTCGGGTCCGTACGTTCGTTGAACGGTTTCAGTGGGGTGAACACCACGCCGCTGTTCGGGGTGTTGGTGAAGCCGTTGATCGAAAGGCCCGGGAAGGCCACCGAGTCAGACACGCCCGGCTGTTTCAGGGCGATCTCGCTCATGCGCTTGATCACCGCCTCCGTGCGATCCAGGCTGGCTGCGTCGGGCAGTTGGGCGAAGGCCACCAGGTACTGTTTGTCCTGCGCCGGTACAAAGCCGGTCGGTGTCGAGGCGAAGCCCAGGTAGGTCAGGCCCATCAGTCCGGCGTAGAGGATCAGCGCAATACCACTGGAGCGGATCACCCGGGCCACGCCCGACACGTAGCGCATCGAGGCACGCTCGAAGAAGCGGTTGAACGGGGCGAACAACCAGCGACCGAACAGGCGTTCGAGCAGCCGCGAGAAGCGGTCTTTCGGCGCGTTGTGTTCCTTGAGCAGTACGGCGGCCAAGGCTGGCGACAAGGTCAGCGAGTTGAATGCCGAGATCACCGTGGAGATCGCGATGGTCAGTGCAAACTGTTTGTAAAACTGCCCGGTGAGCCCGGAAATGAACGCCGCCGGCACGAACACCGCACACAGCACCAGCGCCGTGGCGATGATCGGCCCGGTGACTTCGCTCATGGCCTTCTGCGTGGCCTCCAGGGGTTTCAAGCCCAGGCCGATGTTGCGCTCGACGTTTTCCACCACCACGATCGCGTCGTCGACCACGATGCCGATGGCCAGCACCAGGCCGAACAATGACAACGCGTTGAGCGAGAAACCGAACAGGTGCATCACCGCGAAGGTGCCGATCAGCGACACCGGCACGGCCAGCAGCGGGATGATCGAGGCACGCCAGGTCTGCAGGAACACGATCACCACCAGCACCACCAGAATCAGCGCTTCGAACAGCGTGTGCACCACCGCCTCGATGGAGCCGCGCACGAACACGGTGGGGTCATAGACGATGCTGTAGTCCATGCCCTCGGGGAAATCCTTCTTCAACTCGGCCATTTTCGCCCGCACGTCATCGGAGATGTCGATGGCGTTGGAGCCTGGACGCTGGAAGATCGGGATGGCCACGGCGGGCTGGTTGTTGAGCAGCGAGCGCAGGGCATATTGGCTGGACCCCAGCTCAACGCGGGCAACGTCCTTCAAGCGAGTGATCTCACCGTTGGCGCCGGCGCGCACGACGATGTTCTCGAACTCTTCCTCATTGACCAAACGGCCCTGAGTGTTGACCGACAGCTGGAAGCTGGTGGCACCCGGCGCAGGCGGTGCGCCCAACTGGCCGGCCGCGACCTGACGGTTCTGTTCGCGGATCGCGCTCACCACGTCACTGGCGGTGAGGTTGCGCGAGGCAGTCTTGTTCGGGTCGAGCCAGACGCGCAGGGAGTAGTCGCCCATGCCGAACAGCTGCACATCGCCAATGCCGTTCAGGCGCGCCAGCTCGTCCTTGACGTTGAGCAAGGCATAGTTGGACAGGTACAGCATGTCGTAGCGCTGATCCGGCGAGGTCAGGTGCACGACCATGGTCAGGTCGGGCGAGGCCTTGTCCACCGTGATGCCGATGCGCGTGACTTCTTCAGGCAGCTTGGGCTGGGTGCGGGTCACGCGGTTCTGCACCTGCACCTGGGCGTTGTCGAGGTCGGTGCCCAGGGCGAAGGTGATGGTCAGGTTCAGCTTGCCGTCAGCGGTCGATTGCGAGGACATGTACAGCATGTTCTCGACCCCGGTGATGGCTTGCTCCAAAGGCGCGGCGACGGTTTCGCCGATGACCTTGGGGTTGGCGCCGGGGAAGTTGGCGCGCACCACCACGGTAGGCGGTACGACCTCGGGGTATTCGCTGATGGGCAACTGGAACAGGGCGATGCTGCCGGCGATCAGCAGGATCAAGGACAGCACCGCAGCGAAGATCGGCCGGGTGATGAAGAAACGGGAGAAGTTCATGGGTCTGTGTCCTTAACCGCGAGGCGCGGAGGCGCTGGCCAGATTCGCCGCGTCTTTGCTCGGAGTGGCTGCCGGCTGGCTGGCCTGCAGGGCTTCGCGCTGGCGGGCAAGGTTGGCCAGGGTGGCGTCGCTGGCCATGGGCGCGTCTTGGGGTGTTACCTGCGAGCCAGGCCGTACGCGCTGCAGGCCCTTGATGACGATGCGATCGCCTTTGTGCAGGCCGCTGCGCACGATGCGCAGGCCTTCGAGTTTCGGGCCCAGCTCGACCGTGCGGTAGGCGGCAGTGTTGCCTTTATCCATCACCAGCACGAATTTCTTGCCCAGGTCCGTGCCTACCGCTTCGTCGTTGATCAGTACCGCGTCGTACTGGGCGCTGCCGACCAGCTTCAGCCGCGCATACAAGCCTGGGGTGAAGTCGCCGTCACGGTTGTCGAACACTGCGCGGCCGCGGATGGTGCCGGTGCGTGGGTTGACTTGGTTGTCGACGAAGTTCATCTGCCCCAGGTGCGGGGTGTCAGCCTCGTTGCTCAGGCCCAGGTACACCGGGGTGGCTTGGCCGCGCTGGCCTTGGCGGGCGAGCTGGGTGTACTTGAGGTAGACGCGCTCGTCGGCGTCGAAGTAGGCATACACCTTGTCGGTGGAGACCAGGCTGGTCAGCGCGGTCACGTCAGCGGTGACGATGTTGCCAGCGGTGAACTGCGCCCGCCCGACGCGGCCGCTGATGGGCGCGCTGACGCGGGTGAAGCTCAGGTTCAAGCGTGCGAGATCCAGCTGCGCCTGGATCGCGGCCACCCCAGCTTTGGCCTCGGCCGCTGCACTGGTGCGCGATTCGGCCAGTTCTGCCGAAATGGCGTTGCTGTCACGCAGGCGCGCGCCGCGCTGGGCTTCATTGTCGCTGCGAGTCGCGTTGGCGCGGGCCTGCTGCAACTGCGCTTCGAGGCGACGCACTTCGGCCTGGAACGGGCGTGGGTCGATCTGGAACAGCAGGTCGCCTTGCTTGACCTGTGCGCCTTCGGTGAAGGCCACACGGTCGATCTGCCCCGATACGCGCGGGCGCAGCTCGACCGTTTCCGGTGCCTCCAGGCGACCGGTGAATTCATCCCATTCATTGATCGGTTGCTCGATCACCTCGGCCACAGTGACTTTGGGCGCCGCTGGCGCCTGCGGCGCGTCAGGCGCGCGGCCGCAGGCGCTGATCACCACCACGGCCAGGGCCGCGAGGGGAAAGCGCAAGGGTTTGAGTGATCGTTGCATGGGGAATCCGCCAGTAACCGATAGAAAGTGGGCGGAGTGTGCGCGGGGCGGGTGAGGGCGGACGAATCGAACGGGGCGAAGGTTATTATCGATCTGAATGATGCAAGGTATGTCTGGACGGTGAGGGTGGTGCGGCAGTTCGATCAAGCCGCAAGCAAGACAGGTGCTTCCAGCCGACTGGGTTATTCAGCGACCACGACTTCGTCAGTCATCGCTTTGGGGGAGCCACCTGCTTTTCAGCGGACGCCGACAAGCGGTCGCGCCCGGTCCAAGCCGCCAGTCATGCTGCCTAGCGCTCAACGTCACCTCGTGAACAAACGCGGTCGTGTAGGCGCGGCCGGTCCGGCGCTCCGGATTGCCGCGATGGCCGCGATGGTCGGCGCAGCCGACCCCACCCCGCCACCTCGATTCACTTGCCAGTACGCGGTGGTTGAATCGGGCCGGCCACCGCGGCAGTAGCCGCTCTCACAGGGCGCGAGTAAGGCCGGCTTTGCCGGCCTGATTCCAGGCATTGCGCAGGTCAGGCGACATCCACCAACACGATCTCGCTGTCCTCGATCGCCGTTACCCGCAGCACCTGTTCCTGCTCGACGGCCACGCCATCGCGCGCATTGGCCCGCAGGCCATTGACCTCGATGACGCCGCGAGCCGGCACCAGATACCCACGGCGATCCTTGCCTAGCACGTACTCCGCCGTCTCGCCAGCGCGCAAGGTGGCCGCCGCCAGCCGCGCATCAGCCCGGATGCGCAGCGCATCTTCATCACCGTCACGGCCGCTGGCCAGGGTCACGAAGCCTTCGCCACGCTCGCCGCGAGGGAACGGGCGGGTGCCCCACGACGGCGCGTCGCCGCGGCGGTCCGGCATGATCCAGATCTGGAACAGGCGCACATCGACCGGCTCGCTGTTCCATTCGCTGTGTGTGATGCCGGTGCCGGCGCTCATCACTTGCACATCACCTGCTTCGGTACGGCCTTTGTTGCCCAGGCTGTCCTCGTGGCTGATGGCGCCTTCACGTACATACGTGATGATCTCCATGTCGCGGTGCGGGTGCGCCGGAAAGCCGCTGCCGGCGGCGATCAGGTCGTCGTTCCACACGCGCAGGTTGCCCCACTGCATGCGGGCCGCGTCGTAATACTCGGCGAAGGAGAAATGATGATGGGCATCGAGCCAGCCATGGTTGGCGTGGCCGAGGCTTTCAAACGGGCGAAGTTGCAGCATGGCTGGCTCCTGAACAGGTGGGAATGGCGCCATGATGCGGTGGGTATTGATCGGAAAAAAGCGTAAATTTTGGCTTTGAATGATCGCTTAATTCGATGGTTAGCTGAGCGAATTTACCTGCAATTCATCGGCTAATCCCCTGATCTACAAGCAATCACTGGCACTTTCCTACGGATGCGGCGAACATGCCGCGCTGATTCACAGATCAAGGAAACCCACGTGTCCGACGAGTTCCCCGAGGTAGCGCCTGAACTGGCCCCGCCGGCCCAACTACCCTGGCTGCGCCGCTTGACCGCTCGGCTGCTCGGCCGTGGCCTGAGCGGGCTCAAGGCGCAGCACCGCGACTCGTGGTTTCTGGGACATGCCAATGGTCAGCGCAGCGGTCATACCCAGGGCACCCGCGAAGGGTTCGAACAGGGCCGCGTTGAAGGCTTCGAGGCCGGTCGCCAGGTGCTGGTCATCCGCGATGAGCGCGACCCCAGCCCGGGTGTGCCAGGTCAGGACCTCAACCTGTTCGATGACTGGCGGCTGCCCCTCACGGCTGAACTGAAGAAACGCTTCAAGGCCGATGTCGCCGAGCGACTGCCTGGCACCGCCCAGCCAAGCGCGGCGCAATGGAAGCTGATTTTCAGCGATACGCCTTCAACGTGCGTGGTGGCCGGGGCCGGCGCGGGCAAGTCGACGTCCCTGGTGCTGCGCTTGTTGCTGCTGCACCGCTACCTGGGCTTCGAGCTCGATGCCATGACCGTGGTGACCTTTACCCGCGAGTCGCGCAAGGACTTCATCAAGCGCCTGCTGCAGGTGTTCGGCCTGTGGCAGATCGACCTCAATCAGGCGCAAGCGCGCGAGCTGGTGCGCACCTTTCACTCGCGCATCCTGCCGTGGGTGCGCAGCCTGCCGGGTTTTGGCCAGCTGCGCGCGTTTGAAACGCTGGGCAGCGACTTGGCCGAAGGTCGCGAGCAGGATGCCGACAGCAACCCCTTCGACCTGCGCCTGAACGACGCCCAGCGCCAGCAGATGAACCTTTGCTACCGCGACCTGCTGCACGGCAGCCCGCGCTTTGCCGAACTCATCGGCCAGATGCGCCGCGAGGCCTTGCAGCTCAAGCCGCTGGACCCCGATCACCCGGATGTGCAGAAGCGCGTGCAGGTGACGCAGCTGGCGGCCACGCGTGATGAAGAGCTGTGCGACGTGATCGAGGACCTGTGGTTCGCCGCCGGCGCCTGGCCGATCAAAGGCATTGAGCCGTGCCGCGACACCGTGGATATTCGTGGCAGCACCTTCCATGTGCATGGCCGGCTGGAGGGGCTCGATAGCTGGGTAATGCTGGGTTTCGACCCCACTGAAAGCGCGCAGTATCAACGCCCGGGGGCCAAGCTGGCCGTTCGCGCCGAGTGGGCAGTCAAGCGCACCTTGTTTCAAGCTTTCTGCGATAAGCCATTGATCTGGTTGGATAACTACGCCGCAGCCAAGCGTCTGGCAGCGTCTTTGGCGGGCGATGCGGTGGCGGGGCCCGGCTTCGAGTTCAAGGTCAAGGGCGAGCTGGCGGCAGCGCCTCTGCTCGATGCCTTCATTGGCGCCAGCAACTTCATCGAAAACCTGGGCCTTGAAGTGAACACCGCGGTCGCCGCCCTGCGCTTCCCGCCGGGCGACAGCGACGCGCTGTTCTTTGAGGCTCTGGCGCTTTACAGCCAGGCGCTGGAGGCCCATTTGCTGCAACAGTCGCCACCGGTGATGAGCTACAACCGCATGTTCGCGCTATTCAGCGAGCGCAACCCGGAAAATCTGCGTTTGCTGCCCGATGCGTTATTGCGCCCACTGGCGCACCTGATGATCGACGAGTTCCAGGATGTATCGCCGCAGATCGTCAGCTGGCTGCGCGCGAGCCTGGCGGAAATCCGACGCCGTGGGCCGCAGATGCACACCGGCCGAAACGCCCAGCATTCCTCGCTGATGTGCGTAGGCGATGACTGGCAATCGATTTACGGCTGGCGTGGCAGTTCACCGACCTTCTTCATGGCCTTCACCAAAACCTTCCTGTCGCCCAGCCATACCCGGGTGATGCTGGTAGAGAACTACCGCAGCCAGCAGGCGATCATCGATGCTGCTGAACACCTGGTGCGCGGCACGCCGGCCATCGCCGGCAAGAAAGCCACTGCCGGCGGCCCGGCTGCGGCGCTCGCGCTGGCGCCGGTGGTGGTGCTCGATCGCGACGAAGCCGCGCTGGGCGCAGCCCTGAGCCGACACTACGCAGCCGGTGACAGCGTGATGATGCTATTTCGAAGAGGTGTCGATAAGTCATTGATTTCAGAGCATATCAATGACGTGATCGAAGCCGACGCAGCGCTCGCGCCCGCGCAACGGCGGCTGCGCCAACTGACCTACCATAGCGCCAAAGGGCTACAGGCTGACGCTGTGTTCATGTTGGGCGATTGCGTGTATCCCACCAGCTCGCCCTACAAGAATCAGGTGTATCGCCTCGCTGGGCTGGGCCGCGCCGGCGATGCGCAGGCATTCGATACGGCGCAGAAGGATGAGGTCCAGCGCCTGGCCTATGTCGCCATCACCCGCGCGGTGCGCCAGTGCTATTGGCATGTCGAGAAACCTGCAACGGAGGCTGTGAAGGTGCCGCGGGCATCGAGCCAGGTGCAGGGTGAGCAGCCTTTCTTCGATGATCAACGCACGCTGTAGTGCGGTGTGGCTAGCCGGCAGCACACCGCACACTTGGTGGAAAGGCAGTCCGATACGCTCGGTTGCTCAGAAGTAGTAAGGCACTTTCAGGCTGAAGGTGAAGTCGGGCGCATCGTCGGTCAGGCCGATGGCGAGGTTGGGGACGACGGTCAGGCTGTCGCCGGCAGCCAGCGTCATGCCGACGTTGAAGTAGGCGGCGTTGGCGTCGCTGCTCTTGACGTCGGTCCACTCGCCGCCGTTCTCCTTGATGCGCGAGCGCCGGGCAATGAGGTCGGACACCGAGAACGACATCGACATCTTCTCGTTCAAGGCAAAGGCCACCCCCGCGCCGATCTGGAAGCTGTCGCCGATCTTCACCTTGCCCGGGGTTTTCTGGTTGACCGTCGAGCTGATGTCGTCGAAGGACTCTTCGAAGGTGTGGGTGTAGGCCAGGCTGCCGAAGATCACCGCTGGGTCGTAGGTCTTGACCAGGGAGATGCCCGGGGTGATCGACCACACGCCGTTGCCGGTGGGCAAGTCCTCGGGGTAAGTGAGGCTGTCGTTCTGCGTATCGCGCAGCAGCTTGATGCCGAACGGGTCTTTGCCGGTCGGCGCCTTGACGCGCAGACTGACCACCGCGTCCGGGCTGTTCTCGGACTCGTCGAGGAACTTGTAGGCCACCCCAGCGTTGACGTCGCCCAGGGTCGGGTCGCGGGTCACGGTTCGTTCTGACACGCCCTGGGCATTGCCGCCCACACCACCGGACTGGTACGTCGACTCGCGGTACACCACGGGCACGTTGACGTCGAATTGCCAGCGCTGGTCGAGGTTGTAGCGGCCGGTCAGGTCCAAGGTCCAGTTGTCGGCCTTGATACGGTCCAGGTTGATGTTGCCCAGGAAAATCGAGTCCAGGGCCAGGAAGCCGTTGAGGATCAGCTGGCGGGTGTCGTAGCGGGCGTAGGTCACGCCGGTTTCCAGGCTGAAGCGGCCGCCGCCGAAAAAGCCGCTGGCTTCGTCATAGAGGTTGGAGACGCTTTGCGCCGGTTGCGAATCGTCCTGCAGCGATTGGCCGTAAGAAGAGCCGCTGGTGCTCGGCGTGCCCCCGGCAGCGGCTGCGCCAGTGCTGGCCGCCACGGCTTGATTGCCGCGCGGTTGGGAGGCGGGTGAACGGGTCAGGCGCTTGGGTGCGGGAGCGGCCGGCTGCTCTTCGACCTGGCGGACCCGCTGTTCAAGCACCATCAGGGCTTGCTGTTGCGATTCATAACGCTGCTTGAGGGCCATCAACTCTGCTTTGAGCGCCTCCACCTGAGGATCGGTAGCAGCGTACAACAGCGTGGATGGCACCAGGGTTCCCAGGCAGACGACTGCCTTGAATGACAACGATCGGTGCATGGTTGGCCGTCCCTTCCTACTGCATGTGAATTGAGACGAAGCGTAGATCAATATCCTGAAATACGTAGGCCCTTGAGCGGGTCCAAATTACAGTTCAAAGCCCCGGCAGACGGCAGGTTGTCACGCAGCACCACATTGAGCTGGGTCATGTTGCTGACGGCATTGTTGCCACCGAGCAGGGTGGTGCTTTGGAGCAGGCCGCCATCGGCCAGCTGCTGCAGGCTGGCGCCCTGATTGTTGTTGGCCTGGATGGCCATCTGCAGGCCGTTGCCGCTGTTGCTGACGCTCAAGGTGCCGGCGTTGTTGCTGCCGCTGAGGGTAGCGCCGGCGGCCAGAACCTGACCTTGTGGCGTGGCCACGTCAGGGGCCTGGCTGGCTTCGCGCACGTTGATGGCCACATCGTTGTACGCGCTGTTGCTGTCGCCCGCCGCGCGCACCGACTGGGTCACGCCCTGCACGGCGCCAATGAGCCCAGCGCCGCCTTGAACGTGGCCGGTGCCGTGGCCTGGCGCCTGGCCAGCGCCGTTCTCGCCGTTGATCGACACATAGAACTGCGGCTTGATGACGTTCTGCTGCACCTGCAAGGTGGTGGTGGCGCCGATGCGGTCGCCGGCAGCGTTCTGCCAGGTGCTGCTCATGACCACTCCGAAGCTGATGATCCGCCCTGGCATGACGTATTTGCCGCGCAGCTGGGCCAGCTCCTGGTCCTTGATTTCCACAGGTTTGAACAGCTGTGCATGGGCGGGAAGGCTGGTCGCAAGGCAGGCTGCGACCAGCCAGATACGAGTGTTCATCGCTGTTCCCCGGGGTTCGGGCCCCTGTTTCATTAGAAGAAGTCGCTCTGGATGAAACCAAATTCCATCAACTGCGCATCCTCGACCGGGTAGAAACCGTCGACGCGGCTTTTGACCGTCAGGGGGGCAGGCGGATCGAGCAGGGCGTTGGCTTTGTCGTAGCCCGCCCCGATGACGGCGAAGATGATGCCGTTCCAGCCTTTGACGAAATCATCGAGCCGGTAGCGCTTGTGACCCAGTACGGGGTCGCCGACATACGCCCAGCCCTTGTCGACACGCTGCAGCACCACGAAGTGCTTGTAGCCCCGGATGTCCATGAGCACGACCACCGGAATGGTGACGCGCGCCAGGCTCTCGGGCTCGACCCGGTAACCGCGGGCGCGCATGCCGATGCCTTCGACGTAGCGCTTCATGTCGAGCATGGAGAAGCCTTGCACTTTGACCGAGTCCTGGTCCGATTCAGCCAGCATGCCCTCGATCACCTGATGCTCGGTGACGTCGAGCCAATAGGCTTGCTTGAGAACCGTCGCCAGGGCGGCGGCACCGCAACTGAAATCGGTTTTCTGTTGCACCAGGTCGGCGAAGCGCCGCTCGCGCACACTTTGCACAGGCTTGTACACCACAGCGCCGCCAGGCAAGGCCGCGATGGGCATCTGGGCGGCTTCGATGACCGCAGACAGGCACAGCAGAGCGGCCAGCAGGACTACGCGCATGAATACTTCTCCAGCGACCGCTGCAGACAGAAAAAAAGGCCCCGAAGGGCAGATACGAAACGGTAAGTCTGTGAAGCGTCGCGGTTCACTCCGCTCCCACCGCACTGCGCAGTGCTTGCCGGTGCGTTCGGCTTCTCTTGCAGGCCTTGCGCAGCCTGTGGGGCGGATGTGACCGCGATCGGTCTGGCGTCTTACATGCAGGCCTTGCAACCTGCAGCGATCGACAGCGAGTTGCTCTGCTGGTTGCCGGAGCCGGCCGAGACGTTGGCACCCACGTTGCCCGACACGCCGTTGAGCGAATTGCTCAGGGTGGCGGTGTTGGTGACCGGGTTACGCCAGCCGGTAGGGGTCAGCACCTGGTAGGAGCTTGAGCCTGCCAGGTCGATGGTGCCTTGCTCTTTCAGCTGGACGGGGAGTTTGTGATAGCCCGCGTCCACGTAGCCCGAAGACGTGCCTTTGTAGGTGCCGGTCGACGTGGAGGCGTTGCTGAGGGTCGTCACTTCCTGGCTGCGATCAGCACGATTTTCTACGTTCAGACCTTGTACGGTCTGGCTGGCGCCCGCGGCAGCCACTGCCACGCGACCACCGGACACGGCGATGGCGAGGTTGTTTTTCTGTTGGTTGAAGTCGCCGGCACTGACGTTAACGCCGATGTTGCCCGAGCTGCCGTTGGCCGAGTTCGACAGGCTGGCGTTGTTGGACGCCGAGTGGTTGATCACGTTGTTGCCGCTGTTGAGCTGGGTGGCGGTAGACAGGGCCACAGCGCTGCCGAAGATGAAGCTTTCATCTGCGGTGGCGATGGCGGCGACGTTGTCTTGCTGGTTGCCCGAGCCACCGGCGGTGTTGGCGCCCAGGTTGCCTTGCGAGCCGTTGGCCGAACTTTCCATGCGGGCGTCGTTGCGGGTGCCTTGGTTCAGGCTGGCGTTGCCACTGTTGCTCTGGGTGTCGGTCACGGTGGCGGCAGCGCCGGCGTTGACCAGCAGCTGCTGCACAGTGTCGTTGTTGTTATTGTTGTTGTTCGAGTTGCCAGTGCGGGTATCTGCCTGTGCAGCCACTGCCATGACCGCAGCCAGGGCGAATACCAGGGGCTTGAGTGCCAGTGTGGGTTTCATGGTGTTTCTCCGCTTGTTTGTCGTTAAGTGTGGTGTGTCGTGTTGTGGGTATGTGTGTCACTCGGGTCAGTCTGCGACCCGGACGCTCAGAGTGTTGGCCATGCGGTTGCCCACCCCGGCGCTCTGATTCAACTGAACCACCCCGCGACTGCCGGTGAAGGCCTGGTCACTGGTCGTAACCTGGCGGCTGCCCGGTACGTGGTCGGTTGTCTCGGAGCCGTTGGCCAGCGCTACGGCCTGCTGGCTGAGAATGCTGTCGTCGATGCTTTGCGCGATGGCGCTGATGCCGATCCTCACGCTGTTGGCTTGTTGAGTGGCGGCGCCGGCAGACTGGTTGATGCCGAGCATGCCGCTACCGTGGTTGAAGGCATTGCCGGTGATCGCAGCGCTGGCGTCGCGGGCCGGGTTGGCCTGCCAGTCGTTGCGCTGCTGTACCTCGGTCCGAGCGCTGGTGTTGTGGCCGATGGCCACGGCGCGGGCGTTGGCTTGCTGCACGGCGTCGCCGGCGGCCTGGTTGATGGTCAGGTTGCCTTGAAAGCCTTGGCCGCTGGCGTCGAGGCGGGCGGCGTCGACCACCGGTGAGGCGGCCAGGGCGTGGCCGGCGGCCAACGCCAGGCAGAGCAGGGGAAAACGATGGATGCGCATCTCATTGCCCCCGGGTCAGGATTTGCAGGGGCGCCAAACCACGCTGCACGCTCTGGTTGACGGTGTTGGCCACGCCGCCGCCGGTGCCAGCAGCCCCGGCACCGGCACCGGCGCCGCCGCCGACACCGGGCAACTGGCCGTGCACCGCGTTCATGCCGCGCAGGTTGCCGTTGGCGTCTGGGGTAAACACGCGGTTGACGGTCGAGCCGCTGGCGACCGAAGCGAAGTCGCCGTCGCTGAGCTCGTTGGTCTGCGCCAGCACCCGCTGCGAAGGGTTGGTGTTGACGGTGGTCGGGTAGGGGTCAGGGGCGCCGGTGCGGCGAATCGCCGGGCGGGCCTGCACGTCGCGGTTGATCACGATCACCCCGTTGCCTGCCGCCAGTGCTGGCAGTGGCAGTACGGTGCCCGTCACGCATCCGAGCAGGAGCAGAGCAGGCAATGTGCTGGTGGCGATCCTCACGGCGTTCTCCCGGTGCTGCAATGGCCTTGCGGCGTTGCCGGAGAGATAGCAGGAGCTGTGCCGCTTTTTGAAAACGGCGCTGAATCAAAGACTTGGGAGGCGTATGCAGGATTTTCCGAAGGAAGGTGTTTCATGGCTGATACAGCGGTGCGCTGTGCTGCCTTTGCAAGGCCTTGGCACGGGGCCTTCAGCGCGTTTCCAAGCAGGTTGTATCACGGCTGATACAGCCTTGAGCCACCCAGGGCCCGGCGAGCAACCGCGCGGCCTGTGGCCGTTCGATGTGTTTCACCGGCTTGACACTTCGCGGATTTAGCGCTCAGCGTCCAACAGACGTTGTACCGCCATGAAGACCGCCTCGCGCCGTTGCTCCCACGCGCCTTCAACGACTTGCACGGGGCGCTGGTGGGCTTGCAGCCAGTGCAGGCTGTGGTCAAAAAAACGCTGGCGCTCACTGAGCAGCGGTTGGCAGCGCATGCCGTCGCCGACCCAGTCCACCCCTTCGGGGCGCAACAGCAGGTGCAGGTCGTAGTGGCGAGCGAGCAAGGCATGTTCGAGCCACGCTGGACAATCTGCGAACAGGGTCCGGCTCCAGAGGATGTTGCTCAGCAGGTGGGTATCGAGCACCAACAGCTGCGGTGCTTGCTGGCGGGCGTGATCTTCCCAGTCAAGCTGGCCCTGGGCGATGGCGGGGATGTCGGCGTAGCAGGTGTCGCGTTGCGTCTGCTCGATGAAGTGGCGCACGTATTCACTCACCACCACGGCGCCAAAGCGCGTGCGCAGCTCGCCGCTGAGCCAGCTTTTACCGCTCGATTCCGGACCGCACAGCACCACGACCTTCATGCCGCCACCAGGGCAGGATCACGTCGCCACTCAAGGAAACCGCGTACGGCAATCAGGGTGAACAGCGCGTACAGCGCTGCGGTGAGGTACAGGCCCTTGTACAGGAACAGGCCGACGAAGATCACGTCCAGCACCACCCACAGCGCCCAGCATTGCAGGCGTTTGTGCGCCATCCACAGCTGCGCGACCAGGCTGAAGGCCGTCAGCGCCGCGTCCAGCCAGGGCTGCGCGGCGTCGGTCCAGTGCGCCATCGCGGCGCCCAGGCCCAGGCTTGCCAGCAGGCCGACACCCAACCCGGAGCAGATCGCCGGCCACGCCAACCGACTGACATGGCGCGCATCGGCGGGCCGGCCTGGGCGTGTCCACTGCCACCAGCCGTAGAGCTGCAGCACGGCGTAGACCAGTTGCAGGAGCATGTCCGAATACAGCTTCACTTCGTAGAAGATCCAGCTGTACAGCACCACCATCACCAGCCCGATGGGCCAGCACCAGGGGTTCTGTTTGACCGTGAGCCACACGGCAATGACGCCGAGCGCGGCGGCGAACAGTTCGAGGCCTGACATCGGCGTTCCTGTACCAGGGAAGAGGGGCGGCGATTGTAACCCGATGCACACACAATGCTACTGCCCGCGCAGGACGTCATACGCTGGTAGGAATTGGATGAAACCTTTGAGCGAGTGAACTTTTCTGCTGGCGTTGCAACCAACGGTCGCTGTAAAAAGGCGCGTTTTGACTGCAACGCTGCACTGTTGAATGAGTGATGGCCGCGCCGGCGGCTGCCTGGCAGCCTTTGCCGGGTAAGCCCGAGCGACTGCCAAGCGCGCTGCTTGGCGAGCGATCTGGCCGAACAGCCTGCCAGGCTCGACCAGTGCCCGACGAGCTGCAACCGCTGACACGTTTTTTTGGAGGATGGATGGATCTTTGGAGTGCCGCCCAGGCAATCATTCTGGGCATTGTCGAAGGGCTCACCGAGTTCCTGCCCATATCCAGCACCGGTCACCAGATCATCGTGGCCGACCTGATCGACTTTGGTGGTGAGCGCGCCATGGCGTTCAACATCATCATTCAGCTCGGCGCAATCCTGGCGGTGGTGTGGGAGTTTCGCCGCAAGATCCTCGACATCGTGGTGGGTCTGCCCACCCAGGCGCCGGCCCGCAAGTTCACCCTTAACCTGCTGATCGCCTTCCTGCCGGCGGTGGTGCTCGGGGTGATCTTTGCCGACTTGATTCACCACTACCTGTTCAACCCCATCACCGTGGCGGCAGCCTTGGTGCTGGGCGGCGTGATCATGCTCTGGGCCGAGCGGCGCGAGCACCCCATCGAGGTCGAGCATGTCGACCAGATGCGCTGGACGCACGCCCTGAAAATCGGCTTCGTGCAGTGCCTGGCGATGATTCCGGGCACCTCGCGCTCGGGTTCGACGATCATCGGCGGGCTGCTGTTTGGCCTGTCGCGCAAGGCCGCCACCGAGTTCTCGTTCTTCCTGGCCATGCCCACCATGGTCGGCGCGGCGGTGTACTCGGGCTACAAGTACCGTGACCTGTTCCAGCCCGCAGACCTGCCGGTGTTTGCCGTGGGTTTCGTGGTGTCGTTCGTCTTCGCCATGATTGCCGTGCGCGCCTTGCTCAAGTTTATCGCCAATCACAGCTACGCCGTGTTTGCCTGGTACCGGATCGTGTTTGGCTTGTTGATCCTGGCGACCTGGGAGTTCGGCTGGGTGGACTGGTCGACGGCGAGTGCCTGACATGGCGGCACGTCAGCACGTTCAGTATCTGCCCTTGAAACTCGCGCTATTGGCTGCGCTGTGCGTGATGCCAGGCCTGGGCGCGGTGCACATCGCTGCGAGCGGCGCGGGCTGGGCGAAGTGGGCGCTGCTGGTGTATCCGGTCGCCAGCCTGCTGAGCGTGCTGCTGTACTGGCGTGACAAGCATCAGGCGCGGGTGAACGGCCAGCGCATCCCGGAAAACGCGCTGCACCTGAGTGAGCTGTGCGGCGGCTGGCCGGGCGCCCTGGTGGCGCAACAACGGTTGCGGCACAAGACGCGCAAGGTGTCGTATCAGGTGGTGTTCTGGGTGATCGTGGCGTTGCATCAGGCGCTGTGGGCTGTGCCCTTTTGGGCCAGGGTCCATTGATTGCGTTCTATCCGGTACAACGCGGCGCTTGCATCAGGGCGGCATTGCCGCCCATCCGGGCAATAGCCGTTCAGGATCGCATGAATGTCGAGTTCCGCAGCTTGATCCACGCGGCGTCTACAGCAGCAATCCAGCCTGCTGACGCTTGGGTAACCTGCGTACCACCAACTGATGGGATCGCTTGAGCAGGTCTGTCAGTTCCTTGCGCCCCATGGCATAAGGCGGCGCGACGCTGATCCACTGCGCGCGTGCCAGATACGGCGCCGGCCGTACCCCGGGCCGATCGACGTAACCGAGAAACAGCTCAGCGTCGACCTTGAACGACAACCCCGCCCCGGCCAGGTCCTGCACCGCAAACATCTTGTTGCCGGGCAAGCAGAACACCCGTACGCCGCCCCATTTATAGTCCTCGGTAGCGCCCGGCAGGCTCAGGCAATACTGCGCTGCCTGTTCAGGCAGCAGCGGGGTGTCAGACATAACGCTCTCCACAGACCTCGAACGAGGCCGCCAAGTGATCGATCCAGGCCCTTACCGCCGGCAGCAACCCGCGGCGGTGCGGATACACCGCTTGCAGCCAGCCCTCGGGCAATGACCATTCCGGCAGCAGGCGCACCAGCTCGCCGCGCGCCAGCTCCTCTTCGCAGAACAGACTCGGTAGCGCGGTGAAGCCCAGGCCGGCCCGTACTGCGGCGTTACGCATGACGAAATCATCCACGGCCAGACGCGGCTCCAGCGCCAAATGGTGCTGGCGGCCGTCGCGGTGCAGCAGGCGCAGGTGCACCAACCGGTCGGCTTCAACCGCACCCAGCAGCGGCAGGCTGGCCAACTCTGAGGGCTCGGTGACCTGATCGGCAAAACCTGGCGCCGCCACCACTTGCATCTGCGCCTGGGCCAGCCGCCGGGTGACCAGCGCGGGGTCTTCATCACCCGGGTCGCGCACGCGCAGGGCCACATCAATGCCCTCGGAAATCAGGTCTACGCGCCGGTTGATCAGCACCATGTCCAGTTGCACCAGCGGGTACTGGGCTAAAAAGCGGCGGATGATGTCGGGCAGAAAGGCATGGGCCAGTGCCACCGGACACGACACCCGCAGCCGACCGCGAGGCTCGCTGCTCATGCTCGCCACCACCTCATCGGCCGCTTCGGCCTCCAGCAGCATGGCCTGGCAGTGGTGCAGGTAGCGCTCGCCCACGGCGGTCAGTTTCAACTGCCGGGTGGTGCGCTGCAGCAGACGCGTACCGAGGCGCTCCTCCAGCTCGGCAATGCGCCGAGAGAGCCGCGACTTGGGGATACCCAGCCGCCGGCCGGCAGCTGCGAAGCCACCAGCGGCCACCACTTCAGCGAAATAGAACAAGTCATTGAGGTCACGGGCGGCGGGCGGTGTACGCAGCGTGGTCATGGCGAAGGCCGGTTACCGGAGGGGTGGCCATGATAACGATCCTGAGCTCAATACGGAAAGAGTACAGATGTACTCCTCTCGGCTATAGCGTCTCTTGAGGTGCTAATTAGAACTTTTTCGTCTCACTGATAGAACGATGCAGTGCATTAACGCTGACTTATCAACGATTGATACCTTCAGTAGGATGCCCATCATCCTGATCGGCCTGCCGATCACCCGCCCTACAGGAGCCTCACCATGAAGTTGCTGCACATCGATTCGAGCATTCTTGGCGAACATTCCGCCTCCCGTCAGTTGACCCAGCAAGTGGTCCAAGCCTGGCAGGCCGCCGATCCAAGCGTCGAAGTGACGTACCGCGACCTGGCCGCCGATGCCATCAGCCACTTCTCTGCCGCCACCTTGCTGGCCGCCGGCACCGCTGAAGCGGCGCGCGACGCCGCTCAAGCCCATGAAGCCCAGCTCAGCGCCCAGACCCTGGCCGAATTTCTTGCGGCGGATGCCGTGGTCATCGGTGCGCCGATGTACAACTTCAGCGTGCCGACCCAGCTCAAGGCCTGGATCGACCGCATCGCCGTTGCCGGGCAGACCTTCCGCTACACCGATGCAGGTGCCGAAGGCCTGTGCGGCGGCAAGAGAGTCGTGCTGGTATCCACGGCAGGCGGCCTGCATGAAGGCCAGGCGAGCGGTGTCGGCCACGAAGACTTCCTCAAGGTGTTCCTCGGCTTCATCGGCATCACCAACGTGCAGATCGTGCGCGCCCAAGGCTTGGCATACGGTCCCGAGCACCGCGATGCAGCCCTGCAAGCGGCGCAGTCGCAGATCGCGGGCGAGCTGTTCGCCGCCTGATCGCCGTCTGACGCAACCCGACCGGCTGGCGCCCCGAGCGCCCGCCGGTTTTTTTTCATCCATATTTCATCCGTCGAGCGCGGGAGCGGCGATAGGCTGCGACTGAGGCAATGCGAAGCGGCGCGCCTGGTATCGGTGCGAATTCGGACGCGTCGGGCTACGACGCAGGCCCAACCGCTGCAGTCGTGCCTTACCGCGCGACCCGTGGCGTTTGAGCCAGGACGGCTCCCCGCCCATCGCGACTAACATCGCTCCTACCCGGCCGCGTGACGTTCAGATGCCTCACGTACCTGTAGCAGCGAGCCGTCCGGCGCTACGGTCACTGGCGAAGGACGGCGAGGCCGGGCCAGTAAGGGCGACACGGGTTCAGCTGACCGGACCCGCCTAAACAGCCCTTGGTTGGCGTTGAATGAAAGACAGTTGGCTGCGGCCCATGCATGCCAAGTCAACACGTTCCGTGCAGTTTTATGAGAGGAATCGCCCCATGCGTGCGCCTCGCAAAGTTGTTGCCATGCTGCTGATTACCTTGATGACGCCGGTGGTCCACGCCGCCTCCTGGAGCGCCGGGGAGCAGACGCTGCACCTGATCGACCCCGTCGACGATCAACCCATGCAGGCCCTGGCGTTCTACCCCTCCAGCGCGCCGCCCACGCAGATGCACTTGGGTGATTATCGGATCGACGCCGGCGAGCAGCTGCCAATTGCGGCGGGGCGTTTTCCGCTGCTGGTGATGTCCCACGGCAACACCGGCAGCCCGTTGGCCCTGCATGACCTGGCCACCTCACTGGCCCGACAAGGTTTCGTCGTCGTGGCCGTGACCCACCCTGGCGACAACACCCAGGACCACAGTCGCCTTGGCGCGCTGAGCAATCTGTATGGCCGGCCCTTGCAGGTCAGTGCCGCCATCAGTGCAGCGCGCGCCGACTCGCGTCTGGGCTCGGCAGTGAACCGTGGCAAGGTCGGGGTGATCGGTTATTCGGCCGGCGGCGAAACGGCACTGATTCTCGCCGGCGCCGAGCCTGACCCGGCGCGTCTGCGCCAGCACTGTTTGCAATTCCCCAGCGATGCCGATGCCTGCCACGCCCAAGGCGTGTTGCGCGCAGACCATGACGAGCTGGGCCCCGCTGCCGATCAGCGGGTCGGGGCGGTGCTGTTGCTGGCACCCTTGAGCCTGCTGTTCAGCCGTCACGCGCTGTCGGCGGTGCACGTGCCGGCATTGATCTACAGCGGCGACAGCGATCAGCTCCTGATGCTTGCGCGCAACGCCGAGGCGCTGGCGCGCAAACTGCCGCAGACACCGGACTACCGGTTGTTGGCGGGTGCAGGGCATTTCGTGTTCATGGCGCCCTGCGATGCGGAGCAGCTGCAACGTATGCCAGCGCTGTGCAAGGACGCCGAAGGCGTGGACCGGGAGGGCATTCACCAGACCCTACAGAGCGAGGCGGGGGTGTTCTTTGGCCAGGCGCTGGCGTTGCCGCATCTGCAGCGAGTCAGCGATCGGCATTGAGTGCAGCTCCCGCTCTGGCACGCCAGGCCCGACCCGCCTGGGGCGGGCCGGTCGGACAATGGCGGGGGTCAGGCTCGCTCAGCCGCCGGATTGATCTTCCGGCTTGACAGTGTCGTCCGGCCACTCTGGAGGTGGCGGTTGAGGATTGTCAGGGTCCAGCTCGGGGTGCTCCGGCTTGGCGGGCGGGGTGTCCTCCGACGGGTGCGCACGCCCCGGTGCTGGCTCGCCAGGGTTTTGCAGGACTTCGTCGATGTACGGATCGCGATTGGGCGGGATGGTCATGACCAGGTTCCTCTAAAGGTGTGCGGGGGCAACACAACGTTGGGCCTGCGCACAAACCCGAGGGTTCAGTCTTTCGCTTCCAGCAGCACTGCCGGCGTACCCACCGCCAGCTCGCCAAAGCGCTGCGCGGCGTCGATATAGCGCAACGCAGACTTGGCATCCTTCCAGCCCACATAGCTCATGAGCGATTTCAACTCCCAGCCATTGGCCGTGGCCCAGGTGGCAAAGCCGCGGCGCAGCGAGTGCCCGGTGTACAGCGCGGCCGGCACCTCGGCGCGCTCCAGCATGCGCCGCAGCAGGCCGATCAGGCTGTTGCTGTTGAGCGGCGCGTCGCTGAGGTTGCCCCAGCGATCGAGCTTGCGAAACACCGGGCCGCGGGCCAGGCCGGCGACTTCGATCCATTGCAGGTAGGCCGTGACCGGACACAGTGCCTTCAAGGCCGGCGTGCGGTGCTGCACGCCCTGCGCCTCACGGTCACCTTTGCTGCGCGGCAGGTACAGGCTGATGCCCACACCGGCCTGGGCCTGAATGTGTTCCACCTGCAGGCGCGCCAATTCATCGCCCCGAAAACCGCGCCAGAAGCCCAGCAACAGCAAGGCGCTGTCTCGGCGCGCGCGCAGCAGGCTGGGCAGGTCGTGCTCGGCCTGGGCCTGCGCAGCTTCGCGCTCGAAGCACGCCACGGCGCTGCTCAGATGCTGTAGCAGCAAGGGCGCGGCTTGGCGCGGCGGGGCTGGATGCAGGGTGCGGATGCCGCGCAGTACCTGGCGCACCAGCGGCGCCTTGGTCGGGTCGGGGAAACCCTGGCTGACATGCCACTGGCTGAGCGCCGCCAGGCGCTGGCGCAAGGTGCTGACGGCGTGCACGTTGGCGTGGTCAGCCAGGTAACGGGCGATGCTGTCGGCGGTGGCGGGCAGGAAACCGCCCCAGTGCACCTCGAAATGCTCGACCGCCGCTTGGTAGCTGCGCCGGGTGTTGTCGCGGGTCGCGGCGCGGACGTAGCGCTCGATGTCGGTCATGGTGAGGGTTTCAAGCGGGAAATGGCGCCACCATAAACCAGTGCCCGCTCACGGCCAAGGCTCGCATCAATGGGTGCAGGCTGCGTCCTCGACGCCCTTGAAAGGCGCATAGCCCCGCAACTGCTCGGCGCACAGTGGCCGGCTGAAATGGTAACCCTGGGCGATGTCGCAGCCGGCGAGCTTCAGGCACACCAGTTGCTCACGGGTTTCCACACCCTCGGCCACCACTTCCAGGCCCAAGCGCTTGGCCAGGATAATGGTCGAGGACACGATCGGGCTGTCGTCATAGCTGTTGCACAGCGGCGCGATCAGCGTGCGGTCGATTTTCAGCTTGCTCAGCGGCAACGACTGCAAATGCGCAAAGCCTGCGTAACCGCACCCGAAGTCGTCCAGGCTGACGCCCATACCCGCCGCGCGCAGCCGGCGCAGATGTTCCAGGGCCAGGCCTTCACCATCGAGCACGGTGGTTTCGGTGATTTCCAGTTCAAGCCGTGCTGGTGCCAGGCCGTGGTCCTGCAGCTCGCTCAGCAAGCGCTCGCTGAAATCGACCTGGCGCAACTGCAACGCCGACACGTTCACCGCCAGGCGCGCCGTGACCGCTTGCGCCGACCAACACACCAGTTCTTCACAGGCCAGGCGTAGCACCTCCCAGCCCAGCGCGACGATAAAGCCACTGCGCTCGGCCAAGCCGATGAAACGGTCGGGGTAAAGCAGGCCGAACGCCGGGTGCTGCCAGCGCACCAGCGCTTCATAGCCGCTGACTTGCAGCGTGTCGAGGCGGATCAGCGGTTGGTAATGCAGCACGAACTGACGCTCGGCCAGGGCATTGCCGAAGGCTTGCTCAAGGGTAAAGGCGTGGATGTCGGCCAGGTTCAGGGACGGGTCGAAGAAGCGGTATTGCCCGCGCCCAGCCTGCTTGGCCGAATACATGGCGGCATCGGCGCAGCGAATCAGGCCGTCGATGTCCTGGCCGTCACGCGGGCAGATGCTCACGCCGACGCTAGGGCTGGTGTTCACCTCCTGGCCGTCCAGGGCGTAGGTGGCCGACAGCTTGTCTACCAGCGTGCGGACCCAGGCATCGATCTGCTCCTCGCTGCGCTCACCGGCCAGTAGCACGAGGAATTCATCGCCACCAAACCGTGAGGCCTGGTCGGTACTGTCCAGCAGGCGCTGGATGCGCCCGGCCACGGCCTGCAACAACAGGTCACCGACCTTGTGCCCGAGCGAGTCGTTGATTGACTTGAAGCGGTCCATGTCGATGAACAGGATGGCCAGCAATTGCCGTCGGCCGCGCTGCACGGTCAGCACCTGGCTGGCCACCTCGACGAACTGGCGACGGTTGAGCAGGCCGCTGAGGTGGTCGGTGGAGGCGGCGTGGCTGCTCAGCCGGTGAGCGTCTTCCAGACGGCCGATCAGTTGCTGGTTGACCTGCTGCGACTGCTCCAGCGCGTTGAAGGCATCCTCGCGCTTCTGCAGCAAGCGCAGACCCCAGGCCATGCACGCCAGGATCAGCCCGGTCATGCACAGGTTCAGCCACAACTGACGCGCGGACGCCGCCGTGGCGCCGGCCAGAATCTCTTCTTGGCGCTGGCTGACCACCACGCTGAAGCCATGCTCGGCCACACGCCGGTACAGGCTTTGGTACACGCCCTGGGCACTGGACTGAGTGATCAGCCCGGCCTCACGGGCATTGGCCGGCAGGCTCGGAATCAGCGCCTGGCCACTGGCCGCGACGCCCTGACTGCGGATGCGCAGGCGCTCTTGGCCATCGTCTTGCAGCAGGCGCACCAGGCCGCTGTGGCCCAAGTCGATGTGTTGCAACAGCTCCGTCATGTAACCGACATCCAGCTCGACCCAGACAAGGCTGTCGAGGTCGGCGGCCACCGTCCCACTCACCGGCAGCATGAACATCAGGCGCGACGCCGGCCACGCACTGCCCGGGCCGCTGTCGAGCTGGATGAGCAGCGGTGTGACGCCCACGCGCTGGACATGCTGCGCCAGTTGCATCAGCCAGGCCGGGGGCAACTGCGCCAGAGCATCTGCGTGGCTGCCCGACAGCAGCCTGCCTTGGGCGTCGTACAGCGCCATGCGTGCAAACGCCGGGTCCTGGGTCAGTGCGTGGGCAAGGCTGAAGTCAGTGTGGGGCGTGGCGCTGAGGCTGTCATGGCTGACACGGCCCACGACCAGGGCGCGGTCGACCACTTGGCGCAGGCTCTGCGCAACCACGCTGGCGAGGTTCAGGTGCTCGGCGGCCTTGGCCTGCAATGCGCGCTCGCGAGTGGCCGCCTGCTGCGAGAAATGCAGCGCCCAGAGGAACACCAAGGTCATGGCGCAGAGCGTCAGCAGCAGCTGCGGCAGCTGTGGCAGCAGGCCTGCGCAAGAGAAAGTGCGGCGTGTCACGGCGGGGGCGTCTCGACCAAGGGGAGTGAAGGGAAATTACGACAGCGAGATGACAGCCGGATGACTGGTGGCGAAATGCCTTGACCCGACTGCGTGCCTGCCAACGCGTGCATGCGCCTCGGGTTCAGCGAGGCAGCTGTGGGTCTGTGTTTGCTCGGACGAGGCTGGCGAGGCGTTCTTTAGCGGTCTGCGGGCGACGGTGTGGAACTGGGGTTTCGTACTGCCTGCAACGGTCACGACCACAAAAGGCGATGGAAACCCTCATCAGATGCGATAAGCCGTGATTATTTAATGTCAGAATTCGTTTGATTAGGGCTTCCATTAACGGCATTATCAGTATGTAATTACATGGTACATAATACAGTACGAAATCGACGGAGTGCGCATGGCCAGAGGTGGCATAAACAAAGCGGTGGTGCAGCAGGCACGCCAGGCGCTAATGGCCCGCGGCGAAAACCCAAGCATCGATGCCGTACGGGTCGAGCTGGGCAACACGGGCTCGAAAACCACTATCCATCGCTACCTCAAGGAGCTCGAGGCCCGTGAACCGTCAGGGCTGAACGGCGCACCCTCGTTGAGCGATCAGCTCGGGCAAATGGTTCAGCAGCTGGCGGCCCAGCTTGAACACGAGGCGCAGGCGGAGCTGAATCGCGCGCAGGCCGCTTTCAACGAGCAGTCTGAGCAGTGGCAGGCCCAGCTCGATCTGGCTCAACAGGCGTTGGCAGCCGCCCACCAGCAGCACCAGGTCCACGCGGCGGCGCTGCAGGCCGAATCGGAACGTCTCGTTGCAACTGCGGCTTCGCTGCAAGCCGAGCAGTTGCGCAATGCCAGCCTCAACCAGGCGGTGGGCGAGCTTCAGCGTCGCGTCGCCGACAAGGACGAGCACCTGCGCTCGCTCGAAGAAAAGCACCGGCATGCCCGCGATGCCCTGGAGCACTACCGCGCCGCCAGCCGAGAGCAGCGCGAGCAGGATCAGCGCCGCCATGAAGGCCAGGTGCAGCAGTTGCAGGTCGAATTACGCCAGGTGCAGCAAAGCGTGATCGTCAAACAGGACGAACTGACGCGCTTGCACCGCGACAACGAGCGGCTGCTGGCCGAGCAACGCCAGGCGTCGGCGCAATTGCAGGTGCGTGACGAACACCTTGAGCAGCGCGATGCGCAGATCGATGGCTTGCGCTCGATGTTGGCGCAGGTACAGGGCGCCAGTGATGAGTTGCGCCGTCAGGTCAGCGGGCAGGCGCAGGCGCTCGAGCAGCGTCAGGGCATCTGCACCGAACAGGCGCGGCAACTGGAGCGACTGGGCGCTGAATTGAAGCGAGTGAGCGAGGGCTGGCAGGCGAGCAGGGAAGAGGTACGAGCGTTGACAGAAAAGGCGTCAGGCCAAGCGGCCCCTCACCACAGCGAGGGGCCAGCGGCTGATCACTGATCGGCAGGCTTTGCGGCTTCGGCACGTTTCGCGGCATCGACGCCGGAACTGGACAATTTGATCGGGTAGTTGACGCTTACCTGATGCTCATCGACCTCTACGCTGCCGTCGTGGATCAGGCCTTGGTCCTGCAGGGTCTTGAGCATCCCGGCGACGGCTTTTTCGCCGCGGTAATTGTCGAGAATTTCCTTGCCCAGCCCATGGGGGTGGGCGTGCAACAGACGCGTGAGCAGTTCGGATTGCAGTGCTGGGTTGCTCATGTAGTTACCTCTAGAGTGGGTTCATCAGAACAGCGATGGCCGCCATGTGCACTGCGGTTGAGCCTCTATAAATGCAAACGTTTGATTTTTTTCTGCCGGCGCGCTGCCGACTTCGGAAGGAACCGTGCCAATGAACCGCGGTTCCCATGCATCACAGCCGCTGCGCTGGCGCGCTGCCAGCGCTATAGTCAGGGCCGGAAAAGGCTCTAGGAACAGGGATTGCAATGCGTTCAGGCAAACAACAGGACGATGAAGGGCTACTCAGCGCGACGGGCGATGCGCGCGCGGTGCCGCTGTTCCGCCTGGTCGCCAGTTTCATGGTCGTGGTGATGCTGACGTTCGTTACGGTCGAGGGCTGGCGCATCTGGCGCGACTACCGCCATGCCTTGCTCAATGCCCAAGACGCTGTCAGCAACCTGGCGCGCGCCACCGCGCAACACGCCGATGACGCCATCCGCCAGGTCGATGCCATTACTGCAGCGCTGGCCGAGCGGGTCGAGGGCGATGGCCTGGCCCATCTTGACCGCAAGCGCCTGCACCGCTTGCTGCACCAGCAGGCTGAAATCATGCCGCAGCTGCATGGGTTGTTCATCTATGACGCCCAAGGCTACTGGCTGGTGACCGACAAGACGTCGGTGCCGCCCAACGCCAACAACGCCGACCGCGACTATTTCGTCTTCCACCGCACCCATCCCTCGCGCGAAGTACACATCGGCTCGGTGATCAAGAGCCGCTCCACCAACGACTTGATCATTCCCATCTCGCGCCGCCTCGACTATCCCGACGGCAGTTTTGCCGGGGTATTGCTGGGCACGATCAAGGTCGATTGGTTCGTCCGCTATTACGGCGACTTCAAGATCGACCAGCGCGGCGCCCTGGTGCTGGCCAAACGCGATGGCACGATTCTGGTTCGCCGGCCGTTCAGCGAAAAGGTGCTAGGCCGCAGCCTGGCGCAGAGCGACATTTTCCTCAACCACCTGCCCTATGCCGACCAGGGCGTGGCCGAGGCCAAGGCCGTGGTGGACGGTACCCAGCGCATCTATGGCTACAGAGCGCTGTCCACGTATCCGTTGGTGGCCGAGGCCGGGCTGTCACGCGACTCGGTCATCGAGCCGTGGCGCCACGACATGATCAAGAGCGTGCTGGTGCTGCTGTTGCTGCTGATCGGCCTCTCGGCGTTCGCTTGGATCGTGCTGCGTCAGCTGCGCGAGCGCATCGCCATCGAACGCGCGCTGTTGCAGGCGCACCAGACGCTCAGGGCACTGGCGCTCACCGACAGCCTGACAGGCCTGGGCAATCGCCGCCGGCTGGACAAGGTCATGGAATCGGAGCTGGGCCGGGCGCGACGTCAGGATTACCCGGTGGCGGTGGTGATGCTGGACCTCGACTATTTCAAACGCTACAACGACCGCTATGGTCACCCGGCCGGTGACCAGTGCCTGCAACGGGTGGGCGAAGTGCTGCAGGCCGCCATCAAGCGTCCGGGTGACCTGGCGGTGCGTTATGGCGGCGAAGAGTTCACCCTGCTACTGCCCGATACCACGGCGGAAGGGGCCTCGACGTTGGTGCAGGAAATTCTGCACACCCTGCGCCGGCTCGCCATCGAGCACGGCGCCAGCCCACTGGGCATTGTCTCGATCAGTGCAGGGATCGCAGTCGGGCAGCCGGCGCACCTGTCGCTCACCGCCGCGACGCTGATGGCGGCGGCGGATGCAGCGTTATATCAAGCCAAGGCGCAGGGGCGGGATCGGTCTTGCCTGACGCTGGAGGTTGCTGAAGGGGAGGCTTGAGCCTGCGGAGGGTCAGCAGCGAAAGGCAGCGCTTGCCTTGCGCTGGGCGCGTTTTTTTTGCGGGTAGGTCTGTGGCCATTCAGGGGCTGTCACGCGTCGCGGCGTTATTCGAGCCAAGCGTGCAGTGTCTATGGGTTTAGGCCTGGTGCTTGCCGCCACTCAACTCTGCGAAACGGCGCGCTCCCTCGTAAACGCGCCGTTTTTCCAGGCGTGCTCTGAGCAAGTGATCGGGCTGATCAGCCTCTGGCCCGAGCCCATGACCAGGCACCTCAGTCGGCTGGCGGCACCTGGGTCAGCACTTGCCAGCGTACCGACGTAACGCCTTTTTCCAGGCTGACCCGGCTGACCATGCGCTCCAGTTGCAGCGGCGCCTGGGCCCCACCCAGCAGTTGCGCACGCACTTCCAGACGTTCACTGGTCAGCAGGTCTTCGCTGTGCAGCGACTGCAAGCGCAGTTCAGGGTCGCTGAGGCTGTGCAGCATCAGGCTGCGCACCTGGATTTCATCTTCGGCGCGGCAAATCACCCGCACCTCGAACTGCTGCTCGACCTCGCTGGCCTGAACCACGTCCTGACGATCGAGGCGCTGCGCCACTTCACGCAACAGAATGTTGGCGCACAGCACCACCAGGCTGCCCAGCGCGGCTTCCAGCAACAGACCCAGGCTGCACAGCACACCGACGGCCGCCGTGCACCACAGGGTGGCGGCGGTGTTCAGGCCACGGACGTTGAGACCGTCGCGCATGATCACGCCGCCGCCGAGAAAACCGATGCCCGACACGACATAGGCCGCAACGCGTGAGGCGTCAGCCGCCTCCATGCCCGGTACGGCCTGGGTCATCAATACGAACAGACAGGCGCCGGTGCTGACCAGCGCGTTGGTGCGCAGGCCCGTGAGGCGTTGACGCAGTTGACGCTCTGCGCCGATCAGCGCGCCGAGAAACAGCGCGGTGGCCACGCGCAGCAGGAAGACATTCCATTCCATAGCAAACCTCTGAGCGGGCCATTGCCCGCGGTATCGCCGCAGATGGCGCGGCAAGGGGATTGAAGCCAGAGATGCGCAGGGCCCGAAGGGCACGAAAGGGAAACCAGGGCCTGAAGGCCAGGGAGACCAAGGTCGCAGGACGCCGACCCTGGCAGCAGTACTGCCGGACTAGCGCGCCCTGTGGGCCTGCCGCAAACGACTGGGGCTACTGTCCAATGCAGGACTCCTGTGTGGGGATGCAAATGTGCGAGGCGGACCTTACGGGTGCACGTTGAGGGGGTCAACGCCGGGTTTGCGCCCTTGAACAAATACAGAAAGTTCCTACACGACGAGCGCGTTGGCGGCGCCAGCCGCTGCGGTGTTAATCTTTGCGCCCCTCGCTTTTCCGCGGACCGTCACATGCTGTACAACCTCGCCGTTCTGTTCGGCACTCTGCTGGCCATGGAGGGTGTCGGCACCCTGGCCCACCAGTACGTCATGCACGGCTGGGGCTGGTGGCTGCACCGCTCGCACCATGAACCGCACCTGGGCATGCTCGAGCTCAACGATGTCTACCTGCTGGCTTTGGCGCTGATCGCCGCCGGGTTGGTGGCGCTGGGCAAAGCCGGGCATGCGCCGCTGCAGTGGGTAGGCGGCGGAGTGGCGGGGTACGGTGTGCTCTACGTGGTGCTGCACGACGGCCTGTTTCACCGGCATTGGCCGCGAGCGCCGCGGCCGCTGAACCGCTACCTCAAACGCCTGCACCGCGCGCATCGCCTGCACCATGCGCTGAAGGGGCGGACCAGCGTGTCGTTCGGCTTTTTCTATGCGCCGCCACTTGAGGTGCTGAAACGGCAGCTTCGGCAGCGGCGGGCGGTGTCTGGCCAGGCGCGAACCGCATCCGGCCCGCGTGGGGAGGCATAAGGGCAGCAGGCGCATCGCTCGACAGCATGATATTCCGAGCGTACTCGTTCACGCTGCGAGACATTCAGATACAGATGCACACTAGCATCGCCATTTCGACAGCTAGCCTTGGAAGTTTCCGCCTTGTCATTGGAGACATTCCATGTACGGACGCCGCGATATCCTGCGCGCCAGCGCTGCCCTCGGCCTGCTCGCCAGCAGCCCCTGGCTGAGCGCGGCATCCTCCAGCAGTGCGCTGCTCAGCCGCACCATCCCCGCCAGTGGGGAAACGCTGCCGGTCATCGGCGCTGGCACCTCGGGCAGTTTCGAGGTCGAGCCCGGCTCAGCGGCGTATCAGCAACTGCAGCGCGCGCTTGCCACCTTCTTCGCCGGTGGCGGTCGGGTGATCGACACCTCTCCCAACTACGGCGGCGCCGACGCCGTACTCGGCCAACTGCTGGAAGAGGGCGGCTGGCGCACGCAGTGCTTTTTGGCGACCAAGATCGCCGCCGACAGCCGTGAGGCCGCCGAGCGGCAGTGGGCCGGCACGCTGGAGAGCCTGCGTACCGACAAGGTCGAGCTGCTACAGATTCACAACCTGCGCGACTGGCAACGCCAGCTGGCCTACGCCCGCGAACTCAAGGCCCAAGGCAAGACGCGCTATGTCGGCATCACCCATTACCTCAACAGCGGCCATGCCGAGGTGGCCGAGATCGTCCGCCGGCAGCCTCTGGACTTCGTGCAGATCAATTACGCCGTCAACGCCCCGCAGGCGGCCGAGACACTGCTGCCGCTGTGCCAGGAAAAAGGCGTGGCGGTGCTGATCAACCGCGCTTTCGATGACGGTCGCCTGTTCGCCAAGGTCAAGGCTTGGCCATTGCCCGCGTGGGCCGTGCAGATGGGCATCGATAGCTGGGCGCAGCTGTTTTTGAAGTTCGCCATCAGCCATCCGGCGGTGACCGCGGTGATTCCCGCCACGGGTCGACCGGATCGCCAGCTCGACCAACTCAAGGCCGGCCAGGGGCCGTTGCTCGATGAGGCCCAGCGCCGCATGCTGGTCCAGCAGTTTGCCTGAGCCCATGCCAGAACTACGGCAACGCCTGCACCGCTGGCTGAACATCACGCCCGGCGAAGGCCCGGCGGTGATCGCCGGCCTGACCCTGTTCTACCTGCTGTTCTGCGGCTACTTCATGTTGCGCCCAGTGCGCGAAACCATGGGCGTGGCCGGAGGCGTCGACAACTTGCAATGGCTGTTCACTGGCACTTTCCTCGCCACCTTGGTTTGCCTGCCATTGTTCGGCTGGCTGGCCTCGAAGGTACGCCGCCAACGCATCTTGCCTTGGACCTATGGCGTGTTCGCCAGCCACCTGCTGCTGTTCGCCTGGTTGCTGGCCCGCGACCCGGATGGCCTGTGGCAAGCCCGGGCTTTTTACATCTGGCTGTCGGTGTTCAACCTGCTGGCGATTTCCCTGGCCTGGAGCGTGCTGGCGGACCTGTTTTCCAGCGAACAAGGCAAGCGCCTGTTCGGCCTGCTCGCCGCCGGCGCCAGCCTGGGCGGGCTTAGTGGCCCCATCCTCGGCACGTTGCTGGTGGCGCCGCTTGGCCATGCCGGGCTGGTGGTGCTGGCGGCGCTGTTTTTGCTCGGCAGCATGGCGGCGGCGCGTTACCTGCAAAGCTGGCGCGCGCATCAGCCATTGCCCGCGGACAGCGCACCGCCTCCCAGCAAGCCGTTGGGCGGCAACCCCTGGGCCGGTGCCACCGCCGTGCTGCGTTCGCGCTACCTGCTGGGCATCGCGCTGTTCGTGGTGTTACTGGCCAGCGTCAGTACGTTTCTGTATTTCGAGCAGGCGCGCATCGTCAGCGAGACGTTCGGCGATCGCACCCGGCAAACCCAGGTGTTCGGCATGATCGACATCGCCGTGCAGAGCCTGGCCATCCTCACCCAAGTGTTCTTCACCGGTCGGCTGGCCAAGCGCCTGGGTGTCGGGGTGCTGTTGATGGGGGTGCCGCTGCTGATGGCGGTCGGCTTCGTGGCGCTTGCATTGGTCCCGACGTTCACGCTGTTCGTGCTGGTGATGGTAGTGCGCCGCGCCGGCGAATACGCGCTGGTGCGGCCTGGGCGGGAAATGCTCTTCACCGTGCTGCCCGCCGAAGACAAATACAAGGCCAAGAACTTCATCGACACCGTGGTTTATCGCGGTGGCGATGCCCTGAGCGGCTGGCTGAAACGGGCATTGGACCTGCTGGGCGACCACCCGCAAGCCGCCATGCTGATTGGCGCGCTGCTGGCAGTGGGCTGGGGTGTGAGTGGGCGCTGGCTGGGGCGGCGTCAGGCGGCACTGGAAGAGGCCAGGCCCAGCATCGGTCTCGACCCCTGAGCGGGCACGGACCGGTGTGCTGCACAGCGTTGTTCAATCAAGCCCAATTGACATCATTGGGGACTGTGCTGCGGCCCATGGCGGTTGAAGCCCACACGCTTTGCAGCGATCCCCACGATGCAGCGCAGAACGCCCCCCGCTGCTTGGGTGAACGACATGACGGGGTGGTCTGGGCGCGTTCGATCCATGGCCCGACCAGGTGAAACCTGTGGCAAGACCCGCCAAGCGCAGGGGGTGAACCTGCGCCAGGCGGACGCTGCTCAATGCGGCGCGCGGTGAATGGTCTTGAGCAAGTCCTCCGGGCTGATGTGCCCGACCACCTGCGCCACCGCACTGCCCGGGGTCGGCAGGTCGATGATGTGGTGCTTCATTTTGCCGATCACGTGCATTTCGCACGGTTTGCAGTCGAACTTCAGGGTCAGCACTTCGTCACCTTGCACCAACTGCATCGGCGCCACCTTGGTGCGAACGCCAGTCACGCCCTTGGCCTGCTTGGGGCACAGGTTGAAGGAGAAACGCAGGCAATGCTTGGTGATCATCACCGGCACTTCACCGTGCTCCTCGTGCGCCTCGTAGGCGGCGTCGATCAGCTGCACGCCGTGGCGGTGATAGAAGTCCCGCGCCTTCTGGTTGTAGACGTTGGCCAGGAACGACAGGTGCGCCTCGGGGTAGACCGGCGGTGGCGTGGTCTCGGCCTTGCGTGCGCCGCGCGGATGGGCCAGTACACGCGCCTCGGTCAACGCCTCGACCGCCTCACGGCGCAGGGCCTTGAGCTGCGAGTTGGGAATGAAGAACGCCTCAGGTGCGTCCAGCTCGATGGCCGTGGCGTGGTACTGCGTGGTGCCCAGCTGACCGAGCAGGTCGTGCAGCTGGTCCAGCGCCTGCTGTGGCTTGTTGGCCGGCCCGAAGGGGCCGTCCAGGCGCGCTTGCACGCTCACGCCTTCTTCGCTGACCGCCGTGAGCAGCAGGTGCGAGGCGCGCAGTTGCGCTTCCCAGCGCACGCCCACGCGGCGTTCGGCCGAGGTGCGCTGTAGCGCTTGCTGCCAGTTGTGATCGAGGTTGCGTGACAGCGGGTGGTTCGGGCGCAATTGCTGGAGCCCGGCCGGCATCTCGTTCGGCTCGACGCGGTAGCGGTAACGGGGCTGGCCATCTTCCTCGGAGGTAGAACGCAGCTCGGCGATGTTGGCACGAAAGCCGATGACTTCGCGCTTGACCAGCACGTTGAGACCGTCGCCGTTGGACAGCGGCACGTCGGTGACCACCTGCAGGTCGCGTTTGCCGACCTTCTCGACCACGCCCACCGGCAGGCCGGTAAAGGTCGGGGAGTCGAATGCGCCGATGTCGATCTTGCGGTCGCTGACGAAATAATCGGTGCTGCCGCGGTGGAAGGTCTTGTCCGGGTCAGGCAGGAAGAAGTGCTCGGTGCGGCCACTGGAGGCGCGCGCCAGAGCGGGGCGGTCTTCGAGAATGGCGTCCAGCTCGCGGCGGTAGTGGGCGGTGATGTTCTTCACATAACCCATGTCCTTGTAGCGACCCTCGATCTTGAACGAGCGCACGCCGGCATCGACCAGGTCGCGCAGGTTGGCGGTCTGGTTGTTGTCCTTCATCGACAGCAGGTGCTTCTCGAACGCGACCACGCGGCCCTGGTCGTCCTTGAGGGTGTACGGCAGGCGGCAAGCTTGCGAGCAGTCGCCACGGTTGGCGCTGCGCCCGGTCTGCGCGTGGGAAATGTTGCATTGGCCGGAAAACGCCACGCACAACGCGCCATGGATGAAGAACTCAATGGCAGCATCGGTCTCGCTGGCGATCTTGCGGATCTCCTGCAGGTTCAGTTCCCGGGCCAGCACCAGTTGGGAGAACCCGGCCTGGTCGAGGAAGCGGGCACGTTCCAGCGTACGGATGTCGGTTTGCGTGCTGGCGTGCAGCTCGATGGGCGGGATGTCGAGCTCCATGACCCCCAGGTCCTGCACGATCAAGGCATCGACGCCGGCGTCGTAGAGCTGATGGATCAACGCACGGGCCGGTTCCAGCTCGTTGTCATGGAGAATGGTGTTGATCGTGGTGAAGATGCGCGCGTGGTAGCGACGGGCAAACGTCACCAGCTCTGCGATGTCCTTGACCTCGTTGCAGGCGTTGTGCCGCGCGCCGAAGCTTGGGCCACCGATGTAGATGGCGTCGGCGCCATGCAGGATCGCTTCACGCGCGATGGCCACATCACGGGCGGGGCTGAGCAGTTCGAGGTGGTGCTTGGGTAGAGACATATCGTTATAGGTTTGGGCTGGTCACGGTCGAGGCGGGGGATTGTAACGGCGAATTGCCTGGGCAGCACCCTCGGGCTGCCCAGCTGCAGGTTACTCGCGGCTGAAGCCGTTCGCGCAGATCAACTGCAGGGGGACGGATCGGCTTGTGGAGTAGGTGAGCGGGCGTTGTCTGTGCGGTCGTGTGTAGCACGCATTGCGCGCCCCTTGTGACACACGCCCTTCGCCCAAGCCACGTCCCGCGCGGAGCAGCTCAATCCCACACCGTCCCCGTAGGCGCGGCCGGTCCTGTGGAGCGGCTATTGCCGCGATGGGCGGCGCAGCCGCGCCAATGGCCGGGACTCCAAATCAACAGAACACTGGCTGGGCAACTTGCGCAGCCAACGGGTCGCCGTCCCGGGCCCACTCGTTCGGCTGGAAAACCCCAACCGCTAGAACTGATACTCCAACCCGGCGCCCGCGTACCAGGCCCGCCCCGGCGCAGCTTCATAGAAACGGCCGTTACGGTCCCCGACAATCACCGAGCCTACATATTGCCGGTCCAGCAGATTATCCAAGCGTACCATCTGGTTGAACGTCCACGGCCCGGCATGCTGCTCGAAGCGTGTTCGCCAGTTGAACACCGTGTAGCCCGGCGCAACGTGGGACTGGTTGCTGTCCTCCACATAGACTTTGCTGCGCACCTGGCCCTCCAGGCCCATGCTGATGCCCTCGCGCGGTTTCCAGACCAGCTCGGCGAACAGGTTGCTGCGCGGTACGCCTGGCAGTTGGTTGCCTTTATCGATGACCGTGCCGCTCTGCTCGAAGGCCTGGTCGTAGGTGGCGTCGAGGAAGGTGTAGGCAAGGTTGGCCTGCCACTGCTCGCTCAACTCGCGCTGCGCGCTCAGTTCGAACCCGCGGCGCAGGGTCTTGCCGGCGTTGTGGTAGCTGGTGCGCCCGTTGCTCGACGCATCGACCACGATCTCGTCCTGGGTACGGATCTCGAACACCGCCACGTTCACCCGTGTGTGCGCATCGGGCCGCACCTTCAGACCCACTTCATACTGTGTGCTGGTGGCCGGTTCCAGGCCGAAGTTGAAGGCCCCGGCCGCGCCGGGTGCGTAGGCCATTTCCGCCTGGGTCGGGGTTTCCACTGCCTTGCCAAGGCTCACATAGCCTTGCAGGTCCGGGGTAAAGGCGTACATCAGCGACACGCTGGGCAGGGTGCGCTGATACGTCTTCGAGCCACTGGAATCGCCATCGCTGAGGAAGCGGTCATCGACCTCCATGCGCATGCTGCTGCGCCGCAGGCCCGCGTCGAGGGTCCAGCGCTCCAGCGTCCAGTGCGCCTGGACATAGGGGTCGAGGCTGGTCGCAGTGTCGGTTTCCTTGCGCCGCAGTTCGCCTTTCACGCCCAGGGTGGTGCCGCTGAAGTTTTGAAATCCACGGCGATCATCGCGGCTACGGTCGTAGTCCAAGCCTGTGGTCACGCTCAGCTCACCAGGGGCGCTGGTGATCGGCTGGATCCAGCGCAGGGTGCCACCATGGAATTCGCGGTCGAAGTCGACCACACCGCCACCGCGCTCGTTGGCTGGCGTACCGCGGGGAATCGACAGGTACTGAATCACGCTGCGCTGCCCGCCATACAGGTTGAACTGCAAGGTGGCATCGCCAAACGCGCGCTCGTAGTTCATGCCCAGTTGCTGGTGATGAATGCTCTTGCGCGTGTTGTAGGCCTCGGCCACCGACGACACCGAGCGCGGGTCATGCTGGTATGCCTCCCAGGTCTGCCCGAGCGGGTCTTGTGTGCCGTTCTGCTCCAGGGTGCTGGCGATCAGGGCCAGACGGCTGTCCTCGTCTGGGTTGATGTGCAGCTTGGCGAAGGTCTGGTCACGGCGCGCGGCGCTGTGGTCACGGTAGCCGTCGGTGTCCATGCGCGAGGCGTCGACGATGAAGCCGGCCTGCTCGTTGCCGCCTTCGCTGTACACCCGGTTCTTGATGAAGCCGTCGCTGCCAACGGTGGTCGCCGCGCCCACCTTGGGCGGACCGCTGCCGTCGCGGGAGAACATCTGGATCACGCCCCCGGCATTGCTGCCATAAATCGCCGAGGCCGGGCCACGCAGCACTTCGATGCGATCAGCCACATCGAGATTGAGCGAGGCCGCCTGGCCCTGGCCGTCCGGAGTGCTGGCGGGAATGCCGTCGCTGATCAACTTCAGACCGCGTATACCGAAGGCCGAACGGGCGCCGTAACCGCGTGAGGAAATCTGCAGGTCCTGGGCGTAGTTCTGGCGGTTCTGCACCACCAGTCCCGGTACGCGATTGAGCGCCTCGGAAAGGTTGACGCCGAGCTGGCCATCGGCAAATTGCGCGCGCTCAACCGTATCGACCGAGAACGGCAGATTGAAACTGGCGCTGGGCGCATAGGTCCCGGTCACCACGATCGGTTCGAGCAACGTCAGGGTTCCGGGTGCATCCGCCCAGGCAACGCCGCACAGCCCAAGGCCGGGGAGCAAGGCGGTGAGCGGGCGACGCCAGGAAAAAGGAGGGGTCATGCGAAAAGTGTCCTGCAATGAAAAGGGGCGATTCGGCTTCATGCGTTTACGTTGTCGGTGTGAGCGGGCTCGCCAGAGCACCTCTGGCGAGGTGTCTGTTACGGATAACCGCAGTCGCCCGGAATGCTTCGCGAGCACGCTGGCGCCTGGACCCGACCGGGCGATCCAGGCGCCTTGCTGGTTGTGGCGCTACCTGATCTCTACAAGATCGTTCAAGCACAGCGCGCTACAGGCGGGGTGGCTTCAGGCCTTGGCGGCCATGGCAGTGACTTCCACGCGCATACCGTCGAAGGCCAGCGCCGCCACGCCAACGGCGGCACGCACCGGCCAGGGCGTGGCGAAGAAGCGCTGATACACCGCGTTGAAGGCGGCGCGATCGGCCATGTCGGTGAGGTAGATGGTCAGGTGGACCACGCGATCCATGCTGCTGCCAGCGCGCTCGAGGGCATCCTTGAGGGCCTGGAGGGTGCATTCGCACTGGCTGGTGATATCGCCCAGCTCCAGGCTGCCGTCGGCGCGGGTCGGGATCTGTGTGGTCACCAGCAGGCCGTTGAACTCCGCCACATCGGAAGAGATCGAGTCGGCGTCGCTGTCGGGGGTGAAGGTGATGTCATGCTGGGCCATGGGAAATCCTTACCGGCGTGAAGGGAAAGCTGCCAAGCGTACTGGAGCAGCCTGCCGCGGTCGAGGCTCGCATCCCGTCGTGCTTCGTAATCTGCACGCCAGACAGCCGGCCTCATGCCCACCCACGCGCCGGGAGTGAACGACACCGGTCGAGGCGGTCAAGTCGCGGCATTGTGATACGCATGCCCGATAGCCAACAGCATGGCCAAGCGCGATGCCAGGCAAACGGGCCAAGGCGTGGATGACACCGGTCGAGACGGTCAAGTCGCCGCATTGTGATACGCACAATAGACGCCAGCGTCGCGCCCACAACCGTGTGATGCCGAGCAGTGATCCCCAGCGGCTGGTTGCAGCGCTCGGGGCGAGGCCTGCGCCGCGCATTGAAATGCGTGCGCCAGACCGTCAGAATCGCGCCCCCACACGAGTCATGCCAAGCAAAGAGGCCAAGGGTTGAACGAACAGACACTGTCGCAGCGGCTGGAGCGCGTTGCTGCCCAGGTGCCACACGGCGCACGCCTGGCCGACATCGGCTCGGACCATGGTTACCTGCCGATTGCGTTGACACTGCGCGGCGTCATCGACTGCGCGGTCGCCGGTGAAGTGGCCCTCACGCCTTTCCACTCGGCGCAGCGCAAAGTGCGTAAAAACGCTCTGGAGGCGGTGATCGACGTGCGCCACGGCAGCGGCCTGACCGTGCTCAAGAGCAGCGATGCCATCAGCGTGGTGACGCTGTGTGGCATGGGCGGGGAAACCATCCGCGACATCCTCATCGAGGGTCAGCAGCACCTGACCGGCAACGAGCTGCTGGTGCTGCAGCCGAACGTGCGCGAGTGGGTGGCGCGCGGATGGTTGGCCGAGCATGGCTACCAGATCGTTCACGAAGAGCTGCTGGAAGAAAATGCCTTCACCTATGAAGTCATCGTCGCCCGGCGTGCCGAGGGGTCGCGCTACACCCCGCAACAATGCTACTTCGGCCCGCTGCTGATGGCTGAGCGCAGCGCGCTGTTTCTCGCCAAATGGCGACTGAACCTGCAACGCAAGCAGCGGGTCATGGCGCACTGGCCCAAGGCCAAGGACGTACCGGAGTCCAAACGTGAGGAAATCGGGCAGCAGGTGCGCTGGATCACCGAGATGCTGGGCTGAACTGGCTTCGCTACCGTCGATCAGCAGTGCCTGTGCCGGCCTTCGTGACGAGGTCGCTTCAACAGGGGTTACGATCTGATGGAAGAACCCTTCGCCGTAACTCCGTAAGTTTCAGGTCTCACACGGTCGTGTTGAACGACCGGACCGGCGCTCCGGCCAGTCGCGAAGGGCGGCAAAGCTGTCCTGACTCAAGCGACGCCTACCGCCCGATAGAGCGCGCTCGCAGCGCACGCGGTTAGGGCTGCTCAGGTTTCAGCCTGCTTGCGCAAGGCTTTGGCACGTTTCTCCAGGACCAGATAGGTCATCACCGCAATCACCAGCGGGATCAGGTAGTACAACGTGCGATAACCAAGCAGCGCCGCGACCAGGCTGCCTTGGTTGACCTGGCCTTGCAGCAGCGCGAGAAACACCGTTTCCAGCACACCCAGCCCAGCGGGGATGTGTGCCACCACACCCGCTACGCAGCTGATCATCAGCACGCCGAACACCGACGGGTAGAACACCTCCCCCGGCATCAGCCACCAGATCAATGCGGCCATCAGCGCCCAGTTGCTGCCGCCCACCAGCACCTGGCACAGCGCCAGACGCAGCGACGGCAACGTGATCTCGTGCCCACGCACCGACCACTCCCGGCGTTTGGACAACCCGCAGGCCAGCAGATAGCCCAGCGCCACCGCCAGCATCGCCAGACCGATCAATTGCAGGCCCGTTTCACCCACCGCCCAGGTGTCGGGCAGCTTCACCAGGCGCAAGGCAAACACGCTGCCGGCCACCAGCATGTAACCCATCCAGTTGGTCAGCAGGCCGAGGGTAAGGATGCGGGTAATGGTGGCGTTGTCCAGGCCCAACCGGCCATACAACCGATAACGCAACGCCACGCCGCCCACCCAGGTGGTGAAGTTGAGGTTGAACGCATAGCAGACGAACGCCACCGGCAGCACCTGCCGCGCGGGCAGGGTGTGCCCTGTGTAGGCGCGGGCCAGCAGGTCGTAGCTGGCAAATACCGCATAGCTGCACGCCGCGATGCCCAGGCCGATGGCCAGGGTGCTGGGCTTGTAGGCCTTGAGTGAGGCCATCACCTCGTTCCAGTCCAGGTTGCGCGCCAGGGAGTAGAGCAGGGCGGGGATCAGGATAATGAACAGCAGGGTCAGCACGCGCTTGCCCCAGGTCATCCAGGTTTGCTTGGCTGGCATCAGGCAGGCCCTTCATGCAGGTCAGTGGGGGCGGCAGCGTCAGGTTGCAGGGGCTTGAGGCGCTGGCGGTGGGCCGGCAACCAGCCGGCGACACGGGGGAAGAAGCGGGTCATGTGGAAACCCAGGAAGATCAGCGGCGCGCGCCACCAGTAGCCGCGGATCATGCGCTCCAGGGTCACGGTCTTGCAGTGCTGGCCCGCCAGCTCCATCAGGTGGTCGTGCAGGTGCTGGTTGAAGCCGCGGTCACGGATCAGCAGGTTGGCCTCCAGGTTCAGCGCCAGACTCAACGGGTCGAGGTTGCTCGAACCCACGGTCGACCACTCTTCATCGATCAGCGCGACCTTGCCGTGCAGTGGCCGCTGGCAGTATTCGAAAATGCGCACGTTGTCGCGCAGCAGGTAGTTGTAGAGCAGCCGTGACAGCGCCCGCACCCAGCGCATGTCGGGCTGCCCCTGGAGGATCAGGGTCACCTCGACGCCGCGCCGAGCCGCATTGCGCAGTTCGCGCAACAGGCGGTAACCGGGGAAGAAATAGGCATTGGCAATGACGATGCGCTGGCGGGCCATGCGAATGCCCTCCAGGTAATACGCTTCGATGTCGGTGGTGTGCCGGCCGTTGTCGCGCTCGGCCAGCACGGCCGTCATGGCGCCGGTAGCCTCCAGTTGCGGGTGCACTTCACTGGGCGGTCGCATCACCTGGCTCATCAGGCGCTTGCTCGAGGCATGCAGCTGGGTGACCACCGGGCCGGTGACTTGCACCGCGTAATCCTGCTTGGCCATCGGTCCGAAGTCGCCCAGGTGGTCGGCGCTGTAGTTGATGCCGCCGATGAACGCGCGTACCCCGTCGATCACCACGATCTTGCGGTGCAGGCGGCGGAACAGGTTAGTGCGCATACCGGCCAGGCGCGGCTGCGGGTCGAAGGCATGAAAGCCCACGCCCGCCTCGGTCAGGGAAGACACGAAGGCATCGCTCAGCGAGGCGGTGCCGTAACCGTCCACAGCTACCTCCACGCGCACACCGCGCTGGGCGGCTTCGATGAGGACCTGGCGTAGCTGCTGGCCGACCTTGTCGTCGTAGATGATGAAGGTTTCCAGCATCACCTCTTCACGTGCCTGAGCGATGGCCTCGAACACGCGCGGATAGTATTGCTCGCCGTTGATCAGCAACTCGACCTGGTTGCCTTCAGCCCACGGGCGCTTCACAGGTTCACCTGCGCGGCCAGGGGCGCATGGTCGGAGAGGTGCGACCACGGGTAGTTGGACAACACCTGCGCACCGCTGGGCATGGCGTTGCGCAGGTAGATACGGTCCAGGCGCAGCAACGGCAGGCGGGCCGGGAAGCTGCGCGCCGGGGTGCCGAAGCGCTCGCCGAACGCCTCGACCAGGCGCTCGGAGAGCACCGCGTCCGCCTTGAGGCGCCAATCGTTGAAGTCTCCGGCGATGATCACCGGCGCCTTGGGCGGCAAGCTGTCGAGCAGCTCCAGGAGCAACTCGACCTGGCGCTGGCGATGCGCTTCGCGCAGGCCCAGGTGAACACATACCGCGTGCACTTCGTCATGCCCGGGCACGTCCAGACGGCAATGCAGCAGGCCGCGTTGCTCGTTGCCTTGCACCGACACGTCAAGGTTGTCGTACGACACGATGGGGAATTTCGACAACAACGCATTGCCATGGTCGCCGTGCGGATACACCGCATTGCGGCCATAGGCGAACTGCGGCCACATGCTGTCGGCGAGGAATTCGTATTGCGGGGCATCGGGCCAGGTGGGGTGGCGCTCGGCATGCTCGCGGTGGCTGCCGTGCACCTCCTGGAGAAACACCAGATCGGCATCGGTCGCCCGCGCGGCGTCACGCAGCTCGGGCAGGATGAAGCGCCGGTTGAAGGGCGTGAAGCCCTTGTGCACGTTGAGGGTCAGCACGTTCAGGCGGTTCACTGCGGTGGCCGTGGCGAGGGCCCGGTTGGGTTGCGCGGAGCTGGCGGTCATGGCGCGGCTCCTGGGCTGCACAGGGGCAGGACAGGTCGGGCTGCAGAGCAGCCGCTGAGATCGAGGCAGGGTTCGCGCACGCGGGAAGTCTCCGAAAGTCGTTATGGAATCGACCTGCGGCGGGTGCACGAGGTTCAGCGGTGGGTCGAAACAGTCAGCGCCAAGTCGCTACCACGGGTGCGACGTGAAGGCCTCACGGCAGTGCGAAGGTCACTGATCATGATGCCTACAGGGGCTATCGGCAGGGGATCGACTGCGCCTGTGCACTGCCGCCACGGCGGCTGACGCCACCCCGGCCGCGGGCTGCGCGCCTGGCGGAACTTTGTCCCGTCTCGGCCATTCCACCGATAACTCGCTGCACGACTGCCCGCTCCAGCACCCGCCCTGACGGAGGCGTCATGACCAGACACATCATCCATTACACCGGCCCGATCAATTCATCGACCTGCGGCAACCTCATCAATACCTGCGCCAAGGCCATGCACCAGGGCGCCACGATCATTCAGGTGAACGTGGCCACCATGGGCGGGGAGTGCAGCTATGGCTTCACGCTCTACAATTTCCTGCGCTCGCTGCCCGTGCCGGTGCACACCCACAACCTGGGAACCGTCGAGTCGATGGGCAATATTCTGTTCCTTGCCGGCGAGCGGCGCACCGCGTGCACCTACAGCAAGTTTCTCTTCCATCCGTTTCACTGGACCTTGCACGGCGCAGTCGATCACGCGCGCATGGCCGAATACGCCATGAGCCTGGACTATGACCTGCGCCTGTACGCCGAGATTGTCGCCGAACGCACAGCCGGCGCCGCCGAACCGCTGGACATACAGCGCTACCTGATGGCCCAGCCAAGAATCCTCGACCCACATGAGGCCCTGGCCAGCGGGCTGTTGACCGCTCTTGACGATGTGCCCATCGACGCCGATGCGGTGCAGTGGAGCGTGCATGCCTGAAGCCCCGGGATCGCGCGTGCAGCCTGGGGCTACTGCGTTCAGTACGGGTGCGCGCCGCTCAATGCCTCGATGGTGTCGATCAGCTCGTCGTAACCCACAGGTTTGTTGAGGTGCCGGTCGAAACCCGATTGCCGTGACTTGTGCTGATCCGCGCTGGCGCCGTAACCGGTCAGCGCGATGGCCGGGGTGTGGCGCAAGTGCGCAAGGTTGCGCAGTGCCTTGATCAAGGCGTGCCCGTCCATGCCGGGCATACCGATGTCGGAAAGGATGATGTCATAACGCCCCGTCCCAGCCGCGGCCAAGGCCTGGCGCGGATCGCTGAACGCAGTCACCTCGGCGTTCTCCATCTCCAGCAACTGCTGCATCACATCGAGCACGTCAACCGAGTCATCCACCAGCAACACGTGAAGGCCACTCAGCCGGCCATCCTGTTGCTCCTCGGCCAGCGCGCTCGCAGGCTGCGAACGGCTGTCGCAGCACTGCAGGCGCACGGTAAAGGTGCTGCCTTGCCCCAGGCCGGGGGAGCTGGCCAGCACGCTGCCGCCATGCGCCTCGACCAGTTGGCGCACCAGTGACAAGCCGATGCCCAGGCCTTCACGCCCCGGCTGGGCGTTGTGCGGCTCGGCCTGGCTGAACAGCTCGAAGATGTTCTCCAGGCTGGCTTCGTCCAGGCCAATACCCTGGTCGACCACTTGGAGCTGGGCCCAGTCGTCGTCGCGAGACAGCACTATCCGGATCTCGCCATGGGCTGGGCTGAACTTCATGGCGTTGTTCAGCAGGTTCCAGATGATCTGCTCAAGCCGCGTATTGTCGCCGTCGATATACACCGCTGTGTCCTGGGCGGGCAGCTCCAGGCTCACGGTATACGGGTAATGCTCGCTCAGCACCACGCTGTGGATACCCCGCAGCGTCGCGCACAGATCGACCGGTTGGGTCTTGAGCTTGAGCTTGCCGGTGCGAATACGCGCCACATCGAGCAGGTCGTCGATGATGCGCGCCTGGCTGGTGACCGCTTCACAGATCACCCCCACCGCCTTGCTCGCAGTCCCGGAGCTCAGCAGTGCAGGCTGGCGGCGCAGAATCTCGGCGTTGAGCTGGATCAGGTTGAGTGGATGCTTGAGTTCATGGGACATGACGGCGAAGAACTCGTCCTTCAGGTGGCTGGAGCTCTGCGATTCGGCCAGGCGCTTGGTCTGCTCGTCGTGCAGGCGCTTGTGGCCGGTCAGGTCACGGGCGATCTTCACGTAGCCCAGTGGGTTGCCGGCCAGTTGCGTGACTTCGCCACTGCAGTAGAAGCGGCTGCCGTCCTTGCGCACATGCCAGCGTTCATCCTGGCAGCGGCCGTCACGCCTGGCATCGCGCAGATCGCGTCCGGGCACGCCGCTGCGGCGGTCATCCTGGGTGAAGATCAAGTCGTAGTGGCTACCGATGACATCGTTCCTGGCGTAACCGAAAATCAGTGCGGCGCCAGTGTTCCAGTCGGTGATCAGGCCGTCTTCGTCGAGCAAGATGATGGCGAACTCATGGGTGCTCTCCGCCACCAGACGCATGCGTTCCTCGCCTAGACGCAGGCTTTCTTCGGCCGCGCGGCTCTGGCTGATGTCGATGAAGGTCAACACCGTGCCGTCGATGTGCTGCTCACTGGAGCGATACGGCAGCAGGCGCGCCAGGTACCAGCGCTGATTGCGCCCAACCACTTCGCGTTCGATGGTGGTTTCCCGCTCGGCCACGGCACGGGCGTCTTCGGCCAGCTCCGGATAGTCGAGGCGGTGGGTGATGTCGAGCAGGGAGCGTCCGGTATCGACCGGCAGCATGCTGAAGATGTCGGTGGCGCGCGGAGTGAACCAGCGAATGTGCAGGTTGTGGTCGACGAACACCGTGGCGATGTCGGTCGAGGCAATCAAGTTGCTCAGATAATCGTTGACCTTGTCGGTTTCCTCGACCTTGGTCTTGAGCTCGTAATTGACCGTGAGCAACTCTTCGTTGATCGACTGCAGTTCCTCCTTGCTGGTTTCCAGCTCCTCGCTGGCCGAACGCAGCTCCTCGTTGATGGCCTGCATTTCCTGGTTGGAGGTGGTCAGCTCTTCGCTGGAGATCTCCGATTGCTCGATGGTTTCCTGCAACTGCAGGCGAGTGCGCTGCAATTCGCCTTCCAGGTTGGCCAGGATCATGTCGTCGGTCTGCTGGATGCCGGTGGCCACCGGCACCGGACGGTCCGGCTCGCGTTCCTCGAAGACGATCAGCAGGCACTCGCTGCCGCTCGGGTCATCGGCATGCGGCTGCACCAGGATGTCGACCTGGCTGCTGTCGAGCGTGACCGAGCGCGAGGTGACCGCCTGGCCGGTGTGCTGGGCGTGCAGCAGGGTACTGCGCAGGGTCGGGCGCAAAGGCGCCAGCACCAGGTTGAGCAGGTTGCGGCTGAGCTCGCCGCCCATGTGCCGCAGGAAGCGGCCAACGCCATCGCTCATGTGCAGGATGTTGCCATCCACATCGACGATCAGGCTCGGTGGCGTACGGCGGGCGAGGGCGCGGTGGTGGATCTCGGCATAAGACAGCTTGCGCCCGGCGGGGGTTTTGACCTTGGTCGGCTCCGCTGAACCCACGCTGTCGCTGGGCGCCTGCAACTGGGAGGCGCGGCGCCCGCCGTTGCTCACCTTGCGCGCACGGAAGATGCGGTTGCGCTTGTCGATGGGCGTGAACAGCTCGGCGGCCACATCGGCCGACTCCGAACTGCCCAGGAACAGATAGCCGCCCGGGCGCAGCGCGTAGTGGAACATGCGCAGGATGTCGCGCTGCACGTCACGGTCCAGGTAGATCAGCAAGTTGCGGCAGACCACCAGGTCGAGCTGCGAGAACGGCGGGTCGGAGAGCAGATTGTGGCGAGCGAACAAGACCTTTTCACGTACTTCCTTGCGCACCCGCAGGTGCTGGTCTTCCTTGACGAAGAACTGGCGGATGCGCGCCGTGGACACGTCGGTCGCGATCGACTCGGAGTACAAGCCGGCCCGACCCTGGGCGATGGCACGCTCATCGAGGTCGGTGGCGAACACCTGCACCTTGGCGGTGCGTTGCTCCACCGCGAGTTGCTCGATCATCATCATCGCCACGCTGTAGGCCTCTTCGCCCGATGAGCAGCCGGCCGACCAGATGCGCATCTCGCGGTGTTCGAGGGCGTCGTCGCGGTCGCTGACCAGCGCTGGCAACACGTGGCGCTCGAGCGCTTCGAACGCTTCACGGTCGCGGAAGAAGTTGGTCACGCCGATCAGCATGTCGGCCAGCAGCGCCTGCGACTCCTCGCTGTGCGCCTCGAGGTAGGCCAGGTAGCCGCGCAGGTCGGTCTGCCCGGTCAGGTGCAGGCGGCGCTCCAGGCGGCGCAACACCGTAGCGCGCTTGTAGTGATGAAAATCATGGCCGGTGCTGCTGTGCAACTGGCTGAGGATTTCATCGAGCAGCGGGTCGGCGCGCTCCGGGTCGGCCTGCTCGGTGCCCAGGGCGGGCGGGCGTTGGTCATCGTCGATTCTTGGCAAGTTCACCTGCCGCGCAGTGCGCCACAGCTCCATGAGTTTTTGAGGGATCTGCGCCACCGGCAGGACCACGTCGACCAGCCCGGTTTCCAGCGCGGCGCGCGGCATGCCATCGAATTCGGCATCGTCAGGGCTCTGGACCAGGCTCACGCCGCCTTGTTCCTTAATTCTCGAGAGGCCCGCGGCGCCATCCGAGCCGGTGCCCGACAACACCACGCAAAAGGCATGTTCCTGATGCACATCGGCCAGGTCGCGAAAGAACAGGTCAATCGCCGAGTGTGCCCCGCTGCGCCGATCGGCCGGACGCACGCGCAGGTAGCCGTCGTTGGTCGACAGGCGATTGGCTGGCGAGATCACGTAGACATGGTTGGCTTCAATGGGCACCGCTTCGGTGACCTGCCGCACCGGCATCGTGGTGCAGCGCTGGATGATGTGGTCGGCCTGGCTCTGGTGATCGGGCGACAGGTGCAGCACCACCACGAAGGCCATGCCAGTGTCGTCCGCCATGTGCTTGAAGAACGTACTCAGGGCGTCCAGGCCGCCGGCCGAGGCGCCAATACCGACTACCGGAAAGTCCAGGTGGCTGGCGCTCAGGTGCTTGTTCTTCGGGCCGGCAATGGAGGATTTGGAGGAAGAGGTCATCGACGGCGCCTTGCGCAAGCCAGTACGGCCCTGGACGTACATCACCAGGAAATGGGCTGCGATTATAGGCCTGCCGCGCGCTGGCGACGAGAGGCCGCAGAGGACGGCACGCGCACGCTTGTCGACCCAGGCGGGCAAGCCCGGACTCACCATGCCACCGGCCGTTTGTCAGCTCGGCCAGGGGGGCGTGGAGTCATCTGCGGCGTGCAACGCTCACACGCAGTGCAGGGCCTGTGCTGTCGGCCACTGTCGTCTACCTTCGAGCAAGCATGGAGAACCCTGATGGCGCGCAATCCTCAACAGCCCGGCCAGCGCGGCGGCACCAAGCAAACCAATGCTGGCAACTTCGCCAACGACCCAGACCGCGCTGCCCGCGCGGGGCAGAAAGGGGGCAAGGCCTCTGGTGGCAATTTTGCCAATGACCCCGAGCGGGCCTCGCGCGCCGGGCGCAAGGGTGGCCAGAACAGCCACCGCGCCAGTGACGCGCAGTAGCCGGCCACGCAATGCCCTAGCCTTTGCTAGGCTGGGTAGAGACCCCACGTGGATCTGGTTCCAGTGGGGTCTTTTCTTTTTCGCCTGAAGGAGAACCACGATGCTTGCATTGACGTACCAAGGCGCAGGTGAAGTGAAGCTGATGTCCGTGCCGGACCCAGTCCTGCTGCACGATGACGATGTTCTGGTGCGGGTGACGCTCACCGGCATCTGTGGCTCCGACTTGCACCTCTACCACGACAAGATTCCCAGCGTCGAGAAGGGCGACATCCTCGGCCACGAGTTCATGGGCACCGTGGTCAAGGTGGGCAGCGCCGTGACGGCGGTGGCCGAAGGCGACCGGGTGGTGGTGCCGTTCATCATTGCCTGCGGTGAATGCTATTTCTGCAAGCAACAGCTCTATGCGGCCTGCGAAGCGACCAACCCCAACCCGGCGATCATCTCAGGCGAACACCCCACCCACAGCGGCGCGGCACTGTTTGGCTATGGGCATTTGTATGGTGGCGTGGCCGGCGGGCAAGCCGAATACGTGCGGGTGCCCAAAGGCAACACCAATGCCTTCAAAGTGCCGGAGGGTATCAGCGATGAAGCCGCGCTGCTGTTGTCCGACACCCTGCCCACGGCCTGGCAGGCCGTGAAGAACGCCCAGATCGGCCCGGGCTCCTCGCTGGCGATCTTCGGCGCCGGTCCCGTCGGCCTGCTGGCCGCCGAGTGCGCCCGGCTGCTGGGCGCCGAGGATATCTACCTGGTCGATGAATACAGCTATCGGCTCAATTTCGCGGTCCAGGCGTACGGTGTGAAGCCGGTCAACTTCTACCACGACCACGACCCCGCCCAGACCATCCTCAAGCAGACCCGCGACATGCGCGGCGTCGATGCGGTGATCGACGCGGTTGGCTTTGAGGCCAGCGGTACCACGCTGGAAGCGGTCATGAACATATTCGGATTCGAGGGCAGTAGCGGCAAGGCGCTGCGCCAGTGCATCGAAACGGTCCGGCGCGGCGGGATCATCAGCGTGGCAGGCATGTATTCGGGCCTGATGCACAGCCTGCAACTGGGCGCTGCGTTCGACAAAGGCCTGTCGTTCCACATGGGCAAGACCCACGTTCACAAGTACCTGCCGGAGCTGTGTGAGCACTTGCTGGCGGGGAATCTGCACCCCGAGCGGCTGATCACCCACCGCTTACCGCTCAAGGATGCGGTATTGGGCTATGAGATGTACGACGAAAAACGCCCAGGCTGCTGCAAGGTGATCCTCAAACTCGATGCTTGACGCGGCGCAGATCACCAGCCGCCCATTGCCGACACCCGGCGGGAAAGCCATTGACGGTTCAGCGGAATAATTTTTTGAATTTCCTTGTTGGGCGCCGATCAACCCTATGTCATCCATGGAGAAGAGGAGGGCCCTTCGATGCCAGCTCCACAGCTTTACATCATCGATTACCGCCTGCACGACCAACAACGCAGCTTCATCATCCGCCTCGAACGCATGGACAACGCTGAGGCGTGGCACTGGGCCAGCTGTGACGCCGGGATCGGCATCATCCCCAAGTTCGGGCGCGAGAAGATTCGCAAGGTCAGCCGGCCCATGGCCGAACGTTATGGGATCACCGAGGTGCACTGGCGCTTGTCCGGGGCGCGCGAAACGCCACCAGGCGGGGCAGGGCGCACCGAGCAGAAACGTGCAGATGGTGAAGATGTGTCCAGCGCCGGGGAATCGGTGGTGTTGGCGTGACGGCACACGCGGTCAGCGCTTTCCACTCCATTGCCTGGTCGTTACACGCCGCTGTTACAGACGTTCTTCGAACTCATGCGTTGGCCTTGAACGGCGCGGCTTCATCGGCTCGATGAAGCGCGCCGTTTTCTGCTAAGAGTCAACGCCTGTGCCGGTCTGACGCACACCCTGGGTGGTAGAATCCACCCGCGCAACTTGCCCCCTCTGTTCTCGACAGCGCGTTTCAGCGCGCATTCGTGTGCGCGCTGATCCAGGGGCGCATCAGGCGGAGGTCACTTGAAGTGCGTGCCGATTGATAACTCCTATGCATCAATCGATGAGAACTTCGCACTAATCGTTTCAAGATGTGTCAGTCATACTCGGGTCTAAAGCGTAACAAGCATCTCAAGAATATCGCTGGAGACTCACCATGCAGGCCTCACCTCCCACCACGGGTAGCGCACGATCGCGCGCCGCCGCTGTGTTTCGCGTTACTTCCGGAAATTTCCTCGAACAATTCGATTTCTTCCTGTTCGGCTTCTACGCCACGCAGATCGCCAAGGCGTTCTTTCCGGCTTCCAGTGAATTTGCCTCATTGATGATGACGTTCGCCGTGTTCGGCGCAGGCTTCCTGATGCGTCCGCTGGGCGCCATCGTGCTGGGTGCTTACATCGATGATGTAGGGCGTCGCAAAGGGCTGATCGTCACGCTGTCGATCATGGCCAGCGGTACATTGCTTATCGTGCTGGTGCCCGGTTACGCCAGCATCGGGCTGTGGGCACCGGCGTTGGTGCTGCTGGGTCGGTTGCTGCAAGGGTTCTCGGCAGGTGCCGAGCTCGGCGGGGTGTCGGTGTATCTTTCCGAAATGGCGACCCCTGGGCGCAAAGGCTTCTATACCAGCTGGCAGTCTGGCAGCCAGCAGGTGGCGATCATCGTCGCGGCAGCCCTGGGTTATGGCCTGAATCAATCGCTGGCGCCCGAGCAGATCAGCGAATGGGGATGGCGCGTACCCTTCGCCGTGGGCTGCATGATCATTCCGTTCATCTTCTTGCTGCGGCGCAACCTTCAGGAAACCGAAACCTTCGCCAAACGCACTCACCGGCCGACCATGAAGCAGGTGCTCGCCACGTTGGCCAGCAACTGGGGTGTGGTCGTGGGCGGCATGTTGATGGTGGCGATGACCACTAGCGCGTTCTACCTGATTACCGTGTACGCGCCGACGTTCGGCAAGACCGTGCTCAACCTGAGCACCACCGATGCGCTGCTGGTCACGCTGCTGGTGGGGGTGTCGAACTTCTTCTGGCTGCCCATTGGCGGCATGCTCAGCGACCGCTTCGGGCGCAAGCCGATGCTGATGGCCATGACCGTACTGACTCTGTTCACCGCGTATCCCGCGCTGTCCTACCTGGCCCACGCCGCAAGCTTCGCGCACATGCTTGAAGTGCTGCTGTGGTTCTCGTTCCTCTATGCCCTTTACAACGGCGCCATGATTCCGGCACTGACCGAAATCATGCCGCCGGAGGTGAAGGTGGCCGGTTTCTCGCTCGCCTACAGCCTGGCCACGGCGCTGTTTGGCGGTTTCACGCCTGCGATGTCGACCTGGCTGATCCACCTGACCGGCGACAAGGCCGCACCGGCCTACTGGGTGACGTTCGCAGCCGGCTGCGCGCTGTGCGCCACGCTGGTGCTGTATCGTCAGTCGACGCTACGCGCCAAGCTTGCCGTCTGAAACATTCACCGCACGCGACCGGGGGTTGCGTGCGGTGGCTTTCATTGCCTAAGGAACTCATCCATGACTGTACGGGTAAAAATGCCACTTGCGGCGCTGTTGCTCAGCGCTTTGGCGCTGAGTAGCGCGGCCGAAGCTGAAACACTCAACGTCATGACCTCCGGCGGGTTCGCTGCAGCCTACGCGCAGCTAGGTCCTCGATTCGCCGCCAAATCTGGCGATACCCTCAACACCCTTTACGGTCCGTCCATGGGCAAGGCGCCGCAGGCTATTCCCAACCGTCTGGCCAACGGCGAGCACGCCGATGTCGTGATCATGGTCGGCTATGCCCTCGATGAGCTGATCAAGCAGGGCAAGGTCGATCCGGCCTCGCGGGTTGAACTGGCCGATTCACGTATCGGCATGTCAGTGAAAGCCGGCGCAGCCAAGCCGTCGATCGCTACCCAGGAGGAACTCAAAGCGGTGCTGTTGAAGGCCAGATCGGTCGCCTACTCCGACAGCGCCAGTGGCGTCTATGTGGAAAAGGAGCTGTTCAAAAAGCTCGGCATACAGGCGCAATTGGCGCCCAAGAGTTCGATGATCGAGCGCACACCCGTGGCTTCGTTGGTCGCCACGGGGGACTATGAACTGGGCTTGCAGCAGGTAGCTGAACTGCTACCCGTGAAAGGCGCAACGTTTGTCGGCAAGATTCCAGAAAATCTCCAGTCAGTGACCCGTTTTTCTGCGGGTATTCCGGTAAACGCTGATCACCCCAGAGAAGCCAAGGCCTTGCTGGACTACCTGTCTTCGCCTGAAGTACAGCCAGCAGTGCAAGCCACCGGCCTGGACTCAGTCTCGCGCTGAATCGGCGCCCATTGCCCTGACACGCGTTTCCAGCTCCAGCGCCGCGGGGGTGAGGGTCCGCCCGCGGCGCTTGATCAGGCCGACATCGCGAAACACCTCGGGCACTACCAGCGGTACGTTCATCAGCAACGGATGATCGCCGATCGGCATGGCAATCGACGGCACTGCCGCTACCCCCAGTCCTGCTTCTACCAGGCCCAGCATGGTCGTGACATGCCGGGTCATGCAGACGCTGGGGCGGGCAGGGCGCAACGTCGACAGCGCCTGGTCCAGCAACAGGCGATTGCCAGAGGTATTGTCCAGGCCGATGTAGTCGTGGGTGAACATCTCTTCCCAGGTCACCTGTTCGCGGCTTGCCAGCAGGTGGTCCTTGCGACAGGCCAGCACATAGCGTTCTCGCAGCAACCGTTCAAAGTCCAGCTCCGGGGCGAGGTTGCCACTGAAACTGAGCCCGAAGTCCGCCTCGCCACTGGCCACCGCCGCGCTGACGTCATTGGCACTGGCGTCGTGCACCTTGACGTTGATGTGCGGATACGCCCGGTGAAAGGCGCTGATTACCGTAGGCATGAAGTAGTAGGCGGTGGAGGGCACGCAGGCGATGGTCACCTTGCCGGTCATCACCGAACTGGTGTCGCCCAGGCTCATCAGCGCGGTATCGACTTCATCGAGGATGCGCTCGGCACGCGGCAGAAAGGCCCGGCCAACGCTGGTCAGATCGACCCGGCGCGTGGTGCGCACGAGCAGCTTCACATTCAGCGCCGTCTCCAGTTTATCGATGCGCCGGCTGAGTGCCGGCTGGGTGATGGAGATCGATTCAGCCGCTTTGCGAAAGCTGCCGTGCTCCACGACAGCGCGAAAGGCCAGCAGGTCGTTGAGGTCGAAGTTGAGGGACATGGAGAGGGCCGTGACAGAGGAGGGGGAAGAGGTCGAGGGCAGTACGTATGGGTGGCTACAGCCGAAGACAGCGGTCGCTGAGCGTTTAAATAGCAATAAATCCATGCATATCAATAAGTTAACTCAACTAAATAGTCATTTAGTCGAGTTGGCTCAGGAACTGGATCAAGGCAGTAGAATAGGGCATGCGGTGAACTGACGGCCAAACTCAGGCTCGTATCTTCCAACATCGTGCATTGGTTTTTCAACAGAGGACGTCAGCATGCCGATCTATTTGTCTGCCGAGGCACAACTCCTGCCTGGCACTGAACTGGTCACTGAAGCCCCAGCGGCACAAGGCCCCTATGCAGTGGTATTCGAAGACGACGGCGATACCGGCTTCTTCTACGCGCTCAATACCGCCAGCGGCGAACAGAACCCCATCCAGGATGCCTTGCACATCTATGATGTGGCACAGATTTCCGATCGCGACAAAGCCTCGCAACTCAAGGTGGGCTGGTCCCAGGACCACCTCAAGGCAGTGTTGCTGATCAACGATTACCCGCATGCCATCTTCGATTTCGAGGCCAAGCGCGGCTATTGCCGCAGCGGATTCCCGCACGCCAGCGGAAACGACTGGTCCAGCGATGGCCACGAATGGACCGATGAAGCACTGCAGTTGTTTGCGTGAGGTTGGCCGGTTGCCAACGCTGTCTACAGCGTTTGAGAAGGACATCAGGTTGATATGAGAAAGCATCTTCAGGCTACCGCCTTGCTGATGGCCGCCGTGTTGCTGCCCGTTGCCGCCGCCATGGCCAGTGACTCTTCAGCCAGCAACACTGGCGAGTGCTACAAAAAAAGGATCTCTACGGCGCCTGGCACACCCATGTAGATGACGCAGCGTCGAACGGGATGGCGTTGTTGGTCCTGGATCCGGCAGGTACGGCCACTGACGTGTTGATGCTCAAGAGTCAGGGCACGCTGGAGAAAATCGTTCAGAAGTCTTCCTGGTCGTACGACGCCGAGCGCAATCTTTTCGAGCAGACGGTCACTGAGATCTCAACCGAGAAAGCCACGTCGGTTGCGGTCGTCACGCATCCGCATGAAACCATCCGCGCATCGATCAGCCTGGTGAAGTTGGGCGATGATGTCATCGGTATCAAATTCACGAAAGATAACGGTGAGGTCATGGGTTATCGCAAAGTCGGTGATGCCATGCGCGAGGCGCTGCTTGGCAAGTAGCTTGGGCTGGGGCGTGTTGGGACGGCGCTGAATGTGCGTTGGAGTGTGGATCGTGAGTGTTGATGGCTGTGTGGGGTTTGTGGGGATGTGGGTGTCAGGGTCGGAAAAGGTTTTCGGTACTCAAGAATGAGGCTCCAAGCGCCTGCGCAGGGATTGGCTGGGATAATGCGCAGTGGCGCATAATGTGTATTATGTTAAATAAGGTGTTAGGTTAGATGGGTTCATAAGGAGCTTGAAGCGTTGACTAGGCTAAAACGCTTCTGGCGTCCACTCTCAACGGGCCATGTCCCTTAGTATTCGTGGCGCGTCATCGAATAGCGTATTCAACGGAAGCTAACCTATAAAGCCGCTGCGCCCAAAATCGTAGAGGTGAAATGATGCGTTAGCGTCGTCCAGGTGATGAGGTCAATAAAATCATGGCCTATCCCATTTCGATAAACCGGTGGCCGTCACACTAGCCATCACGAGCGACTGGCCATCACCCATTGCGAGCACCGTCCCTATAACCCTTGCATCCTCCAGTCTGACAGTCCTTGACCGCTTACCCTCGGTTTGTCAGTCGAGCTGCCCTGAGACGCTCGTCTAAACATCGATTTCCCGCAGCCCCACCATCCAGTGCCTCACGCACAGCCACACCGATCAAGCTTCGCGCATATGCCGCTCTTTGCTTTCCTGTCGCTCCTTCGCCTCGACGCTCAGCGTCGCCGTGGGCCGCAGCAGCAAACGCCGTAATCCAATCGGCTCCCCAGTCTCTGCGCACCAGCCATACTCGCCGCGCGAAATGCGCTCCAGCGCTTCATCGATCTTGTCCAGAAGCTTCTTCTCTCGTTCAAGCAAGCGCAATTGCCACTGGCGCTGCTCCTCGACGGTGCCCAAGTCAGAAGGATCGCTGCTGGGCTCGAACTCTCGCATCAGCTGGAACTCGCTAGATATCCGCTCTTGCAGCTCCGTACGCTGAGCCAACAGCAGGTCTCGGAAGAACCGCTGTTGCGCGGCATCCATGTAATCGTCAGCTGGCAGACTAAGCAGCTCTTGTTCGGTCATATCAATCACTCGCGTTTGAAAATTCTGGAAGGCTACGGGCAGGCGTTGGCAGTGCTCACTGCCACAGCCGTCATGCCAGGCCAGTTGGCCGGACACTTGCGTCGTGGTGGTTGGGCAGCGCAGATAGTGACCGGATCACGCTTGACCGCTTCTGGCTCATCAAGACGCTCCAAGAGCGCAAGGTCTGCCCAGTCTCCCTTTCGCAAATAGCCGCGCGCCTGGATCGACAACAGGTCTGCACCCGCATGACGGGTTCCTTGCACCCGCTGGGCAATGCGCCCTGCTCCACCAGCCCGAACACGCCCGGACATAGATGCCGAACCGGCGTTGACCTATCGAGTGCGGATGCACAAGACCGGTGTTTCTCTGCAAATGTGCGAAGGGATGATCAGGCCCGATCAGATCGATCCGCTCGCTTAACCAAGCCTGCCGCAGGGCATCACGATCCTCTTGTGCGTTGATGGCTGGATCGCATTGGATGAGATTGCCAAGGCTTGCGTAATCTGGCTCATCGATTGACCACGCCTGGGCTGCTTTTCACCACCACCTGGTCGCCCTCTATGACGTTGTAAAAGCAGCTACGCCGCCCGGTGTGGCATGCAGGGCCTACCTGGTCGACGAGCAGCAGCAGAGCATCGCCATCACAGTCCAATCGAATTTCCTTGACGTGCTGCACATTTCCCGAGGTCTCGCCTTTGCGCCAGAGCGCCTTCCGGGAGCGCGACCAGTAGCAGGCTCTGTGGGTGTCCAGGGTTTCCCGCAGAGCCTCTTCGTTCATCCAGGCGAGCATCAGCACTTCTGCGCTGCCGTGCTGCAGGGCGATTGCCGCGATCAGCCCCTGCGGACTCCATGGCACGTGACTGATTACATCATTGAGGGCAAAGCAGGCTCCCGCCTTTGCGCGCTCGAGCTTGAGGAACATGATCTGTGATCCGATACTTTATGACGATGTTATAACATAACACTTCTTTCGACGAGTAGCACTGTCCGGGCCCTATTGGGCCCGGCGCTCATTGAAGGTCAGGGCACAATGCCGTCAGGCTTGGGCAGAGGCGGTATGGCACGCACGAGTTGCCCGATGTGAATCAACGCCGCGCGGATCCTGGCCGGCTCGTTGATGGTGAGGAACTGCAGCATCAGGCCATCCAGGGCGGCAAAAATCGCTGTCGCAGCTTCATTGGCGGTATCCAGCCCCTGCTGCTTCAACGCGTGCTCGACCGTGTTCATGTAGCTCGAATACAGCTGTTCGACCAGCGCGCGCATGTCGGGGCTGCGACGTGAGGCCAGCAACATCTCGAACTGAAACAGGTGCAGCGCCGGGTCACGGGTGATCGACGCAATCAGCGAGTCAGCGAACGTTTCGTCAAAATCCGTGATGCGCTCCAGCCTGGACTCGCGGATCGAGCGCCCTACAGCCCACTCCATGGTGCAGGCCAACAGCCCTTCAATCGAGCCGAAGTGATGGGTGACCAGCGTGTGGTTCACGCCCGCGCGGCCGGCGATCGCGCGGTACGTCACGCCGCGCAAACCTTTTTCCGCGACAACATCAATCGTGGCAGCCATCAATGCTTCTCTGCCCTCGCCGTAAGGCAATCGACACAGTTGCTCCGTCATTTCAACACTCACTGCAGATCCTGAAATTCAAACCGCGCCAGGCACATCCTGAACACGGGTCGCTGGGTGGGTCGCGCCACGCGCAGCCGGGCGGATGGTCTCACAAACCTCTGGAACGAGCACGAAAGCCGCGCCGCGAGCCGGCCCAAGCTTGCAGATTTTCCCGACACGACAACACCCAAAAAGCGCGCACAAAGGCCATTGACGGCAAAACTATACAGACGTAGAGTTCCTCTCGTAATCGCGTTGCCCCACTCGGGTATGGAGCTACCGAAACTTCAGGCGATAGCCCAGACGTGCGGGCGTGCCAAGCCGCTACCCATAACAACCATCCATAACAACAAGGCATATAAATCATGGCTACAACGCTGACTTCTACCCAAGATTTCGTCCCAGAAAGCGAATGGCCTTCGGTCTCGGTGATGCTGGACGGCTTCGGCAAACAGACCCTTGCCAGCTCGCCAAAACTCGCTGGCACCACCCTCGCGGTGGCTGATGAGCACGGCAACTCCGTGGACTACACGTTCCACGATGAGGCCTCGCTGAGCTGGTCCCAAGGCGATGCGCACAAGCACCCCAATGGCTCAGCGGGCTACAAAGCCATTGAGGCACGCACCGGTATTTTCATCATCGACTTCGTGCGCGGCGCGGGCCATGCCTGCGAGAACGTCACGATCATTCTCGATCAGAACACCGGCGCGGTGACCACCGGTATTTCCCGCCTTATCGAGGTTGCCGGCGAAGTGCGCGGTACCACTGACTTCTCCTACGCCAACGTCAGTGGCCAACAGACCACCCACGCCCGTACGGACGAGCTGGTCGGCAAGCGGATCTTCTACCGCTACAGCGATATCGAAACCTATGAACACATTTACCTGAACCTCGGCACCTTCACCTGGCACTGCCTGCGCGGTGGCGAAGTGGGCCTGGCCGATACCGACCACTGCAAAGCCTGGAAAGTCGCCGAAGACCTCTACATCTTCTTCTGGACTGAGAAAGTCATGACCATCGAAGCGGTACTGCTGGTCGATCTCGAGCAGGAACGGTCGATCGGTCGGATGTTCGGTTGGGATGGCACGCTCTGCACCGAGCTCATCCTGCCCTTCAACTCGCGTCTGAGCGTATTGAACACCACCGTCTATCCCGGCGACGTGTCCAAAGCCTGACAGCCCTCGCCAACCCCTGAACAGTTGAACTGAAGCCCTTCCTGTATACCCATCGGCATATGGACCACTCTGCTGCCCACCGCTAATTTCTCCCCATCGTTCTTGCCCTGAACAACAAGGAGAAAAACCATGGGACGCCTTGCTGGAAAAGTTGCTCTGATCACTGGTGGCGCGGGCGGTTGTGGCCTGGCGGCATCGGAGTTGTTCGCGCGGGAAGGCGCCAAGGTCGCCATTCTCGACCTGCCCCACAGCGACGGCGCCAACGTTGCCGAGCGCATCAATGCCGAAGGCGGCAGCGCTGTATTCATCGCCACCGACGTCTCCAATGCCGCTCAGGTGCAGACTGCCGTTACCCAGGTACAGCAGCATTTCGGCCCCGTCACGGTGCTGCTGAACCACGCCGGCACCCTCCACGTCGGGCCCTTTCTGGACACCCGGGAAGATGACTGGGACCGGCTGATGTCGATCAACGTCAAAAGCATGTTCCTGGTCACCCGTGCGGTGTTGCCCGGCATGATCGCGGCCGGCGGCGGCAGTATTGTCTGCACCTCATCGATCTCCGGCGTAGTCGGCACTCCGATGGAAGTTCTGTACTGCACCAGCAAAGGCGCGTGCCACATGTTTGCACGCGCCATTTCGGTGGAATTCCGCGACCGCAATATCCGCAGCAACGCCATTTGCCCAGGCTTTATCGGCACCGCCCACGGCCGCCGTGAGCTGGAGTTGCTGCGCGAGCACGGCACTCATATTTCCGATGACATGCTACAGAGCATGCAAGGCCGACTGTGCGACCCGAGTGAAGTGGCGCGCACTGCGCTGTTCCTGGCCAGCGACGACTCAAGTTTCGTCAACGGTACGCACCTGTTCGTCGATAACGGCTACACCGCCGCCTGATCCGCACGAGCCCGCGCATGCGCTGATAAAAAAGCGCGGCTCCTCAATACCTGTACTGCCCAAAACAAAACCTACAACACGTCGGCAAGAAGGAACACTGTATGGAGATCGAAAGCAGAAGCGTCGAATTCATTCCCGGGAACGAACGCTATGGGTCCCCCGCGCGGCTCTTCACCATCTGGTGCAGTGCGAACATGCAGGTCACCACCATGGTGATCGGTGCTCTGGGCATCGTTGCGGGGCTGAACCTGGGCTGGACATTCATCGGCCTGATCCTGGGCAACCTGATCGGCTCGATTTTCATGGCGGCGCACTCGGCGCAAGGCCCGCACCTGGGCATTCCGCAAATGATCCAGAGCCGCGCGCAGTTCGGCGTGGTTGGCGCCGGGTTGCCGCTTGCCATTGTGGTGCTGGCCTACATCCTGTTCACGGCCGCCAACGGCGTCGTGATGCGGGACTCGATCAAGGCGGTGGTGCCCGTTTCGGACAACGACGCGATCATCCTGTTCGGGGTACTGACGCTGATCGTCGGCTACGTGGGGTACGAGTTGATCCACCGGATCGGCGTGTGGATGAGCATCCTCTCGGGGGTTATTTTCGCGTTGGCCGCCTTCATCGTGCTGCGTCATGGATTGCCGGAGGGGGTCTGGCAGGTGTCGGGTGGCACGTTCAAGTTCGCCACGTTCTGTTTGGTGGTCACCCAGGCCGCCTCCTGGACGCTGGGCGCCGGCCCTTATGTCGCGGATTATTCACGCTACCTGCCGACCAGCACCCCGACCCGCTCGACGTTCTGGTACAGCTACCTGGGCATCGTCGTCGGCTCTTCGGTGGTGATGCTGCTCGGCGCTGTGATGGCCAGCGCGGCCATGGATGTGATTGCCGACCCGGGCAGTGCCATTGCGCGGTTGTTCCCGGGGTACGAGACGTTGGCCTATTACGTCATCATCATCGGTGTGCTCGAGTGGAACGTGATGAACCTGTACAGCTCGTACATGTCGACCACCACCATCTTCACCGGCTTCAAAGGCACCGTACGCATCGGCAAGCTGGCCAAGTTCATCATCATGGCCATCGTGGCGGTGATCGTGACGTGGATCGCCATTGCCGCCCAATACAACTTCGGCGCGTATTTCAGCGATATCCTGATCGGCCAGGTGTATGTCCTGGTGCCGTGGAGCGCGATCAACCTGGCGGACTACTACTGGGTGCGCAAAGGCCGCTACAGCGTGGCCGCGATGTACGACGTCAATGGCATCTACGGCAAGATCAACTGGAACACGCTGATGATCTATGCGGTAGCCGTCCTGATTCAGATACCGTTCATGGAGCTGTCATTCTACAAAGGGCCGATTGCCCACATGATCGGCACAGACATCTCCTGGCTGCCCGGGCTGGTCATTCCTGGCGTGCTGTACTACGTCGTCAATCGCAAGAAGCAGCTGCACCTCACGGCGTTTGAAACCCCCTCCTCGTTTGCCGCCAACCTCTCCCCGCTCAAAGGGGCCTAAGCCAGACCTTGCCGACCGAGCGGCGCCCGCCGCTCGGTACCCAATGGCGTACGATGCCCGGTTCAGCGCCCGCATGCTCAAGTGCACCTGGATAAGCGCTGATCTGCGGGGGGCGCTGAACGGGGCGCGGCGAAAGACCTGGCGACAGGCCAGTGTCCGTTGCAAACGCTTCTGGTATGTTTTGCAGGCGCGTCATTTCGGCGGGCCGCGTACGGCACAAAGCAGCGAACGACATGAGCACTGAACGTCAAGACGTGTGGTCCACCGGAGAATCGAGATGAACAGCCAGGACGCCAATGTCGTGGCAAAGCTGATCGCCGCCATTGGTCACCCGCACCTGGGCAAGTGCCTCTGTGCGGTGCTCGATGGCACGGTCAGTTTCGACATGAGTTGCCTGTACCTGTTCCGCTTCGATCAACCTGCCGAGCTGCTGCATAACGGTTACAACGGCCAAGTGTCGGCACGTACGCTCGATGCCTACAGCCGAGGCGGCTATCTGCTCGATCCATTCTATGTGGCAAGTACCCACCGCCATCCGGGTGGCCTCTGGCGCATGAGCGATCTGGCGCCCGACAGTTTCTTTTATTCGGGTTTTGCAATTTCCCCGGACTTACACCCTTGCGTGTCATCTACCCACGGCACCTCGATCGATGAAATTGGCTATATCGTGCATCTGCAGGCCCGTGCAGCGCTGGTGTTCAGCGTGATGAAATCGCACAAGCGCGGAGCCTTCACTGACAGCGAGGTCGAGTACTTGCAGGCCGTGGCGCCGGTGATTCGTGCCGTGCTGGAGCACCATGGCCGGCAGTTGCCCCATCAACTGGACAGCACCGATGTGGACAGCAAGCTGGAAAGTGCGTTTGTCGGCGCTTTGGGCCAACTCACCGAAGCCCAGCGCTACATTGCCAAGCTGCTGTTGCAAGGTCACAGCAATGCCTCGATCGCACGTCAGCTGAGTATTTCCGAAGGCACAGTGAAGGTGCACAAGCACAACCTCTACCAGCGCTTGGAGATTTCCAGTCACGCCGAGCTGTTTCGTCTGTTCATTGGGTACATCGCGCAGACCGCCCGCTGAGGCGTCGGCGTTGCCGCCAGCGTTACTCCCCAGACGGTTCGTACAACCGCACATCCTCGGCATCCACCGCCCTGGGCAGCAGCCCTTCACGCCAGAACGCATCGGCAATGCGCTGCTGCTCGGCCAGGTTCTCGCGCTTGACCGGCTGCACGTCATAGCTGCGCCGGGCATTGGCCTGCTGAACCGTGGCACTGTCGAGATTGCCCCACAGGGGCCCGAGGATGCCCGCCGCGTCGGCCGGATTGGCCTTGGCCCAGGCTCCCGCTTCGCGCAACGCCAGGTAGACCTGCTGCAGCACCTGTGGATGAGCCTGGGCGTACTCGCTGCCGGCCAGGTAATAGCGCTGGTAGCTGGCAAGGCCGCTGCCATCGGCCAGAATCCGCGCGCCTTGCTGGCGCTGGGCACTGGCCACGTAGGGGTCCCAGGTCACCCAGGCATCGACCTTGTGGTTCTCGAACGCGGCCCGGCCGTCGGCGGGGATCAAGTAGGCCGGGGTGATGTCCTTGAAGGTCAACCCGGCCTTGGCCAACGCCTGAATCAGCAGGTAGTGGCTGCCGGCCGCTTTGGTCACGGCCACGCGCTTGCCTTTGAGGTCGGCGAGCGTCTTGAGTGGCGAGTCGGCGGACACCAGGATCGCCTGCGCCGTTGGCGAAGGTGCCTCACGGGCGAAATAGGTCAGCTTGGCCCCGGCCGCCTGAGTGAACACCGGCACGGTATCGGCCACATCGGCCGAGAGGTCGACATTGCCCAGGTTGAGCGCCTCCAGCAGCGGCAGCCCGCTGGGAAACTCGTGCCAGGAAATCCGAACGCCCTCAGCCTTGAGGCGTTGTTCGAGACTGCCCTGAGCCTTGAGCAGGGTCAGCAAGGTCGAGGACTTCTGATAACCGATGCGCAAGGTCTGTTCGGCGCTGGCCAGGCCGGGCAGCAAGGCACTGGTCAACAGCGCCAGGGCAAGGTGGCGCAGGGGTGTGAATGCCATTTCAGGGTCTCCGGGTTCAGGGTTGCACGGCCAGCTTGGCGTCGCTCGGCACGCTGAAGCCGCTGGCGAAGGTGGGCGCTACGTCGAGGCGTTGGTTGATCAAGCCGTGGGCTTGATAGAAGTCTGCCGTGGCCTGTTGTTCGGCCACCGTTTGCGGGTCGATGACCGCCCAGCGCAGTTGGCGGCGCTCGAACTGCAGACGGGCGGCGTCTTGCGGGAAGCCAATGATGGCGGCGAGGGTTTTCGAGTAGCTGTCCAGGTGCTGGTTGGCCCAACGCTGCGCGCCGGCCAGTCGCTTGAGGTAGTCCTGAAGCGCAGCGCGGCGTGCGGCATCGCCCAGGGCCTGATCGGTGGCCGCGAGAAAACTGTTGCCACTGGACAGCCCGCGGCCGTTGACCAGCACCCTGCCCTGGCCGCTCAGCTCGGCCAGCGCAGTGTAGGGCTCCCAGGTTGACCAGGCATCCACCGAGCCACTGGCCAGGGCGATCTTGGCGTCCACCGGGCCCAGAAACCGAAATTCGACGTCTTTCTCAGTGAGGCCGGCCTGGTCCAGCGCCTTGAGCGCCAGGTGGTGGCCAATCGAGCCGCGACCGGTGGCGATGCGCTTGCCCTTGAGGTCCGCTGCGCTGTGCAGGGGCGCATCGGGGCGCACCAGCAGCGCCGTGCCATAGGCATCGGACTTGTCCACGGCAATGGCCTTCACCGGCGCCCCCGAGGCCAGCACGAACAACAGCGGCGCATCGCCGATGATGCCGGCATCAATCGCGCCAGCGTTCAGGGCTTCGGCCAACGGCGCTGCGGCCGGAAATTCGGCCCAGTGGATGTCGTAAGGTAGATCGCGCAGGGCATCGGCAGCTTCAAGTTGCGCACGCATGTTGCCCTTCTGGTCACCGATACGCAGTGTCAGTCGCTCAGCGGCAGCCACTTGGCCTGCAAACAACAGCACCGCCGCCCAGAGCAGCACCTTGGAATGAACGGACATAACCTTCCTCGCGATGGCGGGCAGCCTCATGCAGCCCTGCGAGACGACTCTAACGGGTCGCTGTCTATAAATTAAATTCATTAAAGTAATAACCTAATATGCATTTATCGATTAGGTACATCATGAGGTGGCATCACCTGCCAACTGGATTATGCTGATCGCTTATTTTCCGTTATGGCCTCAAGAGCGCTGATGATGAAAATCGATGATATGGACGCGTTCGTCGCGGTCATCCGTTGCCAGTCCACCAACCTCGCAGCCGAAGCCCTGCACCTGACGCAACCGGCCATCAGCCGGCGGGTGCAGAACTTCGAGGACGACCTGGGTGCCACCCTCCTCGACCGCAACACCAAACCGCTCAAACCCACTGCCATGGGCCTGCGGGTCTACGCGCAGTGCAAGGCGATCCTGCGCGAGATCGACACGCTGCATGGGCTGGTCGCCAACGCGGGTGCGCCGTCGGGCACCTTGCGCCTGGGCGTGCCGCAGACACTCGGCGATGTGGTCCTGCTCGAGACCCTGGCGCAGATTCGCAGCACCTACCCGCAGTTGCGCACCCAGGTCAGCAATGGCTGGGGCAGTAGCCTGGTGGCGCGAATGGAAAACGCTGAGCTGGACGCTGCGGCCGCGCTGTTTCCACCGGGCAAGACCTTCCCCGAAGGCATTGCCAGCCAGGCGATTGCCCGCATGCCGCTCAAGGTGGTGGCGGCCAAGGGCAGCGTCGGCAAGCGCAGCGGCAAGCTCAGGGACTGCGCCCCTCTCGGCTGGGTGCTCAACCCCGATGGCTGCGGCTTTCGCGCCGGGCTGCAGCGGGCATTGAGCGAACAGGGGCTCGGCCTTTCGATCAACCTGGAAACCTTCGGCATCGAGCTGCAACTGGGGCTGGTCGCCGATGGCCAGGGCCTGGGCCTGGTGCCGGAACCGCTGTTGCAGAGCAGCCGCCATTTCGAGGCGCTGGACGTGATCGCCGTCAGTGACTTCAAGCCGCAGGTGGAACTGTGCGTGTTCCACCCCCGCTATCTGGGCAACCTGCAGGAGCCTGTAGCGCTGTTTGCCGAGGTGGTGCAGCGGCGTTTGCCAGGCTGAGCGGCAAGGCACGCTTTAAATGCATAGAGAGCATATTGGCAGTCGCTACGTATGCACACGGAAACTATTAGCTTAGAACCACAAAGCCTTTTACAGCCATCGTTCCTGCGCATACGGTCTTGAACCGCTTACCGTATTCCGGGATGAAATCCATGAGTCACCTTGCACACAGCACACGGCGCGCACAGGTCAGCCGCCAGGAGTGGGAGGTGCGCGTCAAGCTGGCGGCTGCCTACCGCTTGGCCGCCTTGCTGCGCTGGACCGACCACATCTACACGCACTTTTCGGCCCGCGTCCCTGGGCCGGACGAGCACTTTCTGATCAACGCCTACGGCCTGCTGTTCGACGAAATCAGCGCGTCGAACCTGGTCAAGGTGGATGTCGATGGCACGATCATCGACGATCCGCTCGGGCTTGGCATCAACCAGGCCGGCTATGTGATCCACAGCGCCATCCACCGCGCCCGCCCCGACCTGACCGCCGTTCTGCACACCCATACCCGCGACGGTGCGGCCGTTTCGGCGCAGCGCGAGGGCCTGCTGCCGATCTCGCAGCACGCGTTGGCTTATTACAGCCGGGTGGCGTACCACGACTACGAAGGCGTGGCGCTCGACCTGGATGAGCAGCAACGGTTGGTCGCCAACCTTGGCACTAGCAACATCCTCATCTTGCGCAATCACGGGTTGCTCACCGGCGGCGTCAGTGTGGAGCACGCCTTTCGCGAGCTGCACGGTCTTGAGCGTGCCTGCGCCATTCAGGTCGCGGCGCAGGCCGGCGGCAATGCCCAACTGCTGCACGCATCACCGGCTGCAATCGCCAAGGTGCATGAGCAGGCCCAGCACTTTTGCGCCGGTGACGGTGAGGGCGTGGCACGCCACTGGGCGGCGTTGATCCGCCAGCTGGACCGCGAAGGCCTGGATTATCAGCAGTGATGCGAAAAGCAGCGCGCCCTCCACCAGGCCCGCGCACACCACCACGGTGCCGTTCAGGCAGAAGGATTCAAGCATGAGCAAACGACAGATGCACTTCGGCGCGATGATCCATGGCGTCGGTCATGGCTGGGGGGAATGGCGTCATCCCGAGGCGCTGGCCGATGCCAGCGTCAACCTCGGCTTCTACCAGCAACAGGCGCAGTTGGCGGAAGCGGCGAAATTCGATTTCGCCTTCATTGCCGACAGCTTGCACATCCACACCCGCTCCAGCCCGCACTACCTCAACCGCTTCGAGCCGCTGACCCTGCTCTCGGCCCTGGCCGCCAGCACGCACCACATCGGGCTGGTGGCGACGGTGACGGTCAGCTATACCGAGCCCTTCCAGGTGGCGCGCCAGCTGGCCTCGCTGGACCTGATCAGCGGCGGGCGCGCGGGCTGGAATGTGGTCACCTCATGGCTGTCAGGCACTGCCGACAATTTCAGCAAGGCCGAGCACCCGCCACATCCGGTGCGTTACCGCATCGCCCGCGAGCATGTCGAGGTGGTGCAGGGTTTGTGGGATTCGTGGGAAGACGACGCCTTCACCCGCAACAAGCAGACCGGCGAGTTCTTCGACCCCGACAAGCTGCACACCCTTGGCCACCAAGGTGAATTCTTCAAGGTCAAGGGCCCGCTGAACATCCAGCGCTCGCCCCAAGGCCAACCGCTGATCTTCCAGGCCGGCGTATCCGAAGACGGGCGTCACTTCGCCGCACAGACGGCCGATGCGATCTTCCTGCTCCCCGAGACCTTCGAAGATGCCCACGCCTATTATCAAGACCTCAAGCAACGCGCCAAGCGACACGGGCGCAACCCGGACGCGCTGTTCATCCTCCCCGGCATTCGCCCCATCGTCGGCCGTGACGCGGCTGAGGTAGAGCGGCGCTACCAGCAGGCCGTCGAGCTGGTGAGCATCGAAGATGCCCTGGTGGCACTGGGGCGGCCGTTCAACGACTATGACTTCAGCGTACACGCGCTGGACGCCCCCTTCCCTGACCTCGGCAGCCTCGGCGACAACAGCCACAAAGGCACCGCCGACCAGCTCAAGCGGCTGGCGCGCGATGAGCAACTGACCTTGCGCCAGCTGGCGTTGCGCTTCTCCCAGCCGCGACGCGACTTTACCGGCACCCCAGCGCAGGTGGCCGACGCCCTGCAACACTGGTTCGAGCATGGCGCCGCCGATGGTTTCATCATCAATTCGCTGCTGCCCGACGGCCTGGCGTACTTCACCGAGCTGGTGGTGCCCGAGCTGCAGGCCCGGGGCCTGGCGCGCCGGGACTATCCGGGCAGGACCTTGCGCGACTCGTTCGGCCTGAGCGTGCCGGGCAATCGTCATACGCTGCGGCGGACCGAAGCCGGGGTGGCCTGAGTACGTCGATCGCCGCCCGGTTGGGCGGCGATCGCCCCATGCAGGCGTGGCCGACACACCCCGGCGG
>NZ_JAXQNS010000015.1:0-13187 GCF_034427815.1 Pseudomonas gebzensis
AGCGCAGATATTAATGACCGCGTCGACAGCAGTGCGCAGGATTGGAATGACCAGAGCTCTTTGAGGCACTACCCGGCTAATGCCTGCACAGACCTTCCCGGGCTATTGGCGCAATGTTCCGGGCTAGCCCCCGTACGGGTTGAGGCAAGCCGCATAAAAATGCTAACGGGATTGCTACAAGACAAGACGCCGCTCGATTAATCAGGCTTTTGGTCTTTGCCCATTGGCTCCACCCGCTCCACCACCACCGACTGCTGCGTATACAGATCCGTCAACACCACCTCCCCCGCCTCCCGTTCAGGGGTGATCATCACCGAGCGGATCAGCGTCACCGCCTGCCCTTCTCGCTGCTGAACATTCTCGAACGTGACGACAATCGACTGGTTTCGCCAATGCCCGATATCGAAGCCACCCGCGGCGAGGAAGTGGTCGATGTCACGTTGGTCATTGAATGCGTTGGCGGGGAGGATCAGCGCGCGCCCCTTGAGGAATACCTCATAGAACTGCCGAGTACCGGCCGGGTAGTTGTGGACCACCACGTGCTCGATGCGCCAGTCATAGACGCTGTTTTCATAGACGACGGTACGTTCGGTCTGCTGGCCGGTGCAGGCGGCGAGCAAGGGCAGCAGAAGGCTGGCGAGGCATGCTTTTAGAAAGCGCATGAGACGTCCGAGTGATGGAGATCGAAGTACCCTAAGAGCTGAAGCTGAACGAAGCAAGTGCGTGTTGGCGGTGTGCGCGCTAGGCCAGACTGACTTCCAGCGCCAATAACCCGATCGGGAGATGACAGACAGAACCTAGGCGTCAATGAACGGCGCGGATTATGCCCTGTACGTGGACGCTTTCAACGCGTGAAAATCGAAAGAATCGAAATCGAGATTATAGGTCATCCAGCTGCATCTTCACGCGTTGCGGCGAGGCAAGTCGCTCTCTGGCAATCGCGATGAGGTCTTGATTTTCCTCGGTCGTGAGGACCGGCCGAAACGGCAGCGTTCCCTGTTCCGCTACGTAGGGGAGCGCTTGGCGGACAAGTTCCGAAGGCGTAACGCCCAACCGTTCACGCTCCCGATATGCAGGGACTTTAAGCTTGTCATCAATGCGGATGTTGATAGAAGGCATGAGGAGCATTCCTGGTAAAGGGGGATGTCAGCAATCCCACTTTGGCTCGCGCACAACCGCTATCTGCCTCTTACCGAGAAGCAGTGCCTTCACCGTCCAGCAGCAGGATGTGCTCGGTATGCACAAGCTGACGCTCTATGCCCACCCCAACTCCCTCGACAACCGCCCCACTACCCCCCTCACCACCGGCACCAACTCCCCCATCTTCCCTTCCGACATATACGGCACCGTACTCGCCACACTTACCCCCGCCACGATCCGTCCGCTGGCGTCGCGCACTGGCGCTGCCACGCATCGGATCGACGGTTCGTTGTCCTCCAGATCGAACGCATAGCCCCCCGCCGCGTACTCGACCATGCGCCGCTGGAACTGGTCCCAGTTCTGCTCGATGTGGTTCGGCCAGCGCGGGCTTGCGCCGCCTGCCGGCAGGCTGGTTTCGTACAGCCGCTGCCATTCGGCCGGGGTGTCGTCGATCATCATCGCTTTGCCGATCCCCGTGCGGGCGAGTGGCATGCGGTGACCGACACGCGAGCGCATCTCCGGGCCGTTGCGGCCGGGGGTCTTGTGCAGGTAGAGCACCTCGTCGCCTTCGCGGATGGCGAGGTGGATGGTGTCTCCGGTCAAGGCGGACAGTTCATCCAGATACGGCGCGGCGAGGGTCACCAGAGGTAGCTCTTCGCGGGCCTGGAAGCCCAGTTCGATCAGCTTGGGGCCGAGCAGGTAGCCGACCTGGGGCAGCACGCGCAGGTAGCGTTCTTCCACCAGGCAACTGACCAGGCGGTGCGTGGTGCTGCGGGTGGTGCCGATGTGCTGGGCGATGGCCTTGAGGTCACGCGCGCCGGCGGCGACGGCCTGCACCACACCGAGACCGCGCAGGAGGGTCTGGGTGCCGGTGGGTGCGGCGTCCTTGAGGGGCTTTGCGGGATCTGGCATGTATGGCCTTAGACGTTGGGCGGATGGGCGGGCGACAGTATGGTCGCCCGCAGCCTGCGCCTACAACTCGATGCGCTCGACCTTGCCCACCAACAGGATGTACGACAGCGCACCCAGCAGCGCGAGCGTTGCGATGTAGGTGATGGCCGGAGCGAACGAGGCGCCGCTGGCGAGAACGCCGATCACGATGGGGGTGACAATGGCCGACAGGTTGCCGATGAAGTTGAACACCCCGCCCGTCAGCCCCAGCAGGCGAGCGGGTGCGAGGGTCGAGACCAGCGACCAGGTGATGGAGGCCAGGCCATTGCCGAAGAACGCCAGGGCGAGGAAGGCGATCACCAGCGGTGTGGATTCGACGAAGTTGGCGCCGATGATGGCCGTTGAAATCAGCAGGCCGCCGATGATCGGCAGTTTGCGCGCAAAGCCCACGCTCGCACCGCGGCGGATCAGCCAGTCGGAGAAGAACCCGGAACACAGCACGCCGACGAACGCGGCGAGAAAAGGCAACGAGGCCAGCAGGCCGGACTTGATGAAGTCCATGCCACGGTATTTGACCAGGTAGGTAGGGAACCAGGTCAGGAAAAACCACAGTGTCGAGTTCAGGCAGAACTGGCCGAGGTAGATGCCCCACAGTTTGCGCTTGCTGAGCACGATACCGAGGTCAGTCCAGCTGAACCTGGCCTTGACCTTGGCCTGCTCGGTCTGGATATCCACCAGCCCGCCGCCCTCGCGGATCAGCTCGATCTCTGCGTCGTTAGCGCCCTTGAAATCCCGTGGCTCGCGGTACACCAGGTACCAGATCACACCCCACACAATGCCCACCGCACCGGTGGCGACGAATACCATGTGCCAGCCGAACGTGTGCTGCAGCCAGGCCAGCACGGGGGTCAGGAAGGCCAGCCCGACGAACTGCCCGGAGGTGTAGAAACCAATCGCGGTGGCCCGCTCGCGCTCAGGGAACCAAGTGGTGACCACACGGCTGTTGATCGGATAGGCCGGCGCTTCCAGCGCACCGACCGCCATGCGCAGCACGAACAGCGCAATGAAGCTGGCGGCAAAGCCGAGCATCACCGTGGCGATCGACCAGAGGATCAGCGCGGCGGTGTAGAGAATGCGCGGTGGTACCCGGTCGACCAGCCAACCACCCGGGATCTGCATGGCGGCATAGGTCCACCCGAACGCCGAGAACACCAGACCGACATGGATCGGGTCGATACCCAGTTCGCTGGTCAGCGCGGGCGCGGCAATCGACAGGTTGCTGCGGTCCAGGTAGTTGATCACCACGGTGATGAACAGCAGCACCATGATGAAAAAACGCTTGCGGCTGGGCGCCACCAGGGTGGACTGCCCGGTGAGGGTCTGCGGCTGCATGAGAAGTGCCTCTTGTTATGGTTATCGAGGGCGTGTCAGCTGTACTCAGGTGGGCGGTGTCACCACTCGGCGAAGCTGCCATCGGCATGGCGCCAGATCGGGTTGCGCCAGCGGTGGCCAATGGCGGCGCGCTCGGTGACGTAGTCCTCGTTGATCTCGATGCCAAGGCCCGGGCCGTTGGGGATCTTCACCATGCCCTGCTCGTAGTCGAACACGCCGGGGTCGCGCACGTAGTCGAGCAGGTCGTTGCTCTCGTTGTAGTGGATACCGAGGCTCTGTTCCTGGATGAAGGCGTTGTAACAGGCAGCATCCAGCTGCAGGCAGGCCGCCAGAGCGATGGGGCCCAGTGGGCAGTGCAGCGCCAGGGCGACGTCGTAGGCCTCGGCCATGTTGGCGATCTTGCGCGTCTCGGTGATGCCACCGGCGTGGGAAGCGTCGGGCTGGATGATGTCGACATAGCCTTCGCTGAGCACGCGCTTGAAGTCCCAGCGCGAGAACAGCCGCTCGCCCAGGGCAATCGGCGTGCTGGTCAGCGGCGCCAGCTCCTTGAGGGCTTCGTAATTTTCGCTGAGCACTGGCTCTTCGATGAACATCAGCTTGTAGGGGTCGAGTTCCTTCATCAGCACCTTGGCCATGGGCTTGTGCACGCGTCCATGGAAATCGACGCCGATGCCGACATTCGGGCCAACGGCATCACGCACGGCGGCGACATTGGCCAGGGCCTGGTCGACCTTGTCGAAGGTGTCGAGAAACTGCAGCTCTTCGGTGCCGTTCATCTTCACGGCGGTGAAGCCGCGGGCCACAGCGTCCTTGGCTGCGCGGGCGGTGTCGGCCGGGCGGTCGCCGCCGATCCAAGAGTACACACGGATCTTGTCGCGGACCTGGCCGCCGAGCAGATCACTGACCGAGACGCCAAGGGCCTTGCCCTTGATGTCCCAGAGGGCCTGATCGATGCCGGCCAAGGCGCTCATGTGAATGGCGCCGCCACGGTAGAAGCCGCCGCGGTAGAGCACGGTCCAGATGTCTTCGATGTTGCGTGGGTCCTTGCCGATCAGGTAATCGGCCAGTTCCTCGACGGCCGCGGCGACGGTGTGGGCGCGCCCCTCCACCACAGGCTCGCCCCAGCCGGTCACGCCCTGGTCGGTCTCGACCTTGAGGAAGCACCAGCGCGGCGGCACGATGAAGGTGGTCAACTTAGTGATTTTCATCTGCTTGTCTCTCTTGTTGGATGCAGTGCAGTCAGGGATCAGCGCAGGGCTTGCCAGGCGGTCACGTAAGCCTTGGCAGTGGCCGTGACCTGCTCGGGGGTCATACCCGGCGTGTACAGGCCGGAGCCCAGGCCGAAGCCTCGGGCGCCAGCGTCGAAGAACTGTTGCAGGTTGCCTGGTGTGATGCCGCCGACCGGCGCCAGCAGCGTGCCGGCCGGTAGCACGGCCAGCCAGGCCTTCACCACGGCTGGGCCCATCTGCTCGGCGGGGAACAGCTTGAGCACGTCGGCGCCTTCAGCGAGCGCCGCGAACGCCTCCGTTGGCGTCGCGACGCCCGGGGCCAGCCACAGGCCCGCTGCTTTTGCAGCACGCAGCACTCGCGGGTCGCTGTGTGGCATGACGATCAACTGGCCGCCAGCCTCTTTCACCTGGCCGACCTGATCCGGGGTCAGCACGGTGCCGGCACCGATCACGCAGTCTGCGGGCAAGGTGCTGCGCAGGATGCGGATGCTGGCGTAGGGCTCGGGAGAGTTGAGCGGCACCTCGATCACTCTGAAGCCGGCGCCGTAGAGTGCCTCCCCTACCGCTGCGGCTTCAGAGGGCTGCAGCCCGCGCAGGATTGCGATCAAACCGTTATGTGCCAGTGCTTGTTCGAGCATGAACAGCTCCTTTCAGACGCGATTGAGGGTCTCGGCATGCACCAGCCCGGCGGCGAGCGCCAGTTGCCACAGGCCGCGTTCGGTGGCGTGCTCGGCGATGTCAATAGGGTTGAAGCCGCAGGCTTGCAGCGCGCGCAGGTAACGGGCGCACAGTGCGGCGTTGCCGATCAGTACGATGCTGGGCAGGTGCACGCTGTTGCGCCGCTGGCGTTGCACCCTGGCCAGCGCCGAGAGTTCGTGGCCGATCAGCAGCCCGGAGAGGTAATCGGCCTGGGCCGCTGCGCTCAGGCTGCCGGTGAGTCCCAGGGTGCGCGCACTGAACAGCGTCGACAGCACGCCGATTTCGGCGTCGGCCGACTGCGCGGTCTGCACGCCTCGGTCGAAGGCTGCCGCATCGAACGGGCAGTCACGTTGCTGGGTGCGACCGAGAATGCTGTGCTCACTGAGCACCGCGAACAGCTCGCCGGTCATGAAGGTATCGAATTGCATGATGCAGCCATCGGCCACTTGGACCCATTTCGAATGGCTGCCCGGCAGGCCGATGAGCACCTCGCCAGCCGGCAGGCTGGCGAGCGTGCCCAGTACCTGGGTCTCTTCACCGCGCATCACGTTCGGCAGGCATGACCGCTGGATCACGCCCGGAACGATGTGCACGTCGACGCCGCGCCGACTGCGCACGACGTGCAGCGCAGCCCCGAGGTTGGCGAGGTTGACGGGCGTTTCCTGGTAGGCCGCCTCAGACCACCCTTGAGCGCTGCCGACCATCCCGCAGGCCATCACGGGCAGGCCCGGCTGGGCATCGAGCCAGTCGCCACAGGCATCGTCGAAGGCCAGCTCGAAACCGTCGGTGCAGCGCTCGTCATGAATCAGCCGGGGTACCGTGGGCAGATGCATGATGCCGCTGGGCAACGCGCGCATGTCGAGCACTTGGCCGTCGGCGGCGAGTTTGTAAGCACGAAGAGAGGTGGTCCCCCAGTCGAGCGCGATCAATTGCGCCTGCATCGCTTCACCTGTTCTGTTTTTGGCAGTGAGTGGAGCGACTATAAACCTGGGCGACGGAAAATTCCAATATGTAAAATGCTATCCCACATATAGGGACGAAAGATGACGTGTTATTTTTGAGAAGCGCGATGGGGCCCAGCCAGCTGGAGGCACTCTAGAGCCGGAAATGACGCGGTGTGCGAGGGGTAACGCGGCACCGATTCATTTCAACAGGGCATTGAAGGGTTCATTCAGGACTGAGAGGGGTCGACAGGCGCCACTGGCGACATCGAAGCGAACGTTTCAAATCAGGCGCTATGGCTCTTGGAGGTGGCGCGATTCCAAGCATGCGCCGCCTCAGATCGCACCAGAGATGACGCACCTCCCGGGCATCGGTGCAAGCGTCAAGACGTGCACCGATGCCCGGGAGGTAACGCTTCAATCGACTGCTTCAACAACCACAACCGGTCACTCAGGCAAGGCGAACGCCATCACGTAATCGCCCTGCTGGGTGCCCAGCGAGCCATGCCCGCCAGCCATGACCAGCACGTACTGGCGACCCTCCTTGCCGGTGTAGGTCATCGGGGTGGTCTGCGCGCCAGCGGGCAGGCGCCCTTCCCAGAGCGTTTTACCGTTGCGCACGTCATAGGCGCGCAGGTACTGGTCGAGGGTGCCGCTGAGGAACGCCAGGCCACTGGCCGTGGTGAACGAACCACCCAGGCTCGGTACGCCCATGGTCAGCGGAATCGGGACCGGCGAGCTATCACGCACGGTGCCATTCTTGTGCTGCCAGATCACCTTGTGGGTGGTCAGGTCCACGGCTGCGACATACCCCCACGCCGGCGCCTGGCAAGGCAGACCGAGCGGCGACAGGAAGGCGCTCAGGATCACGCCATAGGGCGCGCCTTTGTTCGGTTGCACACCTTCGGTTTCGCTCTTGCGCGCCGGGCCGCCTTCGACCTTGGCAGATGGCACCAGGGTTGATTTGAACGCCATGTAGCTCGGGTTGACGAAAGCGATCTGGCGGACCGGATCGACCGAAATACCGCCCCAGTCGAATACGCCGAAGTTACCGGGGTACACCAGCGACCCCTGCAGTGATGGCGGGGTATAGATGCCCTCATAGCGCATCGAGCGGAAGTCGATACGGCAGAGCATCTGGTCGAACGGCGTCACGCCCCACATGTCACGCTCGCGCAAGGTGGGCGGCATGAAGTTGAGTTGCGACATCGGCTGAGTCGGCGACGTGTGATCGCCTTGCACCGCGCCTTGCGGAACCGGTGTCTCGTCGATCGGCACCAGCGGCTGGCCGTTGCTGCGATCGAGCACGTAGAGGCTGCCCTGCTTGGTCGAAGCCATCAGCGCCGGCTTGACGCCGTCGGCGGTCTTGATGTCGATCAGACTGGGCTGACCGCCGACGTCCATGTCCCACAGGTCGTGGTGGGTGAACTGGTAGTTCCAGCGCACTTGGCCGCTGGCGATATCCAACGCGACCACGCCCGCGCTGTACTTCTCGGATTCAGGCGTGCGGTCGCCGCCCCATTGGTCAGGCATCTGGTTGCCCATGGGCAGATAGAGCATGCCGAGCTTCTCATCCACGCTCATCACAGACCACATGTTCGGCGAGTTGCGCGTGTAGAACTGGCCCTCGGCAATCGGCGCGGTGGTATCGGGGTTGCCGCTGTCCCAGTTCCACACCAGCTTGCCGGTGATGGCGTCGAAGGCGCGGACCACGCCGGAAGGCTCGTCAATAGAGACGTTATCGGTGACGTGGCCACCGAGGATGACCAGGCCACCGGCCACGGCAGGCGGTGAGGTGGAATAGTAGCCGCCGGCGGTAAAGGTGCCGATGTTGCGGGCCAGGTCGATCTGGCCTTTATCACCGAAGCCTTCGCACATCTTGCCGCTGTCGGCGTCGAGGGCGATCAGGCGGGTGTCGGCAGTGGGCACGTAGATACGTTTGGCGCAGGCTTGCCCCTGAGCGGGGCTCGACGGGGCGTTGGCCGTGTCGAAGTAGGCCACGCCGCGGCAGGTCATGTGCGCCCAGCCTTTGAAGTTGGCCGCGTTCTGAGTGCTCAGTTTAGGGTCGAAGCGCCACAGCTCCTTGCCAGTATCGGGGTCCAGGGCGATCACCTGGCTATGCGGGGTACACACGTAGAGCTTGTCGTTGACCTTGAGCGGGGTGTTTTCCGCAGTGGTCTCGCCTGGATCGTTCGGGCCGGGGATGTCACCGGTGCGGTAGGTCCAGGCAGGCTGCAGCTTGCTGACGTTTTCCGGGGTGATCTGCTTGAGTGGCGAGTAACGGTCACCGAACTCGGTGCGACCGTAAGACTGCCAGTCACCATCGGGCATTTGCGGTGCGGCACTGGTGGTGCCTGCGGTTTCCCGATCGAGTTGTCCGGTGAGCGTGTGAGGGTGGGTGAACTGGCTGGCCAACGCGACCACGCCTGCCGCCACCACCCCGATGCCGAGCGTGACGCTACCCAGTGCATAAGGCTGGCCCAGAGTCAGCGGCTTGCGCAGCCAGGGGAGCAGCAGCACCAGGCCAAGGGCAAACCACAGTGCCAGGCGGGGCACCAACTGCCACCAGTCCAGGCCGACTTCCCACAACGACCAGAGCGTGCTCAACAACAGCACAATGCCATACACGGGCAGCGCAGCGCGCCGACCTGCCAACAACAAACCCGCGGTTATCAAGAAGCCGACGCCGGCCGCCAGGTAGTACAGCGAACCCTGTAAGGTGGCGAGCTTGATGCCACCGGCCAACAGGGCCAGGCTCATCAACAGGAATATTAGGCCCAGCAGCTTGGGCAGCAGGCGCGAGGGGTGCGAAGCACGGGCAGTGCTCATTGGGGGGTTCTCCGTTTTAGTTGTCTGAGTGACTAGGACACTCAGCGACGAAGAATAGTATTACAAAATAAATCTGCGACTAACTGACACAGTGAGGGGAATCTGTTGCCGATTTTGCAACAATGCCGTGCTCAGGGATTTCTCGGCACCGAGACGAGACCGGGCTTTGTGTGAGGCGCCAGGAAAGCGCATCGGGATAGGTGAGACAGCCGGACTGCTGATCACCGAATAGCTTCTATACAGCCTGTGGATGTTGCGCTTGGGCACCCGCTTGTCTCCTGCACCGGACTCCCTTAGTGGGAAGGACTGTGACGTGGATGCGGCGCCCCGGTGGTCTGAACGACCAGAACTGGCTGAATAACGCAGCCAGCTCTGTCAAACGCTCGGTTCAGCGCTGAGACTCGAACACTCAGTAGTCTGCAGCGACCTTCGACGCAGATGGCGCGGTCTGCACGTGCTGCAACCAATCCAGCACGTTCATGAACAGATCCATGCTCATGATGCCGGTCGCAATGGTCGACAGCACGACTTGGCCGTCGTTGTCCTTGATGACCACCTTTTCCGTCCAGGCACTGGTATTGGCTTCGCGCAGCAGTGAAATCGGATAACGCTTACCATCGACTTCCAGGTAGTGCAGCGTGATGCTCAGCGGTTTGGTGGCCACCTCCAGGAAGTTGCCACTGAAGCGTTTTTTCCAGACCTGTTGGGTGTCGGCATAATTGAAACGAACTACGCCGCCATTGCTCAGGGTCTGCGTCGCCAGTGGCATACGTTCCTCTAAATAACGCTCGCGCACCAGATCCATGAATTCTTCCAACTGATGCAAGTGCGCGTTGACGCGGCGAAATGGCTCACTGGCATTGCGACGGTAGGCCAGGTTGTTGATCAGGCCGGCCGTAATGGTTTGGCCGGATGCGAACAAATAGAGATCATCCATCTCTGCGAATGCAACGAACTCGTCGTGCTCGGCCGTGATTTGACGAATACCTTTCTCATACACTTCATAGCGGGCATTACGCAGTTTTTTCTGCCAACGCATGGTCAAGACCAAGCACAACGCCATGAACACCAGCCCCCCCATGATGTAATAGAAAATCTCGGGCGGACCATTGAAAGTTGACGTCGCACCCGCAGGCGCAGGCTCTCCAGGAAATGCGGTAACGGTCCTGAGGTAGCCGAGGTAAGCAGCCAGGCCAAGCAAGGAAATGGCGAAGACGCCTGCAAATATCTGCAACGCTTTGCCATAGCCAAAGGCTTTGATCAGGTTGCCCGTAGCTGAAGGGGGTGCATCGTGCATGAGTGAAGTCCTAGACAGAACGTTAGTGAGAGAAAGCGCTCAGTACTGACAGATCGCTTTCGCCCGCGTTCCCCCGGCCCTGCGGGTTTGTGAAGTGGTTGGCAGCCGCGCAGAGGTTAGCCATTTCTGCCCAGTGTGGGTTCAGTGCATCTGCAATCGGTGGTAGCGATAGAGCTCACGCGCCGCATCGGTAACGACTGGTACGCAGGCCGCACGTTGTTCGCTACTCATGGTTTCGATCAACTCCAGGTTGTCTTCGAGACCATGAAGGGAAATCGTGGCGAGGGCCTCCCGTGCAGATCCCGAAAGCTCCGGCCATTCGGCGACCTGGGCACCGCGCAGGTAACCAAAGCACCACTCTTCGAGAATGATCTCGGAGCCTTCGTCCGTCTCGCTTACTTCATACAAGGGCTCGAACGCCTCAAGATGCGTAGCCAACGCTTGGGCAACTTGGTCGGCATAGCGGATCATCAGCGCGGTATACGCTTCTTCATGGGCCGGCTTCTTGAACGTGGGCACTTTGCCACCGGCCACGGCGGGCAGCCAGTGCTCCGGGGTTACGACAGAGGGTGAACTGGCCAAGGCGGTGAAGAAACCATTGAGCTCGGCCACGTTGAGTACCGAATAATCATTACCGTAGGTGATAACCAAGTCTTCGAGGCGATCGAGCTCTTTATCGCTAAGTGGGGGCAACATCGCAAATATCCTGGGAGGTAAACGTCGGGTGCACCCTAGCATAGCCTTAGTGGATGAGTGGCCATGGGGGCGTGGGCGGGCTAGGAGGGTATCGTTTCGTGGGGCGCACGATCGTGATCGCGCTGTTGTGGAGATGCCAACTGCACACATGATACAGCCCGCTTTCAAGCGAAAGCGGGCTGATTGAATCAGACCGCCAACGCGCGCTCGCGCAGTTCGCTGTTGAGAATGCGATCGTTCTCGCTGTAATCGACCGGGCAGTCGATCACATGCACGCCCGGCGTGCTGATGCAGTGCTGCAGCAGCGGCAGCAGCGCTTCGGCGCTCTCCACGCGGTGGCCATTGGCACCATAGGCTTCGGCGTATTTGACGAAGTCAGGGTTGCCGTAGTCCAGACCGAAATCGGTGAAGCCCATGTTGGCCTGCTTCCAGCGAATCATGCCGTAGCCGTCGTCACGCAGAATCACCACGGTGATGTGCATCCCCAAGCGCACCGCCGTTTCAAGCTCCTGGCTGTTCATCATGAAGCCGCCGTCACCGCATACCGAGATCACCGGGCGATCCGGATAAACCAGGTGCGCTGCCATCGCCGACGGCAAGCCAGCACCCATGGTGGCCAGGGCGTTGTCCAGCAGCACGGTATTGGGCTTGTGCGCCTTGTAGTTACGGGCGAACCAGATCTTGTAGATGCCGTTGTCCAAGGCCACGATGCCTTCGGAAGGCAGCACACGGCGAATGTCGGCGACCAGGCGCTGCGGGTAGACCGGGAAGCGATCGTCGTCAGCACCTTCGATGATCTGCGCTTCGTTGGCCTCGCGGATGGCCAGCAGGCGGGTGAAATCCCAGTGGCTGGTGTCGTTGAGCGCTTCGCTGATCTGCCAGACGGTGTTGGCGATATCGCCGATCACTTCCACTTGCGGGAAGTACACGGCATCGACTTCGGCGGAGCGGAAGCTGATGTGGATGACTTCGGTGCCGCCACGGACCATGAAGAACGGCGGCTTCTCGATCACGTCATGGCCGATGTTGATGATCAGGTCGGCCGCTTCCACGGCGCGGTGGACGAAGTCACCCGCCGACAACGCTGCGTTACCAAGGAAGCGCGGATGACGCTCATCGACCACGCCTTTGCCCATCTGCGTGGTGATGAAGGGAATGCCGGTCTTGTCGATCAGTTGCTTGAGGACCTTGGCGGTCATCTTGCGGTTGGCGCCGGCGCCGATGACCAGAATCGGGTTACGGGCGTTCTGCAGTTTCTCGATCGCGGCTTCGATGGCCTTGTGCTCGGCCAGTGGGCGGCGATGCAGGCTACGCGGAATCGGCAGGGCGTCGGTCTGTTCGGCAGCGATGTCTTCTGGCAGTTCGAGATGCACGGCGCCGGGCTTTTCTTCTTCAGCCAGGCGGAACGCTTCACGCATGCGAGCGGGGATGTTGTCAGCCGACGCGAACTGGTGGGTGTACTTGGTGATGGGGGCCATCATGCCGCACACATCGATGATCTGGAAACGGCCTTGCTTGGACTTCTTGATCGGTTTCTGGCCGGTAATCATCATCATCGGCATGCCGCCCAAATAGGCATAGGCACTGGCGGTGACCAGGTTGGTAGCACCTGGGCCGAGGGTGGAGAGGCTTACACCGGTCTTGCCAGTCAAGCGACCGTAGGTAGCAGCCATGAAGCCTGCCGACTGCTCGTGGCGGGTCAGTACCAGCTTGATCTTCGACTTGCGCAGGGACTCCAGCAGGTCGAGGTTTTCCTCGCCGGGAATGCCAAACACATACTCGACACCTTCATTTTCCAGGCATTGCACAACGACATCGGCGGCCTTGGCCATCTCGCTTGTAACCTCACGTGATATTTCGGTGGTTTTTCTCAGAATACTTGGCCTATTGGCCAAGATGAGCCTGCCCTTTCAGCGCCTTGTACGCAGGGCACACAGTCTTGACGCCAGCTACACAGGGGCAGGTCACGTAAAATACGCGCTTTTATACGCAGACGGCTAGAACGCTGTCCGATCACCGCGCGGTGACGCTCTCGGGTTGAGGTGCGCTGTGGAAATATCAAGGCAGGAATAG
>NZ_JAXQNS010000016.1:0-9121 GCF_034427815.1 Pseudomonas gebzensis
AAGTAGAAACTATAGAGATTCGCAGGCACGTGTTCTCGACGGGCCCGCACACAGAATTTCTTGACGATCATAGAGCATTGGAACCACCTGATCCCATCCCGAACTCAGCAGTGAAACGATGCATCGCCGATGGTAGTGTGGGGTCTCCCCATGTGAGAGTAGGTCATCGTCAAGATTCATTTCGCAAAGCCCCTATCTGCGCATGCAGGTAGGGGTTTTGTCTTTTCTGGTCACTGCTGAAAGCGCTCAGGTTAAACGCTCGTTTGGGACGGGCCTGGAGTAGCGTCTGCCACTGGGCACCGATTGACTCAGTGAGCACTGCGCCGTTAGTCGATCAATGCAACAATGCTGGCTAAGTGCGATTGTGTTCTGGCGAGGCCAGTCGCACCATCGCTGCATTCGATTGATCTGAATGGATTCCCCGGTGCCGATTACCAGGATGCTCTCATTCGCCGCACAGCGTTGCGGCCTTGCCGTATTGCTAGGCTGCCTGATGCTGGGCGGTCTGCGTGCGGACTGGGACTTCGCACTGATCAGCCGTCGGGCCGAGGCACTGTACGGCCCACTGGGCGATGGTACTGCGCGCGTTGATGCCTGGCAGACCTTGCTCAATGCCAGGCAAGGCAGCGAGCAGGAGCGGTTGGAGCGGGTAAACAGTTTTTTCAACCAGCAACTGCGCTATGTCGAAGACATCGACCTGTGGCATGAAAACGACTACTGGGCGACCCCTGTGCAATCGCTGATCAAAGGTGCCGGAGACTGTGAGGACTACGCCATCGCCAAGTACTTCAGCCTTCGGCACATGGGCATCCCCAGTGAGAAGTTACGCATCACATACGTTAAAGCCTTAAGGCAGAACCGTGCGCACATGGTGCTCACCTATTATTCAACGCCACAGGCACAACCCTTGGTACTGGACAGTCTGATGAATGCCATCAAGCCTGCGAGCCAACGCACCGATCTGGTTCCGGTGTACGCGTTCAATGCTGAGGGTCTCTGGTTACCAGGTGCCTCAGGTAATCGCAAGGTAGGTGATACCAAGCGCTTGTCACGTTGGCAGGATGTGTTGAAAAAAATGCAGGCCGAAGGATTCGCGGCCGACTCGATCGACTGAAGGAGCGCTGATGTCTCTGTTCAAACAATTGTTGCTGGCTATCTGTCTGTTTCTGCTGGTTGCGTTCAGCGGCAGTTTCATCGTCAGCCTGGAAAGCTCGCGTAGCCAATATGTGAATCAGCTGCGCTCGCATGCGCAGGATGCGGCCACTGCATTGGCACTGTCGCTGACCCCCAACATCGACGACCCGGCAATGACCGAGCTGGTGGTCAGTTCGCTGTTCGACAGTGGCTACTACGCCAGCATTCGGGTGGTTGAGCTCGATTCCAACGCTGTGCTGGTCGAGCGAAAGGCCGAGCCTGACAGCGCCGGAGTACCGCGTTGGTTCGTGCGCCTGATTGGCCTGGGCGCGGAGGGCGGTGACGCCATCGTCAGTCGCGGTTGGCAGCAGGCCGCGCGGGTCGAAGTGGTGAGCCATCCGATGTTTGCCTTGGCCAAGCTTTGGCAAAGCGCCTTGGGCAGCCTGGCCTGGCTGCTGCTGTGCGGTGTGATCAGTGCGGTGCTCGGCGCTCTGCTACTGCGGCGCCAGCTGCGCCCTCTGGACGCCATGGTCGCGCAGTCTCACGCCATCGCCAGGCGCGAGCTGGTGACCATCTCACCGGTACCGCGCACACCTGAGCTACGCCGGGTGGTGCTGGCCACTAATCTGATGGTCGAGAAACTCAAGGCACTGTTCGCCGAGCAGGCCGAGCGCAGCGAGAAGCTGCATGCCGAGTCCTACCAGGACAGCCTGACAGGCCTGGCCAACCGCCGTTACTTCGAGATGCAGCTCGCGGCCAAGGTAAGCAACCTGGAAGAGACCCGCGCGGGTTATCTGCTACTGCTGCGCGTGATGGATCTGAGCGGCCTGAACCTGCGCCTCGGCGGGCAGCGCACCGACCAGCTGTTGCAGGCCGTGGGTCAGCAACTGCAACGTACCTGTGCGCGCTATCCGGAAACCCACGACCTCATCACCCGCAGCCGCGGCGGCGAGTTTGCGGTACTTGCGCCGGGCATGGTGCATGAGGATGCCGTGCGCCTGGCCCAGGCCCTGACGCTCAGCCTGCAGGATCTGCATGCTACGGGCGCCAGTGATATCAGCCCGATTGCGTGTATCGGCGTCGCGCCCTACAGCCCCGGTGACTCACCACAGGCACTGTTGAAGCTGGCCGACGAGGCCCTGGCCCGTGCGGAAAGCCAGCCTGAGCCTGGCTGGGTGTGCCTGGAACAGGGCATGTCGGCCCAGGCTGCCGACAGCCAGCATGCCTGGCATGAACGGCTCGACAGCGCGCTGCGTGACGGTCACTTTGCGCTTTTCCTGCAGCCGGTGGTGGATGCGCACGATCCGCAGCATGTGCTGCATCACAAGGTCATTTCCAGGCTCGACGACGGCGCTGAAGTACTCGCCGCCGGCCGCTTCCTGCCGTGGCTAGAGCGTTTTGGCTGGACGCCGCGCCTGGACTTGCTGGTCGTTGAAAACGTTTTGAAGCACCTTCGCGAGCAACCCCAGCCATTGGCCCTGAACCTGTCCGGCGCGGCGTTGACCGATCCTGCGATCCTGCAGCGAGTCTTCGAGCTGCTCGGCAGAAACAGCGCTGCCGGGCGCTACCTCACCATCGAGATTGGCGAGGAGCAGTTGCCCGAGCAAGCCAAGCTCGAAGAGCTGACCCGACGCCTGCATGCGCTGGGCTTTGCCGTTGCACTGCAGCGCTTTGGTGGCCGCTTCAGCATGATCGGCAACCTTGCCGACCTCGGCCTGGCGTACCTGAAGATCGATGGCAGCTATATCCGCAACATCGATACCGAGCCACACAAGCAACTGTTTATCGAAGCCATTCAGCGCGCTGCGCACAGCATCGACGTGCCGCTCATCGCTGAGCGGGTCGAGACCGAAGGTGAATGGCGGGTACTCAAGGAGATGGGTGTGCAGGGCATTCAGGGGCAGTTGTCAGGCGAGCCTGCACCCTGGCGATAGGCGGTGTCGGCACCTGTTCGGCTTGAGCGCTGGACGGGTGCGGTGCTGCATAGAGGTGAGCCCCTCAGATCAGTCCGCTATCGGCCTCTTCCTCGATCAGGTCCGTCAGGCCGCCCAGCGCCTTACGGGTCTTTTTGCGTTGGGTCAGCTTGGCCTGCGCACCGGGTGGCAAGTCGGTCAGGCGGATCACGCCTTTGCTGGTCAGCACCTCAATCAGATCCTCCAGAACCCGGATCATGTCCAGATCGCTCTGCTTGAGCTGCTTCAGGCCGTTCTGCAGGGGATCGACAGAAAACCACTCCTGAATCTCGGCATGGTCGGCCGGTAGTTCTTCGGTATGGCCCTCATAGGGGGCGGCCTGTACCTGCTGCAGCTTGCCCCGCTCGTCGCGATGGACGTAGAACATGGCGTGAATCCTCGACACGATTATTCCTTGTTGTGGGAAGCAGCATAGGCAAGCTTTGCGATCGTTGCTGCGCGCCTGCCTGTACCTGAGTGACGCCAGCGACCAATGGCCGCGGGCCACGGATCAGCTGTTGGAGTTGTCGATCTTGATGGTGGGGTCTGCCCCGCTGATCAGTGAGTTGATGGACGTATTGGACCAGTTCACGCCTTCGAGCTTGATCGATACATCGGCATTGGCCAATCCACCTGCAGCATTGAGCTTACCTTCGGAGCTGACTTGCAAGGTCGATTCCCCACCGAACGTGGTGATCTTCAGGAAGTTGTCGATCGTACTGCCTTTTTCACCTTGCAGAAGGTCGCTGAGGTCGAGTCGATCCCCTTCGCTGGGCTTGAAGTCCTTGATCACGTCGTTGCCGCTGTCACCGGCTTTCCAGACGAAGGTGTCGGCGCCAGCGCCGCCCACCAGCACGTCGTCACCCTTGCCGCCGACCAGCACGTCATTGCCGCTGCCGCCGAACAGCATGTCGTTGCCTTCGCCACCGTACAAGGTGTCGTTACCGCTGCCGCCGAGCAGGATGTCATTGCCCTTGCCGCCGTCGAGGGTGTCGTTGCCGCCCTGGCCGAACAGAATGTCATTGCCTGCGCCGCCCATGAGCGTGTCGTCGCCATCACTGCTGCGCGATACATCGAACTCGGTGTAATGCTCGGACACGTACTGGTGCATGATCCGCGGATCGACATCTCCCGCCTCCAACCCCAGCTTGTTGGCCACATAGTTCTGGATCGCTTCCACCCCGGAACCCGGGATCGAATCGAAGCTCACCAGGTCACCGAAGATGATGTCATTGCCATCACCCCCGTCTACCCGATCGTTACCCGGCTGAATCACCTCGGTATGGCCGAGAATGGCATCGGCGAGCTTGCTCGGGTCGATGTTGCTCTGTGGGATGCCATCGGAGTCGAATGGCTTCAAGTCACTGGCCTTGACGTCCGAGCCAAGGCCGATCGCTTCAACGGTGGTCAGTGCAGCGAGGATCTTGTAGCTTTCGAGCGAGTTGCTGTAGGTCGCGTCACTGGTGCTGTTGCCGGTACCGGCGCGGCTCGACAGCTCATAGCCCCCATTGCCTTCGGCGCGGACCATGCCGGTGGTGACGTTGCTCCAGCGGTACCCGTACCAGAAATCGTAGGTGCGCGTTTGCGCAACCAGATTGCCACCGCTATCAATAGAAACGCGGTTGTTGTTGTCGAGCTGGTAGTTGCTGACCGTGTTGCCCTGTTTGTAGTTGATGTTGGCCAGGAAGGTGTCCAGCTTGACGGAGCTGTTCGCCAGGTTCGGGTTGCCCTGCTCGCCGGTCTGGTAGAAGGTCGGCTGGCCGTCGGTGATGAAGAAGGTCTGGTTGGTGCCCGCGCTGCCGGCATCCTTGAGGTTCTGGAACCAGTTGGCCGTGGTCTTGAAAGCGTCCTCGTAGTTGGTGCCGCCGTCGGAGCTCAGGGTTTTCAGGGCCGTGAGCAGGGTCTGCAGGCCGGCATCGTTGAGCTTGACCGCCACGGTGCTTTTCACCTGGGTAGCGAAATCGACCAGCAAGATGTTCACCGTACCGGACAGGTCGCCTTTCACGCTTGCCGCCAGGGTCTTGAAGACCGACTCCATTGAACTGCGGGCCGCATCCACGCCTGACTGCCCCATGCTGCCGGAGGTGTCGACGACGAAGGCGAGGTTGTAGTCCTTGCCGGCCACAACGTGCAGGCCGGTCACATCCGAGACGATGATGTCGCTGGCGAGCGTGCCTGATGCGATGTCGCTGCCCGCGCCAAGGTTGGAGGTGGCGTAGGTGTCTGGGTAGACAGTGACCTTCAGCGTGCCCTCGGTGGTGGCGGTGCTGCCGCCAACGCTCTCGCTGGAGAGCGAGGTCACTTTCACATCGAACTGGCCGTAGTAGTACGCCGGCGGCTTGATCGCCAGGCTGGCCATGTTCCAGCCAGTGACGTCGACTCCGGCTGCGCCTACGGTCAGGCTGTGGCCAGCGTTGTCGCTCACCACCGAGCCTGCCGGAATACCGCTGAGCTTGACCGACAGGGATTCGGAGCCGTCGGTGTCGGTCAATGCACTGGTGATGCTGACCAGCTTGACGCTGCCATTCTCAGGCCCTTCATTGAGCTTGTAGCCGTCGTAATAGCCCTGGCCGCTGCTGCCATGCAGGTCCGAGACGCTGACACCCGCATTCGTCAGCGCGGCGACGTTCTGGTACATCGGGATCGTCGCGCTGTTGAGGTCGCCCGACGTGCCGTTGCCCACCTGGACGTTGATGTCGTAGCTGCCCGGGCCTGCCTGGTTGGCGTGGTAGATCTCGACCGTGTAGTAGCCATTGGTGGTCGGCGTGTAGCTGCCCGACACCGTACCGCCGCCGCCCCAGGTGGACGTGACCACGTTCTTGCCGCCAATGGTGACCAGCACGCTGTCGTCGGCGACGCCGCTGAAGGTGTAGGTCTTGCCGGCTTCCAGATAGATCAGCCCGGAGGTTTTCGAACCGCTTTGGGCGACAACGTTGGCGTCCGATTGCACGTTGGTAACCGACTCGCTCTTGTTGGCCGCGCCCGAGTTGGCGAACACGGTTTTCAGGGCGTCGCCAGTGATGCCATTTCCGTTGTTGCCCAGGCCCGTGAGGCTGGTCCAGCTTTCCTTGGTCAGGCCCAGCGAGTTGACGTTGTTGGTGCCGATATTCAGCGTCGGTTTGTCGGCGACGGGGGTGATGTCGACCTTCAGCGTGGTCTCGCTGCCTGGGGTCACGCCGTCGGTTGGCTTGAACTTGACCTGCGCGTAGTCCGCCTGCTTATTGCCCACGCCTGTGCCGCCATAGGCATCGACGCCGGACTGGTTGGCCAGCGGCACGAACTTCAGCTTGCCGGCGGTGATATCGGCCTGGCTGATGGTCTGGCCGACTTTGACATCGACCCAGGCCGTGCCGTTGTTGTACTTCAGGCTGCCCAGGTCCGGCAGCTTGGTGATGGTCACGCCCAGGCTGGAGAGGGGGCTGTCGGCGTCAGTGACGTTGAAGTTGCTCCAGGCCAGGACCAGGTCGGTGTCTTCGACGCCGGTAACGGCGCCGCCGGCAGAGACGGGTGCGTCGTTGACCGCGATCACGTTGACCGTGGTGGTGGCGGTATTGGAGACGTTGACGCCGTCGGTGACCGTCACGGTGATGATGCGCGGGGTGGTGCTCGGGTCGCTGCTCGAATTGTTGAAGGTGATGTTCTTGATGGCCTGGGTGTAGTCGGCCAGCGAGGCGTTACCGCTCAAGGTCAGCACGATCTTGCCGTCGGTGCTGTTGGCATTGATGGTGATGCCGGTGACGCTGTTGCCCAGGTTCAGCACATCGCCCGGCTGACGGTTGGTCAGGGTCACGGTCGCGCCGGCCAGTTGCGGGCTGTCGAAGTCGGTGATGGTGGTGTCGACATCACCAATGGACACGCCAGCGGCCTGTTTCTCGGTGAAGGTCACTTGATAGTCGCCGCCGGTCTTGCCGCTGGAATCGTTGGCGTCCAGATCCAGTACCGGCGCAGGTTCGTACAGCTGGGTAGTCACGCTGCCCGCGCTGGTATTGACCACCAGGCCCTCGAAGTTGCCGCCTGTGGCGGAGTCGATCTTGACCGTGAACTGCTCGGTGCCTTCGGTGATGTTGTCCTTGATGGTCGGCACGTTGAAGGTGGCCGAAGTGCTGCCCGCCTTGATCACCACGCTAGCGACGCCTGTGTAGTCGGCACCGTTGGTGGCCGTACCGCTGTAGCTGAGCTTGACGGTAACGTCGGTCTGCGGCGCGTTGCTCAGGGTCAGGGTGTAGGTCGCGGTGTTGCCTTCGGCGACCTGCGCCGTGCCGGTGATGCTCAGCGTGGTGTTGTTGAGCGTATCGGTGACCGACGTCACCGCTGGCGTACTGACCACCGCCAGGTTTTCGAAATTACCGCCTGTGGCCTTGCTGATCTGGGCGCTGACCGTAGTGGCGTCGAGGTACACGCTGTCAGCAGGTGCGGCGACCGTGACGGTACCGGTGCTCTGGTTGGCCGCGATCGTGATGCTCTGGCCATTGCTCAGCGTAACCGTCACAGGCGTGCCAGCCGGGTTGCTCAGCGTCGCGGTGTAGACGATCACGCCGCCTTCGGCCACGGTCGGCGTCGCGCTCAGGCTCACGGTGGTGGTGTCCTGCACATCGGTGACGGTGGTGGTGATCGGCGTCTTGTTGGCCACCAGGTTTTCGTAGCTGCCGCCCGACACTGTGCTGATGCCATTGGTCACCGCAGCATGGCCGACGTAGACGTCGTTGGTCACCGGGGTGCTGACGGTACCTGACGTCTGGCCGACGGCGATGGTGATGGTTTCGCCGTTGTTGAGTCTGACCGTCACAGGGGTGTTGGTGACTGGAGCGGTGACGGTGGCGGTGTAAACGATGGAGCCGCCTTCGGCGACCGATGGTGCGGCGGTCAATGTCACAGTCGAGGTGTCGACCGTGTCAGTGACGGTAGTGGTCACTGGGGTCTTGTTAGCCACCAGGCTTTCGTAATTGCCGCCCGAGACGGTGGTGATGCTGTTGCTGACCGAGTCATGGCCGAGGTAAACGTCGTTGGTCACCGGGGTGCTGACGGTGCCGGAGCTTTGGCCAACCGCGATAGTGATGGTCTCGCCGTTGGCGAGTTTCACGGTGACCGGGGTGTTGGTGACCGGCGCGCTGACGCTGGCGGTGTAGACGATGGATCCGCCTTCTGCGACCGATGGGGTGGCAGTCAGAGTCACGGTCGAGGTATCGACGGTGTCGGTTACGGTTGTTGTGACAGCAGTTTTGTTGGCCACCAGGTTTTCGTAGTTGCCGCCGGAAACGGTAGTGATGCTGTTGCTGACCGAATCATGGCCGACGTATACGTCGTTGCTGACGGCTGTCGTTACATTGCCGGAGCTCTGGCCAACCGCAATCGTGATGGTCTCGCCATTAGCGAGCTTCACGGTCACCGGAGTGTTGGTGACCGGAGCACTGACGCTGGCGGTGTAAACGATGGATCCGCCTTCTGCGACCGAAGGAGTAGCGGTCAACGTTACGGTCGAAGTGTCGACCGTGTCGGTCACAGTTGTGGTGACAGCAGTTTTGTTGGCCACCAGGCTTTCGTAGTTGCCGCCCGAGACGGTGGTGATGCTGTTGCTGACCGAGTCATGGCCCACGTAGACGTCATTGGTGACTGCTGTCGTTACAGTGCCGGAGCTTTGGCCAACCGCAATCGTGATGGTCTCGCCATTAGCGAGCTTCACGGTGACCGGAGTGTTGGTGACCGGAGCACTGACGCTGGCGGTGTAGACGATCGAGTCGCCTTCGGCGACCGATGGGGTGGCGGTCAGAGTCACAGTTGAGGTGTCGACCGTGTCGGTGACGGTGGTTGTCACAACGCCCTGGTTCGCCACCAGGTTTTCATAGCTGCCGCCGGAAACGGTGGCGATGCTGTTATTCACAGCTGCATGGCCGACGTAGACGTCGTTGCTGACCGCCGTCGTTACAGTCCCGGAGCTCTGGCCAACCGCAATCGTGATGGTTTCGCCATTAGCGAGTTTCACGGTGACCGGAGTGTTGGTAACCGGAGCACTGACGGAAGCGGTGTAAACGATGGAT
>NZ_JAXQNS010000017.1:0-5372 GCF_034427815.1 Pseudomonas gebzensis
GCCAGCCAATTCGGATATGTGATGTTTGTGTGCGAATTTTCAGCGTTTCGTCTTCACCACCACAATCTGTGAGCCTGGCTCTGCAGATTGCTTGGGTGTTATATGGTCAAGCCTCACGGGCAATTAGTATTGGTTAGCTCAACGCCTCACAGCGCTTACACACCCAACCTATCAACGTCGTAGTCTTCGACGGCCCTTCAGGGGATTCTAGATCCCAGTGAGATCTCATCTTGAGGCAAGTTTCCCGCTTAGATGCTTTCAGCGGTTATCTCTTCCGAACATAGCTACCCGGCAATGCCACTGGCGTGACAACCGGAACACCAGAGGTTCGTCCACTCCGGTCCTCTCGTACTAGGAGCAGCCCCTCTCAAATCTCAAACGTCCACGGCAGATAGGGACCGAACTGTCTCACGACGTTCTAAACCCAGCTCGCGTACCACTTTAAATGGCGAACAGCCATACCCTTGGGACCGGCTTCAGCCCCAGGATGTGATGAGCCGACATCGAGGTGCCAAACACCGCCGTCGATATGAACTCTTGGGCGGTATCAGCCTGTTATCCCCGGAGTACCTTTTATCCGTTGAGCGATGGCCCTTCCATACAGAACCACCGGATCACTAAGACCTACTTTCGTACCTGCTCGACGTGTGGGTCTCGCAGTCAAGCGCGCTTTTGCCTTTATACTCTACGACCGATTTCCGACCGGTCTGAGCGCACCTTCGTACTCCTCCGTTACTCTTTGGGAGGAGACCGCCCCAGTCAAACTACCCACCATACACTGTCCTCGATCCGGATAACGGACCTGAGTTAGAACCTCAAAGTTGCCAGGGTGGTATTTCAAGGTTGGCTCCATGAGAACTGGCGTCCCCACTTCAAAGCCTCCCACCTATCCTACACAAGCAAATTCAAAGTCCAGTGCAAAGCTATAGTAAAGGTTCACGGGGTCTTTCCGTCTAGCCGCGGATACACTGCATCTTCACAGCGATTTCAATTTCACTGAGTCTCGGGTGGAGACAGCGCCGCCATCGTTACGCCATTCGTGCAGGTCGGAACTTACCCGACAAGGAATTTCGCTACCTTAGGACCGTTATAGTTACGGCCGCCGTTTACCGGGGCTTCGATCAAGAGCTTCGCTTGCGCTAACCCCATCAATTAACCTTCCGGCACCGGGCAGGCGTCACACCCTATACGTCCACTTTCGTGTTTGCAGAGTGCTGTGTTTTTAATAAACAGTCGCAGCGGCCTGGTATCTTCGACCGGCATGAGCTTACGGAGCAAGTCCTTCACCCTCACCGGCGCACCTTCTCCCGAAGTTACGGTGCCATTTTGCCTAGTTCCTTCACCCGAGTTCTCTCAAGCGCCTTGGTATTCTCTACCCAACCACCTGTGTCGGTTTGGGGTACGGTTCCCAGTTATCTGAAGCTTAGGAGCTTTTCTTGGAAGCATGGCATCAACCACTTCGTCGCCTAATGGCAACTCGTCATCAGCTCTCGGTCTTAAGATCCCGGATTTGCCTAAGATCTCAACCTACCACCTTAAACTTGGACAACCAACGCCAAGCTGGCCTAGCCTTCTCCGTCCCTCCATCGCAATAACTGCAAGTACAGGAATATTAACCTGTTTTCCATCGACTACGCTTTTCAGCCTCGCCTTAGGGACCGACTAACCCTGCGTCGATTAACGTTGCGCAGGAAACCTTGGTCTTTCGGCGTGCGAGTTTTTCACTCGCATTGTCGTTACTCATGTCAGCATTCGCACTTCTGATACCTCCAGCAAGCTTCTCAACTCACCTTCACAGGCTTACAGAACGCTCCTCTACCGCATCACCAGAGGTGATACCCGTAGCTTCGGTACCTGGTTTGAGCCCCGTTACATCTTCCGCGCAGGCCGACTCGACTAGTGAGCTATTACGCTTTCTTTAAAGGGTGGCTGCTTCTAAGCCAACCTCCTAGCTGTCTAAGCCTTCCCACATCGTTTCCCACTTAACCAGGATTTTGGGACCTTAGCTGACGGTCTGGGTTGTTTCCCTTTTCACGACGGACGTTAGCACCCGCCGTGTGTCTCCCATGCTCGGCACTTGTAGGTATTCGGAGTTTGCATCGGTTTGGTAAGTCGGGATGACCCCCTAGCCGAAACAGTGCTCTACCCCCTACAGTGATACATGAGGCGCTACCTAAATAGCTTTCGAGGAGAACCAGCTATCTCCGAGCTTGATTAGCCTTTCACTCCGATCCACAGGTCATCCGCTAACTTTTCAACGGTAGTCGGTTCGGTCCTCCAGTCAGTGTTACCTAACCTTCAACCTGCCCATGGATAGATCGCCCGGTTTCGGGTCTATACCCAGCGACTAAACGCCCTATTAAGACTCGCTTTCGCTACGCCTCCCCTATTCGGTTAAGCTCGCCACTGAATATAAGTCGCTGACCCATTATACAAAAGGTACGCAGTCACCTAACAAAGTAGGCTCCCACTGCTTGTACGCATACGGTTTCAGGATCTATTTCACTCCCCTCTCCGGGGTTCTTTTCGCCTTTCCCTCACGGTACTGGTTCACTATCGGTCAGTCAGTAGTATTTAGCCTTGGAGGATGGTCCCCCCATATTCAGACAAAGTTTCTCGTGCTCCGTCCTACTCGATTTCATTGATAAGAGATTTTCGTGTACGGGGCTATCACCCACTATGGCCGCACTTTCCAGAGCGTTCCACTAATCTCAAATCAACTTAAGGGCTGGTCCCCGTTCGCTCGCCACTACTAAGGGAATCTCGGTTGATTTCTTTTCCTCAGGGTACTTAGATGTTTCAGTTCCCCTGGTTCGCCTCTTGCACCTATGTATTCAGTACAAGATAACCAGCTTATGCTGGCTGGGTTCCCCCATTCAGAGATCTCTGGATCACAGTCTGTTTGCCGACTCCCCAAAGCTTATCGCAGGCTACCACGTCTTTCATCGCCTCTGACTGCCAAGGCATCCACCGTATGCGCTTCTTCACTTGACCATATAACCCCAAGCAATCTGGTTATACTGTGAAGACGACATTCGCCGAAAATTCGCATGTTGCTCTTTCGAGCAGAACTCACAAATTTTACCTTAGCCTGATCACCACCAGTGAAAGTGGCCATCAGTCTATTTCTATCACATATCCGAATTTTTAAAGAACGATCTGACAAAAGTCAGAAATCAACATTTCACAGCTTCAGCTGCAAATGTTCATTTCTGTATTCTGAACAGCAAACGACGATGAAAAGTGGTGGAGCCAAGCGGGATCGAACCGCTGACCTCCTGCGTGCAAGGCAGGCGCTCTCCCAGCTGAGCTATGGCCCCGTGTGTCGTAGCATCTAGGCTGCACCATGAAATGGTAGGTCTGGGCAGATTTGAACTGCCGACCTCACCCTTATCAGGGGTGCGCTCTAACCAACTGAGCTACAGACCTATAACAGGGTCGCGTTACAGCATCGTCTTCGTACAAAGAATCAAGCAATTCGTGTGGGAGCTCATCAGCAGGCTGATGTCGTCGATTAAGGAGGTGATCCAGCCGCAGGTTCCCCTACGGCTACCTTGTTACGACTTCACCCCAGTCATGAATCACACCGTGGTAACCGTCCTCCCGAAGGTTAGACTAGCTACTTCTGGTGCAACCCACTCCCATGGTGTGACGGGCGGTGTGTACAAGGCCCGGGAACGTATTCACCGTGACATTCTGATTCACGATTACTAGCGATTCCGACTTCACGCAGTCGAGTTGCAGACTGCGATCCGGACTACGATCGGTTTTGTGAGATTAGCTCCACCTCGCGGCTTGGCAACCCTCTGTACCGACCATTGTAGCACGTGTGTAGCCCAGGCCGTAAGGGCCATGATGACTTGACGTCATCCCCACCTTCCTCCGGTTTGTCACCGGCAGTCCCCTTAGAGTGCCCACCATTACGTGCTGGTAACTAAGGGCAAGGGTTGCGCTCGTTACGGGACTTAACCCAACATCTCACGACACGAGCTGACGACAGCCATGCAGCACCTGTGTCAGAGTTCCCGAAGGCACCAATCCATCTCTGGAAAGTTCTCTGCATGTCAAGGCCTGGTAAGGTTCTTCGCGTTGCTTCGAATTAAACCACATGCTCCACCGCTTGTGCGGGCCCCCGTCAATTCATTTGAGTTTTAACCTTGCGGCCGTACTCCCCAGGCGGTCAACTTAATGCGTTAGCTGCGCCACTAAAATCTCAAGGATTCCAACGGCTAGTTGACATCGTTTACGGCGTGGACTACCAGGGTATCTAATCCTGTTTGCTCCCCACGCTTTCGCACCTCAGTGTCAGTATTGGTCCAGGTGGTCGCCTTCGCCACTGGTGTTCCTTCCTATATCTACGCATTTCACCGCTACACAGGAAATTCCACCACCCTCTACCATACTCTAGCTTGCCAGTTTTGGATGCAGTTCCCAGGTTGAGCCCGGGGATTTCACATCCAACTTAACAAACCACCTACGCGCGCTTTACGCCCAGTAATTCCGATTAACGCTTGCACCCTCTGTATTACCGCGGCTGCTGGCACAGAGTTAGCCGGTGCTTATTCTGTCGGTAACGTCAAAACAACCAGGTATTCGCTGACTGCCCTTCCTCCCAACTTAAAGTGCTTTACAATCCGAAGACCTTCTTCACACACGCGGCATGGCTGGATCAGGCTTTCGCCCATTGTCCAATATTCCCCACTGCTGCCTCCCGTAGGAGTCTGGACCGTGTCTCAGTTCCAGTGTGACTGATCATCCTCTCAGACCAGTTACGGATCGTCGCCTTGGTGAGCCATTACCTCACCAACAAGCTAATCCGACCTAGGCTCATCTGATAGCGCAAGGCCCGAAGGTCCCCTGCTTTCTCCCGTAGGACGTATGCGGTATTAGCGTTCCTTTCGAAACGTTGTCCCCCACTATCAGGCAGATTCCTAGGCATTACTCACCCGTCCGCCGCTGAATCGAAGAGCAAGCTCTTCTCATCCGCTCGACTTGCATGTGTTAGGCCTGCCGCCAGCGTTCAATCTGAGCCATGATCAAACTCTTCAGTTCAATACTGCTTGGGTTTTTAAGAAACCCTAAACTTGGCTCAGCAATCTCAAATGACTATGTGATTTCTCGCATGGTCACTTGTGATGCTGATAATCTTTCTGACTATCAGTCCGTACTCACAAGCACCCACACGAATTGCTTGATTCAATTTGTTAAAGAGCGGTTGGTTGAGCCTTTCGTCTCAACCGAGGCGCGCATTCTACGCTTTCCTCAGAGCCTGTCAAGCGTTTATTTTGAAGTGTTTCGCGAGAATCTCGTTCAACTTCAACCACTTGGCTCGCTGCGATCTCTCGTAGCGGGAGGCGAATCATACAGCGTTA
>NZ_JAXQNS010000018.1:0-4957 GCF_034427815.1 Pseudomonas gebzensis
TCAGGGCACCTCTGCAAGGTTCACGCAGGTGAGTCGTCCAGGGCCTGGCCGCCATGTCTGAGATGGCTAGGGCAGGGCTGGGAATTCGGAGTCGGGCTAGACGCGCTGCGCCAACGGGCAGCGACGAGGCCACTGGCGAGCAGGCAGGGAAGGCGAAGCGGGGAGTGTGCGCACGGTCATGGCAAGGCCTCTTTGTTGTTTTTGGTGCCCCGGTGTGCCGGTGGCTTTATGGGCTACACGCTAATTCCGCAGGCCGGGGCACTCAATGACACGGGCGGGCAAGTATGTTGCGTTCTGCGCAACGATCTGGAGGGGGAGCGCAGTGAAGCGTGCCGTACGCGGCGGCAGACGGGCGCCTGCATGCCGATATGACGCTGGGCTTTTTATTGACAATTCACGTAATACTTCCCACGCTTGAACCCTTGCCACCCCGTCGGCGTAGCCGGCTCTGACCTGTGAACCGTCTATGTCCCGCACCTCTGTCGGCACCGTTCTGCTGTTGGCCTCGCTGACCGCGATCGTGCCGTTGTCGATTGATATCAACCTCCCGGCCATGCCGGCCATCGCCGCCGATCTGCACGCCAGCAATACCAGCGTGCAGGCCACGGTCGGCACCTTTCTGTTCGGGTTGTGCTTGGGGATGCTCTGCTACGGGCCGCTGGCCGACCGTTTCGGCCGACGGCCACTGCTGTTGGCCGCCGGCACCGTATACGCACTCGCCACGCTGGCCTGCATCCTGGCCAGCGACATCGATCAGCTGGTGCTGGCGCGGTTCTTCCAGGCGCTGGGCGGGGCAGGTGCGTCGGTGTTGGGGCGAGCGGTGGTCAGCGACCGTTTCGCCCTGACCGAGGCGGCGCGCATCCTGACCCTCATGCAGCTGGTGAGCATGCTCGCCACGCTGCTGTCGCCCATCGTCGGCAGTGCGCTGCTGGCGCTGGCGGGCTGGCGCAGCATCTTTGCCGCGCTCCTGCTGCTGGTGGTGGTGGTCATGGGCATCACCGCCTGGCGTCTGCCTGAAAGCCTTCCGCCCAGCCGGCGCAGTGCCTCGCTGGGAACGGCCTTTTTCGGCTATGTCGCGGTCCTGCGTACACCGCTGGCCCTGGCCTACATGGGCTGCATGGGCCTGGCGCTGGGCGGCATGTTCGGCTTCATGACCGGCTCGCCGTTCGTCTATGCCGAGCACTTCGGGCTGACGCCCGGGCAGTACGCCTGGCTGATGGCGCTGAATTTCGTCGCGATCATCGGCCTGACCCTGGTCAACGCGCGGCTGGTCAGGCGCCACGGGCCGCAGCGGATGATCGGCATCGGCGTGCTGCTGACGTTGCTGGCCTGCGCCGGCCTGCTGTACATCGCCTTCGCAGGCCCGGTGAACCTGGTGCAACTGGTGCTGTGTGTGATGCTTTACATCGGCGCCACCGGCCTGCTCGGGGCCAACAGCATCGCCTGCCTGATGGCGCTGTTTCCGAACCGTTCCGGTGCCGCGGCAGGGTTGGCGATCTCCACCCAGTTTGCTCTGGCCTCGGGGTGCAGCGCCCTCACCGCACAGGTGGTGGGCAATGATCCGGGGCGGTTGGCGTTGGTGATGGTCTGCGCCGGGGTCGGCAGCGCGGCGTGCTACGGGCTGGTGCTGGCCTGGCGCAAGCGCGGCTGAGCGTCCTGCGGCCCGGCGCAGGGTCAAGGCCATCGCCTGGGTCAGGGCACGCTCGAAGGGTTCCTGATGCGCAGTCGGCAGCGCGGCATGCTAGGCGCTGCGCAAGCGCGGCGGGACGCTACAAGGCCAGGCGCATGGCCTTGGCCATTTCCTGTGCCAGGGCGCGGTCCAGTGGTTCGAGAACACGCCCGCGCCGGGCGACGATCTGAATGTCGGTGGCTTGCATGGCCGGGCAGTCGATGGCGATGGCGCGCAGGGTGCCGACTTTCAGTTCGTCGCTGATCGGCAATTCGGCCAGCAGCGTGGCGCCCAGGCCCGAGCGCACGTAATCGAGCAACACCACCAGCGAGTTCGAAGTCAGGCTTGGCACGATGTCGAAATCGCGTCCGCGACACGCTGCGTCGACCAGCTCGCGTACGCGAAACCGCGTCCCCGGCAACGCGAGCGACGTCTGCGCCAGCTCTTCCAAGGTGACCATGCTGCGCTCGGCCAGCCGGTGGCTGCGGTGCACGATCAGGCGCAGCGGTTGCGCCAGGCTGAACAGCCGCGTCAGCCGACCGGTATTGCTGGGGGAAAACACCACGCCCAAGTGCGCTTGATCGGTCGAAACCATGCGCTGCACCTCCAGCGACGGCGCACTGATGATCTCGGTCTGGTGCGCGCCGTGATCACGCAGAAACGCCTGCAACGAGTGAATTGCCCGTGCGCCGAGCAGCCCTTCGCCGATGGCCATCACCGTGGTTGCAGCCTGCTGGCTGCGCAGGCTGTCGAGGGTGTCGCTGAACGCGGCGTAGTCGGCCAGCCGGCGGACGTAGTAGGCCACAGCCGCTGCGCCGGCGGGCGTCAGGCGAATGCGGTGGGTGCCTTCCTCGACCAGTGCGATATCCAGCTCCTGTTCCAGCCGGGCGATCTGCCGGCTTACCGATGAGGTCGCGACGCCCAGTGCATCGGCCGCAGCACGCATCGAGCCTTTTTCGTGGCTCAGGTGCAGGTAATGCAGGCGGTGGTCGGGCAACGCGGTGTGGCGCAGGGAGGGGCTCGGCATGGCGACCTCGGGGGATCATGCAAGAGTCGGGGGGTAGCGAGAGATTTGCAACGGATCACGTGAAAAGTCAATCAAATGCTGGCGATGGACGGTGGCTTGCCTCGCAGCTGGACCGCCGTTTTGCGACGCCACGCAACGCGGTTGAGGTGGCGGCCGCTTCAGCCGCGCGGGGCCGCGAAGCGGCGCCAACCGCTGCCGTATGCGCCTGGCAGGTGGATGGTGCTGAGCGATGTGCAGGGTCATGTGGATGGGAAACACGCGGTGGATGCTTGAGATTATTCTGTGCTTAGCACATTTTTCTTTAGCCATTTATCGCACATGGATTCGTGCGTTTCTACCTAGAAAATCTTTATTAAACATTGATTTAGTTATAAATTTACGTCCTGTGTTCACTCCTGTTTGCTTGCCAATTCACGTAAATTCAACGTGAATATTCAATTGACAATTCACGTAAATAGTCGCAAATTCGGCCCATCGGCACACACAACAAGAGAGACAGACCATGCCGCTTGCGCCTACGCATCCCCTGTACGGCGGGTGTCCGGTTACCGGATATCCCGCGTTGTCCACACCGCCTCCTGCCGGTGCTGGCGCTTCCTGAGGGAAGCCGCTTCCCTGCCTGATCCCGCTCCACACCGCGCCTGAGACGGAGAAAGTCTATGGATTCGCATTGCCTGCGCGCAGCCTCTGGGTCTGCGCTTGCTTCTGGGCCGGCCTTCGAGGCCCTGCTGGATGACATCCGCAGCCGTGCCCGCCGCCATGAGTTCGACCGCCAGCGGCATTTGTCGGCTGATGTGGTCGAGGCCTTCAAGGCCCACGGCGTCTACCGCGCCCTGGTGCCCAAGCGTTTCGGCGGCCTGGAGTGCTCGCCCGGCGAGTTCTGCCAGATGATCGAACGCCTGTCGCACGCCGACGGCTCGGCCGGCTGGGTCGCCAGCTTCGGCATGAGCCCGGTGTACCTGGCGGCCTTGCCGCTCGCCACCATTACCGCGCTCTACACAGCAAACCCCGACACGGTGTTCGCCGGTGGCATCTTCCCGCCGCAACCGGCCGAAGTGGTGGCGGGCGGTTTCAACGTCAGCGGGCGCTGGAAGTATTCCAGCGGCTCGATGGGCGCCGACATCGTCGGCGTCGGCATCGCCCCGCGCAACGGCGACAAGCTCGACCTGCCACGCTTGGCGGTGATGCCGCAACGCAGCGTGCGGATCGAGCAGACCTGGGACACCGTCGGCCTGCTCGGCACCGGCAGCCATGACCTGGTGGTGGACAACGTGGTGGTCGGCGAGGAGTGGACCTTCGTGCGCGGCGGCCAGCCAAACCTTGACGAGCCGTTCTTCCGCTACCCGTCGCTGTCGTTCGCCACCCAGGTGCTCTCGGTGGTAGGCCTGGGCGTGGCCCGCGCGGCGCTCGACGAACTGTCGGGCATGGCCAGCGGTCGGCTGTCGGTGACCGGTGCTCCAGCGCTGGCCGACCGGCCCCTGGCCCAGGTCGATGTGGCCCGTGCCGAAGCTGCGCTGCGTTCGGCGCGCGCGTTCTTCTACGAGTCCATCGACGCTGCCTGGGCCCATGTACTGGCCGGCGACGCCGTACCGGGGGAGGCGATCAACCTGCTGCGTCTGTCGTCGACCCACGCCACCCGCGTGGCCGCCGACGTGGCGCGCACTGCACAGATGCTTTCCGGGATGACCGGCGTCTACAACGACAGCCCCTTGGCGCGCTGCGTCAACGATGCCCAGGTGGTCACCCAGCACGCCTTCATGGGCGACGTGACCTACCAGAACGCCGGAGCGATGTTCTTCGGCAAGCCGCCCCTGCCGGGCTACCTGTAAATTTTCGAGGAAACACGGATGAGCGATAAGAAGACCTTGCGTGTGCTGTTCTGCATGGGCATCAACCAGAACTTCTTCGACGCCGCGCGTGAAGAGCAACTTCAGGTGTGGGCCGCCTTCAGCCAGATGTGGAACGGCATGCACGACCTGCCTGGGGTGAACGTACTGGGCAACATGGACGACGACCAGAGCATGGTCGGCCCGTCCGATGGCTTCCCCTGGACCACCTACCTGCTGGCCGATGTGGCGGATGTCGAAACCGTGCACGCCGCCTGCAACCTGCTGCGTACCACGGCCGTGGGCGAGGGGCCGTACAAGCTGTGGCGCTACGTGAAGATCGAGGCCCGCATGGGTCGCGAACTGATCATCCAGCGCACCTGAGCCCCTGAATCTCGCCGATTGCCCGCCAGTGGAGTGGGCAAGGAGACCCCG
>NZ_JAXQNS010000019.1:0-1944 GCF_034427815.1 Pseudomonas gebzensis
AAATTGTTGAGGACCTTGATGCTGTGACTAGCCCTGAAGAGAATGTACTTCTCAAGACCAAATTAGCCGTCGTCTCTACGATGTTTTTTTCCGCTAGCGTTCAGCTAATCATCTCAGTACTTGGGATTATTCGTGGTTTTGCATGGGTGATGTCTAGCCCTGCGATCATAGCTACAGCTGTACTCGGCGTCGCTTATCTACTTATCAGCATGGCTGCAAACCACTTCAAAAGAGAAGGATTGCGTCTCTGGCTATACCGCTGCAATTGGGGGCGCGGCGCAATACCGGAATGGATTGAAAGCCACGGACACGCCGATCAAATGCAGTCGTTATTGAATATTCTAATGAGGCCTAGCGTATTTGCAAAAGCGTTTATATATGGTGGAGAAAGAACGCCGCAAAAGTGGCTAGGCCATTGGATTCAGATTCAGTTTCCCGCCCTGCTGGAGGGCCAGTTAGTAGCGCTGCAGCCGGTACTGCTCAGGAAAAAAACACTATCCAATGAGGAAGCAGTGCACATCGCCACGAGAAACTTCTACGATCAGTACCAGAACGGAAACTGGGTGAACCCAAAACTGCTAGGCATATTACCCGACTCCCCTGATAGAAACTCTAATCAAGCAGACTTTTCTTATAGCAAAAATGATCAGCATCGCCTTTGGCAGGCGTGGATGGAAACATCGGCAGATAATCCGATCTTCGAGCTGAAAATCGAATACATAGCCAATGCGAGAGATAAAATTGATTATCAGCATTATATTTTTCGATTAGCGCTCGATGCATTTATAAGCCAGGCGAACTCTGTAGAAAGCCTCACCCATGATAATTCGACTGATGACCCAAGATTAGAAGCCAGTCGCACTCCAGCCCTAATACTAGTTATCACTCAAGCCAGATAGTGAAAATACATATGCTTAAATTTTTACAACCCCCTCACTTGCCGAACGATTTAAATTGGAATTTTTCTGCGGATACGAGTATTTTGACATGGGTCATTCGAGCCAGAAGCTATAATATAATTATCGCTAATTTTATGCTTTTTTTGATTACAGCCGTCAATCTGAGCTGTTCATTATTTCTATATCATGCATTTGAAGGCACCAGTCAGCCATGGCGAGTTTTTTGGCCAGCTTTAATATTCTCATCAATGTTATTATTTTCTTTAACCGCAAGCCATGCGCGAGTCAATTTCGCTTGTAGAATTACATCTTCTGGAATGGAGTACTGCAAATGGAAGAAGAACTTCAGGATCAATCCTAAAGTCTTGGGCGGCGTAACAATCTTCGTCTCAATAATTTTTATCTCCCTCGCTGCGACTACACCGGGACTGTCCTTCGCCTCCGTCGCGGGGCCGGGCGGCATGGGTATCATGGCGCTGATGCAGCTCAGATCACAGAGACTTCAGGAGCCATATAGTCAATATAATCACCTCACGTTCGATTGGGCGAAAGTTAAACAATTAACTATTGCAACAAATAGAGAAGTTGTGGCATTGAAGTATGGCCCTGTGAATGAAGGCTGGCAGAAGTTTTGGAACTCCAATATTTTCTGCGAGAAAGGTCAAAAAGAGGCGGTCGCGGAACTCATCCGCTCTCACCTCTCACCCGACGTACCGGTCATCAGAGGCAGGGTAAGTTGCGACTAGATACTAATAGTGCTCCAGGACTGATTCTATTAGCAGCGCGACAAAGTGCCATAGCGTCACATTAGTCCGCCGCTAAAGCGCTGTTCTGGGAAACTGCGAATTGAGCAGCGCTAGGAGCGTTGATGACAGCTTCGGAGGCTTGGCAAATATTTGAGAATCTTGATGGGGTGACTAGCCCGGAAGAGAGTCTTTTTCTCAAGACCAAATTCGTTGTTGCTCTAGGCATGTCGATCTTCGCGGGCGCTCAGTTCCTAAGCCTATTGCTGGGAATTTCGCATGGTTTTGCATGGGTGATGTCC
>NZ_JAXQNS010000020.1:0-1830 GCF_034427815.1 Pseudomonas gebzensis
TAATCCTTGAGGATATTGATGCTGCAACCAGCCCTGAAGAGAGTATTGTTCTCACGACAAAGCTGGGTATCGTTGCAGGCATGTCGATCTTCGCTAGCAGTCAACTCCTAGGTCTAGTGCTTGGCATTTTTCGTAGCTTTGCATGGGTGATGTCTGGCCCTGCAATAGTAGCTACGGCTGTACTCGGTATCGCTTATTTTCTTATCAGCATGGCTGCAAACCGTTACAAGCGAGAAGATTTACGCCTTTGGCTGTACCGCTGCAACTGGGGTCGCGGCGCGGTACCGAAATGGACTGATAGTCACGGGCATGCCGATCAAATGCAATCGCTGCTGAATATTCTGATGAGGCCTAGCGTATTGGGAAGAGCCTCAACCTATGGTGGAGAAAGAATGCCCAAAAAGTGGTTAGGCCATTGGGTTCAGATTCAGTTTCCCGCCACCCAAGAAGGCCAGATAGCTCTATTGCAACCGACACTGTCCAGAAAAGCATCAATGGTTAATGAAGAAAATCTGCATGCGCTCACAAGCAAATTCTACGATAACTACCTGAATGGAAATTGGGTCGACCCAAAACTGCTGGGAAGATTCCCTGATAGCCATAATAAAAATTATAATGAGGCAGATTACGCTTGCAGCAAAAAAGACCAGCATCGACTTTGGCAGGTGTGGGTGGAGACACCATTAGAAAACCCTATCTTAGAAATAAATATTAGCTACGCACATGCGTTGAGCTCAAAAAATACTGGCCATATATATGCATTTCGTCTGGCGCTTGATGAATTCTCAGGCGAGGCAGACCGACAAGGAAAGCCACTCGATAGAAATCTGCCTGGCGAGTTCAGAATAGAGCTCAACAGTGCCCGAACCATCGCGATAGCTATTCCTCAAGTCAAATGATGGAGATCCACGTGCTTAAAGTTTTTCAGCCACCTCAATTGCCAAATGATCTTGAATGGAAGTTTCTTGCTGACCCTCAGCTTTGCACATGGACTATTAGAGCCAGGAACTACAATATACTTATCGCCAACATTGCGGTTTTTTTGTACGCAATGATCAGCTTGGCTGGCTCACTAATTTTATATTACACATTTGAAGGAATAAGTCAGCCATGGCGAATCTTCTGGTCCGCCTTGATTTTTGCGATAACATTATCCTTGCCTGCATTCGGCACCTACCAACGAGTCAATTTCGCCTGTAGAATTACATCTTCTGGAATGGAATACTGCAAATGGAAGAAGAACTTCAGGATCAATCCCAAGGTCCTGGGCGGCATAACAATCTTCGTCTCGATAATTTTTATTTTCCTCGCTGCGACCACATCAGGACTGTCCTTCGCCTCCATCGCGGGGCCGGGCGGCATGGGCGTCATGGCGCTGATGCAACTTAGATCACAAAGGTTTCAGGAGCCGTATAGTCAATATAATCACATCACGATCGACTGGGCGAAAGTTACACAATTAACCATTGCAACAAATAGAGAGATTGTAACATTGAAGTATGGCCCTATGAATGAAGGCTGGCAGAAGTTTTGGGACTGCAGCATTTTCTGCGAGAAAGGCCAGAAAAACGCAGTCGCGGAACTCATCCGCTCTCACCTCTCACCCGACGTGCCGGTCATCAGAGGCAGGGTCAGCTGCGACTAAGTACTCAATAGCACTCAAGAGTGATTCTACTAAGCGGTGAAATACAGGCCCCGTCGCCTCACATGGGTTATTGACACCCAATCATCTGCTTCACAATTTTAACTACACCAGGAAAACTAATAGTCATGTGTACCTAGGCTCTGTACGAAAAATCTTGAGACGAAGTTCAGGCTAGGCGAAAACCA
>NZ_JAXQNS010000021.1:0-1811 GCF_034427815.1 Pseudomonas gebzensis
CCGAGGGCGGTTCGATTGTTTATACCGCCACTCTGACTAACCCTGCTGGTTCGCCAGTGACCGTGACCCTGAGCAACGGCCAGGTCATTACCATTGCGGCCAATCAGACCTCGGGTAGTGTCACTGTTGCGGCACCTGCGGATGATCCGTACATCGATGCGGGTCAGGTTACTGCGCAAATTACCAATGCCACCGGCGGCAACTTCGAGAATCTGGCGGTTAACGCTACGCCGGTAGTCACTGCGGTTACAGACACTATCGATACCACTACTGTCACACTGACAGCGGCGTCTTCGGTGGCCGAAGGTGGCGTGATCACTTATACGGCGTCGGTGGGTGCTCCAGTCACCGGCACGCCTGTTGTGGTGACGTTGGCTAACGGTCAAAACATCACGATTGCTGTCGGTCAAAGCTCCGGAACCGTGAATGTTCCGGTTAGCGATGATGCTTACCAAGGCCATGCCCCAGTCACCACGAACATCACGAACGTGTCCGGCGGTAACTACGAGAATCTGGTGGCTAATCAGTCGCCGATCACCACGGCTGTTACTGATGTAACGACGACCACTACCGTTTCCTTGGCGGCAACACCCTCCGTGGCCGAGGGCGGTTCAATTGTTTATACCGCCACTTTGACCAACCCTGCTGGTTCGCCCGTGACCGTGACCTTGAGCAACGGCCAGGTCATTACCATTGCTGCTAATCAGACCTCGGGTAGTGTCACTGTTGCGGCACCTGCGGATGATCCGTACGTCGACGCGGGTCAAGTTACTGCGCAAATCACTAATGCCACTGGTGGCAATTTTGAGAACCTCGCGGTTAACCCTGCGCCGGCAGTCACTGCGGTTACTGACACTATCGATACCACTACTGTCACATTGACAGCGGCGCCTTCGGTAGCTGAAGGCGGTTCCATCGTCTATACCGCCTCCGTTACAGCGCCAGTCACCAATACCCCAGTTACCGTGAAACTCGCCAACGGCGAGACCATCACTATTGCAGTGGGCCAGAGCTCCGGATCAGTCACGACGGCGGTCAGCAACGACGTTTACGTCGGCCATGCAGCTGTGAATAACAGCATCGCTACTGTTACAGGCGGCAATTACGAAAGCTTGGTGGCCAACCAGACTCCAGTAACGACAGCTGTCACCGACACGGTCGATACCTCGACTGTGACTCTGACCGCCACCCCATCAGTGGCCGAAGGCGGCTCGATTGTCTACACCGCCTCCGTGAACGCGCCGGTTACCAATACCCCGGTTACCGTGAAACTCGCCAATGGCGAGACCATCACGATTGCGGTTGGCCAGAGCTCCGGGACTGTAACGACGACGGTCAGCAACGACGTCTACGTCGGCCATGACTCGGTCAGCAACAGCATTGCCACTGTGACGGGCGGCAGCTATGAGAGCTTGGTTGCCAATCAGACTCCGGTGACCACGGCTGTCACTGACACGGTCGACACCTCGACCGTGACTCTGACCGCTACCCCATCCGTTGCCGAAGGCGGCTCCATCGTTTACACCGCCTCCGTTTCAGCTCCAGTTACCGGCGCTCCAGTCACCGTAAAACTCGCCAACGGCGAGACCATCACAATCGCGGTTGGACAGAGCTCCGGGACAGTAACGACAGCAGTCAGCAACGATGTGTACGTCGGCCATGACTCGGTCAGCAACAGCATCACTACCGTTGCAGGTGGCAACTACGAGAGCCTGATTGCTAATCAGACTCCAGTAACGACAGCTGTCACCGACACGGTCGACACCTCGACCGTGACTCTGACCGCTACCCCATCCGTTGCCGAAGGCGGC
>NZ_JAXQNS010000022.1:0-1760 GCF_034427815.1 Pseudomonas gebzensis
TGAACAACCTGATTCCTGCCGTGAACCTGGCCGTCGATCCGGCCGAACTGATCCAGCCCGACCGCGTGCACACCTCGCTCTACACCGACCCGGCGCTGTTCGACGCCGAGCTGGAGAAGATCTTCTACAACACCTGGATCTGGGTCGCCCACGAGAGCGAAATCCCCGATTCGGGCAGCTACAAGACCACCTACATCGGCAAGCAGCCGGTGATCGTGGTGCGCGACCGCAAGAAAGACATCCATGTGCTGCTCAACCGCTGCCGCCACCGTGGCGCCACGGTGTGCGAGCACAAGAAAGGCAAGACCAACAGCTTCGTCTGCCCCTACCACGGCTGGGGTTATGCCCTGGACGGCTCCTTGCGCGGCGTTCCGCACCCGGAGAGCTACGGCGACTGCCTCGACAAAAGCGAACTGCCGCTGGTGAGCCTGCGCACCGAGCGCTACGCCGGCATGATCTTCGCCACCTTCAACGACGCCATCGAGCCGCTGGAAGAGTTCCTCGGCGCGGCGAAGAAGTGGATGGACCTGTTCATGAAACAGGGCGCCGGCTACGGCATCAAGGTGCCGGGCGAGCACCGCTTCCGCTTCCCCGGCAACTGGAAAATCCAGTTGGAAAACACCACCGATGCCTACCACTTCCCGCTGGTGCACAAGAGCTTCCTGTCGTCGGTGGATGAGCAGACCCTGGCGCTGTTCGATTTCGTCAAAGGCCCCGGCTATGTCGAAGACCTGGGCAACGGCCACAGCGTGATGGTGATGATTCCGGACCTTGTGGATCTGGAAGCCGAGCTGGATAAACCCATCCCTGAGCGTTTCGAGACCCTCGCCAACGAACTACGCAGCGAGGGTATCGAGGAGCAACAAGTCCGCCGCATCGTGCGCGCCGTTGGCGGCACCGGCTTCAACCTCAACCTGTTCCCCAACGTCGCTTGCTCCATGGCTTTCTTCCGCGTGCTGCAACCGATCTCGGTCACCGAAACCGAAATCCACCACTCGGTGATCACCATGGACGGCGGCCCGGCTGCGGCCAACCGCTACCGCCTGCGCCTGCACGAGCACTTCCAAGGCCCGATGGGCTTTGGCACCCCGGACGATTCCGAAGCCTGGGAGCGGGTGCAGAAAGGCGCCAGCGCCGGCGAAGACCTGTGGATCATGCTCAACCGTGGCCTGCCCGGTGAGCGCGAAAGCGCCGATGGTCGGGTGTCCGACGTCAGCGCCGAAACCGGCATGCGTGCGGCGTACCAGCAGTGGAAAAAGATGATGGCGGAGGCAAACTGATGAACCTGGAATTGCTCACCCACGTCACCGCCTTCCTCTGGCAGGAAGGCGACATGCTCGACCACGGCGAATACGGCGCCTGGCTCGACCTGTGGACCGCCAACGGCACCTACATCATCCCCATCGACCCCAAGCAAAGCGACTTCGAGAACACCCTCAACTACGCCTACGACGACCACCACATGCGCGAACTGCGCGTGCAGCGGCTGACCGGCGGTGAGTCGATTTCCACCAGCCCGCAGCCGCGCACCGTGCGCACGCTGTCGCGCATCCGGGTGCTCGGCGACGACGGCCAAACGGTGACCGTGCGCGCTGCGCAGAACATCCGCGAGTTCCGTAAGGAAAGCCTCAAGCACTACACCGCCGACCTCACCTACAGCCTTGAGCGTGAGGCCAATGGCTTCAAGATCGCGCGCAAGGTCATCAGCCTGATCAACAGCGACGATGCCCTGGCCGGCATCGGCTACATCCTCTGAGGGT
>NZ_JAXQNS010000023.1:0-1628 GCF_034427815.1 Pseudomonas gebzensis
AGGTCAGAACGCACGGCATAACCCCGGCGAGACGCATCCTTACCTGCTCTACCCCCGCCGCAGTCAACTCCACCTCGCCTACTCGCTCGTGCAATGGACCTGGCGCCTGTGCGAGCACCTGCGCAGCAACACAACGGCACGCAGCCAGTGGATGCGTGAGGTCGACTTACCCGCGTTCTGCCAGAGCTTGAGCCTGGACCACGGTGGGCCGATCACCGAGCTGGGCACCAGCGTGTCGGACATCCTCGTCGAGGGCTCCTGCGCGCCCTCCTTCACCAGCACGCTGCTGGCAACAGAGGTCGCAGCCGAAGGCGCCCCGTTCAAGGCAGCCTTTGAAGAGTGCCTGGTGCGTGGGCATGTTCCCGAGCAGGACACGGCGCTGTTCGTCGCCCTGGACGACCCGCTGGCAATCATCGATGACCTGAGCATGAACCTGGCCGGAAGGCAGGCGGAACAGAGCGCGTTCGACAGGCTTCATCAGCAGAAGCTGCAAAGTGCCGCCGCCGTCATGACCCTGTGCGGCCTGGAAACCGATGAACTGATTCCGCCGTCGATCACCGATGCGGCCGGTCGGCAAGCCTATGTCGATGATCTCTACGAGCTGCTGCGCACACAGGACGAGATCGAACGCGCCAAGGATCTGGTCACGGCAGATGAATACGCAATGGCGTCAATGGCCGCGACAGCGGCGTTTAAAACAGCTCAGTCCACATTCCAAGCCAAGCGCGGCCATTTGCCCGATCAACAGAAATGGCAAACCGCCTTCGATAGCTGGAACAGCAGGCGCCTCTGGCGTGAGGACGTGCATTTCGAAGAAGTCCGGAAATACTTTGGGCAGACAAGCCTTGAAGCGCAGCGACTGCAGGAACACTGCACGCGTAGCGAACTTGACCTCATTACCTGGCTCGACCGACTGGGCCCCGATGCCGACGAGATTTACCACGACACCACGGATGAAGCCCAAGCCTGCTCGCTGATGCGAACCGCCCAAACCGTTTATACGCTGTTAGCACTAGGTCACGACGGTCAGCAATGGCTGTGCAAACAGGCCCAGCAACCCAGCTCACTGTTTGGCCTGGCACGGCTCAACTTCAACCCGGAAGTGGAAAGGCTGCTCAAACAGGTAGCGCACAACTTCAGCACCACCGGTTATCTGGATGACCAAGGCCACCAGGGCGACGGCAGCGCTGCTCTTTTCAATCCCGGCGCTTCTGGGGACGCTACGAGCTTTGCGACACGCTCTTCAGAAGTTGCTGCAGTGCTGGATCTCGAGAGCGTCAAGAACAGTCAGTTGTATCGGGCCATCACCGAGGCGGGTAAAGAATCTTTCGCGACGTTGATCAAGATCGCCAACAACCACGTCAAGTCTGGATGGCATGCGCTGGGCACCTTCATGCTGCCGGGTCTGAAAGGTGAAGCCGCGCTGGCGTTTGCCGTGCAACAAGTGCTGATTTCGACCGAAATAGCCAGTAAGACTCAACTCAAGATCAATCGCGGCTACGCGCGTACCTATCAAGCCTGGCAGATGCAGCTGCTAACCCTGACCAAGCAGATCACAGCCGCTGAACGCGTTTTGAGCCGACCAGGCGCAACGCACGATCAGCGCTCAGCACGTGTCGCCCTGCTCA
>NZ_JAXQNS010000024.1:0-1487 GCF_034427815.1 Pseudomonas gebzensis
CTGCTGCAGCCAGCTTTAACCAGAAAAAGATTAATTCTTAATGACAAGGACATGCACCCAGCGATCAGTAGCTTCTACGATCAATACCTGAATGGAAATTGGGTGAACCCAAAGCTGTTGGGAAAATTACCTGACAGTCCTAAGAAACACCCCAACCAGGCAGATTTCGTTTATAGCAAAAAAGACCAACATCGACTTTGGCAAGTTTGGGTGGAGACATCAGCAGATAACCCGATCTTTGAAATAAATATTGGCTACGCACATGCGTTGGGCTCGAAAATTACTGGCAATGTGTATGCATTCCGTCTGGCGCTTGATGAATGCTCAGGTGAGGCGGACCTACAAGGAAAGCCGCTGGATAAAAATCTGCCTAGCGAGTTCGGAATAGAGCTCAACAGCGCCCGAACCATCACGATAGCTATTCCTCAAGTCAAATAATGGAGATCCACGTGCTAAAAATTTTTCAGCCACCTCAATTACCAAATGATCTTGAATGGAAGTTTCTTGCTGATCCTGAGCTTTGCACTTGGACTATTAGAGCCAGGAACTACAATATACTTATCGCCAACATTGCATTTTTTTTGTACGCAATGATCAGCTTGACTGGCTCACTAGTTTTATATTATGCATTCGAAGGAACAAGTCAGCCATGGCGAGTCTTCTGGTCCGTCTTGATTTTCGTGACAACGCTATCTTTACCTGTGTCCGGAACCTACCAGCGAATCAATGTCGCTTGTAGAATTACGACTTCTGGAATGGAATACTGCGAATGGAAGAAGAACTTCAGAATAAACCCTAAAATTTTGGGCGGTATAACAATTTTCGTTTCAGTAGCCATTATTTTCCTTGCAGCTAATACGCCTGGGCTTTCGTTCGTCGCCATCTTGGGGCCAGGCGGCATGGGTATTATGGCGTTGATGCAGCTTAACTCACAAAGATTTCAGGAACCGTACAGTGAATACAATCACCTCATATTCGATTGGGAGCAAATTACACAATTAACTATTGCCACAAACAGCGAGGCTATAGCTTTGCAACGTAGCCCTATTATCAATGAAGAACGGCAGACGCTTAGGAACTGCAGTATTTTCTGCGAGAAAGGTCAAAAAGAGGCGGTCGCGGAACTCATCCGCTCTCACCTCTCACCCAACGTGCCGGTCATCAGAGGCAGGGTCAGTTGCGTCTAGGCACTGAATAGTGCTTCAGGACTGATTCTACTAACAGTGCAACACAGTGCCATAGCGTCACATTAGTCCGTCGCTAAAGCGCTGTTCTGGGAAGCTGCGAATTGAGCAGTGCTTGGAGCGTTGATGACAACTTCTGAGGCTTGGCAAATATTTGAGGATCTTGATGCTGTAACTAGCTCTGAAGAGAGTCTTTTTCTCAAGACCAAACTCGGTGTTGTTCTAGGCATGTCGATCTTCGCGGGCGTTCAGTTCCTAAGCCTATTGCTGGAAATTTCGCATGGTTTTGCATGGGTGATGTCT
>NZ_JAXQNS010000025.1:0-1486 GCF_034427815.1 Pseudomonas gebzensis
GACCGGAGTGTTGGTGACCGGAGCGCTGACGGAAGCGGTGTAGACGATGGAGCCGCCTTCGGCCACTGATGGGGTGGCAGTCAGAGTCACGGTCGAAGTGTCGATCGTGTCGGTCACAGTTGTTGTGACAGCAGTTTTGTTCGCCACCAGGCTTTCGTAGTTGCCGCCGGAAACGGTAGTGATGCTGTTGCTGACCGAGTCATGGCCGACGTAGACGTCATTGCTGACCGCTGTCGTTACAGTCCCGGAGCTCTGGCCCACTGCGATGGTGATGGTCTCGCCGTTGGCGAGTTTCACGGTGACCGGAGTGTTGGTGACCGGAGCGCTGACGCTGGCGGTGTAAACGATGGATCCGCCTTCGGCGACCGATGGGGTGGCGGTCAGAGTCACAGTCGAGGTGTCGACCGTGTCGGTGACGGCGGTTTTCACAACGCCCTGGTTCGCCACCAGGTTTTCATAGCTGCCGCCGGAAACGGTAGCGATACTGTTATTCACAGCTGCATGACCGACGTACACGTCGTTGGTAACCGGAGTGCTGACGGTGCCGGAGCTCTGGCCTACTGCGATGGTGATGGTCTCGCCATTAGCGAGCTTCACGGTGACCGGAGCATTAGTGACCGGCGCGCTCACGGAGGCGGTATAGACAATCGAGCCGCCTTCTGCAACCGAAGGAGTGGCAGTCAGAGTAACCGTCGAGGTATCAACCGTATCGGTGACAGCCGTAGTCACTGGAGTCTGATTAGCAACCAGGTTTTCGTAATTACCGCCCATAACAGTAGCGATGCTGTTATTCACAGCTGCATGACCGACGTACACGTCGTTGGTAACCGGAGTGCTGACTGTCCCGGAGCTCTGGCCTACTGCGATGGTAATGGTCTCGCCGTTGGCGAGCTTCACGGTGACTGGAGTGTTGGTGACCGGCGCGCTGACCGAAGCGGTGTAAACGATGGAGCCGCCTTCTGCGACCGAAGGAGTTGCAGTCAGAGTTACGGTCGAAGTATCGACAGTGTCGGTCACGGTTGTGGTGACAGCAGTTTTATTCGCAACGAGACTTTCGTAATTGCCGCCTGTAACAGTGGCGATGCTGTTGCTGACCGAGTCATGACCGACGTACACATCATTGCTGACCGCCGTCGTTACAGTCCCGGAGCTCTGGCCGACTGCGATCGTGATGGTTTCGCCATTGGCGAGTTTCACGGTGACCGGAGTGTTGGTGACCGGAGCGCTGACGCTGGCGGTGTAAACGATGGATCCGCCTTCTGCAACCGATGGAGTAGCGGTCAACGTTACGGTCGAAGTGTCGACCGTGTCGGTCACGGTTGTGGTGACAACAGTTTTGTTGGCGACCAGGCTTTCGTAGTTGCCGCCAGAAACGGTGGCGATGCTGTTATTCACAGCTGCATGGCCGACGTAAACGTCGTTGCTGACCGTTGTCGTTACAGTGCCGGAGCTCTGGCCAACCGCAATCGTAATGGTCTCGCCATTA
>NZ_JAXQNS010000026.1:0-1365 GCF_034427815.1 Pseudomonas gebzensis
CGGTTTTCGCCTGGCCTGAACTTCGTCTCAAGATTTTTCGTACAGAGCCTAAGTGCACATGACTATTAGTTTTCCTGGTGTAGTTAAAATTGTGAAGCAGATGATTGGGTGTCAATAACCCATGTGAGGCGACGGGGCTGTATTCCACCGCTTAGTAGAATCACTCTTGAGTATTATTTAGTACCTAATTGCAACTGACCTTGCCTCTGATGACCGGCACGTCGGGTGCGAGGTAAGAGCGGATAAGTTTCGCGACTGCGTCTTTTTGCCCCTTCTCGCAGTAAATACTGCAATTCGAAAGCATCTCCCAACCTTCTTTGATAGATCTATATTCCAAGGCCACAGCCTCTCTGTCTTTGGCGATGGTCAACTGTGTGACTCGCGTCCAATCGAATACGAGGTGATTGTATTCCCTGTATGGCTCCTGAAATCTTTGTGAGTTAAGCTGCATCAACGCCATAATTCCCATGCCGCCTGGCCCCAAGATGGCGACGAACGAAAGCCCAGGCGTAGTAGCTGCGATGAAAATAATGGCTACTGAAACGAAAATTGTTATGCCGGCCAATAGTTTTGGGTTGATTCTGAAGTTATTCTTCCATTCGCAGTATTCCATTCTGGAAGCCGTAATTCTACAAGTGACATTGATTCGCTGGTAGTTTGCGGCTGCAGGCAAGTATAGCGTTATAAAAAAAATCAAGAAGGACCAAAATGCCCGCCACGGCTGACTTGTTTCTTTGAGCGTATAATATAAAATTAGTGAGGCAGTCAAGCTGATCATTGCGTACAAAAAAAACGCAATGTTGGCGATATGTATATTGTAGTTCCTGGCTCTAATCGTCCACATGCAAACCTCAGGGTCAGCAAGAAACTTCCATTGAAGAATATTTGGTAATTCTGGCGGCTGAAAAATTTTAAGCACGTGTATCTCCATTATTTGACTTGAGGAATAGCTATTGCGATGGTTCGGGTGCTGTTAAAATCTATTCCGAGCTCGCTGGGCTGACTATTATCGACTCGCTTTTCTTCTCGGTCCGCCTCACTCGAAAATTCATCAAGCGTCAGGCGAAATGCATACACATGCCCAGTCATTTTCGAGTTAAACGCGTGTGCGTAGCTAATATTTATTTCAAGGATCGGGTTATCTACTGATGTCTCCACCCGACCCTGCCAAAGTCGATATTGGTCTTTTTTTTATAAAAAAATCTGCCGGGTTGGGTGTTTCTTAAGACTGTCAGGTAATTTTCCGAACAGCTTTGGGTTCACCCATTTTCCATTCAGGTATTGATCGTAGAGGCTACTGATCGCTGAGTGCATGTCCTCGTCATTAAGAATTAATCTTTTTCTGGTTAAAGCTGGCTGCAGCAC
>NZ_JAXQNS010000027.1:0-1361 GCF_034427815.1 Pseudomonas gebzensis
GAGACTGTCAGATTTTTTGTGTTCGAGCCGATAACGGCCTGCCGCCAGGCAGGCCGTGCTTTTACCAGGTCGGCCTGATAAATCGATCTCCGTATAGAATCGCAAATTGATTCATTGCGCTCTTCCAATCATGTGCCGCTGAGCCCCAGTTTGCCGTGATGTTGCGCAGCCCAAGCCAGATCAGCTTGGTCGCCGCATCATCGGTCGGGAAGTGACCACGAGTCTTAATGACCTTGCGTAGCTGAGCGTTGATGCTCTCAATGGCGTTGGTCGTGTAGATCACTTTTCGGATGGCTGGTGGGAAGACAAAGAACGGAATCACTCGATCCCAGGCGCGTCTCCAGGCAGCTACCACCGTTGGGTACTGCTTGCCCCAAGGGCCGTTTTCAAAGTCGTCCAGCGCCTGCTCAGCCGCCTCGGCGTTGATGGCCTGATAGATCGGTTTCAGCGCCTTGGCCAGTTCGCGGCGCTTATCCCAAGCCGCATAATCTAGGCTGTTGCGGATCAGATGGACGATGCAGGTCTGCAGCGTCGTAGCCGGAAATACCGCGCCAAGGGCCTCTGGCATGCCCTTTAGACCATCGGTCACGGCAATCAGTACATCCTCCACGCCGCGCGTTTTGAGGTCGTTGAACACCTTCATCCAGAACTTCGCACCCTCGGTATTTTCGATCCAGATGCCGAGAATATCGCGCGTTCCGTCAGGCAAGACCCCCAATGCCAGGTAGATTGCCTTATTGCGGACAAGGCCTTCTTCTCGGATTTTGACTCGCAATGCGTCGAAGAAGATGACCGGATACATCGGCTCAAGCGGTCGCTGTTGCCAGGCACCAATTTCGTCCATCACCTCGTTGGTGACTGAACTGATGAAGTCATGCGAAACGTCTGTCCCATACTGCTCAGAGAGGAAGGCGCGGATCTCTCTGACGGTCATGCCTCGGGCATACATGGCGATGATCTTGTCATCGAAACCGGTATAACGTCGCTCATGCTTGGGAATCAGAATGGGCGCAAAACTACCGTCTCGATCGCGGGGGATTTCCAGACGAAGCGGGCCATCCCCGGTCAAAACCGTCTTGCCACTCTTGCCGTTACGCTGATTGGTTTCATCCTCTGGGCGCTGCGCGCCCGGCGGATAGCCCAAGTGATGGCCCAGCTCGGCGCTCAAGGCCCGCTCGATCAGGGCCCTCTTGAAAGCCGCAGAGGCATCTTCGATAGCTTCTGCAGTCATCAGACCCTCACCGAACTGCTCCAGCAGCTCTTTGGGAATTTTGGGCAGGTCACGCAGGGGTTTCTTTTTGGTTGGCATACATGCACCTCTTACTCATGTTATGCCCGAACACAAAATTTCTGACACCCCC
>NZ_JAXQNS010000028.1:0-1257 GCF_034427815.1 Pseudomonas gebzensis
TTCGCCATTAGCAAGTTTCACGGTGACCGGGGCATTAGTGACTGGTGCGTTCACGGAGGCGGTGTAGATGATCGAGCCACCTTCGGCAACCGAAGGAGTGGCAGTCAGAGTCACGGTCGAAGTATCGACCGTATCAGTCACCGCAGTAGTTACTGGAGTCTGGTTGGCCACCAGGCTTTCGTAGTTGCCGCCTGTAACGGTGGCGATGCTGTTGCTGACCGAGTCGTGGCCGACATAGACGTCGTTGCTGACCGCCGCCGTTACACTGCCGGAGCTCTGGCCAACCGCAATGGTGATGGTTTCGCCATTGGCGAGTTTCACAGTGACCGGCGTATTGGTGACTGGCGCGGTAACGGAGGCGGTGTAGACAATGGAGCCACCTTCGGCAACCGAAGGAGTGGCAGTCAGAGTAACGGTCGAATTATCGACGGTGTCGGTCACGGTTGTGGTGACAGCAGTTTTGTTGGCAACCAGGCTTTCATAGTTGCCGCCTGTAACGGTGGCAATGCTGTTGCTAACCGAGTCATGGCCGACGTAGACATCGTTGCTGACTGCCGTCGTTACAGTGCCGGAGCTCTGGCCAACCGCAATGATGATGGTTTCGCCATTAGCAAGTTTCACGGTGACCGGGGCATTAGTGACTGGTGCGTTCACAGAGGCGGTGTAGATGATCGAGCCGCCTTCGGCCACCGATGGTGTAGCAGTCAGAGTCACGGTCGAAGTGTCGATCGTGTCGGTAACGGCAGTCGTTACAACGCCCTGGTTCGCGACGAGGCTTTCATAGCTGCCGCCGGAGACAGTGGTGATGCTGTTATTGACTGCAGCGTGGCCAACATAGACGTCATTGGTCACTGGAGTGCTGACGGTGCCGGAGCTCTGGCCAACGGCGATCGTGATGGTTTCGCCGTTGGCGAGTTTCACGATGACCGGGGCATTGGTGACCGGCGCACTGACGGAAGCGGTGTAAACGATCGAGCCACCTTCGGCCACCGATGGAGTCGCGGTCAGAGTCACGGTCGAGGGGTCGACCGTGTCAGTGACAGCCGTAGTCACCGGAGTCTGATTGGCAACCAAGCTCTCGTAGCTGCCGCCCGTCACAGTGGCAATGCTGTTGCTGACCGAGTCATGGCCGACGTAGACGTCGTTGCTGACCGCCGTCGTTACAGTCCCGGAGCTCTGGCCGACAGCGATTGTGATGGTCTCGCCGTTGGCGAGCTTCACTGTCACTGGCGTGCCGGTAACTGGAGCTGTGACGCT
>NZ_JAXQNS010000029.1:0-1231 GCF_034427815.1 Pseudomonas gebzensis
CGCGCTGACGCTGGCGGTGTAAACGATGGATCCGCCTTCGGCGACCGATGGGGTGGCGGTCAGAGTCACAGTCGAGGTGTCGACCGTGTCGGTGACGGCGGTTGTCACAACGCCCTGGTTCGCCACCAGGTTTTCATAGCTGCCGCCGGAAACGGTGGCGATGCTGTTATTCACAGCTGCATGGCCGACGTAGACGTCGTTGCTGACGGCTGTCGTTACATTGCCGGAGCTCTGGCCCACCGCGATTGTGATGGTCTCGCCGTTGGCGAGTTTCACGGTGACCGGAGTGTTGGTGACCGGCGCGCTGACGCTGGCGGTGTAAACGATGGATCCGCCTTCTGCGACCGAAGGAGTAGCGGTCAACGTTACGGTCGAAGTATCGACGGTGTCGGTCACGGTTGTGGTGACAGCAGTTTTATTCGCAACGAGACTTTCGTAATTGCCGCCTGTAACGGTAGTGATGCTGTTGCTGACCGAGTCATGGCCGACGTACACGTCATTGCTGACTGCTGTCGTTACAGTCCCAGAACTCTGACCCACCGCGATGGTGATGGTCTCGCCATTGGCGAGTTTCACGGTGACCGGGGTATTGGTGACCGGCGCGCTGACGCTGGCGGTGTAAACGATTGAACCGCCTTCGGCGACCGATGGGGTGGCAGTCAGAGTCACGGTCGAAGTATCGACGGTATCGGTCACAGTTGTTGTGACAGCAGTTTTGTTGGCCACCAGACTTTCGTAATTGCCACCTGTAACAGTGGCGATGCTGTTGCTGACCGAGTCATGGCCGACGTACACATCATTGCTGACCGCCGTCGTTACAGTCCCGGAGCTTTGGCCCACGGCGATGGTGATGGTCTCGCCATTAGCGAGCTTCACGGTGACCGGAGTGTTGGTGACCGGCGCGCTGACGCTGGCGGTGTAAACGATGGATCCGCCTTCTGCGACCGAAGGAGTAGCGGTCAACGTTACGGTCGAAGTGTCGACCGTGTCGGTCACAGTTGTAGTGACAGCAGCTTTGTTGGCAACCAGGCTTTCGTAATTGCCGCCCGAGACGGTGGTGATGCTGTTGCTGACCGAGTCATGGCCGACGTAGACGTCATTGCTGACCGCTGTCGTTACAGTCCCGGAGCTCTGGCCAACCGCGATCGTGATGGTCTCGCCGTTGGCGAGTTTCACGGTAACTGGAGTGTTGGTCACCGGAGCGCTGACGCTGGCGGTGTAAACGATCGAG
>NZ_JAXQNS010000030.1:0-1104 GCF_034427815.1 Pseudomonas gebzensis
ACCGAAGGTGGCTCCATCGTCTACACCGCCTCCGTTACCGCGCCAGTCACCAATACGCCGGTCACTGTGAAACTCGCCAATGGCGAAACCATCACCATTGCGGTTGGCCAGAGCTCCGGGACTGTAACGACAGCAGTCAGCAACGACGTATACGTCGGTCACGACTCGGTCAGCAACAGCATCAAGGATGTATCTGGCGGCAACTACGAAAGCCTGGTTGCGAACAAAACTGCTGTCACAACAACTGTGACCGACACGATCGACACTTCGACCGTAATTCTGACTGCCACCCCATCAGTGGCCGAAGGCGGCTCCATCGTCTACACCGCTTCCGTCAGCGCTCCGGTCACCAACACTCCGGTCACCGTGAAACTCGCCAACGGCGAGACCATCACCATCGCGATTGGACAGAGCTCCGGCACTGTAACGACGGCGGTCAGCAACGACGTCTACGTTGGCCACGACTCGGTCAGCAACAGCATCACTACCGTTACAGGCGGTAATTACGAAAACCTGGTTGCTAACCAAACTCCAGTGACTACGGCTGTCACCGATACGGTCGATACCTCGACGGTTACTCTAACTGCCACTCCTTCGGTGGCCGAAGGCGGCTCGATCACTTATACCGCTTCTGTCAGTGCTCCAGTTACCAATACCCCGGTTACCGTTAAGCTCGCCAATGGCGAGACCATCACCATCGCAGTCGGCCAGAGCTCCGGCACCGTCAGCACTCCGGTTACCAATGACGTCTACGTCGGTCACGCAGCTGTGAATAACAGCATCGCCACTGTTACGGGCGGTAATTACGAAAACCTGGTTGCTAACCAGACTCCGGTGACTACGGCTGTCACTGACACCGTCGACACCTCGACCGTGACTTTGACCGCGACACCGTCCGTTGCCGAAGGCGGCTCGATTGTCTATACCGCTTCCGTGAGCGCGCCGGTCACTAATGCCCCAGTCACCGTAAAACTCGCTAATGGCGAGACCATCACGATCGCCGTTGGCCAGAGCTCCGGGACTGTAACGACAGCAGTCAGCAATGATGTGTACGTCGGCCATGACTCGGTCAGCAACAGCATCAAGGATGTATCTGGCGGCAAC
>NZ_JAXQNS010000031.1:0-1111 GCF_034427815.1 Pseudomonas gebzensis
CTGACGTTTTCCGTGCGTCACGACGTCCACCGCGGTAACACCGCGCAGGCGGAACTGGACAGCAACCAGGTTGAGGTTGGCGGTGGAATATCCGCTGGGGGGCGGGTTCTAGCTGAGGGGTTGACCCGCAGAACATGACCCTCCCCCGCTCCATCAGGAGCGACCGAATCCCGATGGTAAATACCTGAGCGAACGGTCAAATCCTTACTTCCGTCGTTAAGCCTTACTGCGCAAGAAGTTGCGCAGCAAAACCCCGCCCTACCGCCCCTAAAACCGCTACAGCCCCCGTACAACGGGGCTTACAGCCAAGTGCGCAAGAACTTGCACAGCACTGTGCAACTTCTTGCGCAATTTTCCGCGAATTTTCTCTTAAAAAGCCCCCTCGGCCGATGCCGGAATCCCCACAGCCCGCATAAACCGCGGACCTGGCACTGGCTGGCACGCCTTTTGATAGCAGTTGAACCCGCAATCCGTGCTTTTCAAGCCCGGTGAATCAGTTTGTCCACCTGCATCTGTGCCGACAGCGCCAGAGACGGACGGACCGCAACGGGCCAATGACAGCCCCAGCGTTCAACTCATCAAGGAAGTGCCATGCCCCTGCCACCAAGCCGCGCCCAGCTGAATCAGGCCCGCCGCAATCAAGCGTTCCCCCGTGCTGCCATGGCGATGGCCGGGTGCGGCCTGAGCGCTGCTGAAGTCGCTATTTTTCCTGTTCGATACGCGGTCGATGAATCACCGGCCAAGGGCACCGCCCAGGGTCCAAACCCACTGCCCAAGGGCTGGTCCAACACCCCGCCGGCACTCAAGACCCGCAGCTACACCCTGCGCCAACTGCGCGATGGCTGGCTGTACGTGTGGAACAGCACAGACCAAACTTTTCATGAGTATTCGGTCAGCGCACATCAGTTCACGCGCCACCTGTGGACTGACGCCCAGGTGGGTCAAGACACACGGCACAACCCAGGCGACACGCATCCCTACCTGCTCTACCCCCGCCGCAGTCGACTTCACCTCGCCTACTCGCCTGTGCAGTGGACCTGGCGCCTGTGCGAGCACCTGCGCAGCAATACGGCGGCCCGCGGCCAGTGGATGCGCAAGGTCGATCGGCCAG
>NZ_JAXQNS010000032.1:0-1075 GCF_034427815.1 Pseudomonas gebzensis
CACGTCATTGCTGACTGCCGTCGTTACAGTCCCGGAGCTCTGGCCCACTGCGATGGTGATGGTCTCGCCGTTGGCGAGTTTCACCGTGACCGGAGTGTTGGTGACCGGCGCGCTGACGGAAGCGGTGTAAATGATGGATCCGCCTTCGGCGACCGAAGGAGTAGCCGTCAACGTTACGGTCGAAGTATCGACCGTATCGGTCACAGTTGTTGTGACAGCAGTTTTGTTAGCCACCAGGCTTTCGAAGTTGCCGCCAGAAACGGTGGCGATGCTGTTATTTACAGCTGCATGACCCACGTACACGTCGTTGGTAACCGGAGCACTGACGGTACCGGAGCTCTGGCCCACCGCAATCGTGATGGTCTCGCCATTAGCGAGTTTCACGGTGACCGGAGTGTTGGTAACCGGAGCGCTGACCGAAGCGGTATAAACGATCGAGCCGCCTTCGGCGACCGAAGGAGTAGCGGTCAACGTTACGGTCGAAGTATCGACCGTATCGGTCACAGTTGTTGTGACAGCAGTTTTGTTAGCCACCAGGCTTTCGTAATTACCGCCAGATACATCCTTGATGCTGTTGCTGACCGAGTCATGGCCGACGTACACGTCGTTGCTGACTGCTGTCGTTACAGTGCCGGAGCTTTGGCCCACTGCGATGGTGATGGTCTCGCCATTAGCGAGCTTCACGGTGACCGGGGTGTTGGTGACTGGCGCGGTAACGGAGGCGGTGTAGACGATCGAACCACCTTCGGCAACCGAAGGAGTGGCAGCCAGAGTTACGGTCGAAGTATCGACGGTGTCGGTTACGGTTGTGGTGACAGCAGTTTTGTTGGCCACCAGGCTTTCGTAGTTGCCGCCCGAGACGGTAGTGATGCTGTTGCTGACCGAGTCATGGCCGACGTACACATCATTGCTGACTGCTGTCGTTACAGTGCCGGAGCTTTGGCCTACTGCGATGGTGATGGTCTCGCCATTGGCGAGTTTCACAGTGACCGGAGTGTTGGTGACCGGCGCAGTGACGCTGGCGGTGTAGACGATGGAGCCGCCTTCGGCAACGGATGGTGTCGCGGTCAAAGTC
>NZ_JAXQNS010000033.1:0-985 GCF_034427815.1 Pseudomonas gebzensis
TGGAGTGCCGGTAACAGGAGCTGTGACGCTGGCGGTGTAGATGATCGAGCCGCCCTCAGCGACCGATGGAGTAGCTGTTAGAGTCACGGTCGAAGTATCGACCGTGTCGGTTACGGTTGTGGTGACAGCAGTTTTGTTGGCCACCAGGCTTTCGTAGTTGCCGCCTGTAACGGTAGTGATGCTGTTGCTGACCGAGTCATGGCCGACGTATACATCATTGCTGACTGCTGTCGTTACAGTGCCGGAGCTTTGGCCCACGGCGATGGTGATGGTCTCGCCATTAGCGAGTTTCACGGTGACCGGGGCATTAGTCACCGGCGCGCTGACGGAAGCGGTGTAAACGATCGAACCGCCTTCTGCGACCGATGGGGTGGCGGTCAGAGTCACAGTCGAGGTGTCGACCGTGTCGGTGACGGCGGTTGTCACAACGCCCTGGTTCGCCACCAGGTTTTCATAGCTGCCGCCTGTAACAGTAGCGATGCTGTTATTCACAGCTGCATGGCCGACGTAGACGTCGTTGCTGACCGCTGTCGTTACAGTGCCGGAGCTCTGGCCCACTGCGATGGTGATGGTCTCGCCATTGGCGAGTTTCACGGTGACCGGAGTGCCGGTAACAGGAGCTGTGACACTGGCGATGTAGATGATCGAGCCGCCCTCAGCGACCGATGGAGTAGCGGTCAGAGTAACGGTCGAAGTATCGACCGTGTCGGTTACGGTTGTGGTGACAGCAGTTTTGTTGGCCACCAGGCTTTCGTAGTTGCCGCCAGATACATCCTTTATGCTGTTGCTGACCGAGTCGTGACCGACGTATACGTCGTTGCTGACTGCTGTCGTTACAGTCCCGGAGCTTTGGCCCACGGCGATGGTGATGGTCTCGCCATTAGCGAGCTTCACGGTGACCGGAGTGTTGGTGACCGGAGCGCTAACGCTGGCGGTGTAAACGATGGATCCGCCTTCGGCGACCGAAGGAGTGGCGGTCAACGTT
>NZ_JAXQNS010000034.1:0-882 GCF_034427815.1 Pseudomonas gebzensis
GTGATGTCCGGGGTTTGCAATTCGAGCGGTGCAGAGGTGTTGCCTGCAGTGTCGGTGAGGCGCACGTCGATAGGTTCGCCGTTGGCCTGGGCGGGATCGAGGGTGAGCGTGAAGCCGCCATCGGGGCGGACAGCGCCCGTGCCGATGAGCGTGCCGGTGCTATCGCGGACCTGGACCGTCGCGCCGGGCTCGCCAGTGCCGGTGAGCAGCGTGCCGTCGGTAAGCGTGAGGTCAGTGGGTTGAGCGGGTGCAGTCAAGTCAGGCGTCAGCACCGACAGCGCATTCGACACATTACCGCCGGCGTCGGTCAGGTCGACCAGCAGCGGGCTGCCATCGATGATCGGTGGGGCCAGCGGCAGGCTGAAGCTGCCGTCGGCGGGGACGGTGCCGCTTGCGACCAGGTTGCCTTGTGCGTCACGCACATTGACGGTGGTGCCGGGTTCGCCGCGCCCGCTCACTTGGCTGCCGCCGGCACTGATGATCAAGCCGGTTGGCGGAGCGGGGGGTGTGGTGTCGATAGGGTTTTCAACGTTCGGTGCAGTGACAGCGCTGCTGTCGGACGTATTCCCAGCGGCATCCTGCGCCGTGACGGCAAGTGCCTGGCCATCGGTTTGCGCAGGCGTCAACGAGACGCTGAAGCTGCCGGCATCGTTGACGACAGCGGTGCCGATTTCGGCGCCTTGGGCATTGACGACGCGGATGGTGCTGCCGGGTTCGCCGCGACCGGTGAGGATGGTGCCGTCAGCACTAACGTTGAGCAGGGAGGGCTCGACCGGAGCGGTAATGTCGAAAGCGGTGATCGACGTTGGAATCGAGCTCTGGTTAGCGGCATCGATGGCGACTGCGTCGATGGTTTCGCCGTTGGCTTGTGGCGGTTGTAGT
>NZ_JAXQNS010000035.1:0-832 GCF_034427815.1 Pseudomonas gebzensis
TGATCGAGCCGCCTTCGGCCACCGAAGGAGTGGCAGTCAGAGTAACCGTCGAGGTATCGACCGTATCGGTGACAGCCGTAGTCACTGGAGTCTGATTAGCAACCAGGTTTTCGTAATTACCGCCCGTAACAGTGGCGATGCTGTTACTCACAGCTGCATGACCGACGTACACGTCGTTGGTCACTGGAGTACTGACGGTACCGGAGCTCTGGCCTACTGCGATGGTAATGGTCTCGCCGTTGGCGAGCTTAACGGTAACCGGGGTATTGGTAACCGGAGCGTTAACGGAGGCGGTGTAGATGATCGAGCCACCTTCGGCAACCGAAGGAGTGGCAGTCAGAGTCACGGTCGAAGTATCGACCGTATCAGTCACCGCAGTAGTTACTGGAGTCTGGTTAGCCACCAGGCTTTCATAGTTGCCGCCTGTAACGGTGGCGATGCTGTTGCTGACCGAGTCATGGCCGACGTACACATCGTTGCTGACTGCTGTCGTTACTGTCCCGGAGCTCTGGCCTACTGCAATGGTGATGGTCTCGCCGTTGGCGAGTTTCACGATGACCGGGGCATTAGTGACCGGCGCACTGACGGAAGCGGTGTAAACGATCAAGCCGCCTTCGGCAACGGATGGGGTAGCGGTCAGAGTCACGGTCGAGGTATCGACCGTATCGGTGACAGCCGTAGTCACTGGAGTCTGATTAGCAACCAGGTTTTCGTAATTACCGCCTGTAACAGTGGCGATGCTGTTATTCACAGCTGCGTGACCGACGTACACGTCGTTGCTGACCGCCGTCGTTACAGTGCCGGAGCTCTGGCCAACCGCAATGGTGATGGT
>NZ_JAXQNS010000036.1:0-793 GCF_034427815.1 Pseudomonas gebzensis
CACCGTGGTGGTATCGATGGTGTCGGTAACGGTAGTGACAGCCGCTGCCCCGTTAACCGCCAGATTCTCGAAGTTGCCGCCGGTGGCATTGGTGATTTGTGCAGTAACTTGACCCGCGTCGACGTACGGATCATCAGCAGGCGCTGCGACGGTGACGCTACCCGACGTTTGGTTGGCGGCGATAGTGATGACTTGGCCATTGCTCAAGGTCACGGTCACTGGCGAGCCAGCTGGGTTGGTGAGAGTGGCGGTGTAGACGATTGATCCGCCTTCAGCCACGGTCGCAGTGGCCGCGAGTGAAACCGTTGTTGTAGTCGTCACATCAGTAACAGCCGTAGTCACTGGCGACTGACTGGCAACCAAGTTTTCGTAATTACCACCCGACACACCGGTGATATTGGTAGTAACTGGGGCATGGCCTTGGTAAGCATCGTCGCTAACCGGGACGTTTACAGTCCCGGAGCTTTGACCGACAGCAATCGTGATGTTTTGACCATTGGCCAAAGTCACCACAACCGGCGAGCCGGTGACTGGAGCACCCACCGACGCGGTGTAAGTGATCACGCCACCCTCAGCAACCGAAGGCGCCGCTGTCAGCGTGACGGTAGTGGTATTGATAGTGTCAGTAACCGCAGTGACTGCCGGCGCAGCGTTGACCGCCAGATTCTCGAAGTTGCCACCTGTTGCACTCGTAATCTGCGCACTGACCTGGCTGGCATCGATATACGGATCATCCGCAGGCGCGGCAACAGTGACGCTGCCCGAGGTCTGATTGGCAGCAATGGTAATGACC
>NZ_JAXQNS010000037.1:0-781 GCF_034427815.1 Pseudomonas gebzensis
CCTGACGGCGGCGCCTTCGGTTGCTGAAGGTGGGGTGATCACTTACACCGCGTCGGTGGGTGCTCCAGTCACCGGCACGCCGGTTGTGGTGACGTTGGCCAATGGTCAAAACATCACGATTGCTGTCGGTCAAAGCTCCGGGACTGTCAACGTTGCGGTCAGCGACGATGCTTACCAAGGCCATGCCCCAGTCACCACGAACATCACGAACGTGTCCGGCGGTAACTACGAGAATCTGGTGGCTAATCAGTCGCCGGTCACCACGGCTGTAACCGATGTACAGACCACGACAACTGTGTCGCTCGCTGCTACGCCTGCTGTGGCCGAGGGCGGTTCGATTGTTTACACCGCCACTCTGACCAACCCAGCTGGTTCGCCAGTGACCGTGACCTTGAGCAACGGCCAGGTCATTACCATTGCTGCCAATCAGACGTCGGGTAGCGTCACTGTTGCGGCGCCTGCGGATGATCCGTACGTCGATGCGGGTCAGGTTACTGCACAAATCACCAATGCCACCGGCGGCAATTTTGAGAACCTCGCGGTTAATTCTGCGCCGGCAGTCACTGCGGTTACGGACACCATCGATACCACCACGGTTACGCTGACGGCGGCGCCTTCGGTTGCTGAGGGTGGGGTAATCACTTATACGGCGTCGGTGGGTGCTCCAGTCACCGGCACGCCTGTTGTGGTGACGTTGGCCAATGGTCAAAACATCACGATTGCTGTTGGTCAAAGCTCCGGGACTGTCAACGTTGCGGTCAGCGACGATGCTTACCAAGGC
>NZ_JAXQNS010000038.1:0-764 GCF_034427815.1 Pseudomonas gebzensis
CGGTCCAGCCAGGAAATCAGGTCCAGTTCGCTACGCGTACAGTGTTCTTGCAGCCGCAGTGCTTCAACGCTGGTCTGCCCGTAGTACTGCCGTACTTCTTCAAACTTCACATCCTCACGCCAGAGGCGCCTGCTGTTCCAGCTATCAAAAGCGGTTTGCCATTTCTCCTGATCGGGCAGATGGCCGTGCCTGGCTTGGAATGTGGACTGAGCTGATTCAAGTGCCGCCGTTGCGCCCATTGAGACCATTGCGTATTCACTTGCCGTGACCAGATCCTTGCCGCGTTCGATCTCGTCCTGTGTGCGCAGCAGCTCGTAGAGGTCATCGACATAGGCTTGCCGACCGGCCGCATCGGTGATCGACGGCGGAATCAGTTCATCGGTTTCCAGGCCGCACAGGGTCATCACGGCGGTGGCACTCTGTAGCCGGTGCTGATGAAGGCTGTCGAATTGACTCAATTCCAGCTGCCTGCCGGCCAGGTTCATGCTCAGGTCATCAATGATTGCCAGCGGGTCGTCCAGGGCGACGAACAGCGCCGTGTCCTGGTCGGGAACATGCCCACGCACCAGGCACTCTTCAAAGGTTGCCTTGAACGGGCCGCCTTCGGCTGCGGCCTCAGTGGGTAGCAGCGTGCTGGTGAAGGTCGGCGCAGGACAGCCCTCGACCAGGATGTCCGACACGCTGGCCCCCAAGTTGGTGATGGGGCCACCATGGTCAAGGCTGCCGCTCTGGCAGAACGTTGGCAGATCGACCTTGCGCATCCA
>NZ_JAXQNS010000039.1:0-734 GCF_034427815.1 Pseudomonas gebzensis
CATGACAACGCGCCCAGCGCTTGGGCGATAACGCTTTCCGTAATATTCTTCTTAATCCTCATCTCCCCCGGGGTATACGCAGACATCCACCGAGTTAATTTTGCTTATAGAATCACCCACTCAGGAATCGAGGAGCGCAAGTGGGAGAGCACTTCAAAGCTCAATTCAAAAATCATAGATGGCCTGTTAATCTTCCTAAAGGTGGTCATCATCTCCATCATTGCTACCGTCCCCGGCCCTGCCAAGCTTGCCTTAGCAGGCCCGGGCGGCATGGGGTTGGTAGCATTAGTCATGCTCCGCTCGAAAACATCGCGGGACATGCGCACCCGCTACCATCAGAACTCCTATAACTGGAAAGAAATCACTCAACTGTCGGTTGCCGCAAATAAAGATATTGTGAACCTGAAGTACAACGCTGTCAGCGATGTCCATACGCCGCGCTCAAGCCTGAGCATTTTGTGTAGAAAAAATCAAAAGGAGGCTGTGGCCACCTTAGTCTCCTCCTACCTCTCGCCTGATGCGCCATCCACAATGAGAAAATCTGCCGTTCCTGAGCGCTGACTGAAACTGCCTAACGTAAATACTCACGGCACGGCGGCATACAAATTCACCGTGCCTTCCAGTATTTTGGTTCTTGCGCGAGCCCTGCCAAGTGAAAGTGCCTCAAAAAATTATTACCCATCGAAAACCCAAGACAACTCACTGTTCTCAGGCATCACCTGAATCTAGGTTCT
>NZ_JAXQNS010000040.1:0-630 GCF_034427815.1 Pseudomonas gebzensis
ACGTGGGCGTCAGTCCACAGGTGTCGCGTGAACTGATGTCCGCTGACCGAATACTCATGAAAAGTCTGGTCTGTGCTGTTCCACACGTACAGCCAGCCATCGCGCAGCTGGCGCAGGGTGTAGCTGCGGGTCCTGAGTGCCGGCGGGGTGTTGGACCAGCCCTTGGGCAGTGGGTTTGGGCCCTGCTGGTTGCCCTTGGCCGGTGACTCATCGACCGCGTATCGAACAGGAAAAATAGCGACTTCAGCAGCGCTCAGGCCGCACCCGGCCATCGCCATGGCAGCACGGGGAAACGCTTGATTGCGGCGGGCCTGATTCAGCTGGGCGCGGCTGGGTGGCAGGGGCATGGCACTTCCTTGATGAGTTGAACGCTGGGGCTGTCAGTGGCCCGTTGCGGTCCGTCCATCTCTGGCGCTATCGGCACAGATGCAGGTGGACAAACTGATTCACCGGGCGTGAAAAGCACGGATTGCGGGTTCAACTGCTATCAAAAGTCGTGCCAGCGAGTGCCAGGCCCGCGGTTTATGCGGGCTGTAGGGATTCCGGCATCGGCCGAGAGGGCTTTTTGAGGGAAAATTCGCGGAAAATTGCGCAAGAAGTTGCGCAGTGCTGTGCAAGTTCTTGCGCACT
>NZ_JAXQNS010000041.1:0-627 GCF_034427815.1 Pseudomonas gebzensis
GCCCTTGGCCTTGCCTTGCTGCACGACATAGCGGGCTTCGAGGTCGCGCTCCCAGTGCTTGCCGCCTTTGCCGTAGCCGAGGTAGGCGTAACCGCCGTCGCGATCGACGTGGCTGCCGTCGATGTCGAAGCCGCGCACATACAGCGCACTGAGCAGCAGACCAGGCACGCCGACGCTGGCCAGGTCAAGGTCATAGCGCGCCTGCCAGGATTTTTCGTTGGGGGCGTTGAAGTCTGAAAGCTGCACGGCGTTGGTGAGGTACACCGCGCCACGGCTGACGTAATCGAACGGGGTATCGCCGTGCACCTGCTGCCAGCCGAGGCTGAACGTGTGAGCGCTGTGGCGATAGCGTGAAATCAGGCTCCACGTGGTGTTGTCGATACGCCCGGACAGCGCCTTGCCGGTGTCACGGGTGTGGTAGAGGTTCAGGTCCAGGCTGAGGCTGCTTTGCTCGTCCAGCGCGTGGCTCAGGGTGCTGCCCAGGTACTGCTGGTTCCAGGTGTCCTCGAAGCGCGAGGTGTACAGGCTTGCGCTGACTCCGGCGCTGGGGTTCCAGACGGCCCCGGCGACGTCGAGGCTGTCGCCGCGCTGGGCATTGGAATAGTTGACTACCATCTCGCCAGGGTG
>NZ_JAXQNS010000042.1:0-616 GCF_034427815.1 Pseudomonas gebzensis
GCCAAGCCTCCAAAGCCGTCGCCATGGCGCCTAGTGCTGCCCAAGTTGCAGTTTTCCAGATCAGCGCTTTAGAAACAGCGGAAAATTCATTGGCTAGAGCCAAGCCAACCCCATCTTTCGATGCCTTTCTCGCAGCGGACAACCATTGCCTGTATCCAGCCTCAGCAACCTTTTTTGTTTCATCACCTAAACTCGCCGACATCCCCGCAGCCCGATGCCACGCCGGCCCCACCCACAATGCCGCAATCGCATTCGCTGCATACCCCGCATTCGCACCCAGGCTGCGCAGTTCATCCGCCGTAAAGCTGCCGTCGTTCTGTGCCTGTCTATAGGTGTTGTGCACATTCCACATGTTCAGTGCCACCAGCAATCCAGGCAGCGCGCTGCCCAAATGCTGGTTCATCCACTGTTTGACCCGCACGCCGTGGGCGGGCGTGCCCGCGCTATTCAGTTGTGCGGCGGCCTCTGCCTGCCCTAGGTCAGCGAGCCAGCGGTTGATTGTGGCGGGATCCAGCATCAGTCGGCTGCTGCCGGAGGCGCTCGCAACGATCTGCTGGGGTTGATGCAAGAACAGGGCTTTGACCTTCTGATCCAGCGTGTGCAGGGCGACACGTGC
>NZ_JAXQNS010000043.1:0-502 GCF_034427815.1 Pseudomonas gebzensis
CCCGGCTTCGCCACGCCCTGAAACAGTCAGGCCATCGGCGCTGACCACAACGTTTTGCACAGCCTCCGGCGCAGTGATATCCGGCACCTGGAGCGCCAACGGCGAAGACGCATTCCCCGCCGCATCGGTCTGGCGAACATCGATGAACTCACCATTGGCCTGCGCCGGATCCAGCGTTAGGGTGAACCCACCGTCCGCGCGAACCTGGCCTGTACCAATCACATTCCCAGCCGCATCACGAACCTGCACCGTGGCGCCTGGTTCGCCTGTACCCGTCAGCGTCACGCCATCGGCAACCGCCAGATCGGTGGGCTGGATGGGTGCGGTCAGATCCGGCGACAGCACCGAAGTGGGTTGTGACACGTTGCCGGAGGCGTCGGTGAGCTGGACTTGCAGGCTGCTGCCGTCAGTTACCGCAGGAACGAGTGCGACGTTGAAACGGCCGTCTGCCCCGACCACGCCGGAGCCAATCAGATTTCCCTGGGCATCGCGAACATTGACA
>NZ_JAXQNS010000044.1:0-464 GCF_034427815.1 Pseudomonas gebzensis
TCCATCCAGATTTGACGTGGTTGTTGGCGATCTTGATCAACGTCGCGAAAGATTCTTTACCCACCTCGCTGAGGGCTCGATACAACTGACTGTTCTTGACGCTCTCAAGATCCAGCACTGCAGCAACTTCTGAAGAGCGTGTCGCAAAGCTCGTGGCGTCCCCCGAAGCGCCGGGATTGAAAAGTGCAGCGCTGCCGTCGCCCTGGTGGCCCTGGTCATCCAGATAACCGGTGGTACTGAAGTTGTTCGCTACCTGTCTGAGCAGGGTATCGACCTCCGGGTTAAAGTTGAGCCGGGCAAGGCCAAACAATGAACTGGGTTGCTGGATCTGTTTGCACAACCATTGCTGCCCCTCGTTACCTAGTGCTAGCAGCGTGTAAATGGCTTGGGCGGTGTGCATCAGCGAGCAGGCCTGGGCTTCATCCGCCGTGTCGTGATAAATCTCATCGGCACTGGCGGCGAGT
>NZ_JAXQNS010000045.1:0-464 GCF_034427815.1 Pseudomonas gebzensis
GCCATCCAGATTTGACGTGGTTGTTGGCTATCTTGATCAACGTTGCGAAAGATTCTTTACCCACCTCGCTGAGGGCTCGATACAACTGACTGTTCTTGACGCTCTCAAGATCCAGCACTGCAGCAACTTCTGAAGAGCGTGTCGCAAAGCTAGTGGCGTCCCCCGAAGCGCCGGGATTGAAAAGCGCAGCGCTGCCGTCGCCCTGGTGGCCCTGGTCATCCAGATAACCGGTGGTACTGAAGTTGTTCACTACCTGTCTGAGCAGGGTATCGACCTCCGGGTTAAAGTTGAGCCGGGCCAGGCCAAACAATGAACTGGGTTGCCGGATCTGTTTGCACAACCATTGCTGACCTTCGTGACCCAGCGCTAACAGCGCATAAACGGTTTGGGCGGTTTGTATTAGCGAGCAGGCTTGACCCTCATTGGACGTGTCGTGATAAATCTCATCGGCACTGGGGTCGAGC
>NZ_JAXQNS010000046.1:0-463 GCF_034427815.1 Pseudomonas gebzensis
ATGCTGTTATTCACAGCTGCATGACCGACGTACACGTCGTTGGTCACTGGAGTACTGACGGTGCCAGAGCTCTGGCCTACTGCAATGGTAATGGTCTCGCCGTTGGCGAGCTTAACGGTAACCGGGGTATTGGTAACCGGAGCGTTAACGGAGGCGGTGTAGATGATCGAGCCACCTTCGGCAATCGAAGGAGTGGCAGTCAGAGTCACGGTCGAAGTATCGACGGTGTCGGTCACGGTTGTGGTGACAGCAGTTTTGTTGGCAACCAGGCTTTCGTAGTTGCCGCCGGAAACGGTAGTGATGCTGTTGCTGACCGAGTCATGGCCGACGTACACATCGTTGCTGACTGCCGTCGTTACTGTCCCGGAGCTCTGGCCTACTGCGATGGTAATGGTCTCGCCGTTGGCGAGCTTAACGGTAACCGGGGTATTGGTAACCGGAGCGTTAACGGAGGCGGTGTAGA
>NZ_JAXQNS010000047.1:0-457 GCF_034427815.1 Pseudomonas gebzensis
TACGGTCGATACTTCGACCGTGACTCTGACCGCCACTCCATCGGTCGCAGAGGGTGGTTCAATCGTTTACACCGCCTCCGTGAGCGCGCCGGTCACCAATACCCCGGTCACCGTGAAACTCGCCAACGGCGAAACCATCACTATTGCAGTGGGCCAGAGCTCCGGGACAGTCACGACGGCGGTCAGCAACGACGTCTACGTCGGCCATGACTCGGTCAGCAACAGCATCGCCACCGTTACAGGCGGCAACTATGAAAGCCTGGTGGCTAACCAAACTTCAGTAACTACTGCGGTGACTGATACGGTCGATACTTCGACCGTGACCCTGACCGCCACACCATCGGTGGTCGAAGGCGGCTCCATCGTCTACACCGCTTCCGTGAGCGCGCCGGTCACCAATGCCCCGGTCACTGTGAAACTCGCCAACGGCGAAACCATCACTATTGCAGTGGGCCAA
>NZ_JAXQNS010000048.1:0-453 GCF_034427815.1 Pseudomonas gebzensis
CATCGAAAGCATGAATATCGAGGCAATGGCAACAAGGGCTGTGAGTGACAGAACTAGCGTGTCCGCAGGAAAGGTATTGTAGCTCCTCGTGCGGATGGTCCATGTCAATGATTCAGGCTCCTCGGTTAACTTCCATTTCAGTTTTTGGGGTAGTTGAGGTTGTTTTGGAGATTTGAACAAAATGGTTTCTCTCGTGGGTTTAAAGTGTTGATAGTAAAATCTTACATATGGTGTTGCGCAGGGTCGTCGATAATTTATTTCGGTGTGTGAATTAATATGCAATTCCTGGTCGCGGTAAGCGCTGAAGAACTACAGGGTCCTAGCCTGGCTGTCATTCAACTCGGTGTGTCAGAGGGTCTCTAGGCTCTGTACGAAAAGCCTTGATACTTGTTCATGCTGCGTTGAAAGCCAGCTCGGAATGCTCAGATGCTCCAGTACACTCCGCTTCCTCGC
>NZ_JAXQNS010000049.1:0-429 GCF_034427815.1 Pseudomonas gebzensis
TATTCACGGTCCCGGAGCTTTGACCGACAGCAATCGTGATGTTTTGACCATTGGCCAACGTCACCACAACAGGCGAGCCGGTGACTGGAGCACCGACCGATGCGGTGTAAGTGATCACCCCACCTTCAGCAACCGAAGGCGCCGCCGTTAGCGTGACAGTGGTGGTGTCGATGGTGTCCGTAACCGCAGTGACTGCCGGCGCAGCGTTGACCGCCAGATTCTCGAAGTTGCCGCCCGTTGCACTCGTAATCTGCGCACTGACTTGGCTGGCATCGATATATGGATTATCTGCAGGCGCTGAAACGGTGACGCTGCCGGACGTTTGGTTGGCGGCGATAGTGATGACCTGGCCGTTGCTCAAGGTCACGGTCACCGGCGAACCAGCAGGGTTGGTCAGAGTGGCGGTGTAAACAATCGAACCGCCCTCGG
>NZ_JAXQNS010000050.1:0-414 GCF_034427815.1 Pseudomonas gebzensis
AGTTGGAATCGAGCTCTGGTTAGCGGCATCGATAGCGACTGCGTCGATGGTTTCGCCGTTGGCTTGTGGCGGTTGCAGCGTGAGGGTGAACGAGCCGTCTGCGGCGGCGATGGCGCTGCCTAGCAAGGTGCCGTCAGCCCCTCGGGCTTCAACGCGGTTTCCAGGCGTGGCAATGCCGCTCAATTCCGAGCCATCGGCGTTCAGCGTCAACCCGGTCGGGCTGACAGGCGCAGGGGTGGCCGGTACGGTGAAGTCGAAGCCAGCCGAAGTGTTACCGGCGGCATCGGTCTGGATCAGGTTGATGGTTTCGCCAGCGATGACGGCCGAATCGAGCGACAGCACGAAGGTGCCGTTGGCCGCGACGACCCCAGCGCCAATGACGGTGCCGTTTGCATCGCGCACCTCGACCGCCGC
>NZ_JAXQNS010000051.1:0-400 GCF_034427815.1 Pseudomonas gebzensis
ACCGGCTTCGCCACGCCCTGAAACAGTCAGGCCATCGGCGCTGACCACAACGTTTTGCACAGCCTCCGGCGCAGTGATATCCGGCACCTGGAACGCCAACGGCGAAGACGTATTCCCCGCCGCATCGGTCTGGCGAACATCGATGAACTCACCATTGGCCTGCGCCGGATTCAACGTCACGGTGAACCCACCGTCCGCCCGGACCTGGCCTGTACCAATCACATTCCCAGCCGCATCACGAACCTGAACTGTGGCGCCTGGTTCGCCTGTACCTGTCAGCGTCACGCCATCGGCAACCGTGAGATCCGTCGGCTGAGCCGGCGCCGTGAGGTCCGGTGTCAGCACCGACGCTGCTGCAGAAACATTCCCCGCCGCATCGGTCAGGTCGACCTGCAGGGCA
>NZ_JAXQNS010000052.1:0-385 GCF_034427815.1 Pseudomonas gebzensis
GCCTGAAACGGTCAGGCCATCGGCGCTCACGACTACACCTTGGATGGCATCAGGTGCGGTGATATCGGGCACTTGGAGCGCGAGTGGCGAAGACGTATTCCCCGCCGCATCGGTCTGGCGAACATCGATGAACTCACCATTGGCCTGCGCCGGATCCAACGTCACGGTGAACCCACCGTCCGCGCGAACCTGGCCTGTACCAATCACATTCCCAGCCGCATCACGAACCTGCACCGTGGCGCCTGGTTCGCCTGTACCCGTCAGCGTCACGCCATCGGCAACCGCCAGATTCATCGGCTGAGCCGGCGCCGTGAGGTCCGGTATCAGCACCGACGCTGCTGCAGAAACATTCCCCGCCGCATCGGTCAGGTCGACCTGCAGGGCG
>NZ_JAXQNS010000053.1:0-374 GCF_034427815.1 Pseudomonas gebzensis
TCGATCACCGCCTTCGACATTACCGCTCCGGTCGAGCCCTCCCTGCTCAACGTTAGTGCCGACGGCACCACCCTCACCGGTCGCGGCGAACCCGGCAGCACGGTTCGTGTGGTCGATGCCCAGGGCAATCAAATCGGCACCGCCGTCGTCAACGCTGCCGGCAGCTTTGCTATCACCCTTGTCCCCCCGCAGACCGAGGGTCAGGCGCTGGCGGTAACCGCTCAAGACACTGCAGGCAACGTTTCAAACAGCGCCGCAGTCCTGGCCCCGAACCTGGAAGCGCCCGTCGACAACACACCGCCCAATGCCCCAACCGATCTCATCGTCAGCCCAGGTGGCAGCCAGTTAAACGGCCGTGGCGAACCCGGCACCAC
>NZ_JAXQNS010000054.1:0-349 GCF_034427815.1 Pseudomonas gebzensis
CGTGGTGACCGGTGCATGTCCTTGGTAGGCATCATCGCTAACCGGAACATTCACGGTCCCGGAACTTTGACCGACAGCAATCGTGATGTTCTGGCCATTGGCCAACGTCACCACAACCGGCGTGCCGGTGACTGGAGCACCCACCGACGCGGTGTAAGTGATCACGCCACCTTCAGCAACCGAAGGCGCCGCTGTCAGCGTGACAGTGGTGGTATCGATAGTGTCAGTAACCGCAGTGACTGCCGGCGCAGAGTTAACCGCGAGGTTCTCAAAATTGCCACCAGTGGCATTGATGATTTGCGCAGTAACTTGACCCGCATCGATGTACGGATCATCAGCAGGCGCTGCG
>NZ_JAXQNS010000055.1:0-317 GCF_034427815.1 Pseudomonas gebzensis
CATTCACGGTCCCGGAGCTTTGACCGACAGCAATCGTGATGTTCTGGCCATTGGCCAACGTCACCACAACAGGTGAGCCAGTCACTGGAGCGCCGACCGATGCGGTGTAAGTGATTACCCCACCCTCAGTAACCGAAGGCGCCGCCGTCAGGGTAACCGTGGTGGTATCGATGGTGTCTGTAACCGCAGTGACTACCGGCGTAGCGTTAACCGCCAGATTCTCGAAGTTGCCGCCCGTTGCACTCGTAATCTGCGCACTGACTTGGCTTGCATCGATATATGGATTATCTGCAGGCGCTGAAACGGTGACGCTGCCG
>NZ_JAXQNS010000056.1:0-325 GCF_034427815.1 Pseudomonas gebzensis
GGGCTGTAAGCCCCGCTGCATGGGGGCTGCAGCGGTTTTAGGGGCGGTAGGGCGGGGCTTTGCTGTGCAACTTCTTGCGCAGTAGGGCTTTGTCACAGTCGCAGGAATTTGACCGTTCGTTCAGGTATCCACCCACCGAAATGCGCTCGATTCTGATGGCGCGGACGGGGGTCGTTTCAAGCGGCTCTGCACCTCGGCTAGAGCCCGCCCCCCAAGGGATATTCCACCGCAAACCTCACCTGGTTGCTGTCCAGTTCCGCCTGCGCGGTGTTGCCGCGGTGAACGTCGTGCCGCAGGGAAAACGTCATGCCCTTGGCCTTGTCAT
>NZ_JAXQNS010000057.1:0-308 GCF_034427815.1 Pseudomonas gebzensis
TTCACGGAGGCGGTGTAAACGATTGAACCACCCTCTGCGACCGATGGGGTGGCGGTCAGAGTCACGGTCGAAGTATCGACCGTGTCGGTGACGGCGGTTGTCACAACGCCTTGGTTCGCCACCAGGCTTTCGTAATTGCCGCCTGTAACAGTAGTAATGCTGTTATTCACAGCTGCATGGCCGACATAGACGTCGTTGCTGACCGTCGTCGTTACAGTCCCGGAGCTCTGGCCGACTGCGATCGTGATGGTTTCGCCATTGGCGAGTTTCACGGTGACCGGGGCATTGGTGACTGGCGCGGTGACGGA
>NZ_JAXQNS010000058.1:0-306 GCF_034427815.1 Pseudomonas gebzensis
TGCTGTCTGGCCTTCTAGAGTGGCGGAAAACTGGATCTGAATCCAATGGCCTAACCACTTTTCGGGCATCCTTTCTCCCCTGTAGATTGATGCTTTTCCCAACACGCTAGGCCTCAACAGAATATTCAGCAGCGATTGCATTTGATCGGCATGCCCGGATTCTTCAGTCCATTTCGGTATCGCGCCATAGCCCCAATTGCAGCGGTATAGCCAGAGGCGTAACCCTTCTCGTCTGTAACGATTTGCAGCCATGCTGACAAGTAGATAAGCAACACCGAGTACAACTGTGATTACGATTGCAGGGCC
>NZ_JAXQNS010000059.1:0-300 GCF_034427815.1 Pseudomonas gebzensis
ACCATCACCATTGCGGTTGGCCAGAGCTCCGGCACTGTAACGACGGCGGTCAGCAACGACGTCTACGTCGGCCATGACTCGGTCAGCAACAGCATCGCCACTGTGACGGGCGGCAGCTATGAGAGCTTGGTTGCCAACCAGACTCCAGTAACGACAGCTGTCACCGACACGGTCGACACCTCGACTGTGACTCTGACCGCTACCCCATCCGTTGCCGAAGGCGGCTCGATCGTTTACACCGCTTCCGTCAGTGCGCCGGTCACTAATGCCCCGGTCATCGTGAAACTCGCCAACGGCGAG
>NZ_JAXQNS010000060.1:0-300 GCF_034427815.1 Pseudomonas gebzensis
TAACCGGAGTGCTGACGGTGCCGGAGCTCTGGCCTACTGCGATGGTAATGGTCTCGCCGTTGGCGAGCTTAACGGTAACCGGGGTATTAGTAACCGGAGCGTTAACGGAGGCGGTGTAGATGATCGAGCCGCCTTCGGCCACCGATGGAGTGGCGGTCAGAGTCACGGTCGAAGTATCGACCGTATCAGTCACCGCAGTAGTTACTGGAGTCTGGTTAGCCACCAGGCTTTCATAGTTGCCGCCCGTAACAGTGGCGATGCTGTTATTCACAGCTGCGTGACCGACGTACACGTCGTTGG